>JAGHZQ010000123.1 GCA_017746715.1 Cyanobacteria bacterium SBLK
GAGATTCCCCGAGAGATTGACAAAGAGAGTTTCGAGGTTAGGATCGGGCAACCCCGGCGTTATTGTAAATGTAGAACTGCCAATATTGGTAGAAAAGAGATCGGAGAAGACATTCAAGGTTACCGTATCGCCAACTGCTCCGCCCCCATCTACTCGAAAATCCAAGATATCGATACTCAAACTCGACACGAGTCGGTCAAACTCCATAAAATAGTTGTGAGCCGTGCTAGTCGTATCAGTGAAGAAGAAATTGCCGATTAAGGGTTCGATCGCCGTTCCTTGCCCGTCTCTGAGTGCAAAACCCGTTGATGGAGCGCCAATCTCAGCAATTTGTCCGGAGGAGCTCCCTCCTGCGGTACCGGGACCTACACTGAAAGTCACTTGCGTCCCACCCGTAGATACAATGCTGACGGGTTGGCGATCGCTAAATCCACTTTCAAAATCGATCGTCGTTTTCACGGTGCCAGCACGGGCATTATCAGCATTGAATAAGAGGGTAGAGAATATCCCCAATGTTAAAGCGCTAACCCGAATTAGGCTCGGAAAGAAAAAGTTTTTTTGGAGCATGATTTTGAGGCACAAGAAAATATACAATTCAAAAGTCAAGTCCTTATCGGCTTGCTTTTCTCTTACTGTAATTACTCGATTGTTAAGTTCAATCTCAACAGACAATTCATCTCGATCTCAATTATTTCTCGATTAGGTGCATCCCAAATTTGTAAATCCCCCCTACTGCCTTTGTAAGGGGGGGATCGGCTTCCCTTTACAAAGGGGGACGGGAGAGGGATAGAGAATTTCTGCTAAATCGTATTTTTTCAAAACTGGGATACACTCTCTCGATCGCTCAGTTTAATCTCAATTGAAAACTCATTTTAAGAGGAACGATCTCACTGCCCAAACTCATATTTGCTAATGTTAAGCGGTATACTCTAAATATCGGCTTATCGTCTCCTGTGGCTCTCCTTCAAACATCAATTTGCCGCGATCCAACCAGATAACGCGTTCGCAATATTGTCGGATAAAATCTAAATCGTGGGATACGACTAAAATCGTTGTATTGCCCTGCCAAAAACTATCAATTCGCTTTTTGCATTTCATCTTAAAATGCTCGTCTCCGACGGATAAAACTTCATCGAGAATGAGAATATCCGGCTGTACGTCCGTAGCGATCGCAAATCCCAAGCGAGCTTTCATTCCAGAAGAAAGTCCTTTCACCGGCAATAATTTAAACTCTTCCATCTCGGCAAATTCTAAAATTTCTCTTGCTCTCTGCTTCATTTCCGTACGGGAAAATCCCAATAAAACCCCATAAAGAATAATATTGTCATAAACGGAAATATCTTTATCAAATCCTGCTTCGAGTTCTAATAAAGGCGCAATACTTCCTTTAACGCGGACTTTCCCTTTCGTCGGCTCTAAAATACCGCAAATCACTTTCAAAAGCGTTGATTTTCCCGAACCATTCGAGCCAATAATTCCCACCTTTTCATGAGCATTCACCGTCAAATTAATGCGATCTAAAATCAAGCGCTTGACGGGTTTGCGATACTTTCCTTCTAAAATAGAAAAAAAGGTTCTTTTCAGATCGTAAGAAAATTCCTCTTGCGTCCGTCGCAATAGCGATATGTTATCTAAACGAATTAACTCCATCGACTACAGAAGATCCATAAACTGCGATCGCCACCGTTGAAAGCACAGCCAGCCTATACTCAACACTACCACCCCATTGAGCAAAGAGTGCACGATGGGGTAAGGAGCGGGAAGGGTGCCGGAAATCGCAATATCTCGCAAGCTCTCTAAAATCGGATAAAGGGGATTAAAAACGAGAAATTGCCGTAAATTTGGGGGAACAATAGTAGCGGGGTAAAAAATTGGCGTACTCAATCCTAAAACAAAAACAATCACTTCATAAAAGTTGGGTAAATCTCGGAAAAAAACATAAAGCGCGCTAACTAAGAGCGCAACCCCCGCGCACAAAAAGAACATTGCCAAAATGGGAAAGATCAGAAATAACACATTCAAGGGATTTTTTGAGGTGAGAAGGGTAACGATCGCCAATAACGGAACCACTCCCGCGACAAATTGAAACATATTCGCCAGAACCATTGAGACGGGAAACACGCTAGAGGGAAGGCGAATTTTATTGAGTAACGGACTTCCCCAAACGACAATATTGACACTTTGAATCGTTGCCGAAGAATATAAATTAATCACCGTTAATCCCGTAAAGGCGGCGAGCATATAGTTTAATAACGAATTATCGTAGTAGGAGGCAAAAACATTACCAAAAATGCCAGCATACAAGCAAGTCATTACCAGAGGATTCAAAACCGACCAATATATTCCCAAAAAAGAGCCTCGATACCGTACCTTCAAATGTCGCGCAGACAGGACGTACACTAAATCCCAGTAGCGACGAAAATCTTCCCAAGTTGTCGTGCGAGGAAGAGAAAGAGACATGAACGCACCATAAACAGCTAACACTCAACAATAAACACTTCGCCGAAAAGAGTCAACCGTTTATTCAGTCACCCGTCACCCGTTATCAGCTAAAGAGAAGCGATTTATGTTTCTTCTCCCAACTATCAACTATCAACTATCAACTATCAACTATCAACTATCAAATGAGCTTGGCCGATAAATTAGAAACGCTGAAATCCATTCGGGAAGAACAGGGAATCCCGAGAGCGATCGCTTTCTTGCGCGATCGCCTATGTGCCAAATTGCAGGGAAAAATGAGCTATCAGCAGTGGCGAAAACGGCATCGTCTGACTCGATCCGATATTCAAGCCGCACGAGAGGAAATGGCAACATGGTCTCATTTGCCGTTATTTTCTATTTTGCTGCCCGTTTACAATGTAGAGGCAATCTGGCTCGAAAAAGCAATGCAATCGGTTAGAGCGCAAATTTATCCCCATTGGGAGCTTTGCATTGCCGATGATGCGTCTCCTGCTTCCCATATTCGTCCCCTTTTGGAAAACTATCGGGAGAGCGATCGCCGCATCAAAGTTGTTTTCCGAGAGAAAAACGGCAATATTTCTGCGGCAAGTAATTCTGCACTAGAATTGGCAACGGGAGAATATATCGGTTTATTGGATCACGATGACGAACTCGCGATCGAGGCTTTATTTTCTATCGCAAAACTCCTTCAATCTCATCCCGATGCCGATTTTATTTATACGGATGAAGACCATATCAATCCTCGGGGAAAGCATTTCGATCCGGCATTTAAACCCGATTGGTCTCCCGAGTATTTTCACACTCAGATGTATACTTGTCATTTTGGAATCTATCGCACCCAATTCGTTCGAAAAATTGGCGGGTTTAGAAGCGAATTCGACGGGGCGCAAGATTACGATTTGGTCTTGCGTTTAACTGAGAAAACCCAAAATATTTATCATATTCCGAAAATTCTCTATCATTGGCGAGCGATCGCTTCTTCTTCTGCTTCTGGAGTACAAGGCAAACCCCAAGCCTTTCAAAGAGGAAAAAAAGCCTTAGAATCCATGCTAGAGCGCAGTCAATATGAAGGGATTGTAGAAGAAACGAATATGGCGGGAGTGTTTCGCGTGCGCCGTCAGTTAAAGGCAGAATATAAAGTCAGCATCGTGATTCCCAGTGCGGGAAAACAAGTTCGCGAAGAAGAAAAAACGATGTGTTTATTAGAAAAATGTATCGGGAGTATTTTAGAGAAAAGCACCTATCGGAATTTTGAGATTATTGTGGTCGATGGGTTTGATATTCCCAATGATATTTTATCTCGCTTGCACGGAAAAATTGAATTGGTTCGCGATCGCGCTCCTTTTAATTTCTCAACTCGCATCAATCTCGGTGCAAAATATGCTAAAGGAGAGATGCTGTTAATTCTTAATGACGATACGGAAGTGATTACACCGGATTGGTTGGAATCAATGTTGGAATTTGCCCAACAAGATAATATTGGTGCGGTGGGTGCAAAATTGTTATTTCCCGATGGTAAAATTCAACATTCTGGAGTTGTTATCGTTGAAAGCGTTCACCCCATGCACGTTTTTTACGGTTATGAAGGAGCGCACCGAGGTTATAGTTTTTCTAATGTTGTCAATCGCAATTATATTGCCGTCACGGGGGCCTGTTTGCTGATGCGAAAAGAACTGTTTGAACGATTGGGAGGGTTGGAAGAGGAATTTGCTTTAAACTATAATGATGTCGATCTATGCTTGAAAGCACATCGGGCGGGCTATCGCAATTTAGTAACGCCCTATGCCCGATTGAGTCATTACGGCTCTGCCAGTCGCAGCGATCGTAAAGTCAGACCGGAAGAACGCCAGAAATTGGCCCAAAAATGGGGAGAATACTTACAAAAAATTGGCGGCGATCCCCACTATAATCCCAATTTTGCTCCCAATAACCCCAATTTTGAATGGTGAAGGGGCGATTTCAGCGCGATCGCTCGATAAATTAGAAGATATCCCCGAACGGCATTACTATTAGCTAAACTAAAGAAAAAATATTTCCATGCGATAAACCATGTCCCCCACAACACCTCCCCCACCCGAGAATAACAACGCTGACAATCAAACGGGTTATTCCATCAAACCCCTAATTTTTGGTTCTAGCATTATGTGCGCCCTATTGATGGGGTCTTTTTGGGTTTACATCGAACATCCCGAATGGTTGGACGGATCGAATCCCGATGACGAGCGCATCGAAAAAATTTTAGAAGCCAACCCCGAGCTCACTCTAGAAGATTTAGAAGCCGACGCTCAGTCTGGAGATCTGTCCTTTTGGTTGAGAACCGAGCCGACAAATCTCTCTCAATCCGAGAGGAAAAATAATAAGAAAAAGAACGAACCCGATCCTCTAGAGACTTTTATGAAGAAGCAAAGACAGGAAGCCAAAAATAAGCAAAAAAATTCTTCATCAAACAATCCCTTATTAAATTTTTCCTCCCTTGGAGAGTTGGCTAATGAAGAAGGTTCAAACAATAAATCCAATTCTCAAATCGGACAAATTAATTTAGATCCTCTGTCCCTTTCAACGCCTTTAGATAGAATGTTACGTGGAGAAACGGGAAATCATAATCTTACGCCTTTAGAGGCAGAAATTTTATCCCTGCAACAAATAACACCAATCCCTACTAAGAATACCTTGCAATCTCGGGAAACCGATATTTCTTCACCACCTGAAAATATTACCATTCCTAATAATTCTAATTCCAATCTTCCTGTGAATCAAACTGCTAGAGATCCTTACAATCTTTTGCCAAACACAGCAACATATCCCGACAACAATTCTCTCGGATTATCTTCAACCCGACAGCGATCGACAACCCAACTTTCTCCGACTCAACTTGCTCCAAACCAAACAACAAGACGAGGGACGACCAATCCTACTTTAAATGGCGTGGGGGTGAATGGTACGGGTATTAATAGCGTCAATGGCGTGATTCCGACGACCCCAGTCATTCCTTCGCAAAACAGCCGTCGAGCCATTGTTTCTCCGAGAGTTTCAACTCCCGCACTGACAACAACTCCAACTCTAAACAATACGGATTTGTCGATCGACGATCCCTATTCTCGTTCCCAACCCGCTCGAGTCAACCAACCCGTGCAAGTCCCCCGTCCGGCTAATCCCAATAATCGCATTGGAGGAGGGGAGATCAACACGTTCTCCGATCCTTATGGGACGGGACGATAATTCGATCGCCTTGTTAGAAGCGTGAGATTTCTCGGTATCGATCTGGGGTGGCAATCGGGGGCAAGTGGTTTATCCTGCTTGGAATGGCAAGATCGAGAATTAGTTGTGCTCGATTGTCAGCGACAGGAGAGTATTGAGGAGATTTTTGCTTGGGTGGAGGAGTGGAGTGGCGATCGCCCTGCTTTAGTGGCAGTAGATGCTCCCACTCTCATTCCCAATGCAACGGGGACAAGAGTTCCCGATCGCCTGACGCACAAATATTTCGGACGCTATCATGCAGGGTGCTATCCGGCAAATTTAGGTCTGCCGTTTGCAGAACGCACGGTTAGATTTGGATTGGGTTTGGAGGAAAGAGGTTTTCAACACGCCCCTAAAATCTTGCCCAAATCTCTTGGACGCTACCAAATCGAGGTTTTTCCCCACCCCGCAATCGTGCATCTGTTCGGGTTGGAACGCATTCTTAAATACAAAAAGGGGAGATTGAGCGATCGCAAGCAGGAACTCCAAAAACTCCATAATTATATGCAAAGGGGATTGAGCAATCTCGAACCTTCTCTCATTTCTTGCATTCCCTGGCCGGATAATTTTGCTCAATTCAAAACTAGGGAATTTAAAGATTTAGAAGATCGGCTCGATAGCATTATTTGTGCTTATGTTGGTGCTCATTGGTGGTATTGGGGAAATGAGAAAAATTTGGTTTTAGGGGATAAAACAACGGGTTATATTGTCGTTCCCAACCCAGACCATATTTCAGATTGAGGAGAATCATGAAATTGAATGCGAATTTAAAAGAACGCGCCGTCATGTTTGCCGAGGATATTCCTTGGAAGGACTCGCCTATGACAGGAGTACAAAGGCGGATGCTAGAGAGAGATGGAGAAGAAGTCGCCCGAGCGACCACCATCGTTCGCTATGCCCCGGGTAGCTACTTCTCAGCCCATACCCACGGCGGCGGCGAGGAATTTTTGGTACTGGAAGGGACTTTTTCTGACGATCGCGGCGATTACGAACCCGGTACCTACGTGCGAAATCCTGTCGGCTCCAGCCATACTCCCTACAGTAAAGAGGGCTGCATTATTCTCGTCAAACTCTGGCAGATGGATTCCGAAGATCGCCGGCAGATAGCGATCGACACCTCCCGAGGAGAATGGATGCCCGGATTAGTCCCCGGATTGCAAGTCATGCCATTGCATTCATACAAAACCGAGCAAGTTGCCCTCGTCAAGTGGGCGTCCGGAACAACCTTTCAACGCCATCAACACCCGAGAGGAGAAGAGATTTTCGTTCTCGATGGCATATTTGAGGACGAACAGGGAACTTATCGGAAAGGAACTTGGTTGCGAAATCCTCCTGGAAGCACCCACGAGCCATTGAGTCGAGAAGGATGTTTGATTTATGTGAAGACCGGACATCTCTTCAATCATTGTTGAATTTAAGGATTCAGATTCCTCGTTTTCCAAACGATAAACTAATCAGTAGTTAATGTTAGCTTGTAATTCAAAGTCTCGTTAGAACGAGAAACAATAACGATCTGATAAAATCCCGTGTCGGATAACTTTCCAGACCAATTCAACTCGACGGAATCCGATCGCAGGGCTTCCCCTCTCGGGGTATAAAGGGAAAATCCCATGGCCTTATCCGTGAGCGCGAAGGTTGCAAGGGACTGACTGCCATCGAGACGGGCGAGAAATATCTTCCCCTCTCCGGGTGCGAGACTGCCTTCAAGAGCGATACTCGCTTGACCTTCAGGGAAAACCAAAGTTTCCACATTCTTCCCTTCTTGGAGCGCCTTCACCCGATCCAAAGCGATGGCGTGCCAAACCTGACCGATCGCCTTACTTAAAAAATCTCGCTCTTTCCATTCCGGGAAATCGAGAAAGAAAGCCGCATCCGCTAAATCCACCGAAGCGCGGTTGCTGACATTTAACTCATTCACTTCTCTACGCCAGCGATCGCGATCGACCCGGCGATAGCTTCCCAACCGTCCTCTGGCTTCACCGCTCAAATTTTCGAGGCGATCGAGCAATTGTTCCGCCGTTACGTCAATAATTTCCCGCCAAGGCGCATCTTCTGGGGCATTGCTGGGCGTTCCCTTTCGTTCTGGATGTTTCTCTCGTACCACCTCTCGCACCAACGCTTGGAAAAACTCGTAATCTATCGCCATTTGCAAGCGACGCTGCCGCAGAGCCAATTTGCGCTGGCGTTCGCTCTCGGGTAAATCTTGAGAAGGTTCTGACTCCGAATCGTCGATGGGGGGAAAACTCAACCCTTCCGCTTGTGCTGCCGGGGAAATCGGCGGTTCGATAACTGGAGAAATATCCAATTCGGACATCTCTTCTGGAGGCGTAATTTGCGTCTCGAGCCAAGTTTGTCCCACAAACCAACCGATCGCCCCCGCCCCCAAAATAAAGCCGACGGCGAAAATAGATTGCAGGAGAAACTTGAAGACTCGCACGCCAAAATTTTGTTGTTGGGAAAAAAGGGGCTGGGTCATTTCGATGGGGGAAGGGGGGGCTAAAGTTCCCGAGGATTTTTTCCCCTTTTCTGGGGTCAGAGAAGAACGGGGAATTTCGCGTAGGGCACTGATGACATCATACGCACTGTGATAGCGATCGCCCGGATGTTTGGACAGCATTTTTTTCAGGATCGAATTAAATTGAGGCGAAAGTTTGATTTGTCCCCGCCAGTCCCACTCTCCGGTTTTCGGATCGATGAGTTGTAGAGGTTCTTTTCCCGTCAGCATCACCGTTACTGTCGCCGCGATCGCATAGAGGTCGCTATAGGTAAAAATAATCCCTTTTTGAATCTGCTCGGGGGGCGCATAGCCCGGTTTTCCCAAAGGCACCGTCAGAAGCGTGGCGGTGGGATCGTCTAATTGAGAGGATAGGGTAGCCAGAACTTGCACGATGCCGCCAAAATCCCCCAGCAGCAAGCGTCCGTCTTTTTGGCGAAAGAAGATATTATCGGGAGAGATGTGGCGGTGAATGACCCCCATCGAATGAATGTAATTGAGAACGGAGGCAAGCTGATAAAGTAGGCGCAATCCTTCAGTTTCGCTAAATTTGCGTCCTTGCACCCAACGGGCATTCAGGAGCGATCGCAGACTTTGCCCCTCGATATAATCTTGAACGAGTAAAACTTTCCCCCGCTCTTCTTCTTGGAAGCAGTTGAGATGATGAACTTTCACAATTTGCGGGTGATCGAGATTGTAGAGAATATCTGCTTCGCGCGCGAAAAGCTCTTCCGCTTTCGCAAAAACATCCGACGTTCGGAGAGTAAAGGTAAATTCTTTCAGAACAAAACGAGATTTCGAGCGCTGCAAATCTTCCACTAAATAAGTTTGCCCGAAATCCCCCCGCGCCAATTCTTCAATCGTGCGATAGCGATCGCCTTTAATTTCCCCAGACTCGACCGAACTGACCATAAGCATTTCTTCTTTCTATTCCCATCCAGTCTAAAATAAGTTTTGAAAATTCGGGATGCCCCCTCAAATCTTCTCCCATTCCTCCCACTCCCCCATTCCTCCCACTCCTTCTACTCTTCCCTAACGCGATCGGGAACCCTTACGGCGGAAAGATTGGCAAATCCCCGCAGATTTTGCGTGCGAATCAACTCATTAAACGTCAGACTAGAACGCCTTTCCAGTTTAGCCGCGCTCTCAATTCCCGATAATAAATGCTCGGCGGCTTCGGTTTCGCTATATCCCCGTCGGGTTGCCAACCCGAGGGCTTGCTCGTCTACCTCAATTTCTCGTTTCATGCTGCGAAACCCCCGCCACAACTGACGCAGGGCAATCGCGCTCAATCCTCCCGCGACGACAACCCCAGTCACATCACCTTGGGTGAGTTCCGCGATCGTTCCCACCAAACCGATCGCCGCCAATCCTTGATAAATATCCGGCTTAAACCACTGCACGCCTGTCAGCCAAACGGAAGAGCGCAAGAGGAGTAGATCCCGTTCTGCTGCTTTTAATTGCCGCCACAGGTCGAAATTAATCGCGATCGGTCGATTTTCCCGCTTCCAAGGCAGGGGAAATTCCAGTTCGATAACCTTGGCCTGTTGGGGTTTGCTAACAATTTGACAATACATTCGACCCGAGGCGGGCATCAACTCTTTCAAGCGCCGAATTTCAACATCTGGAATCATTTCAATGAACCCTTCGATAAACTTAGGACAAGCAATTATCAATGCAGAAATATTGCCTATTCCCCAATTTCTTGCAAAGTAGGTTCTAGGGTAGAGTATACCGCATCGATTTGACTGGCGGCGCTTTCGGTGGCAGCGATCGCCAAAATTAACAGCCGACCGGGAATTTGACGGGAGAGTAACAGCCCTTGCATGGATTGCTTGTTTCTGCCCATCGTTAGGGTTCCCGTCCAAGGAACGATTGCGCCCCCCAATTCTCCTTCAACGGCTTCGTAATCACCCGTCATCATGCCTTCTCCGCGATCGAAGGTATCGATTGCGACTTGGGTTAGCGCCCATTCTCGCAATGGAGCATCCGCAGCCCGAGGTCGCACGCTCACGGTATAAGCGAGTTGCCCATCGGGAGATTCAAAGAGGGGGACTCCCGTAACAACGGACTGATTGAAGCCTTGAATAATTCCTAGTTGAAAGCGTCCGCTTGGATCTTGATAGGGCGTTTCTGCAAGGGGTAAAGCGGGGGGGGAAGCTTCGGGAGGCGGGGGAACTTCGGGAGAAGGAGAAGCATCGGCGGGGGGAGCTTCGGGAGAGGGAGCAGGTGCTTGTGCTTGTACGATCGCCCCTGAAGGAGATTGTTTTGCCAATTTGAGGGGCTGTCCCCACGCGATCGCCGCGATCGCCACAACGACCGCCAAACCGATAAACCAAATACGATTGAGTTTCATAAACCGTCCACCGATAACTGATAACTGAACTACAATCCTAGAGCACTGGGTTGACCGAAATAGAAGACCCCCGCCACAGCTCCAGTCATTAACGTTGCTAGCGTTGCCCCCCAGAGCGCCTTAAAGCCAAGCGCGGAAACCTCGCCGCGCCGTTCGGGAACCAGAGCCGAAAGCCCTCCGACAAAGATGCCATAGGAGGCAAAATGAGCAAAACCGCAGAGAACGTAACTGACGATAATCAAAGCGCGAGGACTGAGGGCTTGTCGGGCAGAAAGACCGGCAAGGGCAATGTAAGGTGGAATGCTGGTTTCAAAGAGCCGCCGCCCGATAATCGTAGAAGATTGCCAGAGTTCCCCCGGATCGAGAGACACTCCCGTTAAAAAGGTCAAAGGGAAGAAGAGCACCCCGAGGATGTTGGGAATGGTGATGTATTGCAGGACTCCACCGATCGCTTGCAGCAACGTATAAGGACTCTCCTTCAAACCGCCAAAGAAGCCGAAAATCATATCGACTAATTCCAATAAACCGAGGATGGCAATTAAAACGGCCGCGATCGCCACGGCCATTTTTACCCCATCCAATGCCCCGACGATCAAACTATCCACGGGGTTGAGTTTCGGGGTCGATTCGTCTTCTTCATCTTCGGGAATCGTCCCCATGGTTTCCGGTTCTCCGGTTTCCGGGACGAGGAGTTTGGAAATGACAAAACAAGCGGGAATGGTGAGAATGGAAGCCGAAACTAAATGTCCGGTAATGGTGGGGAATTGCGGTCTGAGGAGTCCGGCGTAAAGGGCGAGAACCGAAGACGCAATGGAACCGAAACAACTGGTTAAAATCGCGCAGAGTTCGCTACGGGTCATCTTCGGTAAAAAGGGCTTGACCGCTAGAGCCGACTCGATACCGACAAAAATATTAGCCGCACCGGAGAGGGATTCTGCACCGCTAATTTTCATCGTCCGTTGAAATAACCACGCAAAGGCTTTAACAATGGGTTGAATGACATTCAGTCGATAGAGCAAACTCACTAACCCCGCAAAGAAAATGACTTGTGGGAGAGCATTGAACGCGAGAATGTATCCCATACTGAGATTGTCGGGACTCAAGCGATCGCCCGGAATACCCACGTAAGGATCGCCGAGAGTGCGGGCGAGCCAGCGACCGGCCGGCCCCGGTCCCACTACGCGTCCGGGATCGGGAGCTAGAATCGAAGCGTCCCCACCAAATAAAAATCTCGCTCCGGCTAGTGAAGCGTCTAAAACCGGATTGAGGAAATTATTGATAAATTCAACGGCTCTCGAGCCGACCACAAACACAAAAAGCCCGATCGTCAGTTGGAGTCCGATGCCGAAAACGAGGACATTCCAAGGAATCACCTTGCGATTTTCCGACCCCAGCCACGCGATCGCGCACAGCCCAAAAATACCGAGAAATGAGATGACGTTGAGGATTGGATCCACGGGATTTTCCCCTTTTGATGGTAAAGTTAGCTTCCCTTAGCTTGTTTTCATGCCAATAATATCAGGAGTTCGTCCAGTGCGAACGAAGAATCCTTCCCCCTGATAAGCTAGTAAAGAAAGCCACTGCGATCGCCGAAGTTTATGGAAGCCTTCGATCCCGTCCCTCCCGAATGGACTCAAAGCGCCACTCACGCTCTAGAATTTTTCTGTCCCCGTTGCGGCGCGTCCAATTACCAAGCCAAGCGCGTTTGGATCAATCGCCGCGCTCCTGCTATCGATGAAGAGTATCGCCGCAAATGGCAGGAGTTTTATCAGTGCGAGTGCACTCAGGTTTGGTGGGCGTGGAGTAGCGATCGCCCCCCCACGGAATTATCCGAACGCTACCGACAAAGCCAAGAAAATCCTGAAAGCGAACTATAATCCTTTCTACTCCCGACTCCCTACCCATTTAAAATGCAGTTTTCAAAAATATTGATTGCCAATCGAGGGGAAATTGCCCTGCGAATCCTCCGCAGTTGCAAAGAATTAGGCATTGCTACCGTTGCAGTTCACTCCACCATCGATCGCCAAGCCCTACACGTCCAACTCGCCGATGAAAGCGTTTGCATCGGTCAAGCCCCCAGTAACAAAAGTTATCTTAACATTCCTAACATTATTGCGGCGGCGTTAACTCGCAATGCCACAGCCATTCATCCCGGTTACGGTTTCTTGGCGGAAAATGCCCGCTTTGCAGAAATCTGTGCGGATCATAAAATTGCCTTCATCGGACCGACTCCCGAGGCGATGCTGGCAATGGGGGACAAATCGACGGCGAAGAAAACCATGCAGGGGGCAAATGTCCCCACGTTGCCCGGTAGCGAGGGATTACTATCGAGTGAGAAAGAAGCCCTCGCTTTAGCTCAAAAAATCGGCTATCCCGTCATCCTAAAAGCCACGGCGGGTGGTGGCGGACGGGGAATGCGCTTGGTACGGGAGGAAAGCGATTTGGTTCGCCTTTTTCAAGCCGCCCAAGGGGAAGCTGAGGCTGCATTTGGCAATGCGGGGATTTATTTGGAGAAGTTTTTGGAGTGTCCCCGTCATGTCGAGATTCAAATTTTGGCAGATTCTCACGGAAATGTCATTCATTTAGGCGAACGCGATTGTTCCATTCAGCGCCGCCACCAAAAATTATTGGAAGAGTCCCCCAGTCCGGCGTTAAACCCCCAATTGCGGCAAAAGATGGGCGAAGCGGCGGTTAGTGCGGCAAAATCGATTAATTACGTCGGTGCGGGGACGGTGGAGTTTTTGATGGATCGGGGTGGAGAGTTCTATTTTATGGAGATGAATACCCGCATTCAAGTGGAACATCCGGTGACGGAAATGGTGACGGGATTGGATTTAATTACCGAACAAATCCGCATTGCTCAAGGGGAAGAATTGCGAGTCACACAAGAGGATATCGAGTTAAAAGGACACGCGATTGAATGTCGCATTAATGCAGAAGATCCTGCCCATAATTTCCGTCCCCATCCCGGACGAATTAGCGCTTATTTACCTCCAGGGGGACCGGGAGTGCGAATTGATTCCCACGTTTACACGGATTATGAAATTCCCCCTTATTACGATTCGTTAATCGGTAAGTTAATTGTTTGGGGACCGAATCGAGAAACGGCTATTCGTCGCATGAAACGAGCCTTACAAGAATGCGCGATCGCAGGCATTCCCACGACTATCGATTTTCATACCAAAATTCTCAACTCTCCGGCATTTTTAGCAGGGGAAGTGTATACGAATTTCATCGAAAAGCACATGAGTTTAGGGAATCGGTAATGGGAAATCGGCGATCGCTCTCTTCAGGAGACTATCTATGAATGAATTGCATCAAATCGGAGATATCGTGCGAGATCGCTTTCCTTGTCGGATAGTGTCATTGTGATTGCGCCGTTTTTCCTCTAATGCCTCATCTTATCAGTTCCCCACTCTAGCGATCGCATTATCCAATTTTGACGTGTTTTCGATCGCCGCGTTAAGAATTAACCTTAATCTGTGGTAATGCGATCGCGGTGTAGTAACAGAAGGGAGCAAAAAAGATGGAATTGTTGAAAATCCCATCTTTTGCATTGAGTCGAACTATTTTTTATAAGTCTGCCATGACAGCTTTAGCGGCTTTTAAAGTTTTCTCGATGTCTTCATCAGTATGAGCCAAAGAAGTAAATCCGGCTTCAAATTGAGAGGGCGCGAAATAAACCTCCCGTTCTAGCATACCCCGATGATAGCGGGAAAACTTAGCCAAATCCGACTTTTTCGCATCATCGTAATTGTGCACGGGATCTCCAGAGAAAAAGAGACCGAACATCCCGCTAAGATGACCGCCATAGGTTTTGTGACCCGCCTCTTTCGCAATAGCTTGCAAACCCGTCACCAAGTCTTTAGTCACGCGATCGAGATGTTCGTAAGTCCCGGGCTTTTGCAGCAATTTCAGCGTTTCGATCCCCGCCGTCATTGCCAAAGGATTTCCCGAAAGAGTTCCCGCTTGATACATGGGGCCTGCAGGGGCGACCATTGCCATGATATCCTTCCGACCGCCGTAAGCTCCTACAGGCAAACCGCCGCCGATGACCTTCCCTAAAGTCGTCAGATCGGGAGTCACGCCAAATTTTTCTTGCGCGCCGCCATAGGCAATGCGAAATCCCGTCATGACTTCATCAAAGACCAATAAGGCATCATTTTCTTGAGTAATGAGCCGCAATCCTTCTAGGAAGCCACCATCGGGAGGAATAAAGCCAGAGTTGCCGACAACGGGTTCGAGAATGACTCCAGCAATTTCTTTGGGATTTTCGGCGAATAGTTTTTTCACCGCTTCTAGGTCATTGTAAGGGGCGGTGAGGGTATCATTAGCCGATGCTTTTGGGACTCCGGGGGAATCGGGCAAGCCCAATGTTGCGACCCCCGAGCCGGCCTTAACCAAAAACATATCGGCATGACCGTGATAGCAGCCTTCGAATTTAATAATCTTATTGCGTTCGGTAAAAGCGCGCATTAAACGCAGAACGGACATACAGGCTTCCGTCCCCGAGTTGACAAAACGCACGATATCAATACTGGGAACGGCATCGATCACCATTTCTGCTAGTGTATTTTCCAAGAGGCAGGGCGCGCCAAAACTGGTGCCTTTTTCGAGGGCTTTTTTGAGGGCTTCGAGCACGTCTGGATGAGCGTGACCGCAAATAGCAGGACCCCAAGTGCCGACATAATCGACATATTCATTGCCATCGACATCCCAGATCCGGGAACCGTTGACGCGATCGAAGACGATGGGCTGACCGCCAACAGATTTGAAGGCTCTTACCGGAGAATTCACCCCACCCGGCATCAATTTCTGGGCGGCAGTAAAAATCTCTTCGGATTTGCTGGTATTCAAAGATGTAGTTGCGACCAAAACTTTCTCCTTATTTGTAATTGATATTGAGAGGCGCGATCGCTTGTTGCTTGCCTCGAGGGGAAATGCCATAAAAATAATGGAGTTGGGAAAGAGAAGAGGCAACGCGATCGCGCTTGTTCGTCATTGATTGCCAATTCCCTTTAAACTTTGAGATAGGCGACATTTTATCAGTTATCAGTTATCAGTTATCAGTTATCTACGATTGGTTATTCCCCACTCGTTACTCTTGACTCTTTACTCGTTACTCCTTGATGCTCTTTGATTCTCCTCAAACTCATGCTCTTGCCTTACATACTTCCAGTTCTCAACTGGGACTGGCGATCGCGAATTTTTCCGGGGATTTTCGCGATCGCGTTTGGGACTTGCAGCGAGAATTATCCACTCACCTGCATCCCTACCTCGCCGAATTCATTCAACCTCAAACTTGGAAAAATTTAGCTTTTCTGGCGGTTGCCAAAGGACCCGGCAGTTTTACCAGCACGCGCATCGGCATGGTAACGGCACGCACTCTCGCCCAACAACTCGATATCCCCTTATTTGCCATTTCTTCTCTCGCGGGGTTTGCTTGGTCGCAAAAGGCGTTATTTTCGATAGGAGAGCCCATTGCCGTTGAATATCCAGCCAAACGCGGGGCAATTTTTAGCGCGATTTATCAACTGACTCCCCAAGGCGATCGCCTCGAGACAATTTTGCCCGATACGGTTATGATATCGGAACAATGGCAAGCCAAACGACAGGATTTTGAGAGAATTCCCAAAATCCTGTCAATCGAGGGAGATTTGGGATATACTGTCGGTAGTATTTTAGAACTTGCGGCGATTGCTTGGCAGCACGGCGATCGCCCCCACTGGTCCGAAGCACTCCCCTTCTACGGCCAGCACCCCATTCAATGAATAATTATCAATTATCAATTATCAATTGTTCATTGATTAGACTTGACTGCTTTCGATCGCCCATCGTGCCAGTTCGGTGCGATTTTTGAGTTGGGTTTTGTGCAACATATTAGAAACGTGACTTTCAACGGTTCGCTGGCTGACATTCAACTGTTCGGCAATATCTTTGTTCTTCATGCCTTGGGCGACCAATTGAACGACATTCATTTCGCGATCGGTCAGTTCGACTCCCTCGGGAACGTGAAGGGTAACGGCAAGCTCTTTTCCGGGTTTGGAGACATCCCGGAGGCGTTCGACTTGCGAGAGAGATGATTTCACTTGAGCCACCAGCTCTTCGGGTTCAAAGGGTTTAACCATATATACGTCGGCTCCTTTACTCAACCCTTTAACGCGATCGGAACTTTGTCCTTTAGCAGAGAGAAAGAGAAAGGGAATCCAATTGAGCTTGGGATTTTCTTTCACTTTTTCCACGAAGGTATAGCCGTCCATTTCTGGCATCATGACATCGCAGACAATCATATCGGGAATTTGCGTTTCCAGAATCTCCAAGGCCTCTCGACCATTTTCGGCAGCGATGACTTCATATCCCTTCCATTCGAGATAATCCTTGACTAAAAGGATTAAATTGGGGTCGTCATCTACGAGCAATAGTTTTTTGTTCTCTTTTTGCGGGGGAGCTTTCATAATTCGATTCTTCTCCTATCATCGCGATGCAGCAAATCGCAGGCGCTCTAAGTTGGCATTACTTTACAATAACCGATCTACAATCTGTCATATTAAGATCCAAATAAATCTACAGATTTGTTGCATCGATGTATAAATGCAGTCTAACTAATACTTAAAGGATCGACATCAATGGTTAATCTTATCGGTTGGGGACATAACTTTTTTAACTGTGCCAAATCGGGTAAATTTTCTACATTGAGAGGAAACTTTAATAAAATTTGCCAGCGATAGCGGCGATCGATCCGCATGATGCTGGCTGGGGCGGGTCCGAGTAATTCGTGTTTTATTGTTGTTAATAAAGTCTGACAGCCTTGTGCTACTAAATTCGCAGCTTTTGCCACTTCCTCCCCATCCAAACCGCTCAACCGCAACAAAATCAAACGCCCGTAGGGTGGATAGTTCAATTGCGATCGCTCCAATAGAGTTTCTCGGGCGAAAGTTAAATAATCGTGGTTGCGAACGGCTTCGATGACGGGATGATCGGGGGTATAGGTTTGCAAAATAACCCTTCCGGGATCGTCTCCCCGTCCCGCTCGTCCTGCCACTTGGGTTAACGTTTGAAAAGCTCGCTCGGAAGCATAATAATCAGAAAGATGCAAGAGTCCGTCTGCTGCCAAAATCCCTACTAAAGTTACTTTTGCTATATCTAAACCTTTTGTCAGCATTTGCGTTCCCACCAAAATATCATCGTTGCCTGTTGCAAATCGCTCTAATATATCGCGATGGGAATTTTTCCCTCCCGTTTCATCTCGATCGAACCGCATTACGCGCAGGTCGGGAAAGTTGCGCTCGATTTCCCGAACGACTTTTTGAGTCCCCGTCCCAAAAAATTTAATATAGGGAGAATTGCATTGAGGACATTGCGACGGATAAGGCGCATGATATCCGCAATAATGACAGCGTAATATTTGTTTTGCGTCCTCATTAACATGATGGTAAGAAAGGGACACATCACAGTGAGGGCAATAAATGACATAACCGCAACTGCGACAAGAAACGAAAGTACCGTGCCCCCGACGCGGTACAAACAAAATCCCTTTGTTGCCTGTCTGTTTGAGTTGTTTGAGGGCATTTTGCAAAGCTACACTAAAAATTGACCGATTGCCCTGTTTTAATTCTTTTCGCATATCGACCACCTCCACGGGAGGTAGGGGGCGAGAATGAATGCGATGGGGTAGGGAAAGATAGAGAAGCGACGGATCGGAATTTGGGCGATCGTGATGAGTATGCCAGGTTTCTAAAGATGGTGTTGCCGAGCCGAGTATAAGCGGACAATTCTCCGCTCTCGCTCGCCATTGGGCAATTTTTCTGGCATGATAATGAGGACTTCGCTGGTCTTGTTTAAAACTGTGGTCGTGTTCTTCATCAAGAATGATTAAACCTAAGTTAAAAATAGGAGCAAAGATATGGGAACGAGTTCCTAGAAAAATTAAAGGTTCTTGAAAAAGAATAAATCGCCATGTATCGTAACGTTCGCCTTTACTGAGATTACTATGATAAACATAAACTTTATCTCCAAATCTTGCATATAAGCGATCTCTTAATTGCGGTGCTAAACCAATTTCTGGAATTAAAATCAGGACTGATTTTCTTTGCTCTAGGATAGAAGCGATCGCTTGTAAATAAACTTCTGTTTTTCCCGATCCCGTTACGCCATGCAGTAAAATTTGTGCGAATCCAGTACAATTTTTAATTGCTTCTAATGCTTTGGCTTGGTCGGTATTTAGGATTTTAGGAAGATTTTTTACAATATCGGGTTCAACTAAAAATCGCAAGTTTTCTCGATCTTGAATGATGACATGACCTTTTTCTTCGAGTTTTCTTAATATTGAAGAAGATATATTATGCTCTTTCTTACAATCTTTTACCCACATTTCTCCCCCTTCATTTCTCAAAATCTTTAAAACTTCTTGTTGGCGTTCTGTTAGATTGAGAGAAAAAATATCTGAAATTAATGTTACTGCTTTTTGCATTTTAGGTCGAGGCGGATCGGGAACTTCTAAATATTGCTTGATCCAACCGCGTTTTTTCAGATCTCTCAACCCGCGATCGATCGCTTTTCGCCTCCTTTTTCCCAGTTTTTGGTAAATATGGCGAGTGCTATAATCTCCTTCTTTTTGGGATTTGAGAAGTACGATGATTGTTTGCACCATCTCAGAACAAAATACTTCAAAACCCTGTGGAATTGCGTTGGGGAGTAAGCGCACTCGACTCTGAGTTTTAGGCAGCAAACCGGGAGGTAAAGCAATTCTCGCAACCGTAATAAGCGGTACGAAATAATATCGCGCTACTCTTTCTAGTAACTTCCAATAATGTGCGTTAAATGCTCCTTCTAGAGTCACGCTTTCAATATCTTTGATGCGATCCTTTTCTAAGTCAGGTACCTTTAATTCCCACATTACAATTCCTCCAACTTTTGTGGATCCAGAAGGAACTAAAACTACATCCCCTGCATTCACATCAAGATTGGGAGGAACGCGATAGGTAAACAATTTGACAGAATCTAGGTCGCTTGTACTCTCTTCTCGCGAATAATTGAGGAGAACTTTAACCCACCGATCGCCTTCGATGGGATCTCCATACTCTCCTCGAGGCTCTGCGACAATGGGAAACAGGGATGGGGTTGAAGAAATCATACTGGGGAGATTCGACATTTACGCTCATGGGGGTCTATAACTTTAAGTACACCCGCTCTCAATCAATGTTAAGTCGGCTGCAACAAAACTTTACCTTTTTACAGCCATTGCTCTCATTCATTGGAAAAACCCGTTAAAAATCCAAAAATTCTCATGAAATCTAGGCTTTAAAGAAAGTTCAAACTATCTATCTCTGCTCGAGTGAGGGGTAAAATGCAGGAAATCGATATTTTTGTTAACATTTCCTCATATTTTTCTCAAAATTTTGTAATCAGTCAAACAAACTCCCCAAACATTTCTGTTAGCCTATTAAGCAACATTCGCTTATTTTAGCGAAAAACGAGTTTAAGAAACTGTTAAAATTTCTGGATTGGCTGAAATTGCGATTACCCTCGATTCAACACCTTCGCCCTCAAACCCAAACTTACGCGCTTAATTTGCGATCGAGCGATCGCCCAATTCACAACCCACGCTCAACCCGGTAACACGGGGAGGCAAAAATAAAAACAGTTAATATCCTCTAACCCATAACAAATTTTTTTGAAATCATTGAGTGCGACTTATGAACGTTACAGAATTATCTCCCAACCCCATAACGGCAAACGCCGATAATACAGAGACTGGAGTAATTTCCGGAGCAATTTCTGAAGCAATTTCCGCTAATGCAATCGAACCCCATTTGGAATCCCCTCTCGAACCTAATTTAGATTCTAATTTAGTTAATGTTTCCTTTTCGATGCCTGTCGGCAACGCAGCCAAAACTCGCAAGAGTAGCTATGGCAAAGGAGATGAAGATACCGTCGGCGCATTTTTCAAAGAAATGGCTCGTTATCCTCTCCTCAAACCCGAGGAAGAAGTGGAATTGGCCCAATGCGTGAAAGCGATCGTCGAGGTTGAAGAATTGCAGGCTCAACTCTTTGAGGAATTGCAACGCCAGCCTTCCAAAGCCGAAATTGCTACAGCCCTAGAGATTACGCCGCGTCAACTCGAACATAAATTATATCAAGGCCGCGTCGCCAAGCGGAAGATGATCCGCTCGAATCTGCGCTTGGTGGTTTCCATTGCCAAGCGTTATCTCAATCGTGGCGTACCCTTCCTCGATTTAATTCAAGAAGGGGCGATTGGCTTAAATCGCGCGGCAGAAAAGTTCGATCCTAATAAAGGCTATAAGTTCTCAACTTATGCATATTGGTGGATTCGTCAAGCAATTACTCGTACTATTGCCAATGACGCGAGAACGATTCGATTACCCATTCACATTGTCGAGAAACTCAATAAACTTAAAAAAGCACAACGCAATCTCAAACAAAAGTTACAGCGCAATCCCCTCGAAGAAGAACTCGCTGCCGAGTTAGATGTTACCCCCGCACAACTGCGCCAACTGTTTCAATTGCGCCGTCAGTCTTTGTCTCTCAATCACCGCGTTGGGAAGGGAGAAGATACGGAACTCATGGATCTCCTCGAGGATAGCGATTTAAAGTTACCCGAAGATCAAATGAGCGAGGTGATGATGCGTCAGGAAATCGGAGAGGTACTCAGCGATGTTCTTACAGAAAGAGAAAAAGATGTGATATCTCTGCGTTATGGCTTAAATACCAGTCAACCCTACACCTTAGAAGAGGTGGGAGGAATGTTTAACTTATCTCGAGAGCGAGTCAGACAAATTCAAAGTAAAGCCATGCGGAAACTTCGCCGTCCCCAAGTTGCCCGCCGTCTTCGCGGTTGGCTGAATCAGTAGGGACGTTGCAGGCAACATCCCTACATCAATGATCGGCGACACTCTGAGGCCGTTGAGCAACTCGTACCGAGCAGTGCCGAAGAAGCCGAAACGATCCTGCCAAAGAGTTACCAAAGATCGAGAAGGAGGTGAATTTGAGGATCTTGGGCAACCCAGCCGATGGGGACTTGATAGCGAACTTCAAAATGTAAATGGGATTGGGGAATATCAGGCTGTCCGCTCGTGCCAACGGTTCCGATAATCTCTCCCATTCGCACTTCTTGGTTAGGGGTTACATTGAAGGTATCGAGGTGAGCGTAACGGGTTTGCCGTCCGCCTTCATGATTGATAACCACCAAATTGCCGTAATTTCCTTGGCGATCGGCAAAGGCAACGATTCCCGATTCGGCAGCAAGGACGGAGGTACCTGGAGGCGCGAGAAAATCGATGCCATTGTGAAATTCGCTGTCTTCTCCTTCTCGCGTTTGCCAGCCATAGGTAAGGCCGATGGCAGAGCGATCGCGCAAGGGATAGCCGCTCAAACCCAAATAGTTTGCTGTTTGAGGACTGGCTTGGGTCCAGTGAGTGCCCGGAATAAAAGCAGTTTCTCCAGGAAACTGACAGCCATTGAGTTCGAATAAAACATCGGCGCGAACCCCGTATGCTTCGGCCAAATCTTGCCAAGTTGCCCCGGAGGGAACGGCAATTTTAATGCCATTGAGAGGAGGGATCGATAACTGGCCTCCGGGGGAGGGCTGGCTTTCTTGCAAAGCGGGATTGAAATGCAGAAGAATGGCAGGCAAAATTTGATATTGCGTCGCGATCGCCTCTAAAGTTTCCCCCGCTCGGACTTGATGGGTTTGCAGCCTGGAAAGAACGGGGGGAGGACACGAAGAATCCGGTTGCGCCATGCTGCGAGAAGGCGCGATCGCCAACCCGATTAGACTCCCGGAGAGAGATAAAAGCCAAAAAATTGCGATTGATTGTTGAGCAATCATTGATAATTGTTCGTGGATAATTGTTCTTGGATAAGCGGTTCGAGTAATTGGAGAATTTCTTCGCTCTCGAATGCGTCCGCAAATTTAACGATTTTCCGAGCAAAAACGACATATTTCGGATCGAGAGTCTCAATTCGCCTGACTTCAGATTGAATCTCTGTAAGATATCCATCCAAAACAATATTGTAAAGTGCCACCAGTTCTCGAGCCGGGGGAAAAATCAATTCTGTTGAGAGAGTTTCATTGGGTTGTTCGACCGTTTCATAAATCCAATCCAAGTTTAAATGTCGTTGGAGTTGTGCGAACAACTCTGAAGATTGTACGGGTTTGGGCAAAAAATCGCAGCAACCGACTCGAGCGCATTTTTGACGAGCGCTACCCACAACGCTCGCAGAAGAAGCGACGATCGCGATGTTTTGTCCGACTTCTAAATGCTTCAATTGCTCGATCATTTCAAACCCATCCATAATGGGCATCGAGAGATCGGTAATAATCAGATCGGGTTGATGGATTTTGACTTTTTCTAATCCTTGCAAACCATTTTCTGCTTCGATCGCCTCAAATCCAATCGGCTCTAAGAAATTGAGCAAAACCGCCCGATTTTCCCAATGGTCGTCAACCAGTAATATTTTGCGAGTCGATCCTTGATAACCGATAATATTTTGCGAGGTTTCTTCCGTTTCCAACTCTTGCCAGTCTTTGACTTCGGGGATGGTTAAATCAAACCAAAACCGACTCCCCGTATCGGCCGTACTTTCAACCTCGAGTTTGCCGCCCATCATCTCGATCAATTGGCGGCTAATCGCTAAACCCAGCCCCGTACCTTGGACGCGACGGGCACGATCGCCAACTTGCTCGAAGGGAAGAAAAATTTTCTCCAATTGTTCCGCCGTCATGCCTACTCCCGTATCTTCGACTTGAAAGCGAAGGGTTGTTGTGGGTTGTTGGTTACCTGCACTGAGCGAAGTCGAAGGGAGCGAAGTCGAAGTGGTGACGGATAGCGTTACCGTGCCGCGATCGGTAAACTTGATTGCATTCCCTAATAAGTTGATGAGCACTTGACGCAGACGTTTTTCATCCGTGTGGATGGCTTGAGGAAGTACCGAGAGCGCTTCATAATGAAAATCGATTTCTTTCTGTTCGGCCTTAATACGAAAGAGTTCGCGAATTCCCCGCAAAAACATTTCTAGGGAAAAATCTCTCGCGTAGAGTTCTAACTTTCGCGCTTCAATTTTAGAAATATCGAGAATATCGTTGATTAAAGTCAGTAAATGAGAGCCGCACTGGTCGATAATGCTGAGACCGTCTTTGATTTTAGGGGTTGCTTCGCGATCGCGCTGCAAAATTTGTGCATAGCCGAGAATTCCGTTTAAGGGCGTTCGCAGTTCGTGACTCATATTAGCAAGAAATTCGCTTTTGGCTCGATCGGCTTCTTCGGCTTTTTCTTTGGCTTGTTGCAGTTCTACGGTGCGTTTTTCGACCCGTCGCTCCAGTTCTGCATTGGTGTTTGCCAGAGCGGTAAAAGAGTCTTGCAACTGGCCGGCCATTTGATTGAAAGAGCGTGCCAGAGTATCGAGTTCGCGAATTTGCTTGATTTCAATATGCTGGTTTAATTTGCCCGAGGCGATCGCTCTCGAGGCTGCATTCAAGCGAGAAATCGGTCGAGCAATCACGCGAGCCGTCAGGATTCCCAATAATAGGGCGATGACCAACGAGATCGAGCAGAGAAAAATGGTCAAGCGGGTATTGGCGTGAATGCGTTCCATAAAATCCGCTTCCGGAACGACCACGACAATCGACCAATCCAATCCTCGCGGGTCTCGAAACGGAGTCACTTGCAAGAACTGTCGCCGTCCTTGCAGCAGAAAGGTTAATTGTTCGCCGTCTTTTAAGCTCGAGAGATCTCCAAATGTTGCCGCAATTTTTTTCGCGCTTCCTTGGATTAAGGGCAGGCGGCTATCGAGGGCATTCAAGCGTTGGGGACTCTCTTCCCCTCGATTTTCTAGAAAAGGTTTTTCGTCGGTCGAAGAGGCAACAATTAAGCCGGAACTTTCCATAATAAATGTTTGTCCCGTGCGTCCGATTGTGAGGGAGCGCAAAAAATCACTAATATCCGCAAGGGCGAGATCGGTTTCTACGACTCCTTGCAGTTCTCCTTGAGAGTTGTAAATGGGCAAGCTGGCAGAAATCCCCAAGCTCAAATCCGCAGCAAAAGGATAAATTTCGCTCCATACGGCTTTGCGCTCTTTGACGGCGGAAGTATACCAAGGTCGCCGGCGAGGATCGTAATCGGGAACGGTATTTAAGATTTCTTGACGGTTGCCTTGGCGATCGCTGGCGTATTTATGGAGATTGCCCGCTTGAAAATCTTCTGTGGTGTAAATAACAAACGTTCCGTCTTGCCTGCGTTCGGGTCCTGTAAAGCCTCCTGCTTCGTTGCCGAAATAAATTCCCGTTACCGAATCGAAGGTTTGCAATTGCTGCATAAACCAGCGATCGAGGGCAATGGGATCGCTTGTATCGAGCTGTCCGATCGCGATCGCCTTAGCATTGAGGAGGTCGATGGTATGAGGAACTTCTAAATAAGATTCGAGTTTTTGTTGAATGCGAGCGGTAACTTCTTCTCGAAGTTGTGTTGTCACGTCATTGACCGCTTTTTGTCCGTTTTGCAAAGAAAGCCATCCGGTCAATCCCACGGCAGCAATGACTTCAATGACAAAAGGAACGACTAAGATCGATCGCAAGGGGATTTTTTGCAATTTCTGGCGGGAGGTGTAAGATTTGTCTTGGGGGGGCATAGACGATCCCTCGCAATATTAATTTGCCATTTTTGTACGACACAATTCTGCAATTGTGAATTTTTTACGATCGGGCAAACTTTTTATTCAAATCCATGCTACCCCAAAGCGCGATTGCCAGAACGAGTTTTACAAAATTTCACCTCACAATTTCATCTCGCAAGGATTTAATTGAATTTTAATCGACCGCGATCGCGCATTGTTTCAATAACGGAACAAAATGCTCTAAAGGCGGAGTTTTCCGACCGGCAATTTTTGCCGAATCCTCCCATTTTCTCAACCGTACGGCAGCTTCGGCATGGGGGATATTTCTAAAATCTCGTGCTTGTTCTGGGGAAAAAATTTCTCCTTGTAACTTCAAACTCTGTTTAGAGGCCGCCGATAACCCCTGCCAGTAGTTTGCATCTGTGGCGCACAAATAGCGTTTGGCTTCGATGTGGAGGCGAATGGGTTCGGTAACGGCGGCAGGAAAGAGTCGGGTTAACAGTCCCATTTATTGAGCGATCTGACACGATTAAAATATTGTTCCAAATTGCTAAATCCGGCCAGAGACCTTTCAATTTGTTTGACAGAAATACTGCCCCCGCTTAACAAATAGTCTTCGATAATATATTGCTCTGGAATTGCATGTATTTTCAGAATTGCCGCAATAACAATTCTCGTTCTATCCTTGTCTTGAACTGGTATAAACTGTAATGTATCGGAACATTGAGCTTAAATGCCACGCCCATGACTTCTCCCAACGAGATCGAAACGCAACTCACCAACCTGAAAACCGAAGCAACCAGCGCGATCGCCGCGACAGATGCCTTAGATGACCTCGAATCCTTACGAGTAAAATATTTAGGGAAAAAGGGGCAGCTCTCCCAAGTGTTGCGGGGGATGGGCAAACTCAGTGCTGAAGAGCGCCCTAAAATCGGCGCGATCGCCAATGAAGTCAAAGAAGCCATTCAAAATGCTCTAGAAGCCACCCGCAACACCCTCGAATCTGCCAAAATTCAGGCACGACTCGAAGCAGAGCGCCTCGATGTAACCATGTCCGGGGTCAGTCGTCCCCTCGGCAGCATTCACCCTTTAAACAGCACCTTCGATCGCTTTACGGAAATTTTTGTGGGGTTGGGGTATACCGTTGCAGAAGGTCCGGAGATGGAAACGGAATATTACAATTTTGAAGCCTTAAATATTCCGGCCGATCACCCAGCTCGAGATATGCAAGATACCCTTTATCTTTCCGATGGCAACTTATTGCGAACCCACACTTCTCCGGTACAAATTCGTTACATGGAGAGTCACGAACCCCCTATTCGCATTATTGCACCCGGTCGCGTTTATCGGCGAGATACTGTCGATGCCACCCATGCAGCCGTGTTTCATCAAGTGGAAGTTTTAGCCATCGATAAAGGGCTGACTTTTAGCGATCTCAAAGGCACGATTCAAGAATTCGTGCGGCAAATGTTTGGAGAAGAATTACCGATGTTATTCCGTGCCAGTTATTTTCCTTTTACAGAACCTTCGGCTGAAGTTGACGTAAAATGGAAGGGAAAATGGTTGGAAGTTTTGGGTTGTGGAATGGTAGATCCCAATGTATTAAAAGCCGTGGGATACGATCCCGAAGTTTACACGGGATTTGCGGCGGGTTTTGGCGTAGAACGCTTTGCGATGGTACTGCATGAAATTGACGATATTCGCCGTCTTTATAGCAGCGATTTGCGGTTTTTACAACAGTTTTAAACAGCGATCGATTATGGATATTCTCCAGATTTGCTAATCCAACAAAAGACAATCGATTGATATTAATCATGGAAAGAGAAACAAATCGAAAATTTCGGCGAGATTTGATCTTTACAATCTGGGGTTTTGCCACGGGAATGCTGGCGATTTGCATTCCCCTTTCTCCCACCACCGGAAGCGGCCCGTTGATTCCCCTCGCGATTATTGTCGGGACGACGGTGAGTACAATTAAAATTTGGCAAGATAAGGAAGACGATCGCCAAACTCAACAAGACGATCGCTTGACTCCTTCGACCCAAGTCAAATTATTGGAAGAGCGGGTCAAAACCCTAGAAACCATTGCCACGGGTAGCGATATCGACCTGCAAAGGCGTTTGGAAGCGATCGAGTACCGCGATCGCGCTTCTTAAAGATCGGGAAAAAGAGACTTCTCCAACCCCGAGCTCGTATTGATTGATTTTTCTGTTGAGGTTCTCCTCTGCCTAAAGGCGAAAGGATTCAGAATATCGCTATTGCTGATTTTCTCTTTCTTCGACAAACCTTAAAACCCGCTATCTCTTGCGAGCAATACCTAAACCAATCAACCATTCAACAGAATCAATCAAAGAGTTTAGTTTAGCGAGTCCCATTCGATTATCTACTAAAAGCCGCCCTCCGCGAAGCTAAAGCGCTTGGGGGATGCTGAGGTCTCCTCAGCATATCCAACCCATTAAGAGAGAGCGAGGCTTTAGACCCAGTGTTTTGGTAAATTTGCTTAAATCGTCTATTTGTACAGCTCGGTACACAAACGATAAGCCAAAATTCCCGGGAATAAAGCGATAATCAAAGCTACAAAAACTTGTGTTTCCGTCATTGTTATTAAACTCCATGAATGTCTTTGATATGGATTGAATCCCAATTTCGGCTATTCTTGACTTCTTCTCTAGGGAATTGTTACAAAATTAAATATTAAGCGGTCTCGCGGCGATCGATATGGAGAAACGCTAACTCTCCTTGCATTGCTTGGCCGACTTGCTCGATATTCCCAGATACAAGCCGAGCAAGATCGCTCCAAAAGCAGCATAGGACAAAAGATTCAACCGTTCCGAGAAGATCGAGGCAGCCAGTAAAGCGCTAATCACTGGAATTGTTAAAGAAAACAGGGCCACGAATCCAGAAGAGAACGTCTTGAGGCTATAGCCGGTCAATCCTTGACCGATAATTTGAGCGCAGAATGCCAAACCGATAACCGAAAGCCAACCCTGTAGAGAAGAAGGGAAGAGTTGCGAGTCTCCAGAGAGTAAGGCGATCGCGGCAGGTAGAAGCGCCGAGATCGCACTGATCCAAAGCAGCACGATCGTGCTGGAAAACGTCTGACGCAATTGTTCTAAGGCAATGAGATAAGTGGCAAAGAATGCAGCAGAGAGAAAGGCTGCACTATCCCCCTGGAGTCGATCGGCGACGATTTGTGTGGTTTCTAAAGCCTCCGTCGCGACTAAAGCAATCGCGCCTCCCATCGCGGCGATCGTCCCGAGGAGAAATCGCCGATCGAAGCCTCGGGCGAATAACAACCATGCTGCCAAACTGGTAAATATCGGACTCATCTCGTGGAGAATCGCGGATTTCGCCACGCTGGTTTGGGTCAAAGACCAAGCCCAAGTAATGTGATTGAGGGGATAGATAATGCCTGCGAGGAGCAATAGTCCCCAATCCCGACGGGTATAAGTTAGGGGGTCTTCTGACGATGCTTTCGAGGCCAACCGCCGATAGAGTACTTGCAGGACTTGCCATAGCATCATCACCGCAGCAGCAATCCAAAAACGGTTAAAGACGGTTGCCGTCGCACTCAGTTCCCTTTCGCTCCAAACCATAAAGATCGATGCGAAAGAGGTCGTAACGCTGGCAATGCACAAACCGATGAAGGCGATCGCAACGTTCCCAGACGAAGACGTACCGGAGGATTTTGTTTGATTGGCGATCTCCATTTTTATCGAGGGCGAGAATATTCTCTCTCACTTTACCCTCTAATGCGCCTCGCAACATCCTAGAATAAGAAATTGGTGCGATAGCGTAACAGAGAACTAGGAATCCGTCACGGCACCGAGATGACTCGAAGAAACCAAACGAGCGTATTTGGCCAGAACGCCTTTCGTATAGCGAGGGGTGGGGGTTTTCCATTCGGCGCGGCGTTTTGCCAGTTCCTCCTCGGCAACGTGGAGGTGCAGCGATCGCGCTTTGGCATCAATCGTAATTTGGTCCCCGTCTTTGACGAGAGCGATCGCGCCCCCGACTGCCGCTTCGGGAGCCACGTGACCCACGACTAACCCGTAAGTCCCTCCCGAAAAGCGCCCATCGGTAATCAAGCCAACAGAATCCCCCAGTCCCGCCCCGATAATGGCAGAAGTAGGGGCGAGCATCTCCCGCATCCCCGGCCCCCCTTTCGGTCCCTCGTAGCGCACCACGATGACATCTCCGGCGACGATCTGCCCGTCAAGGATGGCGCTCAAACATTCTTCTTCCGATTCGAAGACTTTAGCAGGTCCAGTTATTTGCGGCTCTTTCACGCCACTAATTTTGGCAACGCCGCCAAATTCTGCGAGATTCCCCTTCAAAATAGCAAGATGCCCCGTGGCGTACATGGGATTATCCCAAGGGCGAATGACATCTTGTTCCGGGGAAGGTTCGTCGGGTATCCCTGCTAAGACTTCTGCAACAGTTTGACCGCTTATGGTGAGCGCATCGCCGTGGAGTAAGTCATGGTTTAATAACATTTTCATCACTTGGGGAATGCCCCCCGATGCGTGTAAATTGGTCGCAACGTAGCGCCCGCTCGGTTTCAGATCGCATAACACGGGAACTCGACCGCGAATTGTCTCAAAATCCTCGAGGGTTAATTCAACGTCGATGGTATGAGCGATCGCCAGCAGGTGTAAAACCGCATTAGTGGATCCCCCGATCGCCATAATGACAGAAATGGCATTTTCAAAGGCCTTGCGAGTCAAAATCTGACTGGGAAGGATTTGCTTGCGAATGGCCTCCACCAACACCTCCGCCGATTTTGCCGTGCTCTGTGCCTTTTCCGCATCTTCAGCCGCCATCGTAGACGAATAGGGCAAGCTCATCCCCATCACTTCAAAAGCCGAAGACATGGTATTCGCTGTATACATTCCCCCGCAAGACCCCGCCCCCGGACAAGCATTGCGCTCGATCGCCATCAGGGTGTCCTCGTCCATTTTTCCCGCCCCGTACCGTCCCACGGCTTCAAACGCGCTAACGACGGTTAAATCTTCCCCATTGTAATGTCCCGGTTTAATGGTGCCGCCATAGACGAAAATTGCGGGAATATTCATGCGTGCCATCGCGATCATTGCTCCGGGCATATTCTTATCGCAGCCCCCGATCGCCAGCACCCCATCCATACTCTGAGCATTACAGGCCGTTTCGATGGCATCGGCAATGACCTCCCGCGAAACAAGAGAATATTTCATTCCTTCGGTCCCCATGGCAATCCCGTCGGAAACCGTAATCGTCCCAAACAGTTGTGGCATTGCTCCCGCCTCTCGCAGTGCGGTTTCTGCCCGTTCTGCCAGCAGATTGATGCCCATATTGCAAGGGGTAATCGTGCTATAACCGCTTGCAAGGCCGACGATGGGTTTGCTAAAGTCGCTGTCTCCAAATCCCACTGCCCGTAACATGGCGCGATTGGGCGATCGCCGAATTCCTTGGGTAATGGTTTGACTTCTCCGATTGTCCGATATGTTGCTTGACATAATTTTTTCCGTTCTCCTCTCCTGCTAACTCAGAAGGCAATTTTTCGCTTTACTATTGCTTTATTGTCTAACTTTTCCCCTCCCCTTTGAGTCATTTAGGAAAATTTTGGGAAAATTTTGACTTTTCTCGAGAAATGCCCCGATCCGCCAAATCCTTAACAATTGTTTAAGAAAAGCGCAATGCCTTGTTTTATTAGGGGTTTCACCGTGCGTCACTTCCAGAATCGATCGCGATCGCACCCAAAACGATCGCCAGTCATTCAATTATTCCTACAGATGAAGAATTATAAATAAAGAGAAGCAACGCTCTCATAGGGCCAGCAAAACAGGCAAATATTCAAAGGGTGCAACATTGAAAATTATCGATAAATTGGGAAGGGATGACCGCCTTCCGATTTTTTCACGGTGTTGTATCGCAAAATAGTTGAGGATATGAGCAAAGGGTTATTGATGATGGATGCCGCAGAACTCTTGCAACGCTATGCAAGAGGAGAACGAGACTTTCAAGGCGCAAAATTAGAGAGCGCATTTCTGGGGGGCGCCAATTTAAGCGGTGCCAATTTGCGCGAGTGCGATCTGAGTGGAGCCAACTTAATTGGAGCCAATTTGGAGCGAACCAATTTAAGGGAAGCTAACCTCAGCGAATCTCATCTTGATGCTCTTTTAAATGAAGCCAATTTGATTGGCGCGAATTTAGAAAAGGCAACTTTAAAAGGTGCAAAATTAACCAATGCATCTCTGAGAGCTGCCAATCTTCACAGTGCCATTTTGACGGGAGCCGATTTGAGTTTTGCCGTTCTCAGCGAAGCCGATATGCGCGAGGGCAATTTGAATCGGGCTAGGTTAATCGGCTGTAATTTAGGCCGGGCAAAATTAATGAATGCTTCTTTAGAAGGGGCGAATTTAGAAGGCGCAAATTTAACCAATGCCGTCTTAATGAAGGCAAATTTAGATGATGCTAATTTAACAAAAGCAATATTGGATGGAGCGAATTTGAGTTATGCCACTGGAGCGAGAGCCGATTTCAGTCACACTCGCATTAGCAGTGCGAATTTAGGAAGTAGTAAGTTTCCCGAAGCGAATTTCAGAGCCGCTCATATTATTTGGACGACATTACGGAGTACGGACTTTACGCGGGCCAATCTCTATCGCGCTCAGTTATGCTGGTCGAATATGACGGGAGCCGTTTTGGTTGAAGCACAATTAATTGATGCCAATATTAACGAAGTCAATTTTAAGAATACAGATCTGCGCGGTGCAATTATGCCAGATGCGGGAAGTCGAGATATGAACGGCAAACAATGAAAATTTTTATCAATTCAAAATTATCAATATTTGAATTTTGAGGTTGAGGGATGACGCGATCGCCACATCCCTCAACCGATCGAATCTTGCATTCTAAACGGTTAAGAGGGTTCTTGATAAATTGAGAGTTCGTCTATGCGAATTTCAACGCGATCGCCCATTTTCGGACTCGAGTAGATTCGCAATTTGGCATCTTGAGAAAATTTTGCCATCTCATTTCCCAATTCCACAACCCGCTCGAGAACCTGCCAATTCGTAGCACGATCGGGACAAACAATAATTAAAGTTGCCACATTCGCTGCTGTTGAAATCGACCACTCGCAGGTGGCAAGGAGTTGTAAAATGTTAGGATCGCATTGTTGTTGAAAGCGCTGCGTTAAAGATAAATCTAATTGATGTCGGAGAAAGCGATCTTCGAGGGCAAGGGTTGGGGACGGAAGATCGTCGGGGGGGAGATGGGGAAGTACCATTGAAATAGCTCAATTGATTCGGGCAAAGTTGGGAAGGCGTTCGATCTCGATTGTGGAACAAGGCGATCGCACTCTCGCAAGATTTGCATTTACACTGCAATTTTAGAAAATTAAAGGTTGTTCGCTTGTCATCACTATTAGCACTGCACTCAGTGTCTGGAAATCCTTCGAGACAAGGGGTTTAAAATTTGTTTGGGTGATGGGATAAGAATTTTAGAAGAAATGTTTCCAAAAAACCATGAATCACGATAAAACTTCGCTTTACCAATACAAACCTTACAATCGCAGAGATCCCGATGTTTGGGACATACTCTATCTCGATAATGCCATTCCTGTCGATTCGGTGGCAAAAACCCACATGATTCGGGATTTAAAGCACTGGACGCGAATTTACTTACTCATTCCCATTCGGATATTTGCCAATATTGCTCTCGGCATTATTTTAACAATTAAGCGATTGCTTCCTTTTCAGTTCAAATTTTACGGCTTCATGCACCGATCGGCAGCATTTTTTCTGCAAAACTTTGTAACTCCAGAAGCCTGTTATTTAATCGTTCGACATATTTGTCTCGGTTCTAATCTCGTTAATTTTTTGATCGATAACGGACCCGATCGCAGGATCGAGAAAGCAGAACTTTATCCTAAAACGATCGGAGATTTAGCAACAAAAATGGCGTTTCTCGAACACGATCTCATCCTCTATAATTTTGTGTGGGATTATCATCAAGCAGAACGCAAAAATCCTGATTGGATTGAAGAGGTCAAGCAAAGAGGAATCGACTTTAGCAGCATTCAGTCCGTATCAGTTGAAATTGATTTCGAGCATCGGGGTGGATTGAGAATTCTCGATTTAGAATCCGCGATCGAACTCTTTAAAGTTTTCTATTCTTTGTGTTTGACTTGCGATGAATTTGAACGCGCTGTTCTCTCGTTACAATTCGATGAAAATTTTGCCCTCTATATGGATAAAATTTTAGAAAGTGCTCAATGGAATCACGTGATTACCAATCGCCATCCCCTCGCCCCAAACAGTCCTTTTAATGCCGCACGGGATTTACTTTTACACGGTATCATGACAGAATATATCCATCGCCTACTAGAAATTTTTAAGGAGCGAGAGCGATCGGAATTTCAACCATAAACTATCAACTATCAACTATCAACTATCAACTATCAACTATCAACTATCAACTATCAACTATCAACTATCAACTATCAACTATCAACTATCAACTATCAACTATCA
>JAGHZQ010000009.1 GCA_017746715.1 Cyanobacteria bacterium SBLK
GATGATGACAAGGACAACGCAGCAGCACGCCAAATGGCTCTCCTCCAAGGAAATGCACCCGCTCCCGCAGCGACCGCGCCCACTGAGAAGAACTGGCATCGGGAAATGATGAGCGGCGGCTATGTTTTGTCCAATGGACTGAGAAAAATTGATGCGTCTGAATGGCGCTAAGACAAACGACTCACCCCGCGTGGGGTGGGTAAGCACAAAACCAATCGCCTGCCCTTCACGGGGTGGGTGATTTTTTTTGCCCTCCTCCCCCTCCCCTCCCTCCCTGAATCTCACCAGACGCACGAGGATGCGATTTGGTAAGTCTAATGGGGTCATAAGGGGTCAAGTAGGGGGCGAGGGCGGCGGCGGTCTGAGGGGATTTTCTGGGGGAGGGGGGACAAAATGGGACATCCGCTCGAAACTTTTTGACCTTACCCGCACGTAAGTCCCGATCGCGGCAAAATAATAGCAATGAATACCAATTTCAAAACTGGCGGAATTTCGCCATACTTTTGGTCGCCCCAACAATCGCCCCTAAAATTAAAATATGTCCAAACTTTCCGCTAAATTAAACCGAGAAATTGCAGGGGCAGCGAACAGTCCGGAGCATTGGCTGTTCGACTTCGCCCCCATCGAAGACGAGTTACTCTACAATCCCCAAGGCAACTTCGGAACTTTGGGGGTTGACGAGTGAGCCTCCCCTGCCTACTTTGTTAAGGCAGGGGCTTCGCAAGCAGTCCAGAAACGGACTCTTACAGGCGCATTCACATCGCCGCTAGACACTCCATTGAGAGAGAATCCCAAATTCGTGCTTACTTTTCTTAAAATATTTGCCGCACCATTCGCATCGGCATTCACCAAACTGCCATTTTGAGTACGATACAATCCACGCTTGACCCGCTTTCCTGACGCTTTCCAGCTTTCGGGTTTTGCACCGAATGTCGGCAAGAAATCGCCATCTAAAAAACTTGCTTGCGAGGTGTAACTCTCTTCGGTTTCGACAAACTCAATCCCGTACAGTTCGCACAATTGCTGAATTCTATCTTTTAATTTAGCCGTGGGAATTTGTACAAATTTCTGGTTATTTTTCGCACCGATATCAATCCCGTTCTTTTGCCCTTTATTCCAGCCAAAGACGAGCCGACCGATGCCATTTTCTAAGCAATGATTGATAACCAATCTCGCCGCTTTATTGACCGCATCTCGCATTTGTCGATTGCGCTTTTCGGTGATTCGAGATAACCGCTTAGACCAGAATCCTTGAGGCTTATTCTCCTTAATCGTCGCGATTTGCTTGTTGTACCATTGATTGACTGATTTAAGGTGTTTCCCATCGATAATGAAGCTCGTTCCCGCGTTACTGACGCACGTTAACCAGTTGTCTATCCCGTGGTCAATACCTAGCACATTCTGGTCACTGAGCGAAGCCGAAGTGAGGGTTTCCAACTTGTACACCCACTCGACATAGAAGCAACCATTACGCGGGAGAATTCGGATTTCTCGAATCTTTTTAAAGTCGAGATTGCTGGGAAATGGAAACAGGAAAGCATCGACCTTAAAGGCTGCTTTTACCTTTAGACCGAGAGGAATTCTGACGTTTTCACCCTTCAGTCTCAGTGCTTGCTTGGGATAGGTGATAGCTCCCAAGCCTCCCTTTTTCCGGTAGTTTGGCAAGCGGGGACGGTTTTCGAGTTCTCCTTTCTTAAACTTCTTAGAAAGTTCCTTATAAGACTTGAAAGACTCGGCAACTCCCATAAGGGTTTGTTGTGCGGCTTGAGCGAACAAAAACTTAAAATTGGGGTTGCTCTTCAATTCCTTAGAAAGGTCGTGCTTTCCAACAATATAGCCGCATTTAAAGTAATACTGACGAGCGAGATAGATGCCGCAATTAATCAGCTTATTGGCTGTCGTGCATAGATACTCTAGAAATGGCAGTGCATCAGGGTTTTTAATTAGGTCTTGTTGGCATCCATACACCGTTCATCACCTCCTTTTTTATTGTCTCAAAACTATTAGAGAAAACCAATTTTTTACTATTAGAAAATATTGGGATTTCGGGACGGCATTACACCGCCCCGATAAGGTTTAGTTGGCGCGATATGCCGCGATCCAAGTGCTTTTCCGGGTTAAGGGTCCGTGTTCCCTGATCTGGTCTTTAGTAAGTCCCTTGGTTGTCAAGCACTCGCGCTGTAAATCCCCCATAGAGAGCGCGTCAACATCCAAGACAGCCGCACCGACGGATTGAGGTTGGCGGAATTCCGCCACTTTTTTGGGAGCATCGGGAGCGGGGGAAACGTCAGGCGTGTCGGTGAGTTCCTCGCTCTCAATCTCAATCGCATCCCCATCACCGTCATCCTCTGGCTCGGGTTGGGGTTCGGTGGTTTCTTCCTCAATGGGGTCGGGAGCGGGAGGCAAATCCGCGATAGGTTTTTGGGCGAATTGTTCTCGCAATTTATCCATTTCCTCCCAGAAGGACTCAATCAGATCGAAGCGATCGGCCCGAGTCGTCAGGGCGAGGAAATTCTCGGCTTGTTCGAGGCTGGACTTACCCGCAGCGACAAAGGTTTGCACCGCTTGCC
>JAGHZQ010000010.1 GCA_017746715.1 Cyanobacteria bacterium SBLK
CAATTTCTCTCTCTCGTCCGTAGAGTTTTTGGGGAATTTGCAAGCGATCGCAAACATCGTGTTGATTTAAAGAGAAAGAATCAATCTGTTCTTTCGTTTGCCACTGTTTGAGACATTCCTCTAAATCTGCCTTGAGTCCAGAGGCAGATTGATAGCGGTCTTCAGGATTTTTCGCCATCAATTTCCCCACGATTTGAGAAATGATGAGAGGGATGTCTGGTTTACATTCATGGGGTAATAGGGGTTGTCTGGCAATATGACAATGCACCAGTTCTAACGCATCTTCTGTCGGGAAAGGCAATCGACCCGTTAGGATTTCGTAGAAGGTCACTCCCAGTGAGTAAAAATCCGTGCGATAATCAATAGACCGATTCATGCGTCCGGTTTGTTCTGGCGAGATATAAGCGAGAGTACCCTGTAATAAATTGGGATTGCGAAAAGTCGTGTTTTCTCGTGAAAGCACCGTAGAGATCCCAAAATCAATAAGTTTGACTTGCCCGGTTTTTGGATTCCAAACCAAATTAGAGGGATTAATATCTTTGTGTATAATCTGCTGTTGATGGACTTGGCCGATAATTTCCACAATTTTAATCGCAAGAGGCAGAAATTGAGGGAGGGTGAAAGGATTCTTCTCAATGAAACGATTGAGGGATTCGCCACCAAAATCTTCTAGCACCATCATCCACTGATTCTGGTAATTTTCCAAGCTGTAGGCTTTGACTACTCCTGCTAAATCTAAGTTTCGAGTCGTTTCATACTCTTGTTTGAACCAAGCTAGTTTTTCTGGAGAAGGGTAGGATTGTTGGAGGACTTTGAAAATAACAGATCGGTTATTGTCGCTTTGATGTCCGCGATAAACCAGTGAATTAGCACTGTCATACAGTTTTTGTATAAAATCATACTTTTGAATAAAGTTACCCATGACCGTGACTGAGAATTCCTCTTATAACCAGCATAAAACGGAAAACCCCCTTCGAAGGGGGAGCAGTTTCTCGAACTGCTAGAAAGGTTAAGTTTTACAGACTATCTTGCTACCAGCAACAGAAAATTCAATTGTCTATATTAACCTGTTTATTCTTCATCATCGGGTTCTGGATCTGGATCTGGATCTGGATAGGGATCTTCTGGGTTAGGATCTCCACAAACAACAGCCAATGGTATCGTTTCATTGGCAAAGACGGCGGCTATTGTAGCACGACTCTTGCTCTCAACTGCTATTTGCTCCTCCTTAGATAACCCTAGTTTAGCGATAACTGCCGAAGCATTGTTATCCCGAGCAAATACTAATTGCTGGTGAGGATTAATAGCAATATCACTCAAAAAACTCAATAATTTACTCATGTTGAAGGTTGACTCCTACTATTGTCAAGAACGAATTAAGCTTACACTCAAGATTGAATGGGGACAAAAGAATATCAATGAACTGTTTTCAATCAAGAATGCCAAATGAGTTTTACTCTTATGACTGGTGGACAAAGTGAGCCAGCACTCGATCGATATCCCTTTGGGCAGCGACGTGTCCTTCTCTACGAGCCTTAGCTACAGCCATTTCATAGCACTCGTATATATTGGGTTCGGATGCGTCGGTGGGTGTGTCGGCGATGAGTTCGGGTGCGTCACCGGCGTCTTGCAATATAGGTCGATCGTACACGAAACCAATCCTCAACAATTTGGGTGGATAGAAAACTTCAGGGTTAAGTATTATAGCTTCGTCTAAGTTATTATAGACTTGCTCCCAGGATTCTGTCGCCTCTTCAAATAAGCCTTTTGTTTTGTATTGGCGAGCTTGCTGTCTATGAACTACAGCAAGATATGCATAAGCTATAGCATAGTTCGGGGTTATTTTCTTTCGTTGCACTCTGAAATCTATTACTCGATTCAGAAGCTTCAGTGCTTCATTGTGGTAAGACTCTGGAAGTGTCGAATCCTCGGACTTGAGCAGGCCTGCAATCCGATAAGCTATAGCCATCCTGACAAGAGCCCACTTATAGTTGGGATCTAGACCAATGGCTCGCTCAAAATATTGATCTATCGCTACCTCTTTAATCTTTTTTGCGGCCATCACCAAATCAGGTGTTGTGGTCTTTTGCAATTTTCTCAATTCCCACCAAACTTGGTTTTGTCCTCGGTGAGCTAGAGCCCAACTATAGTTCCCTCTTAAGGTGATTGCTGTGTTATAGTTTTTATCTGCATCCTCGTAATGCCTGACGTTGTTTTTATTTTTTGTGCCACCAATATAGGTCTGAGTGGCTGCTAGATGCGCCCATGCCCAAGCATAGGTATTATCGGCTTCAGTTGCCTTCTCGAATATATCTTCTGCATCGCCTAGTAACTCTAGGAGCTCTCGCTTATTTATAAGTTGATGTTGCGCTACCATCAAACGCCAGGTTTCTCCTTGGCGTGCGAGAGCAATAGCTTTTTTTCGATCGCGTTTTGGAGTGTTCATTGATTTCCTCCTTCATTGAGAAATAGGTACTCTTCAAATCATTAATAACTTATGACGTTATCGCTCTAAAACTCGGGTGTGCACGCAAGTCCAACCAAGCAAGATCGTGAAGGGCAAACTCCCTTGCTTCCGTATCTAATAAAACAGATTGTTCTAGATAACTCAGAGCTAATTCTGTCTGACCTTCGATCGCTGCCAAGCCTCCCAAGCGATATATTGCCAGCCCCTGTTCCTCAGTTCCTACTAAGCTCAGTAACACCGATCGCGCACGATTGATATCCGAGCGAGCTTTGATTAAACCGTGCCAGCGAGCTTTAAAGACAGCAACATTGTACAGCGCAAAAGAATCCTCCGTATTTTTTCTTAACACTTCTTTACAACTGGTAATGGACTCCACATATCGCCCGCAATAACTGAGTAATAATCCTCGATCGCACTGCCAACGAGCGAAATTGTACGGGTTCGGCGGCATCCATAATTGTGAGTGTTATTCGGGTTTGAGATCGGGCGATCGCATTCGCAATATACTCGAACTCGTTTCTTTCCTTCGCACCCATCCCGATTCTGCGCGATCGGCGTTGGGGAATCATAGACATTGACTTTTAATCTGCCCCCATTTTTTGTTCCCCAACTGGTGACTCTTCCACGGGCTCAGAGTATCGCTGGTGATTGCTTGCCCCGAACTTTGTCGAAGGGGTGACTGGTAACTGATGGCGATCGAGCCAATGGCGATCGAAGATCGATTCATAAATGCGATTATTGACTCTCAGTCGTCCCTGTTGTTTGACGACGAGTCCAGACAAGAGCAATTCTTTTTCTTCCGGACTATCGGATGCGAAAACAGTGTCCCGATCGCAAACTTGTCGGTAGAGTGCGAGCATTTGTGGGGATTGCGGATTTTTGAGGAGGCGATCGCGAATCGTTCGTAGATGTTCGGGTTCATCTTGGGATTCCCAATTTTCTAAGATATTGGTTCGTACCAAATTTTCGATCCAAACTGCTTCGTCATTGGCAGGAATAGAAGAAGCAGTCATGCGAACGAGCTTGCATAGTTTTTGAGTGAGAAAAGGTTGTCCGTTCGTCCAAGCTAAAACTTCTTTCAATATTGTTTGCGGGTTGCTAACTTTCTCTGTTAATCCTTGCAACAAGGGTTGAGCTTCATGTTCTTTAAAGCCTTTGAGTTGAATGGCCCGACCGATATTAAAAGGAGTCGTCTGAATATTGGTCATTAAATGGGAAGGAGTCGTCACGCCAAACAAGGCAAAGGTTAAACGCCGATATTCGGGATTGAAACTGCGCTGGTTGTAGCAGGAGCGAATCAGAGCAAAAAAGTCATTAACCGGAAAATTTAACTCCAAAACGCTATCAATTTCATCGATAAAAATAACCAGTTGTTGTACGGGAGTCTCAACTTCTACCAACAACACATCTTCAATAAATTCACCCAATCTTTGAACGGGGGAACGATCTTCTCGCTCTTGCCACCAATTTTTTAAGTTAATCTTCTTTCTCAAATCGAAACGTCGCAAGAGTTGGTATGCCAATCCTTTGTACCACTGGTTCGGAGTGATGTTTTCGCTGCCAATACGGGTCAGATCGATGGGCGCACAGGCAACGCCTTCGTGCTGGAGGTGGTTTATCATGCGTACCATCAAACTGGATTTACCCATCTGCCGGGGATTGAGAATATAGCAAAACTCTCCTTGTTTCAGGGCTTTGTAAAGGTAGCGATCGGCCGATCGCACGACATAAGTCGGCGCATCCATCGACAAGCTCCCTCCGACTTGATAGTCAAAAGTAGAGGCTCGATCGTCACTTTTAAGTAGCTCGTTTTCCAAAATGAGTTCTGCTTGAGTGGCTTTGAGCACATCTAGAGTTTGTGAGAGCTCTCGCGTGCGTTCCGAGACTTTTTGTTCTAAGGTGCGGCTGTAATCTTCCAACTGTTCGTAAAGGCGAGAATTTTCAATGGAGATAGCTGCTTGAGCCGAAAGGATTTTCAAGACTTCGAGGCGATCGCGGGTGAAGGCATCCGTCATTAAATTATTTTCTAAGTACAGCAGCCCGATGAATTGACCGCGATCGAGAATGGGCAGACATAAAATAGATTTGGGGTGTTTTTTGACGAGATAAGGATCTTTTGCAAATGTGCGATCGTTGGTAGCATCTTTCAAAACAACAGTCTCTCGAGTTCTTTGCACGTAATTGACAATCGATAGGGGCAATTTTTGACTGTTTTTAACGGGTTCTGAATTCCGCATACTCGCTTCTTTATAACTTGCATCTATCTCAGCTTTAATGAATAATTTGTTTTCTTGCTCTAAAATGAGAAAACCGATTTGAGCGCCAGCATTTTCAATGGCAATTTCGATTAATTTTTCCAGTAATTTATTGAGTAAAATTTCGCTAGAAATGGCTTGGGAGGCTCTAAAAACACTGTGAAAATCAAAAACCTCTGAGGAGGTTTCATTCTCGCTAATTGTTGAGGAAGGTAATTTTGTGGGTTGCGTTTCTTTAGAGGAGGTTGCGAGAAATTGAGGATAGCGAGTTTCTAAATCTTTAACTTTGGCAACTGCTCCCCAACGATGATAAATATAGTGGGCATCTTGCAGATAGTGACGTGCAACGCAATCTTGACTGCGAGCGAGATAAAATCTTCCTGCTAGTTCGCAAGCGAGGGCTTCTTCGTTGAGATATTCGTTTTCATTCGCTAAGATAATGGCGCGATCGTAATATTCTCTCGCATCTTTATATTGGCACAAAACTCGAGTGCGTTCGGCTTCAACGAGATAAAATTTGTGTAGATAATTCATAGGAGCATGTTTTGCCCAGAGTGCCATTTTTTCTTGGTTGGCAGCAACTTTTTCAAGGATATATTCTTGCTCGGATGGTTGCCTATCTGGGAAAACTGCTAGTCTGGCTAGAGAATCGTAAAAATAGGCTGGAGGAGCATAATAGCTTACGCCAGCTTGATCTATATACGCTTCTAAGTTAACTGCATTTTCAAACGCTTGGTTCAATTTTTGGAAACGATAACAAAGAGTTAGTTTATGTGTATATAAGTGCAATAATGCTGTCCGATCGTTAGCTTTAAGATGAAGAGGCAACATTTTCTGTTCGTCATATATTTCCCCTTTTAAATGGCTTGGATTTTCGTTTTGACCGAGTAAGTTCAAGATAACCTGCCAACACATTTGCTGCCAATTTAGATAGGCTTCTTGTTTGAGTTGACCGAGGGCTTTATTGTATGCCGACATCTCTTGCTCTAGACTAACTAATTCCTTACTATTGAGATATGAAATCATGCAAAAACCAATAATTCCACTAGCAGCAAAATCAAAATCTCCACTTTCCAGTCCACTTTGATATCCTTCTAACTCAGAGGAAAGTAAATTTCTCAAATGTTGTTTATAATGTTTTATGAAATCAAATATTCCGTATATTTTAGCTTTAAGTTTTTTGATCTTAAATTTTTCTAATAGACTGAGAGAAACTTGACCTAATTGATAGGCAATGTCTATATTTCCAATACTACCCAGAAAAAAACCGTAATTTACATACGCAAAAGCTGAATCAGCAGCATTACCATATTGAAGTGATAAATTTACTTGTTTGCAGGCCATCAAAGAAACCAGTTCTGTTTTGGCGATATAAGCAGGACTCCATAAAACAGTCATAATTTGCATAGCAGCTAAATGAATTGGATCGGTCATTATTGGAAGATTGACTAAATTATCAATATTTATATCTCCCAAAACTAACTGTGTTTTCTGTATAGTGGATGTAATATATTCTTGGTTAGCTTGTTCGGGAAAAGTTACTCCTAGCAACTTCAGAACTTTAAGTCCAAGTGTGACGGCTTCGAGGTGTTTATTTTGTGCAATATAGGCTTGGATAGAGACATCATAAATTTTTACTTTGTCGAGTAGTATCTTGGCTTTTTGAAGGACGAGGTTTGTTAAGCGTTCCATTTCCTTAAAATCAGTGTTTAGAAATGCTGCCTCTGCTGTTGCCAAATGAAGTTCTAGGGTCAGCTGATATTGGGTTTGCCAACTATCTTTCCCCAACAACTCTAGACCAATCTTTAAGTAGTTAAATGCTGATTGATAAGCTGCTGCATTTTTTGCTTTCTGACCTGCCTGTAAATTTAACTCAGCTAACCGGTTTTGTTCTAGTTTTCGATTTATTAAGCTCCAACCTTCGTTAAATTGATTGACAATATCAAATAGCTTCTTTTCTCGTTCTTCTAATGGTGTATTTTGCAGCAGTAGTTTTCCCAAGCGTAGATGTAACGCTTGTCGTTCCAGGTTAGGAATGAGAGAATAAACGGCTTGCTGAATTCGGTCGTGGGCGAACTTATATTCTGATTGTAATTGCTTTGAGATACCTTCAACATCCAATTCTATTAATTTATATGTATCGCTTAAGGGTGAAATTAGACCTTCTGCGATCGCTGGCCACAAATTAGTTGCAGTCTCTCGTGGCGATTTTTCATGCACGATCGCCAGTGTTTCTAAGTTAAATTGATTACCAATACAAGCAGCTAAGTGTAATACATCCTGAGTTTCTGATGGTATACCTTGTATTTTTTCTATCATTAACTCTACAACATTATCTGCAAGTTTTTGAGCTTTTATTTTGTCTAGATTCCATTGCCAACAACTTCGTTCGTAATCAAAAGCAACTAATTTTTTGACATATAAGAATGTCAAAAATTCATTAATAAAAAAAGGATTTCCTTCAGTTTTAGCCCGTACTAATTCAGCCAAAGGTTTAGCGATCGCCGAGTCGGTGTGGAATGTATCGACAATTAAATGAGTAATGTCTGATAATGTTAAAGGTAAAAGCGATATTTCCTCGATTGTGACTTTGTGTTGTTTGATTTCATCTAGAGTCAGTATCAGTGGGTGTGTTTTGCTGACTTCGTTATCTCGATATGCCCCAATTAAGTAGAGATATTGGCTATCTGTGGCTATCATAAATAATTGAATGAGTTTCAAGGAAGCGGCATCTGCCCATTGCAGATCGTCCAAGAACATGACTAAAATATGTTCGGGTTGGGTAAAGACTTTAATAAATTGTTGAAAGACGAGGTTAAAG
>JAGHZQ010000011.1 GCA_017746715.1 Cyanobacteria bacterium SBLK
CGAGCGAAGCGCGCCGAGGATGTCGGCAAAACCCGACTCGTTCAAGCATTCGCGCAAATAGGCGAGGATGATTTGCTCTTTGGCAATACCGAGACTGATGGCGGGATTTTCGGCGGTGTCTATCTCGATGGTTGTTTTCATGATTCACGTCTCCTCCTCTTGTCCGAGGCATTCTTTAAGGTCGTTGAGGCGGTTTTGCATGGAGTCTACGTGAGCCTCGCAAAAACATCGGAGGGAATCGGCCAGCACTTCGACTCGCAGCAAGATTTTGTCGGTTCTGGTGTTGGTATCGAGATGATGGGGAGAGCGGAGGGTTTCGAGCAGGATGTTGAGTAACTCGGTTTGCTTGCGGAAGTTCTCGATATCTTCCAAGCCTTCGGTTACAAGGGTTTGGGGTGTAGTGGTTTCAGTCATTGTTTTGTTAGAGAGTGGCGAAATTCCGCCACTCGTGAAGGGCTAATAGGGAGTTGAAAGGTTAATAAGGAAGAGCGAAACCGAGTTCTTTCTCTACCTGCCAATCGAGAAACAAGCGTTCGGCGGCATCGAAGGGATCGACGAAACTTGCCTTGTATTGGGTATTGAGCGAAGTCGAAATACTCCAACCCCCTAACAGAAGAGAGCGATAGACATAGCCGAGAAAGTTATCGGCAAAGTTTACTTGGTAAGCGTGGGGAACGTTTTCGAGAGGGGCGAGAACCAATTTCTCGTTATCTTGGTGGGTATGGGTTTCGATAGGTTCGCGATCGTCTCCGCGCTCTTCGATTTCCCGTTGGGCTTCGAGGATGTCTTTAAAGGTGTCGCGGTGGATGGGGACGCATCCCTCGTCGAGTTTCACCCAAGCGATTTCCCCTTCCATCCAAATCGTCACGACTTGTTCGGGGTGAATTTCCTTGCAGCAATCCCAAGAGAGGACGCGGGCAATGGTTACTTTGTCGTCGAGGCTGAGGGGTTGTTGTTGTTTTTGCTGGACTGTTGCAGTGGTCATTGTTAGAATACCTGTAGAAATTAAAGTTCGTGGTTTTCCCTGTGGGGGAAGCCGCGTTTTTGTTTTTGCCGCTCGCACGGCTGGGTATTACCCGCAAGCCCTGCAAGCTGTTCAGTTTTCAAGGTTCGGAGACCGTCTTTCTATCAGGGGCGCGATCGTTCCCCGTGGGAATTAAGCGGGAATGGGTTCGGATTTGCCGCGCAATTTACGGATTAAAGGTGCGTACTCTTCCATTTCTTTAGCAACTTCCTTGCGCCAGTCGGTGATGTAGGCTTCGAGAGTTGCACGGTTAGAGGTGAGCTTGGGTCCGTTACCATCGCGGAGTTGCTTGATGCGCTTGGCTTCTTTTTGGATGAGGCGGTAAGTTAGTTTGGGGAAGTTAATCATCGGTCTGTGGGGTGGGGTGTTTTTTCTTGACACTGTTAATCTATCACAGTGCACCGTGGTAAAGCAAGAGGTTTTCAGGGTTTTTCTATCAAATATATCACAGTGCACCGTGATAAAGATAAGTTTTTATTATGGTTGAATCACAGTGTACTATGCGTTAGCATCGGAACAAGGACTGAGTAGCGAACAATGCCTAACCCTAATCCCAGACAAACACCTGCACTAAAAGCTAAACAATATAAGTCTTTAACTAAAGACTTTGGAAAGTTAGGTACTAAGAGTATTAGCTTTAAATTTCCTATTGATGTTGAAAAAACATTGCTTGAGCTAGACTCAATCGAGCGTACTGGAGGGGTTAGAGAGGCTGTTGTCCTGCGTTTCAGAGTTATCACCAAGACAGCCAACACGATCGCAACCGAACACGGGGCAATGCCGGACAATATCGAATCTCTAGCAGTTGGCGATCGCTTTGTCGTGGGGGATGGTTCCGTGTGGGAAGTCTGGGAAGAGAAGGACGGCGATACGTCCTCCGGACACGCAAGCGAACGGCTCTATCGGTTGCTGTTGCTTGGGAATAGGAGCGAGGAGACTGAGGGAGAGTAATGATGAATGAACCCAAAATCACGGGAGAAGGCGATCGCGTTTGCATTTCCAAAGTCGAAGGCGATCGCCTCATACATGAAGTCTCCTTTAAAATTGGAGGCATTTCTATCAACTTAACGAGATCGCATCCGTGGGACAATCCGAAAGAGGTCAGCTATCACATCAATCGTTTCGGCGATCGTCAAGTCGATCTCGATCTATATGATTTTTGCTTGCAGTTTGCCGCCGAAGCTATTACCAAAATTCGGCGAGGGGATAGTTCGGGTATGGCTTTTTTAGTGGGATGTTTATCTTCACAAATTGAACGCGGTGCGGATTATACCGCGATTGAAATCAAACGCCAACAGCAGGACAAGCAAACCCAAGAATTGTTGACAAGAGCGCTGCAATCCGGATTTTTTGAAGCATTGGATGAGGAATTAGGAGAAGAAAATGTATAATTTAAGCCCATTAAATTTTCCAAAAATTGATTCAACATCGTCTTGGTGTGGTAAATTTCCTAAATCACCCGGTATATATTTTGTGTGGGATTCTAACAACGATCCCGTATACATTGGTGCAAGCATTGATATACAACAGCGATTTAAGCAAAGGGGAACTCTACAAAAAAGACAAATCAATGATCTTGGTAGTTTCGTTACGGTTCTACCTTGGGATAAGCGCGAGTGTCAAAAAGACATAAACGTATCCAACCAGCAATTAATACAGATGTTGTATGGTGATATGCTTGTGTTAGAGAATATTTATATCAATATTTACAAGCCACCATTGAATAAATCTTTTCATTATTTATCCGACAAAGAAATAGCAGCATATTACGATAACGCAACCAACACAATATTAAATTTAATTGACGTTCATTTTGAGAACTTCCCAGAGCGTGTAGTCCACATAATGGAACTTACAGCAAATTTTTTAGATATGAGAGACCACCAAGATTCCAGTCCAGAAATTGATGGTTGGGATTTAGGCTATCAGTTTTTACACGCCGTTTTTTGCGATATGGAAGATGCGCTCTCTTTGAGTTACAAATCAGAAACAGGACAAGATATTGTCTGTGATTTTTTGGAGATAAACGAATTTTCCACATATTTACTTGAGTCTTGGAGGGAGAAAATTGACTTAAATATTTTGGCATATAAGTGTTTGTCTTTGTCCGAAAAATTCTTCGTACTAACACGATGTGGTAATTTCCCTATCGCCGGAATATTGCCGGACAATAAATTAATATATGACTCACCCTCGTGGTATTGTCCCTCGGAAGAACCTAATAAGGCTGTCATTACGCAAGAAATTAAGCCTATTGACCCCCTCGATAAATTCTTCGATAGCGACTCCTCAAAACTCGCTCTAGAGCAATCAGGGTTAAGCAAAAAGGAATTTATCCACATGGCGATCGAGTCCTACATCAACCGTCCCAATTCGACCGACAAATCGATTTCTGAGATGTCAATTCAAGAGCTAAAAGCGAACAAGAAAAAATCAGGGGTAGGGGTGTTGCTCGTCGAGAAAGCGATCGATCGAGTCATGGAATACAACAGCCAATGTCAAAACCGAGACGAGCGTTATCAAATTAGCATTAATCTACTCAAGGAGTTGACTGGATGCGCTACGGCTACGATTCAATTGGTCACGGGGAAATACGACGCGATCGGTACAAAAACGGAGAGCATTGAAAATCATCACAAAATGATGGAAATTCCTTACAGTCCCGTTTTCAATCGCGGCAAACCTTCCATTACAATCGCGATTGATTTTTCGTAAACCGTCCCTACAGAAATAATCGTCAATCCGATTACAATTAAGTTAATCATTTTTTTGAGGTTGAGATGGAATTGTCACAAGAAGAACACGATTTAATTATGAGGGAAGACTCTGATTCTACGAATCGGATGTCTTCCTCAGTCTGAATGGGTTTCGGAGCTTGAATTATTATGAAAGACACCGAATAACGATCGCTGTTGAACTCCCAAAATTCCGATGGATTTTTCAAGTCAATCCCAAAGAACAAAAATTTTCACCTGAATATATGGGGTCATGTATTGGTGCGGAAAATATTCCCAAATCACCAGAAAAAGATTACAAATATTGGTCAACAGGGTGTTGGAGTAACGGACACAAAACAAACAAAATGTTCTCTGTTTTTTATCCGAAACATCCACAATATCAAGAAAACATAAAAGTTTTGGTTACAGATTATATCAGCAATTCTCTTGTTAATTTTTACTGGACTCATGGAAAACATGGATTGTGTCGAGAAATTGTAAAAGAATTTGAAGAGCATCATGTTTTTGATCACTCGTCGCGATCGCTCTTTTAACTAATTAAAAATTCAGGATGTTTGATTATGAAAAATCTTAAAGATTTCGACAATCGATCTCAATGTCATGATTGTTCTTTTCACAGAAATTCTTACGCAATAACTCTTAGATGCCATTCTGAATTTAAAGACAAAAAAAATGGTTTCGTAACCGCATCCTTTGAATTAGAAAAAATACCTTGCTCTAATTGGACAAAAAGAGGAGAAGGGCAAGATGCACTTATAGAAAAAGAAATTCGGGAATTTGGAAGATCTATTGGGATTGAACTCCCTAGACTTAAAAAAGTCCCTGCTCATACAAAATACTCTCATGGTGCAAATATTTTGCATGAGTTGGGGCATTGGGCAATAGTTCCTGACATTTTAATACAAAAACAAAAAGAACTTTACTCTAAAGGATACTTTAAAGAGGACGCTCACTATGATTTGCTTTTCGATTTTGGGGTAATTCCTAGCCAAGAGTTGACACTGTTGCATTTATCAAATGAATTTCTTTCCGAAGAAGCGGAAAAATTGTTTTTTTGTTCTTTCCCTTTAATAGATGAGCATGGAGTTCAAGAATGGTGTCGTCAAGTCGCAAAAAAAAAACACTGGCAAAATGTTAAAAGATGGGAATGGCGGGGGACTGATCCTGCATCTCAATTAAAAAAATTAAGAATTGATATTAAAAATGGTATTTATCGCCCCCCAATTACAAAAATAATCTATCAACCAAAAAGCCGTGAATGGGTAACGTTTTTTGACGACGGGAGTGCAGAAAACTTCCCACAAGAACTCTGATAAGTATTTGGTGTAATTAGATCGGAGGTTCCGAGGGTTTACGGGGTGATAACCAACAACCCCCCGATTCAGAGACAGTGCGGAGGGTTTGGTTATGGGGGAATTGGGAGGGGTCAGTTAGTATCCATCATTTGCTGTAATTGCTCTTTAATCGCCTTAGAATCCGCCATAAACCCGACCTCCTCCTCAAGATTCTCCTTCAGCCGTTTTTGCAATCTATCGCGGTGAGCGTAAACATATGCCAAGTGACGCTGCTCGAGTTCGCTCACTTGGCGCATGATTCCCCCAACAACGACCTCTCTTGCTCCGTGAAGCCCGTCGATTTGACCGTGATGATTTCCCCGCTCGCAATCTGACTC
>JAGHZQ010000012.1 GCA_017746715.1 Cyanobacteria bacterium SBLK
AAATCGGTTATCGTTAAAGCAATAACGGGTCTGAGATAAGAGTAACCTTGACCGGATTTTAACTGATTGGCGTAGGTTTTGGATAGGTTATAAATCACTCGTTTTTCAAAGGCCGCGACGTTTAAGACCTGCATTTCGATAATCACAATTGTTCCGTCGGAGAGAACGGCTTTAACATCCAAATAGCTATCTTTTAAATCGATGTTACTTCCCCCCGTATAGGGATCGAGGATATCTAAATCTTGGATTTGCGATCGCCCTTCGTAAACGAGGGCATTGAGGAAGCTAATCAGAATATCTTTACTCTCGTTTGAGCCAAATATTTTCTTAAAGGCAAAATCGGTTTTAGGGCTAATAAATCTCATGGTTATTACTCAAATTTTATATTTTCTTCTAGCTTAACGCAGTTTGAAGGGATATTAAAATTAGCGCGATCGCCGATTTTTTAATAGGACAAAAGTTAACCCCCCTAAAACGAAGCCAAAGAGTAAACTACAGCTTAAAACAACAGTTAGATTTTGTGTTGTATTCCAATTCGTTTCAAAGTCTTTAATCAGCGCAGAAGTTGCAGAAGCGACAGCAGAAGAAACCCCTGCACCCACTCCAGCTGCACCAATCAGAGCCTCTATTTCGCGATCGCTTTTTGCTCGTTTGACTTCCACTATTCCTCGCAAGGTTTCGATCCATGTTTGCTGCAATCGCAAACCGGGGGTTAAGGTGGCGATATCTTGTTCGATTTGCGGGAGATAATATTGGGCGACACGTTGGCTAAATTCATCGGTTTGGCTGAATTTTTGCATAGGGCACGATCATAATCTCGAATCGCTTCTTCATACCTTTTCATCTCATGTAGAGTATTGGCACGACCATTGTAGGCTATATGGTCGTTAGGTTGGATTTTCAGGGCAGTGTTGTAGTCGGCAAACGCTTCTTCATATCTTTCCATTTGCCCTAGTAGTAAACCACGATTCTTATAAGCATCCTCAGATTTGGGGTTGATTTTTATGGCCGTGTTGTAATCTCGAATTACTTCTTCGTACTTTCCTATTTCCTTTAGGGTAAGACCACGATTATTGTAAGCATCCTCAGATTCGGGGTTGATTTTTATGATTTTGTTATAGTCTGCGATTGCCTCTTTATACCTTCCTATTTGTCCTAAAATATATCCTCTCAAAGACAAAGCAAAAGTTTGCCTAGGGTCACTTTCTAATATACGATTGGCAAACTCAAGATTATGTTGCCATAGTTGCTTTCTCTCGTCTGGACTCTTTTGGTTTATTGGTTCTAAGAGTTCAACTATATTGACCTTTGTATTTATTGGGCCTATAACAGTGAGATCCTCAGAATGCTGTGATGAATCGGGTAAAAAAGTTACATCGGCTGCTTGTTCTCTCGTCTCGTTATCTTCGCGATCAACCCGTCCAGTTTCCTCCCACTTTCGTATAATTTTACCCGCCTCGCGACTCACCACCCCAATATCCGATCGCTCCAAATGCCGCAACCGTTCCCCTAATTCTCCTCTTAAGGACTCCTCACTCAACTTCTCCCCAAACCTTCGCAACCATGCTATGAACCCTTCATCATCTTGTACCTTGTTTTTCTGTAGAAAAAACTTTAACTCCCCTCGCGTCCTTTCTTGCATCACCTCTTCCAACAATCCCAAAAAATGCGTTCGTATTCCGCATCCTCGCGTTTTGGGGGTGCGAGGGTTGTTTGTTGGGGTCGAGGAGTCTCACCACTAAACCACCGATGCCACAACCGTTTTAACCACTGCCAAATTTTTGCTAACATCGATCGCACTTTCCAAGGGAGCAGGGATTTCTCTGGTATTTTAACAGGTGCGGTAGGGACGTTGCATGCAACGTCCCTACAGAAGGGATGCGAAAATATCCCCTGTAATACGGATTTGGTATTACGATCGCTTTTAATCCAACGGATTTGAGATTAAATAATTTTGTAGGAAGGGGGAAAGCGAAAAATATTTTGTCCCGTTTTCGGGTTGGGTTTCCAAACAGAAACGACGTTGTAAGGCTTGCACGGCATTAAAAAACTCTAGCGTATCGAGAGAACTTTGAGACATCAGTTTGGCGATCGGGAGAGCCTGATTTTCGATCGCGATCGCTTTGAGAACTTCTTGCTCGGATTTTGACAAACGTTCGAGATGTTCTTGGATTTTCGCATTGAAATTGTTGCCGGAAACATGACTAGAATATTCGATGAACTGGCTGACATCTCCGGCGAAAATGTTTTGAATGAGAATCGCCATTTCTTGCAGTTGTAAAGGATGTCCTCTCCAATGGTCAATTAAGGTTTGCCAGCTTTTTTCATCGGTTAATTGTTTTTCTTGAAATAAGGCGATCGCGGCTTCTCGGGAGCCTTGTAATTCCAGCGAACGAACGAGATTTTTTCTGCCTTCCCATTGCTCCAGTTCTTCGGGTTTTTCTCGACCGCACAACAGCAGACAACTTTGATGGGAATGGGTGGCGATGGTCTCAAAAAACAAGCAATACTGCTCTAATCTGGTTGTATAACTTCCTGTTAATCTTTTGGATGCAAATAAGTGGTGAAAATCATCTAAAATTAGCAAATACTTCCGCTTTTGCAAGAGATTGATGATAATGGAAATCTTCTTGGTGATGCTATAGGGGGAAGTGGCTCGATAAGCAAAAGTATCTAATAAATCGAGGAGAAGCTCCGATAATGAGGGTCTAAGGCGGAGGTTTCGATAGATAATCACATCAAAGTGGGGTTTAACTTGTTCTGCTAGTTTCAGGCTCAAAGTTGTTTTCCCAATACCGGGAAATCCGAGAATGGCAATTAAGCGATCGCGCTCTTCGAGAATCCAATTTTGTAGAATATTCAATTCTTTTTCTCGACCAGAACAATGAAAATAGTCGGGGACATTGTTCGCACCCGTAGAAGAGGAAGTATCTGTATTTTCTGAGGTCGTTTCTATCTCTCGAGCATCAGAAGAAATATTGATGGTGATATCCCCTTTATAGGTTTCTGCATTAAAAGCTGTATTGAAATCCTTGTTAAAATCTTTGTTATCTTTATTAAACTCTTTATTAAAATCTTTATGATGATCGATGTCAAAGTCTTCAATCAATGATTTAAAATTACTTTTTTTGACTTCTGCGCCTAAAATTTCCGAAAAGTCCGACCACAACTTCGCGCCAATCACTCTAACATAGTCTATTGAATACTTTGTCCGTCCTGCAATAGTGTCGTACTCGCAATTTTCTAATGTTCCTTTGATAATTTCCTTTTGCAGGTCACTTAAATGTTTATTTTTATATTGTAAGAATAAGCGATCGGTCACTTCCATCACTGCATCAATATTCATTGTATCTTCCCCCCGATATAAACATAAATTTGGCCATATTGTATCGATAATCTAATGTATTTGGCAATGCGATCGTCAGGGTAAAAAGTAATAAGTTAAGTGTTACAAATCATAAGTAGTAACCCATTGACTAACTTTCCATTACCTATTCAGTATTGCGATCGCTTAAATTCTTGACCTATACGGCTGTTCCTCAAAAGTATGACAGACTTGATCTCGATGGTGACAAATGGTATCATTGCATTATTAAAAATCGAGACAAGGTGGAAAAAAATGTCCTTAGATCGCGTGCAAACTCGTTTAACAAAACCTTTGGCTGACCATGTTCGGCGTGTTGTCGGAGAACATGGGTTGTATCCAACACCCAGCCACTATTTACAAGATCTGATCCGTAGAGATATGGAAAGCGAAACCTATCAAATCTTCAACCAAATCGTGGAAGGGTATCGTGACATGGCTGAAGATCGGGTCATTGAATCCACCGGTGATTGGGAAAAAGACAAGGCACTGTTTGCAAAAAGAGAAGCGGAAGGTTGGCAATAAGAGTGTGGCAATATTTCAACTTGGACGACGGGCGTATCAAGACTTGGTAGCTATTGAATCGTATACAGCAGAGCGCTATGGGGCAGAGCAAGCAGAAAACTATCTGAACGAACTCTACGATGGTTTTGGCCGGATTGTTGCCGATCCTAGAATTGGTGAACGTCGTCGCAATCGCACCGATCCTTTTTTGATGGCTTCCATTAGTAACTATCACTTTGCTATCTACCATGTTGAAGGAGACAGGATTATTATTCTGACGGTTTTACATGGCAGGCAAGATATTGAAACGATTATGCAGCGCATTCGCCCTGCTCTCACAGATGAAATTAACGCAATTTTGAACAAAAAACCAAAAACACAAAGTGAGGGTTAACCCTTGATTTTCATCAAGGGTCGCCTTCGGAATTAACGATCGCTAAACAGCCATCAAGTAGCGATCTCCACTTATTGATAATTGTTGGTTAATAATGTTAAGCTCCTCCCCAACGGGCGCGATAGGGACGGATATCGAGGTGCAGAAGATTGGGATAACGCGTATAAATCCCCATTCCTCCGGGCCAATTTCGCAACCTTGAAGCCATTTGTCGTCCTGTCATGCCCGATCGCAGGAAATCCACCGCTTGCCCGACTTTATGACGGGAAAACCTCGCTCCTCCCACCCGAGAGTTCCAAGGTTCGGGACGATACCAACTCGTAATCGTCAAAGGGAAACCTCCCAAACGTTCGCGCACGTCTTCCAAACGGGTAGCGAGGGCGATGATATTATCGACGTGGGCCTTACTTTGGGGAATGCGCTGGCCGTTGTGAATCGCTTCCCGCCAGAAGAAACTACCATTGGGAATGATGGGATCGTTGAGGAAAAACGTACTGGTATAACCCGGTAAATTAAAGGCATCGCCGCGATCGCGCAATTGCGGAGCCTCGTCTTCCGGTTCGTCCTGCAACGGTTCCCCATCTTGCAAAATTTCGATGTGATCGACAAAGGCATACCAAGTATTAAAGCCGTTAAATGTCTCTTGCGAGAGGGCAAATTTGACGTGATTGCCTTCTTCGCCCCAACTGTGCAAGGCCAGTTTTTCCCCTTCTTTAATGGGATATTTTTGATTGGGATCGGTAATCTGGGTGCTATCGATGGGTTCTTGTTTGAGGACCGTATCGCGAATGATTTCGATCGCCAAATGGGGTTTGGGTTGGCCGAGAACCTTACCCCAGCTTTGCGGTCCGATAATGCCATCGGCTGTCAATCCCTGTTGTCTTTGGTAATTTTTGACGGCATCTACGGTTTTGGCATCGTAAACGCCATCGATTTCCGATCCGACTCGGTATTCGATGTAACGCACTGCTAAACCTTCGGCATGATTGGGGCGCAAAATGGGTTGGGAGAGAATTTCATCGATCGCGTTCCAAGTCAGGGAAACCGGACGACCCGAAGCGTTAATTCCCATGAGTTGGTGAAACTTTTGGGTTGCCGATTCCGTACTCGGTCCGGAAATACCGTCCTCTTTTAATGCCCTGCCATTCTCATCGCGAATTTGCAAGCGATTGAGAGCCTGTTGTAACTCGAGGGTTTGTCGTTCTTCAACTTTAGGGGCATCGGGTTTTTCATCGGGGAGTTTGCCGGCCAGTCCTTTCACGATCGCATTGGTCATGGCTTCGGTATTGTAGCGCTTCATATCCCTTTCCGAATCGATGAAGCAGCATTCGATCAAAATGGCCGGCATGGCGGTATTTCTCAAAACGTAAAGATGAGAGCCATTTTTGACCTTGCGATTGACAAAACCCAAATCGACAATATTTTTTAAAACAGGGGAGGCAATGCGTCGAGAGGCATCGCTAACGGCAAACACTTCTGTACCATTAGCACTGCCGTTAAAGGCATTAAAGTGAATGGAAACGTAAATGTCAACTCTTTGGCTGTTGGCAGTACTGACTCGCTTGCGTAACGAGTCAAGGACGCTGCTGGCACTACTGGGGTTACAATTTACCGCCTCGTGTCCGAGGGCTTGCAGTTTATCGATCACCAGAGTCCCAATGGCTTTAGTCAGTTGATCCTCGCTCCCAAATCGGGAAGATGCACCCGTATCGGGAGGGGCATTATGACCCATATCGATACCGAATTTCATAATTTTATCTCCTTGATTGCGTTGATTTTGTTACGGGTTATTGGCTTGCACTGTACTTCGACAAGCTCAGCAGCCGCACAGCCGAAGTGTTGTTGGTTATTGGGAGCCGAACCCACCCCCAACCCCTCCCAGGAGGTGAGGCCAAGAGGGGAGAGTGGAAAGAAACAACAAACAACAAATAACAATTATCCAATCAATTTACTCCATGTTTGCGACCCCACAATCCCATCGACCGTTAAACGATGGGTTTGTTGGTAGCGTTTGACTGCCATTGCCGTATTGGGTCCGAAAACGCCATCGATCGCGCTTCTGACGCGAAATTGAAGGTAGCGGACGGCTTTTCCCGTTGCATGGGAGGGGCGCAAAATGGGACGCTCGAAAATTTCTTCGATCGCTTTCCATGTTGCCGCACCGCCTGCACTGAGACTCGGCAATCCCGCGATCGCGTGAAAGCGAGCGATCGCCGATCGGGTTTCCGGGTTGCTGATGCCGTCCTCAACCAAGACTTTGCGATGGCGATCGCGGATTTGCAAGCGGTTGAGGGCTTTTTGCAAGGCGAGGATCTCGGAATTCACCGAGGCGATCTCATTGGCATCGCTGCCCTCACCGGCAATCCCATTTTTGGGATTTACCCCGGTCAATCCTTTGACGATCGCGTTTGCCATGGCCTCGGTACTATATAAATTCATATCTTGCGGCGAGTCAATAAAGCAGCATTCGATGAGAATCGCGGGCATTATCGTGTTTTTTATCACATATAAATGAGAGCCATTTTTGATGCCGCGATTGTAATATCCCAAGGTCACAATCTCTCTGAGAATGGGTTTGGCAATTTTTCCCCCGGCGGAACTGGTCGTAAAAATCTCGGCACCGCTTGCCCGTCCGTTCAAGGTATTAAAGTGAATGGAGACAAAAATATCGACTTCCCGCGCATTGGCAATTTGTACTCGCTTTTTGAGGGAGTCGAGAATGCTGGCAGCCCAACGAGGCGTGCAATCGATCGCATCATAGCCCAATTTTTGCAATTTTTCGATTACTTGAGTGCCGACCGCTTTCGTTAAATCGTCTTCTCTTTTAATTCCCACAGCCCCGATATCGGGAGGGGCATTGTGTCCGATATCAATGCCGAATTTCAAGTTTTTTCGACCTCCAATGCGATCGCTTCTCATTATAAAGTTGTTCTGCTCGACTTCAAAAAATATCTTGTTACGATTTTGTTGTCTTTCTGGAGGAATGCGATCGGTTATAATAGGAGAATTGAGAGGATTCCTCGGATTAGCCATGTTAAAACAATTAATTCAGTATTTTGTTTGTTCGGCAGGTCGCAGTATTGAGAAAACACGGCTCGTTAAATTTTTGTACTTAGCCGATCTGTCGGCTGTTAAATGGATGAATCAACAGCTTACAGATTTAAACTGGTACTACGATCGATATGGACCTTGGGACAAGGCGATCGATCTCGTGTTGCAGCGCATGAATGACAAAGAAATTGAACTCAAACGACGCAAAAATGGTCAGATTGTGATTCGAGTGGGTTCTCAGTGTCAATCTATTGAAGATTTGGGACTTGCTGAAGGCTTAGAATTAATGCTTGAAAACATTCAAAATGAATGGTCTGGTGGCGGACACGAACGTTTTAAAGAATTAAAAGATTATGTTAACAATACAGCCCCTATGTTAGAAGCTCAAAAATACAAGCCATCTGAAAAAATACGATTAAATCTTCAACGAGAAAGAGAGAAATTATTAGAGGAAGCGATCGCTTAAAAGTGGAAAATTCAAAACCAAAGCGAGGGTCGATCTATAGACTCGATCCTAAAAAAGTCGTTTCAAAATGTAAAAAAAATCATTTTCATGTCTATCAAATTAGACAAATCAAAACTCCAAATTGTAAGGAAGACTCTTGTACGGAAAGAGTTAACCCTAGTTATGTAGAAAGATATCAACACCCTCATGTTGTGTGGATGAACAATTCTTTTTTTACAACTAATCAAACTTATGAGTTTACATTTACAGTTATTCCTTTAAGCTCAAAATTGAACAATATCACCAGAAATCTGAACACCATTCATGTTATCAATAATACCAAGAATAATATCAAAACCACTGGACTCAAAGAAAAATCCTATGCTTTAATTCACCAAATCTTGACAGTCGATGCAGGTTGCTTCAAAAATCCAGATGGTTCTTGGAAGGAATCAATAGGAAGGTTGAATGATTCGGATATGAATGGTATTGAAAAGCGACTGAGATATTATTTGGGTTTGAGTTAGAGACAAGAAAACGATCTCTTTTGACCATCCGATGTAGAGTTTTTAAAAACTGCGCTTGCTATCCTTGTTTTGTCACTCTGGGGAATTTCAACGAATTTTTGCCATCACAGCCAACGAAAAATCAATGTTTAACCCGGATTTGACAGAAGAGGGTTATTCGCTTTACAAGTGAAATGATTTTTGTTATAATACTAAATATACTATAAATTATCATCTATGAAAAAACTCTTTGTTACAAGGACTAAAAGTTCTCCCTTTATCAGTAAGTATTACAACCATAGTGTTTTTACTTTTAGCATTCAGGATCGGAGATAAAGCAGTAACAATAGAAGATTTTATTGGCACATTCCGTGTTCAAGTTGGATGGTATAAGCTAGAACTTGACAGAATACAAAGAGATAGTGAGGAACTCTGTAACAGGAAAGTACAAGAATAGTATAGATCCTAATGATATTTCCACTGTTGTTCTGTCAACAGTGGAATTTCTTTTATAATTGCTTAAAAATATTCTAAAAATTATGGCTGGAACGACTTGGATTGTTTATAAAGCAGACAGCAAAGATGCACCCCAGTGGGAAGAACTCAAACGCGGTGTTTCTGTGGATGAAATCTTGTCTGAAGTGCCGAAAGAACAATCTTTTGTTTAAGAATGCGAATTGCGATCGCACTACTCGCCTTTATTTTTGGGTACAGCGATCGCAGCATATCAATAGTACACCCTTGGAGCGATCGCGCCAAGTATTTTTTTGTAAAAATTTCTCATCTCAAACACGAGATCTGGCATATCATAGAAGCCTCAACAGCAAGCACAGTCTTGTCTTTGAGGTCGAGCGATCGCGCTAAATAGTGTTTTTTCCTAAAATTCCTCCCCCCATAACACTAGATATAGCGTATGATGGTAAACCCAACCGAGAGAAAGACACCAGACCATCGTGCATTATCTACAGGAATGGCAGGCGAGTTGCGTGGACGAGCAACTCACCCGTTTAAACGTCACTGCCTTAGAAGGCGATCGCCCCTATGATTACCTCTTTTATGCCGATAACATTCCCAGACGGAATGACGGACGCATCGGAGACTCACTACTCAAACGCTATCAGCACCTTGAAAATGGCGGTTGGTGGTGTTCGGGGATCGATATTTTGACGGGAGATAATGACCTTTGGGGCTGTTTTAAACCCATTTCCCCGAGAATTAGCTTAGAGCGTCATAAACCGATTAAATACGAGCATCCTCCCAAAACCTCTACGGGAATTTTTGCGCTTAAAGTACCACCTCACCTTTGGAAGAAAATTGCAGAGCGTTATAACCAGCCCATTTTACCCCAAGAAATCGACCCCAGTCAACCCGATTCTGGCTTTTGGCAGTGGTTGATGAAATACCCTCAAATTCCTTTATGTATCACCGAAGGTGCAAAAAAAGCCGGAGCCTTGCTAACGGCAGGTTATGCCGCGATCGCTCTCCCCGGAGTTAATGGCGGCTATCGCGTCCCTCGTAACGAATTCGGCGATCGCACTGGGAAAGCCAGACTCATCCCCCAACTGCAAAAACTCGCCCGCGATCGACGCTCGATCTACATGGTTTTTGATTGCGATCGCAAACCCAATACTGTTAAAGCTGTTAATGCTGCCATTCGTCAAACGGGATACTTATTTTCGCAACAAGAGTGCGAAGTTAAAATAATTAAATGGAATCCTGAGTGGGGTAAAGGAGTTGACGATCTTATCTCCGAAAAAGGACTCGAAACCTTCGATCGCGCCTACGAAACTGCTCCAACTTTGGAAAAATGGAAGGCTTTCGCTTTTTCTCAACTCACTTATCCTTCTCATTACCAATTGAATAGTCGCTACTTGCCGGAATTAAACATTCCTCAAGAAGCACGTTTAATTGGCATTAAATCCCCAAAAGGAACGGGAAAAACGCAATTTTTAGAACGTATTGTCAAACAAGCGATCGCCGAGAAAAAATGGGTTTTAATTATCGGTCATCGCGTGCGCTTAGTAGAATCATTATGCAAGCGTTTTGGCTTAAATTATGTCACCGAAGTCTGTGGCGATCGCTCTTTAGGAATTTTGGGTTATGGCTTGTGTATCGATTCTCTTCATCCCAACTCTCAGGCGCAATTTAACGCTGCAAATTGGCAAGATGGAATCGTTATCATTGATGAAGTCGAGCAAGTGCTCTGGCACGGACTCAACTCGAAAACCTGTCGGGGGAATCGCGTGTCTATTCTGAGATCCCTCAAAATATTGATGCAAAATGTTTTAGGAGGAGAGGGAAAAGTTTATGTTGCTGATGCCGATTTAACCGATGTTTCTTTAGATTATTTAATTGCTTTAGCTGGCATTAATTTACAGCCTTTTATTGTTAGAAATAATTGGCAACCCGACCGTGAAAATGCCTGGCCGATTTATCATTATTCCGATGATGCTCCCGATCGCCTCGTTAGAGATTTAGAAACTCACATTGTTGAAGGAGGGAGACCTTTTGTGTGTCTTTCTGCCCAAAAACTTAAGAGTCAATGGGGAACTCGCAATCTAGAAGCATATTTAAAAGAGAAAATCCCGAAAGCCAAGATTTTGCGGATCGATTCCGAATCTCTCGCCGATCCGACTCATGCCGCGTATGGTTGCATGAACGATCTCGATGCTGTTTTAAGTCATTATGATATTGTTTTAGCGAGTCCTTCGATTGAGACGGGAGTGAGTATCGATCTTAGAGGTCACTTTACATCCGTTTGGGCGATCGCTCAAGGTATCCAATCCGAAAACTCCGTGCGTCAGGCGATCGGACGCATTCGCGAAAATGTTCCTCGTTACCTCTGGATCGCCTCTTTTGGCTTCAATCAAGTGGGGAATGGTTCCACTTCCATTCCCACACTGTTGAACTCAGGACAGCGTTTGACGCAACTCAATGTTAGATTGCTCCAACAATCGGATTTTAGCGCTTTAGATGACCTCGAAACGGGATTTCAGGCAGAATCTTTGCTCTGTTGGGCCAAATTTGCCGTTCGTTTTAATGCCGCAACTTTGGAATATCGCCGCACGATTTTAACGGCTTTATTAGTAGAGGGACATATTGTAGAGGAGAAAAAGGAGAAGAGAAAGGAAGAAAAAGGAGAAGAAAAGAAGCGCAAAGAACCGGAAATTGACGGATTGAAAGCCGCGATCGCTGAAGTTCGCGATCGCAACTATCAAGAAGAATGCGAGGCGATCGCTTTTGCTCCCGATATTAGCGAACAAGAATATCAACTTCTCAAAAAGCAGTTGGTGAAAACCTATCCCCAACGACGCAAATTGCGGAAATACGAACTCATCAAGCGTTATGGTATCGAAATTACGCCAGAGTTAGCCATTAAAGATGATAATGGTTGGTATGCTCAATTGCGCTTGCATTATTTTCTCACCGTCGGACGACAATATTTAGCCGATCGCGATGCAGCGAAAGCACAAGAACTCCTCGTACAAGGAGATGGTAAGATATTTACTCCCGACTTCAATCGCTCGCAATTGGGGGCTAAAATTGGAACGATGGAAGTGTTAGGAATTCCCGTACTTTTAGCGCATCCCGATCGCGAATTGCGGAATAGCGATCGCGATCTTAAAGCCATGCAAAAAATTGCGATCGATAATCGTGCTTTTATTAAAACGGCATTCGGGATGGGAATTGCCAAAAATGCCAGTCCGATTTTAATTGTTCGCCGCTTTTTAGAACAGATTGGTTATGGGTTAAACTATATCAAATGCGAAGGAGAAAAAGGCAAAAATAAGAAAACAAAACGCATTCGAGTTTATAAAACCGCAATCTCCGATGATGGTCGTTTTGCGGTTTTCGATCGCTGGTTGCAAAGAGATGAAACAGTTTTAATTCCCGATACTATTTTAGAGGGAAATCTTGCAACTGCTAAACACTTAGAAACACGACAGAAAAACGAGCAAGATAACTTTGTTCAACTCAGTTTGTTTTAAGAGCAAATGGAGGCATTATTATGAATGTCCAGAAAATAAATCGGCAATAAGTTGTCTCCACGATCCCGATCCACTAGGGGTTTAAAACCCCTGTCTCATACGAAAAATCCATTGAAATGGATTGAGATATGGCTAAAGCCACGCTTTCAGCTGCGAGATACTCCTCCTTTGAAATTGATAATTTTGAATTGATGTAGTCCTCTTAAGAGGACTTTTGATATGAGACGGGGATTTTTAATCCTTGGCGGATCGGAACTGAGAGAGTTATTGTAGTTACCGATTTGATTTTTGAACTTTCGTAATAATGCCCAAAAAATAGATGAAATCTAAAGGCTTTAACCCGCTGACGATGCCGATGTTTGTTGTTGAATGCGTTCTAGCATTCTTTCTTTATCTTGACGGCGTTTCTTGGCGTAGAGTTGAATCGCTGCTATCATAGAAGCAACAAGAGCAAAAATCAACCAAGTTGTTAAATCTAGCGGTAAATTTCCTTTAAAAACAGCCAAGAGAACGATAACAAGTAATAGAACCGTTGGGGCTTCATTTAAGGCGCGAAATTGTTGACCCGTCCAGTTACATTCCCCAGCTGCCAATCGTTTCATAATCCGTCCGCAAAAGAAATGATAGCCAATTAATACCGCCACTAAAGACAGTTTAATATGCAGCCAACCCGATTTTAAAATTTCGGGTTCTGTCGAAATCAAACCGATCGCCATGGCCACCGTCACTACCATTCCCGGCATGGTAATAATATGATAGAGGCGCTTTTCCATAATTTCATATTGCGCCTTGAGAATGGTTTGTGCGGGTTCGTCTCGCTCTGAGGCTTCTGCGTGATAGACAAAGAGACGAACCAAATAAAACAACCCGGCAAACCAGACGACAACGCCGATTAGGTGGAACGCTTTAAACCAAAAATAAGCCATAAAATCTTTTCTTATGGAGCAACTCATCAAAGCGAGTGTAAAATTTCCCTCGGGTCAAAAGCGCGATCGCGCAACAAAAGTTAATATAACGCGGTGCGCTAGGGATTCAGAGTGAGGAGTTAAGAACAAACTCAAAGTCAGAATATACAAAAGTACTAATTTCCTGTCATCTCCCCCAATTCTTCCATGAGTTGTTGTAAAACGCCCATCATTCTCGGTAAAACTAAGCGAGTTGATAAGTCTACTGAATCTTGTGCCATTCTTGGCAGAGTTTCGATTAATTTTTGTCCGGTTGGTGTTTGATAAAATACCAGCAGATTTGCTAAATCTTCTTCTGTATAATATTTGTTGTATAGATAAATTTCTATGTTGCGGGTGATTTCGATTACATTGACTTCTTCTATCATTAATTCATACATTCTCGCTTGCATTCTCCGACCTTGAGCCAGCATTTCTTGGCGTTCTTCTTCCGTTGCAGATTGATATCGTTGAGATTGTACGAGCATTTGTTCGAGCATCGAGTCGGAGCCGCTACCAAAAAGACTGCCGAGCATTTGGTCTAATAATTGTGAGCTTTGAGTCAGTTCTACCAATTGCTGAATTAACTGCCATTTTGCCGAGGGAATGGTTTGTTCTAGATTTTCTAAACTGGCTGCATCGAGTTCGTTTTGAGGGGGATTTTGGCTAATTTGCGTCTCGTCGGCTCGGGTTGGAGTTGTGGGAATTTGAGCGGCGATCGCTTTGGGAGTCGTCCATCCGGTCAAGAAAAATGTTAGAACTGCTGCTATTACTGGTAAGTTGCGTCGATCGTGGAGAATCATGGCTCGATTGATTGTTGTTTTTGAGTGAATGCGATCGGGTTGATTGGGGGGATTTTGTTGCTTTTATTGGCGATACTACTCGAATTCTACACCAAAATCAATTCTCAGCACTTTCTCTATTCTTCTAATCACTTCCTCTGAAACCCATTCTCGTTCCTCTTTTTCGAGTTGATACCAATATCCCATGCTAATTTCAGACAAGGTTGCCAGAACTTGTGCAGAGCGACCATCCTCAATCCGAGCATTTCTTAATTGTTCGCCAAAATTATTTAATTCAGTTTCTTGGTATCTTCTGATTTTCACGGTCGTTAGGTTCAAATCTCTTTCTTTTCCTAACTCTACATCTTTATTATATCATTTTGCTCTACTCCAATTTGCACGGTCTAGTCTTAAAACATGAGTTAGAAAACTGCAATGTTTACACTACAGTATAAAACGGAAAAAATAGCTGAGTGATTTGGTATTGCTGTTGTTGATGGACCTCGATCGAATAATTATTGAGACTGTTATAATTCTGCTACAATTCAAAAAAATAGAAAGGTTACGAACTGTTTTGACCAAAAGGAGAACTCCTGCCAATACCAAAACAGTGAATTTTTTGCACCCATTGTTAGACTAGATTTTCTGGAGTATCATTTGCAATGAATCCTAGCAATCCTAACCCCAATAACGAGACCGATAACGAGGAAACCCTTAAAACTCCCAGTACATCGCCGACCAAGACAGAAAAACCGACAATACCTTGGACGGGAGATTACCTCAGTTTAAAAGCTGAAAATATCTCAAAAGCAAAACAATATTTTGCTTGCGCTTGTTACTACTCGATGCTGGCAGAAGGACTCACTTGGGATGAGATTTTTTTACCCATATCGGGACGATTGAGCTATCGAGAACATTATGAGCTTGCAATGGCTTTCGATCGCCTCTTTGAGACCATTGAAACCCACGGTATTCCGGATCTGATAGAAGATTATTTAAGGTCTGCAAATTGGGGCGATCGCAATGGTTGATGGTTGGTTCTGAAGAAGCGATCGATTGTATGAAAAAAGGAGGTATCGCAACCTCCCTTTTTATGTTTTTTGTCCTAGGGACAGGAGTATAAAATTAGCAATCCTTAAAAGGCGTTTTCAATGACTCCACCTTTGAGTAATAAGGTGCCATCTGAATCGAGAATCGCGATGATTTCTTTATTAGCACCGCTTCCTCGTGTAAAAAGAACTTGGTCGGCTGGAGAATTGTTATTATCGATGTTAATCTCGATGCTCAAGGGAGAGCTTAACACTAAGTTTTCTTTATTATCCCCTCGTTTCTGAAGCTCGATTACGGTACCGATATCTCCAAAAGTTCCACCAGAACCCAACTGAATGCCAACATTTTCTCCAGCAAGAGCAGGAGTAGCGAACAGCATTACAGCTGCAAACATGACGGTTAAAACAGACCAAAGACGTTTCATTTTTAGATCTCCTATATTTAAATTGAGAAATTGAGAGGCTGCGAAGAGCGAATTTAAGTAAGCGCTAAATCCAGAGAATACTCTAATTTTGCCGGTGCTTGCCATTCAACTTCTCATATTCTAACACGAAAGCAAATGGTTGTTACTCTCAATAGCTTGTAATTTGAATCACATGAAAATTGTTAATAACAGAGTTGTTTTTTCGTCTTATTGAGAATAAAAGTGGTATAGTTCTGATTAAATTAGGACGATCGCAATGGTTAACGGTTGTTTCTGAAGAAGCGATCTCGTTTCGAGAGGCTTTGGGGCATCATTGGATTATGCTTCTATTTTTTATATTTGTGTTGGCAATTCAATTGTCCTGTTCGTTGTCGATCCGTCAGGGATTAAAAATCCCTGTCGGTTAGCGATCGTTTAGTCGAACCACATACACAAAATCCATTAAAATAGATTGCGATATGGCTAAAGCTACGCTACGCGATCGCTAAATTTCTCCTTTTTTAAATTGATAATTTTGAATTTTGAATTAATTTAGTCCTCTTGAGAGGACTTCTCATATGAGACGGGGAATTTGATTCCCCGGCGGATTCTGAATGAGAGCATAAATTTAATGACCGCAATCTTTTATAATATTTGTCATAAGGCGATTGCTTTACAAATTTAAGCTGTAGGTTGGGTTAAGGGACGAAACCCAACCATATTAATGCTTACGCTGGGTTACGCTGTCGCTGACCCAACCTACGATATTAAAGATGAATATATGAGGACTCCAAAAATGAAAGTCAAACAGCTAACAATGAAAAATTTTCGCGGTTTTGACGATATAATAATAGATTTTGAACCCAATGAACCTACTATTTTTGTTGGAATAAATGGCTCTGGAAAATCAAGTATTTTAGATTGTTTTGCATTTCTATTGTCTCCAGTATTCATGACAAAATCTATGAATCTCTAAGAAATGAAGTTGGAATTAAGGAAGATGAAAACAACAATATTCATCTCGCTGTTTATTATTCCATGTATTATCAAAAACCTAGCCAAAACCTTTCCCAATTGTAAATTTATTATTACCACTTTTACCCTATGGGGGAGTCATCAATTATGTTGTCAAACGCTATTTACGATAGCTTAACAGACTGGCTCTAGTGTTGAGGATAACACGGCATTTTGAACGACAGGCAGCAAAATACGAAAACGCGCACCTTGTCCGGGTTCGGAAATACATTCGAGTTGACCGTTATGAAACTCGGTAACAATTTGATAGCTAATGGATAAACCCAAACCCGTTCCTTTGCCAACGGCTTTAGTAGTAAAAAAGGGATCGAATAATTTCGATTGAATGTGTTCGGGAATGCCTAAACCATTATCGGCAATTTCGATCGCGATATGGCGATCGCCTTCTATTCTACTCCGAATTGCAATTTGGGGAGATTGGGTTAGTTCGTCGCGATCGTCTGCTTCTCGCAACGCATCGATCGCATTGGCAATTAAGTTCATAAAAACCTGATTTAACTGTCCGGCATTACATTCGATTTCGGGTAAATCTCCATAATCTCGGATCGCTTGAATACCAGGATAAATTCCCTTTGCTTTTAACCGATGTTGCAAAATGGTCAGAGTATTATCAATGCCTTCGTGAATATCAACAAATTTCATTTTTGCCTCATCCAACCGAGAAAAGTTTCGCATAGAAAGCACGATTTCTTGAATTCGTTGTGCTCCAGATTGCATGGACTGTAAGATTTGTGGAAAATCTTCAAGAAGATACTCGAGTTCGACATTTTCGATCTCTGCTTGAATTTCAGGATGAGGATTGGGATGATATCGATCGTATAAATTAAGAATTTTAATGATATCTTGGCTATATTGAAGGGCAAAATCAACATTACCGTAAATAAAACCAATCGGGTTATTAATTTCGTGAGCAATTCCTGCCACCATTTGACCTAAACCCGACATTTTTTCTGTATGGACGAGTTGCGATTGCGTTTGTTTTAGTTTCTCTAAGGTCTTTTCTAAATTTGCTTTTTGCATCTTCAGTTGTCGTTCAGAAGCAATTAAAGCCTGTAATAATGCTTCTTTCTGAGAAGATCGTTTAAGGGATAAAAAAAGATACAAAACAAGAATACCGGTCGCGAGAAAACCGATCGCAAATGTGCCGCTCAGTTTTCCAAACGTTCCAGCAAACGCAACTTCTGGTAAAATCAATAACGACCATTCTCGATCCTCTAAATTAACAGTACGAATGCAAACCGTCCAATCTCGACTGTAGGGACAATGACGATGTTGAGGGGAATTCGCAAGGAGTTGTTCTATTTTCGCGCTCTCAGCATCTTGAAGGAATTTTTCTTGCTGAGCATCATAGGCAACGAGAAAATGTTCTTTGGGAGAATTTAAACTTTTATTGAGAGCGGATTCTAAGCGATCGACAGGCATTTCATAGAGATATAAATCTAAGCCATTGGTGTTAATTCCTTTGAGAGCAGTGCGGACGATATTCTCAACTTGAAACACCGTATAAGCCACTCCTGAAAAAGATTTTTTTCGTTCTTCTCGCGTTGCTACCGAACCAGAACGATCGTAAACTGGAGCGTAAATAATGAACTCTTTATGGGTGGAAATATTGGGTATAAAACTGGGAGCGATCGCGAGAACGCTTGTGTCTCTAGCTTTCTCGATCGCGGCTTTCCTCTGCCATTCTGCAAAATGATTGTATCCGAGACGCGACTGCAAAGAGTCGTTCGGTTCGAGATATGCAGAGGGAAAATAAACGGGCATTTTCGGTGCAATTTTTCGTTCTTTCTTATCGCGACCTTGCCAAATTGTTAGGGATTTTTCCCGTTCGTAGATTTCTCGTTCTGCTTGACTTATTTTTGGAGCATAACCCACTCTTAAAACTCCCGGTGTATTTCTCAAAATTTGTAAAGAAAATTCGCGAAACTCTTCAGAAGTAACGCGATCGCTCGCTTTATAAAACCCAGAAAGAGATCGCGCAACTTGGGAGACATCATCGAGATTTTGTTGCAAGGCAAAAGCGAGATTATCTGCACGTCGATCGAATTGTTCCCAAATGCGCGATCGCTCCCAACGCGCCACAAAAACTGTCATAATTAGGGAAAGACTCAATCCCGCGATCGAGATAAACCAAACCGGGAAATAGCGCAAGTTTTGGCTGTAAAATCCGGCTAAAAAAGACTTGAGTTTTAGACTGGTCTTAGGCATTTTTTACTCCTTTAGCTTCCCTAACGATCTTACGCGTAGTAATTTACAAGATAACATAAATTTAATTAAGGACGAGTTTGATTGACAAAGATATAACGAAATCAAGCAGGAATTATTTGAGCAATGACGATTCCTTATTTTTTGATTTCGCGATCGGTATTTTTACCGAGCAAATCGAAATGATCGTTTAAATGAGTGGGAATTGCGATGCCAAATCCTTGAGCGTAATCAAATCCCAATTGTTTGAGTTCTTCGAGTAGCGTATCATTTTCAACAAACTCGGCAATTGTTTGCACGCCAAGCACTTGACCGATACGATTAATCGCTTCAACGATGCTATAAGTAATGCGATCGCCGGCTAAATTTAAAATAAAGGCACCATCGACTTTCAGAAAATCAATGGGTAAATCGCGAAGATAGGCAAAAGAAGACATACCACTACCAAAATCATCTAAAGCAAAATAACACCCTAGAGATTTCAACTCTAAAATTAATTGACTGGCTTTACGAATATTAGCAATCGCAACATTTTCAGTAATTTCAAAACAGATTGCAGAAGCTGGAATTTGATAATAGGCGAGTTTTTCCCGACAAAAATCGGCAAATTTTTCGTCATTTAAGGTTGCACCAGAGAGATTAATTGCATAAAGATTCTTTTGCCAATTTTCAGCCAGATTGGTTTCGCGGACAAAAAAAGAAAAATGATGTAGAAACGTTTCTAAAACCCAGCGATCGATCGTCGGCATTAACTGATAGCGCTCGGCATCTTGAATAAATTCTGTCGGAGAAAGAGACATTTTCGAGCGATCGCGCAGCCGTAAGAGAATTTCAATATAATTGCGATCGAGTTCGGGTTTTAATGAGAGGGTTGGCTGACAGTATAATTGCAAAAATTCGTCGGCTAATCCTTCATTGAGCCACGTTAACCATTCAATGCCGCGATCGCCCGTTGTACCTTGATGGGTACAATGAACGCAAATACAATTTCTCCCATTCTGTTTGGCACGATAGCAAGCGGTATCTGCCATTCTCATTAATTCGAGAGGATCGCGCGTTGTAGCCGTAATTTCCGCCAGTCCCAAACTGATCCCAATCTTGAATGTTTTCTGTTCTGACGTAAATTGAAATGCACCGATCGCCGCTAAAATTTTCTCAGCTGCGAGATGGGATTCTTCGAGAGAACAATGGCGTAGCAAAAGGCAAAATTCATCGCCTCCCACCCGAGCGAGTAAATCGGTTTTGCGAATTTTGCTTTGTATGAGGTGGCTCACTGCACACAGGAGGCGATCGCCGGCTGCATGACCGCAAATATCGTTGATAATCTTAAAGCGATCTAAATCCATGCAGCAGAGTGTATGAATAGACTCCCCCGTCTGGCATTCTTTCACGGCAAGTTGGAGTTGCCTCTCGAATTCGCGACGATTTGCCAATCCGGTTAAGGGATCGCTTTTGGCTTCTTTTAAAGCCTGAATTAAGCGTTTGTTTTGCGTTTCTCGCTTAACAGACATGAGAAGATAAAGAGTCAGGCTCGCAGTGACGAGCAAACCGATCGCAAACGTCATCCCTGCCGAGCGCGGAAATCCGGAAAATTTTTCATTGGGTAAAATCAACACCGACCATTCTAAACCTTGTAAATTCAAGGTGCGAATGCACATCGTCCAATCTTGACTATAGGGACAGTGACGCTGATTTTCATGTTTGCCGAAGAGTCGAGAAATTTGCGCGAGATGGGGGTCTTCAACGGTTTTTTGCGAGCGAGCGTCGTAAAAGAGCAGAAAACGGCGTTCGATTGCTGTTAAACCCTTCACGAGAGCGGATTCGAGGCGATCGAGATCGGTATCGTAAAGATAAAAATCCAAGTGCTGCCAATCTAATTCTTGCAGAGATGCGAGAATTGCACGATCGATTTGCACGACACTGTAAGCAACGCCGAGAAAATTCTCCTCATTGTCTACACCTTGCTTGTAGAGGGGTTGATAGACAATGAATCCTCGAGAAACGCGATGATTTGGACTCGGAAGGGTGACGCGACTGGTGGTGACGGTGACATTGCTATCCCTTGCTTGCTCGATTGCCACCCGCCTGCGCCAATCTGCATAATGGTTATAACCGAGGAGTTGCTCTCGTTGCTCTAATGGTTCGATATAAGTGGTGGGATAATATTCGTCACCTTCAGGAGAAGGTTCTAGCGTTTCCGTGCGATCGCCTTCCCAAATAAAGGGATGGGGGATACCTCGTCGCGTTAAATCCTCCTCGAAGCGATCGCGTTGGGATTGGGGAATTCGCCGTGCAAAACCCACCCCGAGAAGGCTCGATGACTCTTGCAAAATGCGCTCGGAAAATGTGCTAAACTCTTCTACAGTAATCTCCTCGGAGGCTTCAAACAGTCCCCCGAGCGATCGCGCCACGCGGGAAGCATTATCTAAGTTGCGTTGCAAGACAAAAGCAAGGCGATCGGCTTGGCGCTCAAATTCTTGTTGGTGTTGGACTTTCTCCCGTTGGGCGATTTTGAAGGTCGTAACTCCAGATAAACCGAGGCCGATAATCGGGGTCAAGACAACAGGAATATAGGCCATTAATTTTTGCGGCTGCTGAAAAAGAGCGTGCCAGTACTTGAAAATTAAGATCGTCAATTAAAACTCCAAAAAAGAAAATATAACCGAGCTATTTTGGAATCGATACTCGATCGATCGTCAGAGATCCCTCGCCTTCTTTAGGTTAGAGCGATCGCCTAGGTTTATCTAGTATATTGTACTTGAGAATTATTTGCAATAAGATCTGCGATCGTAAAATTGACTTGCCCGCAAATTTGATTTGACTCGGTTCGCCAGATCGGGAGATAATCAACCCGAGTAAGGCTTTACTAAATAAAGGGGAATTAAATATGACAACAATGACTATTAATATTATTACAATTGTTGCCGAAGTTAGTTTAATTCTTATCTTTCTTTTCCTAATCGATTGGTTATTTGGCAGACTCTATCGACAAATTTTCAAACTTCCTTTCCTTGCAAAAAGTAAAAATAGTGCTGAAGAGATTCGTCGTAGCGTTCGCGGTTTTCTCCTTTTTCTCAGTTTAATTCTTTCCATAGCAATTATTGGAGCGAATGGGTTTTTAATCTATCGAGGTGAAAACGTTCGCGACTACAGTTTAGAACTCTTGCAAAGAATTCCCCAAGAAGTTTGGATTGCCATTGGTTGGCGATTGGCTCAATGTTTGGGTATAATTATTGTTGCCAGTTTAATTTTAGGTATTGTCAATCGCGTGCTGAAGATGCTGTCGAAATCTGCTCGGAATTTCGATAAGATTGCCGAAGACGACGAGAATATTGTGGAATTTTTCAAATTCCTTAAAAATACGATTAATGCAGTTTCGTGGATGGCGATCGCCATTATTTGCGCTCAAATTCTCCTCTTACCCGAAGCCATTGCTAACAATCTCTATATTTTTATCCGTATTTATATCATTATCTCCTCTGGCGTATTAGTTTTTAAAGTTTTAGCATTAACCTACGTTACCATTGCGATCGCCTTAGCTGTTTTTCAAATTGCGACGATTATTTCTCAAAGTGTTGCAGCCCTAAATATAAAATCTGACAATTCAGACAGTTTTTCTGAGTTGTACGCTCAACTGCGCCCCTTAATTCCCTTATTCAAGCGAGCGTTAGAGTTTATTATTTACATTACAATTGCAACCCTTGTCGTCCGACAAATTGAAGCAATTGCCGATTTAGGAAGATGGGGACCCGTCGCCATCAAACTGATTGCGATCGCCTTGATCGGTCGTATTATTATCTCAATTGTCTATTTCTTTGAAGCCGAATTACTTCTCGGTCCCCAAGATTTAACGCCAACCCAGAGACAGCGCAGGGAAACCATAACCCCCCTTCTACAAAGCATCTCTAAATATTTGATTTACTTTGGAGCAGGGATTTGGATTCTCGATACCGTTGGCATCGATCCGGCTCCTATTCTTGCAGGGGCGGGAATTGTTGGTTTAGCCGTCGGTTTTGGGGCGCAAAATTTAGTCAACGATATTGTTTCTGGGTTCTTTATCCTCTTTGAAAACTATTATTTAGTGGGCGACTATATTGAAGCTGGTGAATTATCGGGATATGTAGAATCGATTGAATTAAGAACCACGAGAATTCGCCACCATCACGGACAAGTTCACATTCTTCGCAATGGAGATATTACCTCCATTACCAATTATTCCAAAGAGTTTGTTTATGCAGCAGTTGATATTGGTGTCGATTACGCAACCAATCTCGATCGCGTTTACGAAATTGCTGAAGCGATCGGCAAGCGCCTACAAGCAGAAAACGAAGACGTTCTCGAACCGACACAAGTCGAAGGAATTGAAGAATTTGACGATATTCGCATTATTCTGCATACCAAAACCAAAGTAAAACCGGGAAAACACTTACAAATTCAGCGAATTTTACGAAAACGTTACAAAGAAGAATTCGATCTTGCAGGAATTTATATTCCCATTGCCGAAGCCTCCGATAAACCCGATTGGGCAACTAAAGGCGAACAACAAGAACGCGATCGCATCGAAAAATTGGCTCGATGGCGACTGCGAAGGAAATAAGAAAGCCAGTAATGCGATCGCTAAGTTTGCTTTTTAAGTATTTCCCGATCCCTCCCTTAACTTAGCCGCAAAAATTATAGTTTGAAAAAAAATCCATATTGATAGATAATCAGAAGGCTGAGGCGGAAACTCATTCGGCGAAGACCGTATCTACCGGAGGGACAGGGATCATGACAACGATGACCATCAATATTGTTACAGTTGTCGCAGAAGTTATTTTAGTTCTTATCTTTTTCTTTCTAGCCGATTGGCTTTTTGGCCGATTGTATCGGCAAATTTTTAAAATTCCCGCACTGGCGAAAAGTAAAGATAGTGCGACAGCCATTCGCCGCAACGCACGAGGTTTTCTGTTTCTCCTTGGCTTGATTCTCTCTTTAGGCGTTATTGGTGCGAATGGATTTTTAATCTATCGCGGTGAAAATGTTCGCGATTATAGCTTAGAACTCATTCGTAGAATTCCCCAAGCATTTTGGATTGCCCTCGGTTTGGGCATTCTCAAAAGTATTGGCGCAATTATTGCCGCGAGTATTGCCCTGAGAGTCTTTAACCGAGGGCTGAATGCAGTCTCGCAATACGCTCAAAATTTTGATGGGATCTCGGCGAATGACGATAGTATTGCTGACTTTTTCAATGCCTTGAAGAAGAATATCAATAGTGCGTCTTGGATAGCGATCGCCATTCTTTGCGCTCAATTTCTCATTCTTCCCCCCGTTATTACTAAATACTTATACGTCCTGCTGAGAATTTATATTATTGTTGCCATTGGTTTGCTTATTTTTAGAGTCGTTGCTGTTATTATTGACAGCCTTGACGGTTTGAGCATGAAATATTCTAACCCCGATAACATCTTGCGATTTTACGAACAACTGCGATATTTAGTTCCTTTTCTCAAGCGGTGTTTGGAATATATTATTTATGTCATTATGGCAACCCTCGTGCTTCGGCAAGTTGAATTTGTTGCCAATTTAGCAGAATGGGGGACGGCGGGGATTAAATTGATCGGTCTCGTGCTTTTAAGCCGAATCTTAATCTCTGTTATTTCTATTGTTTTAGAAGAAGTTCTTCTCAAAGCCAAAGATTTATCCCCCACGCAACAACAGCGCCGCCAAACCATTACTCCTCTCGTCCAAAGTATTTCTAAATATCTGGTTTATTTTGGTGCCATTGTCTTAGGTTTGGATACGGTGGGTATCGATCCGGCTCCCATTCTTGCCGGTGCGGGGATTTTGGGTTTAGCCGTGGGTTTTGGGGCGCAAAATTTAGTTAACGATATTGTTTCCGGGTTCTTTATCCTCTTTGAAAATTATTATTTGGTCGGCGATTATATCGAAACAGAAGAAGCATCGGGATATGTAGAATCGATTGAATTGAGAACCACGAGAGTTCGCCACCATCACGGACAAGTTCATATTCTCCGCAATGGGGATATTACCTCCATTACTAATTTTTCCAAAGATTTTGTTTATGCAGCAGTTGATATTGGTGTCGATTACACCGCCAATCTCGATCGCGTTTACGAAATTGCCGAAGCGATCGGCTATCAATTGAAGGCAGAAAGCGAAGACATTCTCGAAGTGACCCAAGTTGAAGGCATTGAAGAATTTGGTGAGATTCGCATTATCCTGCATACCAAAACCAAAGTAAAACCCGGCAAACACTTGCAAGTTCAGCGAATTTTGCGAAAACGCTACAAGGAAGCCTTCGATATGGAAGGAATTTATATTCCGATTGGTGAAATGGCAGATAAACCCGATTGGGCAACAAAAGCCGAAAAGGAAGAACGCAATCAAATCGAAAAAGCGGCTAAGCAAGAACGTCCCAAACTCGTCCCGCCCAAACCCCCAGAACCTCCCCAGTCAGAATCTACTCAGCTCGATAAGCCCAAAATCCCAGCAACAATAGCCAAAGAAGAACCGAAGAAAAAACGGAAATTTTGGCAGTTGAGGAAGTAAAACAATTCAAAATTCAAAATGATTACAAAAAATGGTAATGGGTTGCTCCCCTCTTATCCCCTCCCGTCCCCCTTGGTAAGGCAAGGATAGGGGGTTGGAGTATGGGTAACACTTCGACTTCGTTCAATGCCAGTGGATTTGCTTGTTATTTTGCGCTTCGTGCTTTCTCGAGCATATCGACGAGGGTATGATGGGCATCTTTCGCATCGGCTAAAGTACGATCGAAAGCAATTCTGAGGGTTGTTTCTTTGCCTTCGGCTCGGACGGTTAAATTCATCCCTTGAGAGTCGATCGCCAGCATTTGCGCGGCGGTTGCTTCCGGGGTATTGCCAAAAAATCGAGCGTATAGGGCGATCGCGTCGGCGTGATCCTTATTCATATGCTTGCAAATGCGATCGCTCACTTCTGGGGTGATGGGGTCTGCCATGATTTTACTCCTCAATACAATATCGATAACAAAAAGTGAGAATTTCTTCCAAATTTGCCGTTTGTCGGGGATAGGGAACGGGAGGTCGTGCCACGACCAGCAACGGAATGGCTAATTTTGCCGCCACCGATCGCTTAATCTCCTCTCCCCCCGCCCGTCCCGAAGCCTTCGTCACCACCAAATCGATCCGCCACTGTCGCCAGAGGGATTCTTCGAGGTCTGTGCTAATCGGAGGGCGCAGGGCAATGAGCCGATTGGGGGAAAATCCCGCCGCGATCGCCGTCTCTAATGAGTTTACAGCAGGAAGGACGCGAGCAAAAAGTACCGCCCGCTCCTGCCAAGATTGAAAGTAAGAGAGAGCTTTGCATCCCACCGTCAGCAAAACCCGGCGATCGCGCAAATAATCTCCCTCAATCAGTTCCTCAAAGCTCCGTACCTCAATATTTTCCCCGGCTTCTAAGGAAGGACGTTCGTAGCGCAAATAGGGGATATTTAAGGCAGTACTGGCAGCGATCGCGTTTTGAGAAATACTGCGGGCATAAGGATGAGACGCATCCACAACGGCGGCGATCTTCTGCTGCTGCAAAAATAGCGGTAGTTTGTCTGGCGTTAAACATCCCGTGCGGACTTCGAGCAAAGGATTAGTGAAATAGAGCGATCGGGCGCTTTGGGTGGTGACGGTGACAAGACAGGGAATACCGCGAGAAACCAATAATTTTACAATCTCGCGACTTTCACTCGTACCGCCGATCGCCCAAACATATTTAAACAAACGAGTCAAATTCGTGAATTTGTGAATTTTGAATTGTTTAACGGCCTTTCAGGGCTTTCTGAAAATTCTGCCGATAGGACTTGTTAGAAATTAACAACACCGGCCAGAGTAGCGAGAGCATGATGCGATTGACAACACCGGGTTGGAAGTTCGTGCGCTTGTATCCTACCCAAAATTTCCAAATACCAAGGCTGTAAACCACAAAAACGACAAAACCAATAAAGGGCCCCATAATGTTTCAATCCTTAAATTCGTCAAGCGTTTGCTTACCCCCCAAGTTTAACCGAATTGCGAACTAATATCAGGGTGTTTGTTCTTGAAGCGATCGCACGTATTGTAAAGATTCATCGGACAAGACGAGAACGATCTGTCTTAAAGTGTCTTCTTGGGAATTTTCCAAAGTCGAAATCACCTGTTCTAGAGGAATGACTTGAATTTCAACCGTATTGGCTTGGTCGGGATTTTGCCGAGTAAAGCGATCGACGAGATTATCGAGCTTTTGTTTCTCGAAGAAAAAAGGAATGGCTCGGCGATCGTTCACCGTAATGCTGAGGTATCCCCCCTCGACTCCTGCTTTGGCGGCAAAAAGAGGCGTCCCTTGAAAGTCTCGCTGAATGCCTTGTGCGGCTTCAAATTGTCCGGGGATGGGAACAAACTCAAACCAAATCGCATCTTGGGCGCGAGCCTGACGGACGACTTGAATGAGAGAGAGGGTTAACACTTGCAGTTGACCCGCCAATTCCGGCTGATTTCTGCCGAGATCGCTGATAAAAGATTGAGCTTCCCCGCGAGAGAGGAAAACTCCCGTCACGGTTTCCCCTTCGTCCCGCGAGGCCGTTAAGGGTTTGCCCTCTCCATCCGTAATCATGAAAACGGGGACGGGAGAAAGAATGCGCTCGACTTCTTCGCTGGGTAGTGCTAGAGCCTGCAAATTCAGCCCTCCCGAGCCGAAAAAGATGCCCAGAGAAAGCCCGATAGTTGCCGTCCAACGAACTAATAATGGTTTCATTCTGTCGATACCGTCCTGACTGTGTGCCTGCCCAAGTTTAGCTTAACTCGCGATCGCAATTTTTCCCTTATCTTTTTTCGGGTTTAAAAGAGAAATGAGTCCCGTAAAGATCGAACTCGAGAGGGGTTGTCAGAACTTAATAAAATTTTTAGATTTGTAGGATAGGTCAAGAAATTGCAAAGACTCATAGGGGTCTAGGAGAAATTCAATGACGGTTTCCGAAACAACTTCCCCAGTCAAAAAACTCAAACCTCGATTAACTTCAGCATTCAAGCAATTATGGTCTCTCCACTGGTGGATGGCACTCTGTTATCTGCTGTTATTTGTCGTAGGGGCTATCATGGCAGACTTGCCTAGAGAATATATCGTTCGCAAACACGCCTACATTTTCCATAAATCTCTTGGGGCATTAACTTTGGGTTTGCTAACTTTGCGTATTTTTATTTTGCAGCGAGTTTGGTGGCGAAAATATACCCATCGCCTACCCAAATTTACGAGCAAATGGATTCGCAGATTTTTGTTGCACGCACTCATTTATCTGTTCATGTTAGCCGTTCCCATTAGTGGCTTTTTTCTGTCTAATTCTTTTCAAAGTAATAATGTTTCCTTTTTCTGGATTGTCAAACTCCCCGATATTTTTCCGGAGAATAAAGAAATCTTGGGTTTGGCTCGAAATATGCACTTTTGGCTGTCCTATACTTTTCTTGGATTTATCGTTCTCCACGCAATCGATCAACTGAAATACTTGCGATCGCTCTGGCGGCGAATGAGCGGGGCATTTAAAAAATAGCAAATCGGTGAATTCGAGCGAACAAGATGCGATCGCTTCTCAACATCGAGTTGGGCGATCGCATTTTTCCGCTATCTACAAATTCCTTGATTGTTAGCACAAAATAATCATTACCAACCATGTCACAAACGCTTAAAGACGATCGGCAACGCATTGCCGAACTCGAGGAAAATAACCAACATTTACAACAGCAGTTGGCAGAAGCACAACAGCATTACCAAGAACAGTCTCGAGAATTACAAAAAATGCGTGCGGAATTCTCCAGATCCGAACGGTTTTTACGAGAGGGACTCGATAATATTTCCGAAGCGGTATTGTGGAAAGATCGCAATTCCGTTTACCTCGGTTGCAATCGGTATTACGCTCGGGCGGTCGGGTTGGGGTCTCCAGACGAAATTGTCGGCAAAACCGATCGCGACCTCCCTTGGACCATAGAAAAAGCCGAATTGTATCGAGAAGGCGATCGCCGAGTCATGGACTCAAATACGCCAGAGTTAGACATTATCGAATCCCGACAACAGGCCGATGGTTCTCATCGGCAGTTGAAAATCGACAAAATTCCCGTAAGTGACGACCAAGGCAATGTTATCGGCATTTTAGACACGTTTATCGATATTAGCGATCGCGTCGAAGCAGAAAAGACATTAAAGCAACAAGCCATCGCGATCGATGCCGCCGCCGATGGAATTGCCATTCTCAAAGAGGAAAATTTTATTTATGCCAATCAATCTTTTGCCGATTTATTGGGTTATAACGCCCCCGAAACATTGATCGGACAAAATTGGCGACTACTCTACAATGCCCGAGAAATTGAATGTTTTGAGAAAGAAATCGTACCCCTTGTTAACAACAAGGGATCTTGGCAGGGAGAAGTCGTTGCCAAACGCAAAGATGGCAGCACCTTTATTCAAGAATTGTCCCTGAATATTACAGAAGAGCGCGGTTTTGTTTGCATCTGTCGCAATATTACCCAACGCAAGCAAGCCGAATTCGCCCTGCAACAACTCAACGAAGAGTTAGAGCGCGGAGTTGAAGAGAGAACCCGCACGCTGCAAGCAACCGAGTCCCGATGGCAGCGCTTGACCGCTAATTTACCGGGGGTGATTTTCCAATTTCGCCTTGCAGCCGACGGCACGCCCTCTTTTCCTTACGTTTCCGAGGGCAGCCGCAAAATTTACGAACTCGAGCCGGACAATTTTTTGCAAGTCTTCGATTTGGTTCATCCGAGCGATCGCGACGATCTCGATCGTGCCATTGAAGAATCGACAAAAACTTTAGAAAGATTCCACCACGAATATCGAATTATTACCCCCAGTGGCATTGTAAGATGGTTGCAAGCCATTTCTAAACCCGAACGACAAAAAGATGGAGCTACGGTTTGGGACGGGTTGGTTATCGATATTAGCGATCGCAAAGCCTTTGAAGCCGCTTTATCGGAAAGCGAAGAACGCTTCCGGCTGATTTGCGAACAAACCGGGCAACTCGTTTATGATTGGGATATTGCATCGGGGAAAATTACTCGGGGGGGGGCGATCGCTGCCGTTACAGGCTATACAATAGAAGAGTTTGCACCTTTTGATATCAAGAACTGGGAAGCTCTCATCCATCCCGACGATCGCCCTCGCGTCATCGCTTATTTAGAACGCAGTATGGCAGAAGGCCGCCGCTATCGCATCGAATATCGCTGGCGGCAAAAAGCTCGGAATTATATCGACGTTGAAGATATTGGCGTGTTTCTCACCGACGAGAAGGGGGACATCTCGCGAATGCTCGGCACGACGTACGGTATTTGCGATCGTAAAGCCGCCGAGAAAGAATTGCAAGAGCAAAAACAACTCCTCCACAGTTTTTACGATGGAATCGCCCATCCTATTTTTGTCGTTGACGCCCTCGAGAATGGAGATTTTCGTCATATCAGTTTTAATCGAACGGCAGAGCAATTCTTTGGCAAAACGAATGAAGAACTCATCCATCAAACCGTCGAGGAAATTTTCTTGCCAGAACAAGCTCGCCTCGTCCGGCAAAATTATCGTCGCTGCGTTGCCGAAGCGACTTCTGTGACCTATGAAGTCTCTTTACAACTGCAAAACCAAACCTTTTGGTTCCTAACGACAATCAATCCAATAAAAGACGCAACCGGACGGGTTTATCGCCTCGTGGGAACCGCAATCGATATCAGCGATCGCAAAGCGACCGAAGAAAGCCTGCGCCAGCAAGAAGAACAATATCGCCAAATCTTTGAAACCGTAACGGATGGGTTGGGCATTATCGATTTGGAAACAGGAGAGATTGTCGAAATCAATCAAGCCTACCACCAGATCCACGGCTATACCTACGACGAGTTTATGAGCATGCCCCTTAGCAATTACGTCCATCCGGATTCCCTTCCCATCTTGGCCCGATTTGTCGAGGAAATTCAAGCCGCTCGCTCCTTTCTCTGTCGAGCGCAAAACATTCATCGCGACGGGACGACGATCGATCTCGATATCAAAGGGATTCCTTTCCCCTATCGCGGCAAAACCCACGCTTTGGCGATCGTGCGGGATATTAGCGAAAAAGTTCGATTGGAGCGCGATCGCGAGGATCGAGAACGCACCCTACAAGAGAAAGAAGCCCTCCTGCAAACCACCCTCAAAGCCGGCAAACTGGGCTGTTGGTGTTGGAATCGCCACAGGAATACCATGATTTGGTCCGATGGCGTAGAAAGCGTTCTCGGCTTGTATGCCACCTCCTTTGGCAACACTCTCGACGATTATCTCGATCTCATTCATCCCGAGGATCGCGAAACAGTAGAGAGTGCGATCGCTCGCACCCTCGCCACCGGACGAGAATATCATACCGAACATCGCCTCGTTCTTCCCGACGGTCGCATTCAATGGATGCGGGGAACGGGAGAAATTTGGCAAGACGACAGGGGAGAAGCGATCGGTTTACTGGGCTCGATCCTCAACGATACCCAGCGCAAAGCGGCCGAACTCGCTTTAATCGAATCCGCCGACCAAATTCGCCAACAAGCGCGACAGGACCAACTCCTCAACCAAATTGCCAATCAAATTCGCACCTCCCTCAACCTCGATCGCATTCTCGAAACAACCGTGCGAGAGATTCGAGATTTCTTACAAGTCGATCGCTGTCACGTGGCTTGGTATCGGCGAGAAACCGATCGAACATATTGGGATGTCACCACTGAAGTGCAAAATCCAGATTTGCCCAGTTTTATCGGAAAACATCCCGCCGAGAGCTTTCGTCTGCTTTCAACACTGCTACTGCGCGAGCAAATTGTCAAATTGGACGATACGACGGCAATCGACGATCCGGCATTACGCGAAACCCTCGCAGGTTTGGGCAATAAGTCCATGTTGGTTCTGCCCGTATGCTTTGAATCCGGAAAGTTTGGCGTGATTGCCTGCATTCACCATCAATCCGTGCGACCTTGGCGCGATAGCGAAATCGAATTCCTCGAAGCCGTTGTCGCTCAGGTGGCGATCGCCGTCAACCAAGCCGAACTCCTCACTCAAAGTCAGACTCGCGCTCGAGAACTCGAAGAACTCTTAACCAAATTTCAACGCACCCAAACCCAACTCATCCAAAGCGAAAAAATGTCCAGTTTGGGGCAGATGGTGGCAGGAGTCGCCCACGAAATTAACAATCCCGTCAGCTTCATTCACGGCAATCTCGTTCATGCCAACGCATATATCGGCGATTTATTGGGATTGATCGATTTGTACCAAGATTTCTATCCCCAACCCCATCCCGATATCTGCGAGGAAATTGAAGCGATCGACCTCGATTTTCTCAAAGGAGACCTGCAAAAACTCTTTCAATCCATGCGCGTCGGCACCGATCGCATTCGCGAGATCGTCAAATCCCTGCGAACTTTCTCCCGTCTCGACGAAGCTGAAGTCAAAGATGTGGATCTCCACGAAGGCATCGATAGCACGTTGATGATTCTGCAAACCCGACTGCGAGCGCAAGATTGGCGACCGCAAATCGAAGTCAGGAAAGAATACGGCCAACTGCCGCGAGTACAATGTTATGCCGGGCAACTCAATCAAGTGTTTATGAATATTCTCGGCAATGCCATCGATGCGTTGGAGGAACGCGATCGCGATCGCACCCCCGCACAAATGAAGGAGAATCCCAGTCAAATTCGCATTCAAACCGAATGCAAAGATGAAAATATTTTCATTTGCATTGGTGACAATGGTAACGGCATGAGCAAAGAAACCCGCGCCAAACTTTTCGATCCCTTTTTCACCACCAAGGCAGTCGGGAAGGGGACGGGATTGGGTTTATCTATTAGTTATCAAATCGTAACGGAAAAGCACGATGGCAAACTCTCTTGTACCTCCGAACCGGGAGAAACAACTTTTACCATTGAGATTCCCGCGATTGGCGAAAAAGGGGAATCATGATTCTTCGCTAAAAACTATACGCCAGATTGAAGTAAATTCCATCATCTTGAGCATTGACCGAGCGATCGCTGACATTCACGAGAGGTAACGTTAAATCGAGGCGCAGGGTTAAATTTTCTACAGGCGCATAGAGTAAACCCACCCCCAACCCGGCTAAAAAATGCTCGTTGGCGATCTGGTCCGGGTTGCTGGGATTGTTCCACACCATCCCCATATCTAAAAAGGGAATGACTTGAAACAAATGCACGGCAGGTTCTCCAGAGGCGACAGTAATGCGATCCTCAATGGAAATACGCCAGCCATTATCTCCCGATCGCGCTCCCTGTCGATAGCCTCGTAAGGTTTGACCCCCACCCATGCCAAAAGATTCCGATGCTAACAAATTATGGGGAGAGAGTTGCACGTCTCCGCGAATGACAAAGAGATGATTTTTACCTAACCGATGGATGCGTTGCACCTGTCCCGTCCAACTGAAAAATTGGCCGTCTGGGGTCGGGTCGTCATTGTTGGTTGCGTCCCACCAATCCACCCCGAAATTAAACTGAGAGCGGAAAATCCAAGCACCATCGCGATCGCGCTTGAGGTAATCTTGACCGAAACTCAAGACCATCGTGCGGGTTGTGCCATCAGCCTCCGCACCCGTACTAAAAGAAGCCCCTGTATTATTAAAGAGGAAAGTTTGCCCGGTTTTGTGACGCAATCCGACAGAGAGGGCAAATTCCTCGGTGAAATTGCGGATTAAAGGCTGGCGTGTCGATAGGGAGTAGGTTTCCGACTCCCCGCGAATGCCCAAAACGTCAAAAGGGGCAAGGGTGACATTGTTGCGATCGAGAGCGATCCCCACATCGAGGGTCCCTTCCATGGCATTGATGGGAATGCTGTAATTAAAGTCATAGATGCGAGATCCTCCCGTAGAAGACCGGGTGGTCGTGGCACTGAAAATATCTCCCAAACCCAAAAGATTGCGATAGCCGAGATTGAGTCCGTAACGTTCGGAACCGACACTGGCAGATGAATAATTATCCACAAATGCCGTACCAAAAACAGGAGCGGCTTCTTCAATATCGAGGCGGAGAATACTTTCACCCGCTTGCTTTCCGGGTTGGAGATCGACTTGTAAATCTTCAATGAGGGGGTTAATTTGCAACAGGCGCAATTGGTCTTCGAGGGCGTTGATATTGAAAGGGGTTTTGATGCCGCGATCGAGACGAGATGTAAAATAAACCGGTTGAAAGCGTTGGACTCCGTTTAATTCGATATCGGCGATCGCCCCTTCAATCACTTCAATGGTAACGGTTTTGTTAGCGATCGTTTGTTCTGTGAGAACGGCGCGAGAGTTAATATAACCCTTGCTAATGTAAAGTTGGGTAATCCCATCAACGGCCTCTTGGAGTTGCCCGAGGGCGATGGTTTGTCCTTGCAGCGGGTCGAGAATGGGAGCAAAGTCTTCTGACGTAAAAATGGTACTGCCTTTGACTTCAATGCGGTCGATCTCAAAAGAAATGCCTTCGCCGTTGCGGTCTGGGGGGGGAGAATCTTCAATATCGGGGAAAAAATCCGGTTCTTCTTCGGGAGGGAGAACGGGATCGATCGGTTGGAGGAAATCGCGATCGGGGTTGGTGGGATCGGTGCGTTCTTGGGGGGATTGTACGAGGAGGTCGATCTCCCTGAAACTCGTGGGTTCGGCGAGAACGGGGGAAGCAAGGCTGGAGAAGAGAACGAGCGCGATCGGGACACTGGAGCTTTTAGATATCATTGTTTTTCACAAAAAAACTAGTATTGATGCCGATACGAACGATTCGCGTGGATTGCGCGTACCGCTACAGATGTAATTCACGAGATGTGGGGCAAAAACTGCCTCACACTCTTATTGAGCATTATCACCTCCACCTCCACCGCCATCAACGGGATTGCAACTATTGTCATAACTCAATGCTGTTTCTCCACCTCCCAAGGCTGCGGTATCTTCGGTTTCCAATCCACTCTGTTCCTCTCCCGAAAGGGTGGTTTCGTTTATCTCGAGATCCGCTCCCAAAGCAACGTGCATAAGCCGGAAGTCGGGCGCAGCAGCATCCCGAGCGATGGTGTTGCCCATGCCATTAATCGTCAACTTTTCTGCTGCCGTAATTGATGCTGGAGTTTAGACTAAATGAGGAAAAAAGCAGAGAGGGAGAGTCCCTCGCTGCGAAAAAGTAGATGATGAGATTTAAGCAAAAATCCACATCTACCGAAGACAATTATGGAAAAGCTACGAAGATTTCGTCAACAAAGTTA
>JAGHZQ010000013.1 GCA_017746715.1 Cyanobacteria bacterium SBLK
CCCGCGATCGCTGTGAAGTCTCCGCCATTGTATCCGGTCGTCCCCGCTCCCAGAGACAGCGAGATCGAGCCTGTTGCTTCGAGGCGAACATCGCCCCCATTTCCCGATAGGATTCCGTGGGCGCGGATGCGATCTCCGATATCGATGTCGCCGCCGGCATTGAGGGTAATATCCCCCGCATCGGCTGTTTGTAGGGGGAAGTGGGAGTGAGCGCTGTCCAGCCGTCCCGTGGCGATCGAGTCTGTGGCTGTCAGGTCGATATCGCCGCCGGTCGTCGCGATGTCTCCGATGGACAGGTTTCCGTTCAGCGCTGTTAGGGTGGCGTTGCCTCCGTTGGTGGCGATCGTTGTGGTTGGGAGGAGTATCTCGGAGGCTGAGAGGGTGAGCGAGGAGTTGGTTTGGAGGGAGAGGGGGTGGAGGGATGCGATGCGATCGCCGGCTGAGAGGGTTAGGGCGTTGGCTGCGATCGAGGAGTTGAGGTGTACTGAATCGGGAGCGAGGATGGTCGCCTCTCCATTCACATTGATGTCAGAGTGCAGAAAAACCGAGCCGGTGCCGTCGAGTCCAGCTTGAAGGAGCAGATCGGTAGGTGTGGTGAGCTTCCCGCCGTTGAGTCCCTCCATGACAATTATGTGGTCGAGGGAAATAAGAGTGATTGTCCCGGCTGTGGAGGCTTCGATAATGTCTTGCTGGAAAGCAAAAAACAGCCCTAAAGATTCCCCTATACTCGATTCAATTGTGGAAATCTGAGACGCACTCAAGTCAGTTTCAGTTAGACTACCCGGAGTAACAACGATATCAGCAGGATCGATAGCCCACGTTCCACCCGTACCTCGTGGTGCAGATAAATCGGGGTTTCCCGTAAAAACAAGGTTGTATTTTCCCGAGGTTTCTACCAAACCCCCAGAGCCAGAGGACGCACCCCCTCGGGCTGAAATAGAAGCGTTGCCCGCATTGGTTGTACGATCACTCCAAATTATTATCGTGCCGCCGTCTCCATTCGCAATCGCGTCGGCTCGTATCGTCGAATCTGAGCTAACCGTAGTGTAGTCTGCTGTCGGGAGTTCGCCACCTCCAAGGTAATCACCGCCTATCCAAATATTGCCACCGCCATCGCGTCCCGATGCGTTGAGGTGTCCGTCTACCTCGATCGTGTTGGCTAGTAAGGCAATGTTTCCGCCAATGCCATCAGGATTGCTTGCGTCAACGTCTCCCGATATCGTTGCGGTTGCGGGTTCTCCCGTTAGGACTTCGGGGATGTGTAGAGGGGAAAAATCGGGAGGAATGCGATCGCTGGGGAGTTCCAAATTTAGCAAATGACCCGCTTGAGAAATTCGCACCAAACTCGTTCCCGGCACGGCTGAGAGGGTTATGCTGCCTCCGGATGCTTGCAATGCTCCGGTACTGGTCACGCTGCCACCTAATAAGGTCAAATTAGAAGCGGATAAATTCCCGTGGTTGAGAATGGCGGCGGGTTGAGAGTTATCGAAGGCAAACTGAAACGGCACGCCTGTCAAATCGGCGTAATTGTTGTTTCCAAACGCATTAAACCAGCGATCGCCCCCAAACCCAATCGCCGTGGCTGTCGTTGCCGTAAAATCGCCCGGCACGTTCAAACTCGCATTCGTCCCAAAAACCATCCCCGCCGGATTCATCAAAAAGAGGTTGGAATTTCCCCCCGTCACTTGAATCAAACCGTTAATAATCGAAGGATCGCCCCCAACAACGCGACCGAAAATATTGTGAATACTAGGAGCCGAGAGGAAATTGGCGATTTGCCCCTCGTTGAGTCCGAATTGTTCAAAACTGTGAAATAAATTTCCCCCAGAAAGAATGCCGCCACCAATATCAAATTGTTGCCCGTTGGTGTCGATTTCCGTTCCCGTTCCGTTTGCTTCGGGGACGATTGGGACAGGGACCCCGGCGATCGCAATTGGTGGAGACCACAAAGATAAAGCGAACATTTTGGGAATAAATAGCAAGTTTGATAGAGTTGGATAGGGGATCGAGTTCATAACTCAATTATTTTTTTGGGCAAATAGGTAAATGAAACATAGTTTATTGACACTTATTGTAACAGGTTTCTTCTCTCTGGGACTGCCATTTTTATCCCTAAAATCAGCAAAAGCAATCACTATAAATTTTGGTCATCCAGATGCCGACGAGCTATCAGAAGTAAACGCTTTAGGACTTGACATTTCAGGATCGGGCAATATTGATTTATCTACTGGACTGGGTATTGACGATTTCTTAGTAGATAATGGAGAGTCGATAACGTTTACCTTTATTAATAGTCTTGCAAGTTCTGTCGGCACTTTCAGTGCTGTTCTTACATCGGATGGAAATAGCTCAACTATTGGTACTGGAACATTAGAGGGATTTGATGTTGATGGATTTAGCTTGGGTTCAATTGCTATAGATCCCTTGACCGCAATAATTGATGTGAATGGATTGTTCGGGAATCAATTGCTAAGTAGCATAACCTTTACTTCCGATCTAAATGCAGGCAGAAACTTTACACAAATTTCTTACGAACTCGTTTCTGTTGAAACTCCAGAGCCTTCAATTCTTCTCGGTTTGGGAGTAATTGGACTCGCAGGAATTCGCGGTTTAAAACGCAAGAAAAACTGACACAATTTGCATCGCTACTATCAAGAGCGCTTCCCCCGATTGGGCATTGTCGGGGGATTTTTTTTGGGTGCATTTGCTGTTGGAAAATAGGTGCGAGGGGGCGCATCCATAAAACTAAATAATTGCAACCATGCACCACATATAGCGTATTCATGAAGCTGCAAGTACGCTATATCTATTATTCTTCCTACGTTTTGGAGGTTGCGATAGGCGATCGCAACCTCCAAAACATCTAATTTAATCGCCTCGGGATGGCGGGTCATCATTTCGAGGCTGCTTTTAATGTCCCAAGTCTCCTCTACCTCGAGTTGAGCAGTGAGAATCATGAATTCGGCCACAGAAAGCCCCAGAGTTTGAAAGCGATCGCACATCTCGCGATCGGGTTTGTAATTGCTCGAGGCGTTGTAAAGAGTGGGAAATTCGGTCATTTTTTTGAAGAAGGATGCGGTGTCGCTACAAATAGGGATTGAGAGTTTTTGCACAACTCCGCATTGTTGGGGTGTGGGTTGGTGGCAGAAGAGGAGTCAAGACGCAAAAAGTTCTACCACTGGTTTAATTTTATTTACCAGTGGTAGAACTTGGTTTATTATAGAGGGGGAGAAGGATCGGCAGTGAAGCGGACGAACCTTCGGGAGAACGCCAATCCTGTGATGCTAGGCAAGTCAGCCTTGCCCATAATTGAGGTCAGCCGTGGGACGAGTTTCCCCGTAGCGCTTTGAAAATCCACAAGCCGCGACGTAGCGGATGGGTCAAGTATGGGTCAAAAAAAACGCCCTGCTGTTAAAGGAAAATAACCGCTTGTAAAGGGGTCTCCCCCTCTTCTCCTCACACTATCAACACCTCTAATCCAAACCATGACGATGTACCGCAACACTCGTCTTTCATGGCAGGAGCCTGACGAGGTAAGTCAAACTCAACGGCGAAATTTGTTTTAGTAGTCCTTGAGTTGATGATTCGGGTGCAACTCCCGACTCTTGCCCCGCAAGATAAAACGCGATCGCACTGCCAAAAGCGATCGCTTTTCCTCAAATAACAAGGAGTAAAAAATTATGGTTGATACCGCAGTAACCCCCACGACCGACACCCCCACCCCCACGACTGAAGACGAGACATGCGGTGCTCTTCACGATTATTTGCTGGGAGATGACACGTCAGAATATCGTTTGTCGATCCAAAGTCGTGACGCTGAAAGTGTTGCGGCTGTCTTGTCTCCGTTTAATGCAGATGGCGAAACCGTTGACGTAATTATCACCCCAGACGGAATCAATATCTTGGCCGATTAAATTGGCCCGAGCGATCGCCTGTCGGGTTTGGCAGTGCGATCGCTCCTATCAGTTATCAGTTATCAGTCATGACAAAAACCAACAGATATCGGATCTACCACGGGCAATGCCTTTTGAGATTGTTTGAGTCAGTGGACGAGGCAAAGTCTTGGATTGCTCGATCCTCCTTCCCTGAAGAATACGTTCTTCAGGATTCTTATACGAACACCTTCTTGTCCTTTCACACTTAAGCAGATCGCCTGTCAGGTTTGGCAGTGCGATCGCTCCTTTCAGTCACCAGTCACCAGTCACCAGTTACAGACCATGACAATAGTTGAAATTCCCGTTACAGAACTAGGAAATAAAAAAGGTAAGAAAAAAAAACAAGGACGAAAAATTCAGAAAGATTTTTTTCTCAGTCGAGAAAGTAGAGAAAATTTTACTCTCTCGCATATTCCTTCTGGCGCACTGATTTTACATTTTCAGAAAGGGATTGCACAACTTAATGATTGCACTCACCAATTTAGCACGCAGGAAATCAAGCAAATTGCAAATCGGATGCGAGAAATTCGGCAATTCTTCCCGCGATCGTGGGAAGAATTGCAATCTCTTGATTTCGACTCACCCGAAGCGCTCGCACTGCGAGGGTGCATTACTGGAATACTTTTTCAAGTTGCAGACAGTTAAAAGCGACTCATTTTCGACCATGTTGATGATATTCCTTTCTAACCATGAAAATCATCATTTCCCTCGTTCTAACCCAAATATTCGGGATGCTGGCAATTATCGCCAAAGCCAACGATAACCCTGATTTTAACTTCATCATCGCGCTCTTAATTGTGAATTTGATTACGAACGCGATCGCCGCGATTAACCTTTTATTTAAAAGTAATGGCTCAAACAACCTTGTTCCCCGAACTTGTCCCTCGCGACATTTCTGAAAATATCCCAAGACGAGAAAAAATCAACTTAATGATAGAACGACTTAGAAATTGTTCTATCCCTAAAAATGCCCCTCTCGTCTTCAGTTTTGGCTGTGGCGTTAACAGCATCGCCTTACTTTGCTGGGCAGTCGCTCATAAAATTAAAATTGATGCGATCTTCTTCGCTGACACTGGAAACGAAAAGCCACTAACTTACCACTGGCTAGACAAAATCAACCAATGGATCGCCGATAACAACCAAGATTTAACTGCCACAATCCCTCTGATAGAAACAGTTCGCTATCAACTCAAACCCATAACAAAAAGACGACGAAAAGGGGTCTTGGCAAAATGCAATCCTAAATATTGGAAAAAATGGGATTTCTTCGTCTTAGAACTTCTCCTCGTTATTTTTCAAGATGCTAGGCAATTTATTCGTTATACAACCCTCGGCGAAAATTGCCTCATTACCGAGACAATGCCATCAAAAGCCTACGGTAAAGGTTCGTGTTCGCACAAATGGAAGATAACCCCCATTCATAAGGCGATCGCCCGAAGATTCCCCAACGCCCCCGATATTCGCCAGTGGATCGGCATTCATGCAGGAGAACCCCAGCGATTATTAATGGCAAACGGCACTCCCAAACCATTAATTGAAGATTTGAACAAAAACCAAAGGTTATTCGTTGAATATCCTTTGGTTATCAACAACCTTAACCAGCAAGCCTGTCAGCGATTGTGCTTGTCAGTATTCGGAGAGATCCCTCCTAAATCCTCATGCTGGTTTTGTCCTTCGCAACGGATCGCCGAAGTCCGAGAACTCAAAGAAACTTATCCCGACTTGTTTAAAGCTGGATGCTTTCTTGAAATAAATGCAATGGCAAATTTAAAGGAAGGCGGAACGAAAGGACTCGGTAGAAATTTCGCTTGGAACGATATCGATGCCCTTACTCCCCTTGAATTAGCTGCTATTGAAGCCGAGAAAAGCAATCGTTCTTGTAACTGTCTCGAATAGTAAAAGCGATCGCGTTTCCGTAGCAGGGAAATGCGATCGCCTGTCCAAATAATTTAACCAAAAACTATGTTATCAACAGATGTCAAAAATGTTTGTGAAACTTCCTCGATTTTACCACAAACACCCGGAAAAACAAGACTCAAAACCAAACATTTAGAAGAACTTCGCAACAGCGCGATCGACGATGAAATCGCTTATCTCAACTTCCAAAGTTTAGACGGAGACGCTCCCTATGACCGTCTTTTTCCTTTCCTTCCCGATAAAGATCGCCGCAACGACGGAAGAGTCAGAGAAGGCATATTAAAGAACTACCGCCACGTAGAAAATGGAGGATGGTGGGTCAAGTCTTTAGACCCCGAAACCGGAGAGGAAAAAGAATTCGGACAATTCAAACCCGATACACCGAGAACCAACGAAAAAGGCAAACTAATCAAATACGAAACCCCCCCCAAAAGTACCTCCGAAGCCTTTTTCTTAGAACCCTCCCGCAAAGCATGGGAAGCGATCGCCAAACGCTATAAAAAGAAATGTCCCGACACAGAACCCACAAATCAATTTTGGCAATGGGTCAAGCGAGAAAAAATCCCCATCATCCTCACCGAAGGAGCGAAAAAAGCCGCCGCACAATTAAGCGCGGGATACGCAGCGATCGCCCTTGTTGGCGTGTGGAATGGCTGCCGAAAAGTCACGATTCCCGAATACTTCCCCAATGCCCAAAAAGAAGTAAGCGAAAAAAACGGAGAAACCCGATACTTTATCTTTAAACTAATCCCCGACTTAGAGAAATTTGCGGGGAGAACCATTTTCATTACCTTCGATCAAGACAGTGACCCCGACACTCTCACAAAAGTTGCAACCGCCATTAAACGCACAACCAAACTTTTAGAAGAAGCCGAAAGCAAAGTCAAAATCTCACAATGGGATAGCCGCTTGGGTAAAGGAGCAGATGATGTTATTTTTAACCACGGTGCTAAAATTTTTCACGAATTTCTCGTAAGTGCAAAGTCAATCAAACGAATTAATTTTGAGAAATTTAACGCTAAAAAGAATGCAGAAAATGAGCTAAAACTAGAAAAAATTAAGCCTCATATAGGGTTGAAAGAAGTTAAAATACTCCCTTACCATAAAATGAATTATGTTGAAAAAGCATATATGGATTTATTTGCGGGTGAATACTGGATAACAATCGACGGACAAATGCACCAATGGAACGGGAAATATTACGAACCTGTTGAAGATGTCGCTATAGAACGAGAGATCGTTTATTGGCTGAAAGGATACGAAGAACCCATTTATATTAAAGGAGAAATCAGCGATCGTGTTTACCGATATACCAAAAGCCACCACGTCACCGAGATATTGAAATGGGCAAAACAAAGCACCGGAATCGATCCTAAACTTACCAATCCTAAAGGCTTAAACTTAGCCAATGGAATTCTTAAAATTAAATGGGACAAAGAGCAACTCAACTATGAATTAATCCCCCACAATCCACAACAATATTATACCTACTGTTCCGATACCATATTTGACCCAGATGCTCCTACAGAAGATTGTGACAAGTTGCTTTCTGTCCTCGAACCCGACCAACGAGACATCTTTCTAAAACTAGTAGCCGCTAGCGTTGACCTCCAGACATTACGCGGATTTTCTAAGATTGGACGCATCCCCGCGGCGCTCTGTATCGGGCAGGGAAGTAACGGAAAAGATAGCTTACGAGAAACCGTGCGCCTACTATTTGGAAATCAAGGCATTGGTTCTTACTCCTTCACCGACTTTAAACAATACGATCGGGGGACAAAGTTCGAGATTGCTTCCTTAATTAATAATGTGAGACTTTCGTGGAGTGCAGAAAATACCAAGTTCTTATCGCTCGATAATTTAATATCTTTGCGAAAAGCAATATCGGGCGAAACCATGACCTCTCGCAGTTTGCATAAGGAAGGGAAGCAGTTTGATTGTAATACCGTCTTTTTCTTCAATGTTAATGAACTGCCGTTAATTCATGGGGATATGACAGCGATTAAAAGTCGCTATACTATTCTCGAATTTAATAAGACAATTAAGAAAAATGCCAATCCTAACCGAGGGGAAATTGAAGAAGATCCTCGTTTTAAGCACAATAAGAACTTCATCAAAAATAATATTCTCTCAGCCTTCCTCAATCGCGTTCTCGATGCTCTGTCCCGATTGACCGAGGAAGGAATAGACACCACTGCCACAGAAGCAGCCTTTGAGGAAGCCAGACGAGAAAATAATCACCTCATTACCTTCTGTGATGATATGGGTTTGGTTGAGGCAGAAGGCGTGCAAACCCCCATCAAAGACATTTACGATCGCCTCCTGTGGTGGTACGAGCATGAAAATGGAGTTCTTTCCTTCCTTGGCGAACGGAAGATATGGGAAGAGCAAACACACCCATTAGATAAAAATATCAAGGCTATTAACCAACTCACCCCGAGGCTCGAAAAATTATTTCCCCGATCGACCCGAGGGCGATCGGCTTCAGTGCGATATATCGAGGGAATTTCCTTCAATCCCGAAAAGGCGCTCATTTGCGTCACGCCCTTTCATCAGAAAGCTGAAAACCCAGATAATGGAAGCATTACAGTCAATGACTCAGTGAACAATCATTGCGTCAATAGTTTGTCATCTCCCCCATCCAATGCGTCATCTATACAAATTTCATCGTCATTGGCAAATGACAACAGCAAATCGCCAATGACGATGGATGACTCACTCATGACGCGCTCTGAAACACTTACATCGCAAAAGTTTCAGGGAAATAATGACACACTGACGCAAGAGTCAGAGGAAACTGAAAAACTCATCATGCAGCTCGAGCAATACATGAACAGTTGCCAATCGATCGCGGAATATGACGAGATGGAGCAACTTCCCTTTTTCTCCCCCGAACTGCATCAGCAAGCATGGCAACGCCTCGATCTCTCGAAAAGGTCGCAAATTCAAAAATGGTCAAGCGATCGCGATGTCCAAAAAGAACAGATAACAGCCATTGTTGAAATGTTGAAGGATTGCGAAAACGCGGACATCTACAAAGAGGTCGCAGGTTTGACGAGTTCTATTCGCGATGCGCTCTTAGACGAAGGGGTCTCTTGCCCTGACCTCTTAGAGGAAGCAATCTCTCGATTGTCCCCAGAACAGCAACAAGCGATCGATCGCATTCGCAATTCCCCACCTGCCTCGCCAGATTCTCTCGATACTGATGGACATTTCCAAAAAGGCGATCCGGTTGTCGATCTCACCCATCCAAAATGGGGGATAGGAACGATAACGGATATCTCCCCAGAAGACATTAAGGTGCAATTTCCCCGTTATGCCCAACTGCCCATGCAATGCCAGCCGGACAATTTAGCCAAGGAAGGCGATCGCGTGTCGTGGCATAAAGGCGATCGCGTTGTCTTTGTCGAGATAGCCAGCTTGCAGCAAGGGCAGCCCGTGGAAGTAAAAGGAGATAGTCTAATTATGCCCATGCCTGTAAATTTGGAGGAATTGCGATGTTATTAAAAAGACCCGCAGATTATCCTTATTCCGACATGAGACCAATTTTTGAGTTAAACAAAATAATTAAATCTCATCAGCAACAAGTTAAGGATTTAGGCGCGACTCAAATCAAGGAACTTATAGAAAGTGAAATTCCCAGCGATCGCCTTCTCTCTTTGCCCTGTTACGCCTTGTGGTTTAGCGGAGATGTAGAACTACAAAAATGTAACTGTTATATGGTTGTAGGGCGTTTACGGTTTTGGATTCACCTGCACGAAAATTTAAGCATTAGTAGTCCTTATATTGTGTGGTGGATTCGATATCGTCACCCCAACGATCCAATCAATAATTATCAGTCAGAATTTGCCGCACGTCGATATCTTCTTGATACAATCTTGCAAATTTTTGAGCATTATAAGCCTAACGAACTAATCTCTATCCATTAAAAATGGGACATTTTACCTGTGAACAAAATTTAGCCTTCGATCGCCGCATTAAATTGCGCGATCGTCAGAAAGTGCTGGTTATCCAATTGCAAAAGGCATTTGAGGATTATATGCGTGCTCCCGATCGCCAGAAAGCAAAAAAGCTCGAGCGACTAATGGAAATTAACGATAATGTTAATTTTCTAATTATTTTCAATACAAAAATTCTTTCAGGTTAATTATCGCGTTCCACTCGCTCTAATAAAATTTCGCGAATGGATTTTTCGGTATTGAGCAAATCCATAATCGGGGAAGTCTTCAAAAACTGCCGCATCTCTTCTGAGTTTGTATTTAATAGTGTTTTGTTAAAAAATTTCAAAGATTCGATTACTCCTTGCTGTTGCTTAATAATCAATTTATAATTATTAAGCTCATTAAAAAACTTTCTGTTTTCAGCGACTAACCTTTTATTTTCTTTTTCTTTTTCCTCACTTGAGGCTTGAAACTCTTCAAGTAAAGAATTATATCCATTAACAATCTGTCCTTGTCCTTTTTCAATACTTTCTAGTCGTTTTCCTTCTTGCTTCCGCCACCATATCCAGCAAGTTCCCACGCCCGCACCAAATACCCCCAGCACTTCAATCCATTGCAAAATAGTACCTGGGTTTATCATTTGTAGTAAATAAATTTCCGAAGCACCAAATAATAATAAGACTGAAATGTCTAAGTTTTTTAATATTTTGCTAAACATTTTAAACAATTAATTCTTCTACTAAAATCGAAAAATTAGGATTGACCGCATCGCGAGGAATCACCTTTAATTCCACCCACTTTTCCATCTTCTGAATTTGCCAAGGCAGGGCAGGGGATAAGAAAAACCCCGGATTTATCGAGATGAGCGTGGATTGGGGGGGCATATCCGGATAATAGCGCTCCGATCGCTCCCAAACCTGCCCCCCTTGCCAATTGGGTTCTTGATACCGTAGAGCCACGTAGATAAAGCATCGCAGTTGTTTGGGGGTCACAATGCCACTCACGGTAAAGCGCAAGGTCGTCCCAATTGTCGGGTAAGAAGCCTTGCGCCATTCCCCTTTCTTGACTTTGACTACACCCAATTGATACCAATTGCCCCAATCATCGGTTCGAACGTCAGGTGATGGCATCTTCTTCTAATTCCCGCGATCGCGCGTCCCACTCCCCACCGCACAAATATTCCCGCGTTTCCGCCACATTCGCCTCTCGCCCGACACTTTCCCCCGGTGCAAAGAGCAGAGCAGTGGGCAGATATTCGCTCCGAGGGACATTAGGCTGAGGCGGGCGATTGAGTGCCAAAGTTTGGTAGAAAAATGGATAGTTGTCTGGCGTTAAAATTCGCATTACGACACCAAAGTAATAAAATCGATAAGCTCGGTTAGATTTGCACCTTTCATATTCTTTTGATTCCAGTCATTTTCGACGGCACTAGCGAGGGAGGAGGGGTCTCCAAAAGTCGAAAAGGTGTCGTCATCAGGATCGGCTGGATCGTTAATATTTCGTTGCATTTTTGGAGGCTTCGGAAAAGTGGCACCGAACACCAATAAGTCATTGCTGGTGGCATCTTTTACCCCGATTTGAGTAACATCAACCGTGACCCCTTGTGCGAGTTTTGCAAATTGCCAAGCATAGTTAATACCATTAATCGTGACGTATACCGTTTTCGATCGCGTTGTTTCCGAAGGTTTGCGCGGGGATTTTCCTGTCCTAATTTTCCATCCGTCAGCTCTTGCCGCCGCAAGGATGGTTGCGCTATTGCCGCAAAATGTCGATTCGTAACCCGGAGGGTTTGTGTCGTGTTTCTTTGTCGCTCGAGGAGGCTTTGGAGAATTGGCTCCCCACACCATTCCCAGTAAGTCAGCCTCGCTTAGTGCCGTGACATCTATTAGGTTGATTCCCAGAGTTGAGAAGGCGGTATCGCGTTCTAGGCGACAGGGAAATCCATATTTGATTAAATCCGTTTTGGCCCGGTAGGGCACCCAAACGGGATCGGATTTGCTGTAATTTCTTGGCATTGTTGATTTGGGTTAATTCTTCTGCTCTCTGACTGTAGCGATTTGACCACGACATTGCACCTTAACCCCCTTAGAGGAAACTTTAAGTACATGGAACGTCAGCGCTAATATATAGCCATGAATTTACTTTGCTATCACAAGCTGGGAACGCACTCCCGTCGCGCTCTGACTCGTCTCTATCGCCCCCGATACGCCAAAAAACGGACGAGGCTCGGGAATTCCCGGTATTACTTATACGTTCCCCGAGGGGATTTGCTGGAGCGGTTGGCGAAAGAGTTAAACATGACGAAGCCTCAAGTCCTCGACCAACTCAAAAAAGAGCGGGTTCACTTGCTCCAGCAAGATTATCCGAGCGATGAGCATTGGAAACCTTGGGACGTTTGCTGAGGGCGATCGCTCTATCAAAGTGTCAAATCTACACTACTGTTCCGACTCTGAAATCCTCCGCTCGCGACTTCGTTGAGCGAGCGGATTCCACCGGGAATAGACTCAACTATCCTCAATGCTCTCTTTAGATACGACTTTAGAAAAATCGTGGACAGACGTTCTCAAGAAAGATTCTTTCAGGTAATCTAAAGACTCAAACTCAAGAACTTCTATCAACTGCTGCAAGAGCTCGTAACCCCCAGACGAAGGGGACAGATGAGCATAGAGCGTGGACAAGAAATCCTTGACAGAGACTCCATTCTCAATCATTCCCCACAGACAGAGAGAAGCCATCTCGTTTCGTAACTTCTCCATTTGACCAAGTTTTTGCTCTAAAGCATCGTCAAAATGAACTTTTTTTGTCATGATAAATTAGCTCTCCTAGTAGGTTAGTACGCGGGGAGAAGTGGGCGGGGTAAGTGTTCCAGCACTTCCTCGCCTGCGCTTCTTTTTGGGTTTTTGCTGTGTGATTATACTAGCGCTAAATTTTAAGCGATGTCAATTATCTAACGTTAAGAAACTAGCGCTATAATAATGCTATTAATGAACGCATGGGAGAAATCTATTTGTCTAAAGTTGCAGAACTGCGAAAGCAGAAACAGTTAACTCAACGTCAATTAGCTGATTTAGTTGGTGTTGACCCCTCCACTATTCGCAATTGGGAGCGAGACAGGGGAGGGATAGAGAATTTTGTCAAAGTGGCGAAACTATGCCAAGTGCTAGAGTGCAACCCTTCCGAATTGTACGAAGCCGAAAAAGTGGATTTGGAAATTAAGGAGACAGACGAGGAGTAACGCGATCGCCAAGCAGAAGACCCTGATTTGAAATCAGGGTATTTGACAAAACCAAAAATTTATGAGGAATTACTGATGAACAATTTATCTGTTTTCAACTTTGAGTCTCACGAGCTTCGTGTGTTGGGAGATGCTGAAAATCCCTTGTTTGTCCTAAAAGATATTTGCAAGTGCTTGGAGTTAGAAAATGCTGGTCAAGTTGCTTCTCGCCTTGACGAAGACGAATACAAAGTTACTATCATTTCAAGTGATAGTACACAGGAACTTGATAAAGGTCGTGAAATGATAGTCGTTACAGAACCCGGATTGTATTCGGTCATCCTTGGTTGCCGCAAACCACAGGCTAAACCGTTCAAACGATGGGTGACACATGAGGTTTTACCCTCCATCCGCAAAACTGGAAGCTATTCTCGTCATCCCGAAGAAAATCAAGCAACAACCCAAGACCGAGTAAAAACCATTGATGACTTAGCCAAAGTCGTCAAAATTCTCAAAGAAGCTCAAAAACTCGATCCGACTCGAAAGAAGATGCTCGAGGCGGAAGCATTTTCTATGCTCCATCTCTCTCCTGAAGACCAAGCGGCTTTACAAGCGGAGGAAGCCCCAGAGCCGATAGAACCCGAAAGGCATCTCACTATCTTTTGCGTTGATGTGGGATTAAAAGAACATCGTGGCGGACAAGTTGCCATTGGAGAGATTTGGGAGCGTTTAAAGCAATGGTATGTAGAGAAAGGGTTGCTAAAAATTGAAATGGACAAAAACGAGAAGGAAAAACTCGTTTGGTTGGGAAAAGCCTCTGCTTACGAAGAAAACGTTAAAGCCATTAACCAGTTATCGGCTCGACTCTTAAAAATTTTCCCCAATGCCAAAAAGAAGCGTAAGAAAAATGGAAATTATTTAGAGGGCATTGTTTTTGAACACGAGAAAGTCCTCTATTTGCCCATTGAATAATGATAGAACGTGTCCGATTTTTTGCGTTTAACAACCTTCAAAACCTTACAAGGCAAAGGTTATACGGATACGATTTTTTCCAAATGCGATCGCTAAAATAAAAGCACTTTCAAAATAAAACAATGGTCAGCCAACCCTTAGCCCTACCCGATCATACGCAGTTACCCTGCGAAAATGGTATCCCCGTGAAGAATTTCCAAGAACATCCCCAAAGCATCTTAATCACCACCTCGATTCGCCCCATTCTCGATCGCATTCACCCCAACGGACAATACGACATCGGGCAAGATAGCGGCATCTACTGGCGCGTGACCAATCCTCCACTTAATGGCGCGGAAGCTCCTGATTGGTTTTACGTTCCCAACATTCCTCCCACGTTAGACGGGCAAAAGCGCCGTTCCTACGTTCTCTGGCAAGAACGAGTCCCTCCCGCGATCGTCTTGGAGTTTGTATCGGGGAATGGTGACGAAGAACGCGATCGCTCGCCTGAAACAGGCAAATTCTGGATATACGAAAATCGAATACAAGCCGAGTATTACGCGATCTATGAGGTACGACAGGCACGAGTTGAGGTCTATCGCTTGGTACAAGGTCGTTACCAGCTTGTCCCTCCCAACAGTCGCGGACATTTTCCCATAGATTCATTGGGAGTCGAACTGGGAATTTGGCAGGGAAATTACCAAAATGCCGAATTACCTTGGTTGCGGTGGTGGGATAGTGAGGGGAATTTGTTGCTGGCTGCTGAAGAACGTGCCGATCTCGCTGAAGGAGAGTTGCAACAATTGCGCGATCGGCTTAGAGCAGCAGGCATCGACCCCAACGCCCTTTAGCTAAATTGACTTACCCCCGCGTAACACCACCAAACGCGGGATTTTTCATGCTCATTGCCAAAGTGTTATTTCTACGCTATGATTTATAGAACTAGCGTTCCTTCTTACTTTTTCTTTTAAAAAGTGAGAAAATATTCCTACTTTACAGGAAGGAAATTCTCATGGCAAAAGGCAAAGATAACCCAGAACTCCAACGGCTGCGCTATCAAGCTCAACTCAAACAGCAAATCAAGAAATTACAAGAAGACAATCAAGCATTGAAGAGAGATAATGATTTGCTCAATGAGAAAATTATTAAATTGCAACAAGAACAAAACAATTTAATCGATCGTCTTGCAAAAAAAGCTGTAGAGAACAAACAGCTTTTAGAGACAGGAAATAGCTATTCTTATGATATCGTAATCCCCTTTGCTGTACTCGCGGCAATTATTTATTTTATGTATAGTATTTCTGTTTCTTTGTCAAAAGCTATTGCTTTTCTTCTACTTGTTATAGTTATAATAATGGGTTTTTATATTTACAAAATGAAAAAACAACAACAAAAATAAATTATGGCTTGTACCGCTATTGATAAAAATCTACTAAAACAAGAACAAGAAGAGTTACTAGCAGTCATTAACGCAAATATTCCACAGATAGAGCAAAGCGATCGCTGGGATGTTAGCGGAAAAATTGACTGGAATGAAACGGGGCAGCAAGCGACACCTTTTGGTGTATTTATCGCCACATGGGGAGGAGTGGGGCTAGAATCTGGACGTGATGACACCAAAATAATAGAAGCTCTAGAAAAAATTAGCGACCGAATTCAAACAACAATTACTCGAATTACTGGTAATTCTGTTAATTGTCCCGCTAAAAAAAACGAATCATTGCTTTGCTTTAATAGCTTTTTTCTTCAAGAAACTGTAACTTTTCTTAGGGAATATCGAATTTTTATAGAAGAATTAGCAGCCCATGATGTTTGGAAAAGGCTATACGGACAAGAATCATTTAATATTATATGGATAAAATTACCTCAAGGATTTATTGAAGAAGTAGCAAGATTAAAAGAAAAGCTGAGAAATTTAACCGACAGTATTAGGGTTAGAATAGGAACTTTAATCAACAAAGGAAATAATTGTGAAGGAGACTCACCACCCGAGGAAGAACCCCCACCCGAAAGTGACGAAGCATGCGAAAAAATCGCCAACGCCCTAGAAAAACTCGCCGATAAAGACTTTAGCTGTTTAAAAGAAGAAGAATTTCTCGACGGAGTAAACCATCTCGCATCCCTCAACCTCGAAAACGCAGAAGAAATCGGAGAACTCAAAGCCGAAATAACAAGCCTAAAAGAAGACATCGCCGCCATCAAAAAAGCCGTAGGCGTGGACGATTTACCCCTAACAACTTTTGAATGTATCACCGACGAAAATTGCAAACCCATCGTTCTCGAATCAATCCCAGCAATACAAGCATGGTCGATCCAACAACTCGACGCACTCATCGGTAAATTCCCCCTCAAAATCACAATCAAAGACACCGAACTCGACGAAAAAGGCGACCAATCCATCGAACTCGAATGGCAAAATTTAGCAGAACTTTTAGCCGACTTAACCGGCTTAATATACGTCACAGAAACCCAAGTCGATGCAACCTTTAACGCCACCATGCGAAACCTCATGGAAACTGCCAGTACCAAGAAAATGATGGTTAAACAAGACGCTTGCATGAGTACCCTTTGCGCGTGGATCGGGCATCCCACCACCCAGAAGAAAATCAAAATACCCTCAACCTTTAACCCCTTCGTCAAAAAAACCGCCGACATCCTAAAATCGACATTGATCGAAATGGTTGTAGATGTCCCCAGCGAAGAAGATAGCGGAAATTTTCAGCACGTCATCGGACACATCTTAAACATCGACCAAATTTGCCAAAGATTCGTACATCGCGGCAATCCGCAAGACCTCAAAGGCAGCGCGATGAACCTCCTCACTCAAATGTTACCCAAAAAAGATCGCCCACAAAACGACGGCGACGGTGACGACGATCCTCCCTTACAAGACGACGGCGACGATCGCCGAGGCTTCGACGAATTCATGCTACTCGTTCAAGATGGCTTTATCGCAGAACCCGGCATGAAAGACACCATTAACCCCTACGGGCGTAAATTCGATCGCCGCGCTCGCATCACAGAAGTTGGCATCGACGGAGAATCACGGGAGGACATTACAGAATAATGGGATTATCGCTTACATTTGACGACCTCATCTCTCACGAAGTCCGATCCGCGATCGGGGAAAGAGTCATCGGTTCGCCAGAAGAACCCCTCGACGATGGAAACATCGATTGGCTGCCCGACTGGATCGAAGGACCCTTAAAAGGAGGCATCCAATGGGTACGGAATACCTTTGGCGGTTTCGTCGGCTTCGTTTGGAACAAACTTAAAGGTTTAGCCAGTCGTATCGGAGAATTTACCGCCGCCGAAGCATGGGGGGCATTCGTTGGCTTTAAAGAATTTATCCTTAACTTTAACTTCACTCAAAGCGACGAAGCGATCGACCAGACAACCGAACAGTTAATGCAAACCATCGCCGCCCAACTCGGTTCTACAGTCGGATGTTTAGCCGGGCAAGTCGTAGGCGGCGGATTATTTGCTCTTGGCTATGTCGCCACATCCAAACTGATCCAGCTTGACCCCATTGCCATCAAAAAAGGGCTAAAGCGTCAGGGTAAGGCTCTCGTTGGTCAAATCATGGATGACCTCGCTACAAACCTTGGAGCACTTGCCCGTACTGTCGCCATCCAAGGCACTCAAGCCTTACTTTTGCAAGCATACAAACACGGACGTAACTTCGCGGTGTGGGCATATCACAAACTCAAAGGCGTGCCAGATGAAGAAATCGAAAAAATCAAAGAAAGCCTGTACGGTCCCGGCGCTCAGCCGTTTATTATCAATGAAAAAGTCGAAGATAGTATTGCTAACATTGATAACAAACTGGTTCGAACTTTTGCTGAAAACGCATGGGACGAATTTAATGAATGTTTTAATGAGATTGGCTTTGTGCTTGCAGATGCAACAGACAAAGCTGAAGAGCAAGAAGATATGCAGGAAGCCGTCCTCGGTGTGGAACGCACCATAGCCCTCACCCCCGATCGCACCGCTCCAGAGGAAACTCTCGTGCTTGCTGGCAATGAGGAATCGCTCAAAACGCAAGCCACGACTGTAATGGCAGTTCACCAACTCCTCGAAAATCGCGATTTGCATCGGCTGCACGATCGCAGAAAAGCCAACGAACTCCCCGCCAAACCGCCAAAATCCACACTAACCCTGAAAATTCAGTATTACCCCTTGCCAGACAAACCGTTCTCTCGCACCAGATGGGAAACGGAGGGAAAAGACGAAAACTTGTGGACAGAACCCGATATCAAAATCCCCTTCGTAGATCCAAGCAAACTCACATGGGCAAAAATTAAGCGGTTAGCAGGTGGAACCGTCGGCTTTAACTTTGGGAAATATGCAGCACGCGGAAAACTCGGAGGAAGACCCATCACCGTATTTGGCGCAACCGAAGCCGATGCAGTAAACTGGCTCGAATCATTGGCGGAACTTTCCGAAGCCGAACTAACTGGACTCTACTCTGGTGGCAGGCGCAGAAAAACCCCCAATCCTCGCGACAACGCTTTCGATGAGCAATATAAAACCGTAAGAGTGTATCCCGCGTTCGCCACCATTACCGCCCAACGCCTGACACCCGGAAAAGGACGAGCCAGCTTACAAGGAGAATTCAGCTTGTACCAGCAAGCGATCGATTTGTGGACACCTGACGAGCCACTGTTCACCAAGGAAAAACTTGATGATGCCAAGAGGTATCATACGCCTCTGTCTCAGTTGGGGATAGGTTTCACATAATTTTGTGTTGTGCCACCAAATCAGAAAATTGGTAGTACAATGGGTCATAGCGTAACAACAACACTCAGATAATCTCATGGCACAAATAAAAGGAACTGACAACACAGCAAAAGAAGCTGTAGACGCTTTGCTCGCCGATATCGAACGAATCCGACAACTTTCTTTCAAATACGGCGGAAAATTGCGAGGAAACGCCAAAGCCAAAGGGGAAATGCCGCAAATTGTGACTCAATTTGCGGCTCAAATTAGTAACACCACGGGGGAAATTAGCCTAGCTGTAGGACTTACGATTCCTTGCATTCGAACTCCCAACGGAGAAGGCTATCTAACCAGTCCCGATCTAGAGTTTGATGATGCTCCCGCTCCCGCTCCCGCTCCCGCTCCTAATCCATAAAATACTTTAGGGTAGAATTTTCTGCCCTTTTAAAAAGTGCAACGCGTCCAAAAACTCGACGAGGGAAAATTCAAAATTTGGTGGGATGAAAAGCCTAGAGAAAGTTTAACTCTTGACTTCAACCCCATCATCGAATATTTCAACCTAACCGGAGAATTTTGCTTGCTCCACTGGCAAGCCCGACCCCGAGGACTGAGAAGATGGGGAATATACGACAGTGCCAGCGATAACTATTACCCCTTCGATAGCGCTCGCTTTTCCCGTTCCTCCCTCATTGGTCAAACCCTCCAAATCAACGAGAACCAACATAAAACTGTCCCCACCGCAGTCCTCTTATTTGAGGGCAAACTAATCGTCAAGCCCCTTGACAAAATTAAAATTGTAAAAGAATGGATAAAACCGGACAAATCTTAGCCGAACTCACCCCCGTTCACGGCATAGGAATCGTGACATTGTATCGGGGCGATCTCGACCATCAAACCGCTTTTAAAAATTATGCCTTTTCCGGACAAATTACGAATCTTAGACTAAACGCTCGTATTCAAAATTCCTCTCCCTCTGGAGACTTCCCACCACAATTTTATGATAATTACTCCCGTTATCAAGGTGTCCCCACAATTCAAAACTTACTTGGCGAGTCTAATCATCTCATAATTCTTTTGCAGCAAGGGGACTTTCTCCCATGGATAGAAATCGGGAAAATTCCTCTAATTAATAATAGTAATACAGAATATTCTTTAATAGACTTACTTTATTTTTATCCCTTAGATTTTTTTCACAGTCGAGCTAGTATAGGTGTTAAAGTTACAAAAAATTTATTACATGAGGATAAACTCACATTTTGGGGGGGCTATCAAGAACAATATACACCCAACAACCAAAACAATTTTTCTTTTGTCAATTCGATAAACATTATGGATACCCCAAAAATCATTTTACAGCCTAACGAAAACAGAAAAAATCTTGTTATTTTTAATTCGGGAGAAAAAACAGTTTATATCGCTCTTAATGCAAACGCGACGACAAACAATTATAGTTATATCCTCCCACCTAATTTTACCCACGAAATCAAATACTCTGGAATAGTGAGCGCAATTTGCAAACCTGCCGAATTGACATCTCTGCAAATCACAGAAATTTTATAAAATGCCCTTAAACCTCAAACATCCCTGCTGCCAACCGCAAGAAGAAACTGACCTAAGAACGGGTGCAGTGACGAAAAGCGATCGCCCTCATGGCTGGATAGCGAGAGCAAAATGGCGTGGGCGTTCTTCAGAATACCGAATTTATACCCCAGAAAGTTACACTGAATACAAATGGAAAAACAACTTACCCCAGCATATTGCAGGATATTCAGAGAATTTGTATTTTTATGGCAGCAAAACAACCATTAAATGTGTATGTGATATCGCAACCTATGAAACTCATCGAGGAGATTTATTTCCTTATATTCAATATATTGAAGCAATAACTATTGCAGGAACAATAGACACTCAAAAAAATATTCACAATACGACAACAGGCAAAACATTGTGGGGATTAAGACCTACAAAAGATCCTGAAGAAGACGATATTAACACTCCTGACGGAATCATAGAAAATATTGTCTTGGACTTACTAGAAGAACCCGACGAACCTTATGGAAAACTAAAAGCCTACAGAGGTCCCCGCAAAGCCTTTGAATGGTGGGAGGTTCGACAAAGACATCTAGATCGATACTTTGAAAACTCTACCGGTGTTCCTTTTGGCGCTTATGATGCTGAAGGAAATCCTACGACTTGTGACGCTTTGGGAGTCCCGTACTGGCTCAAAGGAGACCCGGAAAACTCGAAAACCATTCACGGTATTTATATCTGCAAAGGACAATCTGAAACGCAGGAAATTCAAAAAGGTAGCCCGAGCGATATGGGCATTCGTATCGCCAGAAGAGATGCGGATGCTTATAATTGCGGCGATTTATGGAAAGGTAAACAAGCCTTTTATAATCTTTGTTCCTTAAAATTAGTTCCTGAAATTATTGAGAAATGCCATGATTTAAGAGAGACCTCTCGCGATATTGAATGGGAATGGAAGCAACGCGCTCCTAAACTGCATGAGACAACTGTTAATGCTTTGGTTGGAGAGAGAGAAACAGAAAAGCGCGATCGCATTCTCAGCCGTCCAATCGAATTTGAATTTGGCAGCATTGAAGAGATAGAATTTATCTATTGTAACTGCTGTGATTGCTGTGCCATCGGGCAAACCGTTTTAGATTTATTTGAAGGGATTTAATGATGCAATTTTATAATTTGAACGATACTAGACAAATTATTCAGGAGGAAGTTAATAGGGAAATGTCCGATCTCGCCTCGCCTTTAGATGTCGGCGATGTTATCTACTCCCTGAGCGAAAAGCTCCCCAACACTCCGATTATCTCTCGCAAACGCTTCCTTTGGATAAGACTCGATCTTTTTGCCGGAACCATTGGAAGTCAGCAATCTCTCGCCGACTTGAGAGACGATCTCCTAGAACTTTTCTATTTTCATCTGGGCGGCACTGCCAGCGAATGGGAGCAGGGGCAGGCTCTCCCTATTGCCGATTATCGCGGACGCGCTTTAAGAATTGCTGGAAAAGGGAAAGATTTGGATCATCATCTCCTTGGTTCTTTGGCGGGGAAAGAACGCCATCGGTTGACAATTGCCGAGATACCCTATCACAAGCACGGTGGAGGAAATCACGCTCATTTGCAAAGGTCGAAAGTAACTCCCAACAAACACGCTGTAGATAACGGCGATCTGCCAAAAATAATGTTCCATGAAGACATGGGGGGAGTGAACGTTGGGACTCACGAATCGGGTCCTATCATCTTGGGAGAAGGTGGAAATATGTTTCATCCTACCCTCGGACCCTCAGCTTATCTGGCAGCGATTGCTTTTCTAGGGGTGAGAGAATAAAAAATTGTTTTGTAAGTCCTTGGTAAGGGTGAGGTCACGAGTTCAATCCTCGTCGAGGGCTTTTCAGATATAGTAAGACTTTTAGCGTTTTTTGTACTGCTTGAACCAACTGTTCGAAAATTCATCAAAAAACTGGGTCTCAAGCACCGCCTTTAGCTTTGCTGTGGGCTACTTTGCAACTTTTTACCCCTGCTAGCTACACGTGAGTAACGTTGAAAAACGCCAGATTGAGTAACACGCTGAAAGCATTGATTTATTAGGTTTCTAGAATGATGGGCGATACTGGATTTGAACCAGTGACCCCTTCCGTGTGAAGGAAGTGCGCTACCCCTGTGCTAATCGCCCGAATCCGCTCGGCATTAAATTTTTGAAGTCGGTTTATAATTGTAACGCGTTTTTTGTAGAAATAGGCATCCCGAGGGAATAACCCGTGCATCCAGTCTTTATGTATGGCTCGAACCTCCATCCCCTGCGCTTGCAAAGTCGCGCCCCTTCTTGGGACGGGAACTATACACGAGCCTTTTTAAGCGATCGCGAACTGCGTTTTAACAAGCGATCGCGCAAATATATTGTCGCAGCCAATATCATCCCCCACCCCACTCGTCGGGTCTGGGGAATCATCGTCAACTTAAACTCAGACGATTTACAAGCCATGGATGGCTATGAAGGCTGTCCGACGAATTACAATCGCATTTGGGCATCCCCTTGTTTGGAAGGAGGCGAGATTGTCAAAACCCATACCTATCAAGCACATCCCGACACGATTTTAGAAGGCAAGCACCCCACTCCCAATTATTTGCAGTACGTACTTGAAGGAGCGCGTCTCTGCGGCTTGCCCGAGGATTATATCAACGCGATCGCCCGCTCGGGACGAGCCAAAAGTTGAGATTTTCTCGTTTCCTGCAAAAAATGATAAGTTTATTAATAATCTTCAATTTAAGGTTTGTTTATGGGAACGACTCGGGCGATATTATGCGGTTATTATGGCAAAGGCAATGGTGGAGATGAAGCCCTGCTCGCAACGCTTTTGCAAATGCTGCCCGAGTCGGTAACCCCCATCGTTCTTTCTGGCAACCCCCAGCAAACCTATCGACGCTACGGTGTAGAAAGTTGCGATCGCTTCTCTGCCTTTCACATCCTCGGTGCGATGAAAAAATCCGATTATTTTATTTGGGGCGGGGGGAGTTTAATGCAGGATGTCACCAGTTTGACCAGTCCTTTCTACTATGGGGGCTTAATGGCACTGGCGCAAAAACAGGGTTTAAAAACCATTGCTTGGGCGCAGGGGCTCGGACCCCTCAAGCGCCCTGTCACGCAGTGGTTAACCCGACAAGTCCTTTCTTATTGTAAAGCCGTTAGCATTCGCGATCGTGCCTCGGCAAAATTATTAGCAGACTGGCAGATTAAAAACTTATTATCTCCCGATCCGGTTTGGGCATTAAAAGCTAAAACTTATTCCGGTTTGGGAGATTTACATGCCCCTCGCGTTGCTGTCATTTTACGCCCTCATCCCCAACTCACCCCTCAACGCTTGCATTGCTTGACAAGCGCCTTGATTTCTTTTCAAAAAGCAACAGAAGCAACGATTTTACTCGTTCCTTTTCAACCCGTGCGAGATTTAAAAATTGCCGAAGCGATCGCGGCAAAACTCCCCCGTGTTTCCCGGATTATTACCCTTGACGATCCGAGGGAATTAAAAGGATTATTTCAAGGCATAGAAATGACGATCGCCATGCGCCTGCATGGTTTAATTATGGCTTCTTCCGAACGATGTCGCTGTTTTGCTCTCAGCTACGATCCCAAGGTTAGCCAACTCATGGCAGAGATCGACATCCCCGGTTGGGAATTAGAAAATATTCCCGACGACCCAAATCTTATTTGTCGGGTTTGGTTGGATTATTTTGCAAATGGAATCGCTTTAAATCTCGCACAAGTTGAATCTTTCAGCGATCGCGCCAAGCTGCATGGAGAAATGTTACGGCACGCGATTGTTACGCCGTGATTTACTGGCGATCGGATTATTTTATTTTTCTTAAAATTCTTATTTTTGTAAAAGTACATACATTTTTTATCTTTGTTTAATAGCAAAGATAACATACCAACCTTTCTCCCTGAAAAATAATGACTTTACTTTGGAGTAACTCCTTAAAAATTGGCATTCCGGAAATTGACAAGCAACACCAACAGTTAATCGAGCAAATGGGACGCTTGTATAGTGCTATTCAAAAAGATCGAGGAGAAAACGAAATCAAAGAAATCTTGAGGTTCTTAAATCAATATGTTATCGAACATTTTGGCTATGAAGAATCTTGTATGTTAAGATATCAATGTCCCGTAGCACAAAAAAATAGCACCAAGCACAAGGAATTTAAAGCAAATTTAAGGGCAATTGAGGAAGAATTTAAAACAAAAGGAGCAAGTGAAAATCTAGCCATTGAAATCAATAAAAATCTCCTTGAATGGTTTGCCAACCATATCAAGAGTATTGATGTTTCTCTAAAATCTTGTATGAGTTGATCCGAGGGATCGAAATTTGCTTGACGCGGGCGATGTAAATTATCTTTGTCTTCTCAGCACTGATTTCTAGCCCTCTTTGAGATAGCCATTGCTCGATCTCGATAAGCACGCTTTCTCAGGATTCCTTGTTTAACGTATGTTTCTAACCCGTGTAGCCCGATATTAGCAAGTAACGGGCTTATTGCACTACTTTGGGGAGTACCTGTCTCGGTTGAGTTGTGTTTTTCTCTAATGACCAGTTCAGGTCGCGCATGTTCTCTCCCGTTAACCTTTCAGGTCTAACGGGAACTTAGGAACAATATTATCGCAATCGATGGTTATTTTTTCAAATCGTTTATTTCTGCTCTTTATTCCGAAGTAGAAAAATGCTAAAGCCATCAATTTTTTTATGTTCTTCAATCGTGAATTTTTCTTGCAGTGATGGCAAAAGAGGTTTAGAGTCTCTACTATAAATCAGCCAAAATTCCGAGTTGGAACTAGGGATAGAATCGACCCAAGCTGTTAATTCTTTACGATCTCTGGTTTTACTGGGCAAGTCTAGAGAATAAATCGAAAAATCCCGATCGCAATAGTGGGTAAAAGGCAGCGTCATCTTATGGAGAATCGACCAAACCAGAAACTCTCCTTTTTGGCGATCGCGACAGACATAATGAGCCACTGCGCGATAGCGATCGGAAGCACGAATATATCTAGATTTTGTCGTGTAATATTTGAATAAACCCGCTCCAGATGCCAGAAGATAGAGACTCAATATTATAATTGCTACGATGCGGAATCGTTTCCACAATTCGATTAATCCAAGAGATAACAAAATTGTCAAGTAGGGCAAACTGGACAAAATATATCGACTAATCCAAACCGAATAAAAGACGTGGGAAAAAACAAAAACAATCAAAATCGGAAGCAAAGCCCAAACCGCGATCGAAATAACATATTTTTGATGCTTGCCCTGCCATAAAGCAAAAGCTAAAACGGTTAAGATCGTTAAAATCATCAATTGTAGAAAAATAGCTAATAATTTTGGTGAAGGAACGTGAGCATAGACGAAAAAAATTCTAATTTGCCTTAAAACATGAGAAATTCCCGGAATGGGAGGGGTTAATTTATGAGCGCCCGAAGACTGATAAACCGAGATAGCAACAGGTAGGATTGCTACAGTAATTAGAAAATAATCCAGTAAAAAAACAGAGATATTTCGCCATGTAAATTTTGTTTTCCGCGCGATAAAAATGACAGTATCAAGAAAAAAATCCGAAACAATAAAGACAAAATTAAGAGGAGTTGTAAAAGCAGCAAGAACTCTAGCAACGATCCAAACAGAGCGATTCAGATATTGCTGACTTGAATTCAAGCGATATTTATACTTGCAAAAATAAAGCGAACCAACAATGCCAAAAAACAAACTTACAATATAGTAGCGAACCTCTTGTGCGTGGTTGATAAACAGTGGCGATATACTCAGGAAAAAAGAAGAGAGCAGGGCTGTTTCACGATCGAAAAGTTGCTTGGCAAGTCGATAAATTCCATAAACGCTTGCTAAGGCAAAAAGAACCGACAGACTTCTCAACCAAACATCGTGTTTAGATAAAAGCATCCAAGGATTGAGCAAGACATAATACAAAAGCCTTCCTTTATTGAAACCCAGATCGATTGAATCTCGAATACTGATAAATTCGTCAATCCATAAACCCCGATAATTAATTCTCCAAAAACATAAAAAAGTGGAAAAAATAAGAATTGCGAATATGGGAAAATTCTTAGATTTTGCTCGAGACAATAACTGGGAAACAATGCCTGTAATGTTTGTACTCATACCATAGAAGAGAGTTTCGCTATCGAGATTATGGCACGAGATCGCTTCTTTTGGGATGTCAGACGATTCAATTCATTCGTACCGTTCAAAAGTAAGAGGAGATGGTATAGTTTTGCCTTATGATAGATGCAGACGAGGGACAACTCGAACAAAACCAGTCCATAACGTTCTTGTGCTGCTCCTCATACCGCGATGGAATTTTCTCTGATGAAATTTTCTGATGAAATTTTCTCTAAAGTCTGTTATTGCTGCTAGCAAACCCGTTTTACGTTGGGTTATCTTTGGTGGGATTTGTTTTTTTGTCGTTCGGACTTTACAAGCTCACTGGCAGCAGGTCATGGCAACGACCCCAGAAAATATACATTGGGGATATCTGGCGATCGCACTTTTGGTCACGTTGCTGGCGCATTGTTGGACGGGATGGGTTTGGGGGGGAATTCTCTCGTTTTTAGCGCATCCCGTCCCACCTCGATGGAGTATTCGCGTTTATTTAATCACCAATATCGCCAAATATATTCCCGGTAATATTTGGCATTTCTACGGACGCATTCGCGCTGCTCAAGAGAAAGCAATTCCCGTGGCGATCGCCACCGTTAGCATTCTTCTCGAACCCTTACTCATGGCCGCTTCCGCCATTGTCTGGGCATTATTCAGCTATCCTCAGTTTAATCCGGGCTGGCAAATTCTAGTTTTATGTGGGGTATTAATTGGAGTCCATCCTGTCTTTCTCAATCCGGCCTTAGCAGTTGTGGCAAAACTGAAAGGAAAAGGCAAAAAAATGACAGCGGAAAAATCACAATTGCGGGTGCGTCATTATCCCTTTTTTCCCCTACTGGGAGAGTTTATTTTTTTAGGTTTGCGCGGCGGCGGTTTTTTAATGGTCGTCCTTGCCCTCTATCCTTTAGAATTTGGACAACTCCCTCGCCTATTCGGTGCATTTATCATTGCTTGGTTATTGGGCATGGTCGTACCCGGAGCGCCTGGGGGAATTGGGGTTTTTGAAGGTACGGCGATCGCTTTGTTACAAGGAGAGTACATCGTCGCGATCGCCCTCTATCGTTTGATCGGAACCCTTGCCGAGGCAGTCGGTGCTGCAATTGCCTTTTTCAGCAAAAAGTAAATCGCGATCGCTCAATCCTTAGCCAATCTTTTAGCAATCCATGAAAAATCAGCCCCTATCCACAACCCGCGAGGCAACTCCTTTAGATGTGTCGATCGCCATTCCTATTTATAACGAGGAAGAAAGTTTGCCGGAGTTAATTGCAGCCATTCATAACAGCTTGCAAGAAACCGAGTTGCGTTATGAAATTCTCTGCGTTGACGATGGTTCGACGGATAGATCGGCACAATTGCTGAAGGAATTGGCCGAGAAAGACCCCCTTTTGCGAGGGATTTTATTGCGGCGAAATTACGGGCAGACTCCGGCAATGGCCGCCGGATTCGATCATGCCCGAGGGCGAGCGATCGTGACTTTAGACGGGGATTTACAGAACGATCCCGCAGATATTCCCATGTTGTTAAACAAGTTAGATGAGGGTTACGACTTGGTGAGCGGTTGGCGCAAAAATCGCCAGGATCATGCTGTCACGCGCCTATTGCCCTCAAAAATTGCCAATTGGTTAATCGGTCGCATTACTGGGGTTAAAGTTCACGATTACGGCTGTTCTTTGAAAGCATATCGCTCGGAAATCGTAGCGGATATGAATTTATATGGAGAATTACATCGTTTCTTGCCTGCCTTAGCCTACATTGAAGGGGCCAGAATTACCGAGTTACCCGTGCGCCATCACGCCCGCAAATACGGACGCAGCAAGTACGGTTTGGGACGAACGATCCGGGTGGTTTTGGATTTACTGACCGTGTTTTTTATGCGGAAATTCCTCACCCGTCCCATGCACGTTTTTGGGGTAGTTGGCGTGACTTGCATGGTTTTGGGTATCGTTTTGGGGGGCTACTTAACCTTTCTTAAATGGGGATTGGGACAGCAAATTGGCGATCGCCCCCTCCTCGTTCTCGTAGCAATTTTAATTTTAACGGGAGTACAGTTATTTAGTTTTGGCTTATTGGGTGAATTATTAATGCGAACTTATCACGAATCCCAAGGCCGGCCGATTTATCGCGTGCGAGAAATCTGTTCGAGTAATGGCGATCGCCCAACCCGAGAAAACGGAGAAAAATAGGTTCGGATTGAGAGCGATCGCCCAGATTTGCGATACAATATAGTTCAAAAGAATTGCAACGCTAAGTTTTTTCTGAATTATGACTGGAGTTCTCGTTCCCTCTGGGGTTGCCAAGTTAAACTATCGGGTAAGTTGGGACGAATTACCCGAGGATTTTCCCTTACCCGACGATCCCGTGGAAAGTACCGCTCAACCACTTTTAGCCGCCGCTTTACGAGAAAGTTTAGAACTGGTTGGATTTTTGACCCCCGATAAATTAGTTGCCTCTAATTTGGGCATTTGTGCCACGGTGAACAAAAAATACGTCGTGAAAGCACCAGACTGGCTCTATGTCGCCAACGTTCTCCCCCCAGACCCTCAGCAAACTTCTCGTCGCAGTTACACCCCGCGCACTCAGGGGGATATTCCGGCGATCGTCATGGAATTTCTCTCGGAAACGGAAGGGGGAGAATATTCAGCACGTCCTCATTATCCCTACGGAAAATTATGGTTTTACGAGCGCATTTTAGAGGTTCCAATTTACGTTATTTTTGAACCGGAAGAAGGAACATTAGAAGTTCGACAATTAGTGAATGGCGTTTATCAAATGCAAACAGCCGACGATCGCGATCGCTATTGGCTCGCGCCTTTAAATTTGTATCTTGGCATTTGGCAAGGGACAAAAGCCGATCGCGATGGGTATTGGTTGCGCTTCTGGGATGAAAATGGCAATTTATTATTGTGGGGAGCAGAACAAATCGAACAAGAACGCCAACGGACAGAACAAGAACGACAGCGAGCAGAACAAGAACGACAGCGAGCAGAACAACTTGCCGCTTATTTGCGATCGCAGGGGCTAGATCCCGATAATTTGCCCCAGTCATAACCCTTCATTTTGAGCGAGGATCGAGTATTCTGAAGAAAAACGAGAAATTCCATGCTCGCCGTTTCTTCCCCCAACGCGATCGCCACTGCCGACGAACTCCTAGAAGCCTTTGCCGACTTCCTGAATATTGATGTCAGTGCGGGAGATGCGGCAAATGATACCCTCAACACCTATCGCCGACAGGTGCAATATTTTGTCAAGTGGTGCGATCGCAACAAAATCGCCCCCGCAGAAGCGACGAAGGAAGATATCAAGCGTTATCGTCATTGGCTAGTAAATACGCGACACCTGAAACCGGCAACGGTTGCATTGAAACTTTCCGTCGTGCGTCGTTTTTACCAAGCTGCCTTAGAGCGGGGTTTAATTGCTTTTAATCCGGCTTTGGGGGTCAAACCGCCGCGAGAAAAGCGAGATCCGGCAGAACGCATTACCTATCTCGAAAAGCCGGAAGTGGAACAACTTTTACAAACCATTGGCGAAGATGGTTCGCTTAAATCCTTGCGAGATAAGTCGTTGTTGGCAATTATGGCGATGGAGGGACCCCGCACGGTGGAATTGCACCGCGCCAATATCGCCGATGTGGTCAAACAGGGTCAAAATATTGGCATTCGAGTAGAAGGAAAGCGCAACATTCGCATCGTTCCCCTCATTCCGGCGATCGCTCAGTTATTATTCGACTATCTCGAAGCCCGAAAGGAAGCAGGAGAACGCCTCAAAGCCTCTTCGCCCCTGTTTATTGCAGTGGGCAACCGGGCGGGGGGACAGCGCATTTCTCGGCGGGGTATTCGTCTCATTGTCGATCGCTATCTCCAACAAGCCGCTCTCAAACATACCCCTGGACGCACTATTTCCGCTCACAGTTTGCGTCACACGGCGGGAACTTTAGCATTAAGATCCGGGGCGGAGTTGCGACAGGTGCAAGATTTATTGGGACACGCGGATCCCAGAACAACCTGTATTTACGCCCACGTTGCCGATCGCTGGGAAAATAACCCCGCTTTGAAATTGGGTATCGATTTGAGTTGATGAAGGGCGATCGGCACGAAGAACCAGAGAATCGATACAATCAAGAAATATCCCTTTTCTCAAACTTCCTGCTTTAGCGATCGGAACTGATAACTGAAATGACTCTCGCACCCCTAAAAACCCCCATCATTTACCCCGAACCGGACGGCGAACCTATGGCAGAAAGCGACCCCGCACGCGACTACTTAGTGTATGGCGTTGAAAGCCTCAAATTCTACTTTCGAGAGCGAGAAGATGTTTATGTATCGGGCAATCTTTGGATTTCTTACGAACGAGGCGTTCCCGATGCCGCCGTTAGTCCAGATGTTTTTGTCGTCTTTGGGGTAGGGAACCGACCGCGAAGGAGTTTCCGGGTTTGGGAAGAAGGGGGAAGGACTCCCGACTGGGTACTCGAGGTGACATCTGCCAAAACTTGGAAGAAAGACGAGGAACAAAAGCCGACAATCTACGCGCAATTGGGTGTCTCGGAATACTTCCAATACGATCCCACTGGGGACTATCTCGATCCTTCCTTAAAGGGTCAGCATTTGGTTAATGGGATTTATCAACTTCTGACCCCAAACACGTTAGAAGATGGATCGCGATCTCTCTATTCTGAGGTTCTAGGTTTATATCTCCGATTGCTCCCTAACGGTCAACTCCGATTTTTCAATCCTCAAACGGGGGAATATTTGAGAAATTTTGATGAAAGCGAACAACGAGCCAACCAGCAACAACAACGAGCCGAACAAGCCGAAACAGCATTACAGGAAACACAAACAGCATTACAGCAATTGCGCGATCGCCTCGTTGCAATGGGTTTAGACCCCGATAACCTTCCCTCCTAAAGTGTAAGGGAAGGTAGCAGACGACCTGTTTGCTGAAATGTTCGATCGCTTGGATAATGGTTCGCGAACGATGGTTATACTTCTATCACTAATACTGTTTGGAGTATTATATACATTTTTCCTACTCTTGAAGGTAAACCTTTACCAGAAGGAAGTATAGTACGATTTTTATTTTCAGCCTCAAGACGTTTAGATACTTCTAATGAAATCTTATTAGACATAACAAATAGGCTTGAAGAAGAAAAAAATATTAATGATAAGATAAAGCTGCGTAATGTTATTTTTGAAGTAAGAGGATACGATCGCATTGCTAAAAAATCAGGGCAGGCGATCGCTCTTTAATTGCTGGAGTTGAGCGCGTAATTTTTGCAGTTCGGACTCAGCGCGATCGGCTCTTTGTTTTTCGAGTTCTTTTTCTTGTCGCTCTCTTTCTTTTTCCTCCCGTTCGCGATCGCGTTCGTTTTCGGCTACAATTGCTCTTTGTTTTTCTCGCTCTTTTGCCAATCGTTCGCGATCGCGTTGTTCTACAATCTCTACATAAGAAGAAAAACGCTCTCCATTGGGACGAAATAAAGCGAAATCCCCTCCCGCACTGCTAAATCTGACCCCCAAACGCGGACTCGTCCAACCTTCCATCGAGGATATCTCTTCCAATTTCTCCCCACGTCTCAACCATCCTTGCAGCCGATTCTTTTTCGGATCGTACAAATAATATTCCTCTACTCCATAAGTTTGATAGAACTTAAGTTTATCCTCCATCTCTTTCCGTTTGTTACTTTTCGAGAGAATTTCAAACGCAACTTGAGGCGCAATATTCTCCTCTTCCCATTGTTTGTAAGAACGTCTATCGCCTTTCGGTCGTCCGATAACGACCATGACATCAGGAGCTTGTTGAGGGACTTTTTCCTTATCGCGAACTTGTTGGGGAGACAGTTTCACCGGATACCAAAGCAAATCCCCTGCCACAAAGACATCCTCGCGGTCTTGAAAAAGAGCATCCAAGCCTCCCTGAATGGTGGTAATGAGTCGAAATTGAATGGTATTGTCAGCCAAGGGTTTACCGTCGCTTTCCGGATAAAGAAATTCGTCTTCGAGAGAGGGGGGAGAAAGTTGTTGTACCATTGCCTCAAAGAAAAAGAGAGTCAATACGTTTGACCCCATTATAAAGAATGAAACGGTTTTTCGATATTGTCATTTTTGCGCTGGCGATCGAAAGCGCGATTGATTTCCCCTTCAGTTAGCATCTGAATAAAACTCCCCACAATATAGACGGCGGAAGATGTCCCCGCTAGAATCACAAAAATTGTAAAAATTCGTTCGGCAGGCGATCGCAAGGGTCGAACTTCGCCATATCCCACCCCAAAAATGGTAATGATGACCATATATAGCGATTCAAGAATCGTCCAGCCAAAAATAATGTAGCCGATAATACCAAAAATAATCGTAATGCTAAAAAATATGCTACCAATTAAAATTCGCTTGAAAGATTCTGGCATGAGTTCGCATTAATGCGGGCTTTATTCTAAGAATAAGGAATAACATCGTGAAAAGCCATATAATTAATTTTGCGATCGCCATTCGGTAGCATTTGAATCACATCAACAAAACGCATATCCCACAAAATATCGCGATTCATATACATATGACGGGAATGAACGGTTTGACTGAGGGTTTCATCTAACCCGGTTAAGGTAACGATAATTGCGGCTTCTAGTTCTATCAAATCTTCAGAAGTTAAACCATATAACGGACTATCTTCGGTAATGGGGTGCATTATCATCCAACTTAAGGAAAAAACAGGCGTATTCGAACGAATTAACTTCAGATCCCGCAAGCGGCGAATGCTATGACCTTCAGGGGTTGTTTCCGGCATTAACAACGTAACGTTAATCTGTGCTTCCAGAATTAAATTGTTTCTTTTATTGGCAGAACGAAACATCAAAGTTGGAACGCGATTGTAAGGACAAATAACTGCCACATTGCTAAATAAAACTCGCGCGCTAGGAACGGAAAAACGAGCAAACATCAATCCCGTTGCCATTGCGACTCCCAGCAAACCGATAAAGACCTCCACAACCACTAAAAAATTACTATAAGCTGTCGTCGGATACATAGCACCGTAACCGATAGTTGCCATGGTTTGCACGCTAAAGAAAAAAGCATCGCTAAAGGATCCGGGTTCGGCATTGGCAATACAATCACCACCGATAACATAGGCAAAAGCAAAGAAAATATTGAGAATAATATATCCTAAACTAATCGAACCAATGAGTTTTCCCCAAGACACGGTAAACAAGAGATGATAAAAATCTTGCCAATGAAAAGATTCAATTCCATGTCGAATAAATTTGATGCCACCCATACCCACTACAGACACTTGCGGTATTTTTCGTTTTGTTTTAGAAGATTTCATAGGCAGTGCGATCGCAAAACAATATTAACTTAAATTAATTTAAATGAGTTGTTTGAGGATTAATTTGCCGATAAAAAATTGGTTTGCCATCTTGGATGCGAACAATTGTTGCACTTTTTAGAGGATCTCCCATTCCTTGAAAAGAAATTGTACCGCTAACACCTTGAAAATCTTGAATTTGCAATAAACCTTGACGAATGGACTCGGGATCGGTTCGTTCTTGAAAGCGAATGGCTTCAAAGAGCAAATGTGCGGCATCATAAGCTAGAGCGGCTCCATTATCGGGAAAGTAGCCGTATTCTCGGGAAAAGGTTTTCTGAAACGCGACTGCTTTGGAATTATTGGGATTGGGATACCAAAGCGTACTGTAAAAACTGCCTTCCGCATTAATATATTCTCGATAGGTCAGATCGTCCCAAGTATCTCCACCGATCGCGATCGCGGTAATTCCCAAGTCTCGTGCTTGTTCGATCTGCTTGCTTAATTCATGCTGGTAATTGGGTAAAAATAAAACATCGGGAGACAAAGCGCGAATTTGCTTTAATTGTTCGCGAAAATCTCGGTTGCGATCGGTGGTATAAATTTGCGAACTGACAATTTTACCGCCTATTTTTTCAAATTCTCGAGCGAAGGTTTCGGCGAGTCCTTTATTATAGGCACTCGCTGCATCATAAAGAATTGCACCCCGACTTGCTCCTAATTCTTGACGGGAAAATCGAGCCATAATTTTCCCTTGAAAATCATCGATAAAACCGGCACGAAAAATATATTTTTTTCCCGCAGTTGTTTTAGGGTGGGTTGAAGTCGTGCTGATGACGGGAATGGGTATGGTTTCGGCAAAATTAGCAACGGGAATGGCAATTCGACTGATGGGAATACCAATAATACCGACAACTTCTTGATGATAAACCAGTTGGCGAATTGCCTTCAGTGCGGTATCGGGATCGTCGCGATCGTCTTCGATCGATAAAACAGTTTGATTCGCTTTGCCGTCAACCCTTAATCCACCTTCGGCATTTACTTCCTCGATCGCGAGCTGCATGCCGTTAATAGCGGTTTGTCCGTTAGTTTTTGCGAGTTCTCCCGTTAAGGGAACGATCGCTCCAATACGAATGGTTGTTTCCCGGTGGCGATCGCTTTGATGGCAGGCAACTGCCATGAAGGTTACAGTCACTCCCATCAGTCTGAAGAGCAAAAAAAGTAAAGGATTGCTGGATTTAACGTCCATGGGAGAGTTCGCGCGCGATCGCCTAGAAAAGCCAAACCAATATTGATGTCCCTCGATCGAGAGAAATCATTCCCATTCTAATTCCAAAGCAGGCATTAAGCGCTGTAAATTTTTTAACGATTTTCCTTGCCAAGGAACATTTTTTGAACCTTGCACGGTCATGGCAATTTCTTTATTTTTCCGAACTTCAATGGTAAATTTCGACAAAACATTAATCCCCGAACTATTGAGAAATTTTAACTCTCTTAAATTCAAAGTAATATGGGACGGTTTTTTCTCTGCAATTTCATGTAAGAGCTGAACGATCGGTCTGTATTCATCCATGCCGCTTAAACGCAAAGAGCCTTGAAAGCGAATAGTTTTCGTTGCATCATCGTAGTTGATTTCATAGGTTTCAGTTTTGATTTCCATGCCTCAATATTCCTTGCTTCAAGATGAGTAATCGATTATTGTCAATGTTTAAATATTTAATTGAACCATGGTTGTAACCACGATCGTTGCAGGCTCTTTTTTCATGGTTTCAAATTTCCAGCCTAATTTTGCCCCGTAGTCCTCAATCATGGTAAGATATCCCAGTCGTGATGACGTTCCATTTTCCTCAAGTGCATTTTTTTCGAGTTGATCGATTAACATTTCTTGGGTATCTACAGTAGTTAGTTTTTCGACATAGTTTTGAAAATCTTTTACAGACTCGGTTGCAATGCTATTAGTAATGCGAAAAATCAAGCGATCGCTTTGCAGTTGCAAGGAAAGACCGATTGGATGATTCGTGCGATCGTCATTAAATTTCATTGCATTTTCTAACAGTTCGTTAGCGATATAACTGACTGCACCTTTAATTTCTTTTTGCTTGTATTGAGTGTGAGGATCGTCCTCTCGAGCGGGAAAAAAGGTTGTCAGATAATCAGCTAAAAAATCTGCCGATAACCCATTATTTCGCCAGCGTTGTTGTAAAGGGACGGAACTTGGAGAAAAACCCAAAATGAGATATTCTGGACTTTCAGGTAGGTTTTCGATAAAATTGCCGAAAATTTTTATCATATTCTTATCGTTCCTTTTCTCGTTTTTTGGCTTCTGATACCACGGCCCGAGTGTAAAGGATGGATAAAGCATAAGTTTTGATTCATAATACTTTGGGAGGAATTGCCCCTTACATTCATGGGATTAACAGAACGAGATGCACCTTACAATTGTTTCTTCTCGACTGTCGCGGGACAATCCGGTCAAATTCAGGTGCGATCCTGCTGAGGTTGCCTACTCCCTTCGGGAACGCTAACGCGAACAACCCCTATCTGGGGAAATTTCCCACTACGATCGTCGCTCGATGGCAATACCGTGAGTTTTCATATAGTTTAACAGCCAATTCGCCATGGTTGCGCGCCGGGCTTGGCGCGGGGTGAATTCTCCAATTTTATATCCTTTAAATCCGAGTGCTTCTTTTAGGAGTTGTTTATTTTCTTTGGGAATCGATCGGGTTAACTTCATTGTAGGAGGGCGATAGGCAATAAAATCGGGCGGCTGGGGATACTCTCCTCGCCATTCCTCCGAAACTCCATCGTTATCCCATTCTCGGGTTGACGCATTGTAGCAGTAACCGAGATAATGCCAAACTAATTGATTGACGGTATCGTCTTCAGTTTCTTCATTGAGTATCGACCAGATGGTATCGGTATTTAATAGAGGAAGATCGACCATGATACAAAAATTGTAAGATATGTTGTTTTTTAATGTCGATCGAAAGCGATCGCGCTGCCAAAAGACAAATACAAGGACGAGAAAAATATGAATTGTTTACTATCATAATCGATCCCAATGCAACTCTTCCCCAAAACCCCTAAATTTTGGCAAATCGCATTAATTTTAGGTATTGGCGTGTTTTCTATTTCCACCGCCGCAATTTTTGTTCGTTTGGCTTTAGAGGTAACGGAGGTGCAAGGAACGGGTTTCAGCCTTTTTCTGGCTGCTTCTCGCCTGATAATTTCAGCAGGAATAATTTGTCCGAATTGGTGCGGAATTCGACAAACTCCTGCTTCTCCCAAGGCTCTGTATTATGCGGGAATGGCAGGATTATTTTTAGCCCTGCATTTTGCGGTTTGGATTTCCTCTCTTTCTTTCACTTCTATTGTTGCAGCAACCACTTTAGTCACGACCAATCCGATTTGGATCGCTTTATTATCTCAATTCTGGCTGAAAGAAAAATTAAAAAAAATTACTATTATTAGCATTTTTATTGCTCTTTTGGGAGGGATTGCGATCGCATTGGGAGGTTCTCATAATGAGAGTATGGGATCTCAACCTTTACTGGGCAATCTTTTAGCTTTAATCGGAGCTTGGTTGGCCAGTTTGTATTTACTATTCGGACGAGAGGCACAGCGTCAGGGTTTGAGTACGGGTCATTATATTGCTATTGCTTATACTGTTGCGGCAATCTTGCTTTTTCCTTTTCCTTTTTTCTTTGGTTTTGGCTATTTCGGCTATTCTAGTTCAGTTTATATTTATGTTCTCGGTCTAGCGTTATTTTCTCAAGTTATCGGACATACTACAATTAATTGGGCCGTGGGTTGGATTTCTCCAGTTTTGGTTTCGCTGGCAATTTTATTTGAACCCATTGGATCGAGTATTTTAGGTTATTTTCTCTTTGAAGAACGACCGAGTTTTATGGCAATGATGGGTGCATTAACTATTTTATTCGGGGTTGCGATCGCTATTTTAGGAGAAAGACAAAAATCATCCTAACATCATCTATTCTAGTAAGCGAACGAGATAAAGATAATATCTTTCATTATAGATATAACTATCGGTAAATTCTGCGATTGCTTCAATCTGCAAATCTTCTGGAAATCCATCGAGTTCGTAATTGAGAATTAATAATATTTGCGATTGTCCTTCGTTTAATAGTTTTTTGACTTGGCTTAATACTTCTTCGCGATCGACATCAATTCTCCGAGAGTTATAAAGGACAAAACTACCCATCTCTTTCGATTCTGGATAGTAGATTTGACGATTGAGATAACCGCTAATAGGTGTCATGACACTATCTTGACTGCCAACAATGAATAAATCGTCCAAAGCATTGTTTTTGATATAGTTTGCTGTCTCTCGACTTGCAGAATAGGGGACGATAATATTACGAGTCAATGCAACAATTCCAGCAATGAATTGAGCGGATAATATAAAAGTTAAAACATTTTTTTTATAGCGATCGACCCATGCGATCGCTTTAGAGAAAATATGGTTGGGTTGAGATGAATAATAGGAAGAAATCCAAACAGAAAGAATCAAAATGACATAAAAATTTCCATAATGTCGCGGCGAACCTAAAACTTTAGTATAGGTAAAAAAAAGTAATTCCATTGTGCCTAATACATAGATGAATAAGGGGATTGGCTTTTTCAGAAAACTCAAAATAAAAAATAGCAAGATTCCGAGAGAAATAATCGCATATAAAGTTACATCCCAAAAACTACTATCCCGAGGAACGAGAATCAAAATATAACTATTCCAAATTCTCGCCAAAACCTTCATTAAATGATGTAAATCCCAAAATGTATCCCATTTAATCAAACCGCCTTTGAGTTCGCTATCTTGAGGAGGAATGAGGAGAAATAAGGCAGTCAAGAATCCCAATCCATAAATAGCCATGCTACTCGCGATCGCTAGAAGTTTTAGCCTTTTTTCAAATAAAATCAAGTCAAGAAATAAAGCACAAAAGAGAACAAAAGCAATTAAAAGTCCATAAGCATTTGCATTAGTCATTAAGACCAAACATACAATTGGAGCAATAAGGTTTTTATCGCGATTTTTGAAAAATACACAAAACAGAAATGAAAAAAGAATATAAAGAGAATAGTTACGACTAATAATTGAATATTCATAGAGTGGTAAATAACCAAAAGAAAATAATATTTTTTGCAAGCGTGATAAAGGAGAAAAGAAGAGAATTATTGTAATAATACTTATGGCGATCGCTAGATGAAAAAACTGCATTACTATCGGATTATCGGTAAAATAATGAAGCAAGCTCAAACATAAATACCAAAGAGCGGGATGCCCTTCATATTTAATGTTGTGTAATAGTTCTAATAGGGAAGAACTATCGCGAACAATTGCCCAAACATTTAACTCATCTCGCCACATCGAATGATTGAGCAAGCCGATTAAACTAATAATCGAAAATAGAGAAATTATTGTTATATTAAAATAAAAGGGGCGAGGGTAAAACTTCAAAAACATCGCTCTAAAGGACTTAAGAGAGTAGTGCATCGAATGATAAAATCTATAACTGAAAAAGCGATCGTCTTAATTTTGAACCTGTCTCTGCTATTCTGTCAATATGAAAAAAATATTTCGTTTCTCCTCAAAAATTGCTTGGACGGATTCGCAATGGCTGTTATTCTTCTTGCTAGCTGCTCTTTTTCTCTGGATGCTGGGATTGGGAAATGTTCCTTTGAGAGATTGGGATGAAGGATCCCACGCGATCGTTGCCCGAGAAGTCTATCGTCAAGGAAATTGGCTGCATTTGACTTACTTTGACATTCCCTATTTTATTAAACCTCCTTTGGTTTATTGGCTGATTGCCTTGAGTTACCACTTGTTGGGAGGAGTTGGAGAATTTAGCAGTCGTTTTAATCTGGCTTTAATAACAGCCTGTGGCGTACCTTTGCTCTATTCTTTGGGGAGAGAACTCTTCTCGCGAAAATTAGATGCTATTTTTGCAGCATCTGTTTATTTAACCCTACTTCCCGTCCTTCGTCACGGACGTTTGGTGATGCTAGATGGAATTATCAATACTTTTTTTATTATTTTATTGCTCTGTTTGTTAAAAGAAAGAAAAAAACAAATTTGGGGAATAGGGATTGGTATTTGTTTGGGATTAATAGCCCTAACCAAAGGAATTCTAGTGCTGGCACTCTGGGCGATCGCAGGGGTATTTGTTCTCGTCACTCGTCAATGGAAGTTATTTATTAATCCTTTTGCTTGGTTGGGATTGGGTTTGGGGATAGCGATCGTCATTCCTTGGTTTTGGGTGCAATGGCAAACTCACGGAGATTTTTTCATCGAACTCTATTTTAATTCTCAGAGTTTGGATCGGCTTTCTCAAGCAGTTGAAGGAAATACTGGTGCACCTTGGTATTATCTTCTCGAGTTAGTTAAATATAGCCTGCCTTGGTTACTGTTTTTACCGGGAGGGTTATTTTTAGCGTGGAAACAAAGAGGAAAAACTTGGAGCAGTTTAGTTCTCGTCGGAACAATTTTGTTTTTGGGAACGATTTCTCTCATGCAAACTAAACTTCCTTGGTATATTATGCCCTATTATCCTTTTTTTGCGTTAACTGTGGGTGCATATTTAGCATATTTATGGCAGAAAAAATATAGATATTCTTATATTTTTATAGGATTATTTACCTTATTAACATCGATCGCTTGCGGAGGATGTATTTATTTTATTGTCACCTATCATCCTTTTATTTTAATTGTGATGGGTTTTCTGATGATAGGAACGATGGGATTGACAACTTGGAAACTGTGGAAGCAGGATCGCCACTTTATTCCTATTCTATTTATCGGACTTTATTTGAGTTTATCATTATTAATGCTATCTCCTGCTTGGTTATGGGAATTAAACGAACAATATCCCGTTCTCAAAGTTGCCGCGATCGCTAAGGCGCATACTCCCGAAAAAACAACAATTTACACCTCCTTTCCCGATTATCGTCCCAGCTTGGATTTTTACAGCGATCGCCTTGTGATTTCCACTCCTCCCAATACCTTAAGACAGTTGTGGGAAGAAGGAAAATATTTATTATTGGATCGACAAAGTTTTGAGGCTCTACAATTGCCAGAAAATGCTATTCTGGGAAGAGCAGAAAATTTTGTTTTGGTTCGCGATCGCTAATAATATTATCTCTTCATAATTCCTAGAATTGAAGAGAATAGGCTCTCTAGATCCCCTGGAACTTTAAATAAATCGATATCTTGAGTAATACACTTTTTCTGGCGATCGAGCTGACCAAATTGCCACACTTCACCAATCGTTACTGCTCCATACAGGATATTATGGCGATCGTCCCACTCCGATAAGGCAATTAATTCAACTGCCAATTGAGTAAACCCTCGTAAAATATTATCGTGTTTGGCTTCAATCACCAAAAAATTATTATTCGCTCGCAAAAGATAGTCTAGCGTTCCTTTCAACCATTGATTGACGGCTAAAGGATATTCAATTTTTAGCTGACATTGACAAAATGCGGCAATTTCTAACAGAATAGGAGCAACTAAAGTTTCTCTGCGTGCGGTTTCGCTTGTTAAAGTCACAACAGGAAGCGTGCGATCGATTCTTTGACGCAATTCGGCAAGATTATCGGGAAGTTTTGCCGTTTGAGGCAAAGATAATCGAGTTCGCTGAAATCGATAACCAAATTCTGCTAAAATATCTTCAGGATCGTAGGATAATTCAAAATAAGAGCGAAATGTATACGAAGAATCTTGATTTAAGATGTTCAAGTTGGACATTTTCGATCTCCAAAATCGATATAAATAATCTGTAACAAATTTTTAGATAAATTTTTAGATAAATTTTTAGATAAATTTTTAGATAAGGTTATTCGTGCTTTTTTATGTCTGTTTCTAGCTTTCCAAATTCCAGTTTTCCCAATTCTAATTTCCTTCTCGAAATTATCCGCGATCGCATTATCAACTCCCCTCAGCAACGCATCACTTTTGCAGAATATATGAATCTAGTTTTATATCATTCTCTTTACGGTTATTATACCATTGAAAAACCCAAAATTGGCGATCGCGGTGATTTTTTTACTTCTTCTTCTCTCAGTGCGGATTTTGCAGAATTACTCGCAGAACAATTCATTCAAACTTGGAAAATACTGGGTTCTCCGAAACCTTTTGCTTTGGTAGAAATGGGAGCCGGAGAAGGCATTTTTGCTTTTGATGTTTTATCTTATCTCTCCTCACACTATCCCGATTGTTTTGCCGCTCTTCAATACAAAATTATCGAACAGTCTCCCAGTTTTATCGATCGCCAAAAAGAAAAGTTACAAAAATTCATTGACAGCGATCGCAAAGTCTGCTGGCAATTCTGGGAAGAGATTGAAAATAACTCGCAAATTGGTTGTTTTTTCGCTAACGAATTAGTGGATGCTTTTCCCATCCATCGCGTGATTCTCAAAGAGGGCAAGTTACAAGAAATTTATATTACATGGCATGAAGGCAAATTAACCGAAGCGATCGCGGAAATTTCCCAACCTAAACTCCAAGAATATTTTGATTTAATCGAGATCGATTTATTAACGGAGGCATATCCGGAAGGCTATCAAACAGAAGTTAATTTAGCTGCCTTAGAATGGATCGAACGAGTGAGCCAGAAACTCAAACAGGGGTATTTATTCACCATTGATTATGGATATGCCGCACAGCGTTATTATAACCCACAACGCTACCGAGGAACGCTAAAATGTTACTATCAACATCGCCATCATGACGATCCTTATGTTAATTTAGGCTATCAAGATATTACCGCTCATGTAAACTTTACAGCCTTAGAACGTCAAGGGGAATCTTCTGGATTGCAAAGCGTTGGTTTTACGCAACAGGGTTTATTTTTAATGGCATTGGGATTAGGCGATCGCCTCTCCGAACTCTCTACAGGAAAATTGAAGATAACAGAAGTGATTAAGCGTCGAGAGGTGTTGCATCAACTCATCGATCCCGCAGGTTTGGGTAAATTTGGCGTACTCATTCAAAGTAAAGGTTTAAATTCCGATCGAGAACGAGAACAATTAAAAGGTTTAACAACACCTTCAAGATTTTCTTGATCTCGTATTGTTAAGATTTTTGCGGGAGATCGACAGTAAAAGCTGTCCCTTCGCCAAGGGTAGATTGGACGGAAATTGTCCCTTGGTGTGCTTCAATAATACGGAGAGAAAGATGCAATCCCAAACCGCTACCCGATCGCTTATGTTTTCCCTGACGAAAAGGTTGAAAAAGATAGTCGATATCTTGGGAAGGAATTCCTTGTCCTGTATCTAGAACTTCGATTTTAACCCGTTCCGATTGTATGGCTAACTTGACTTCAATCGTGCCTTTATCTGTAAATTTAATGGCGTTGCCGATTAAATTGGTAAAAACTCGACGCAATTCAATGCGATCGCCCATCACAATTGCTTTTCGATCGTTACTTTGAAAAGAAAGCGAGAGTCCCTTCGCTACCGCTAAAGGACTCAATTCTTCCACCACTTCAACAATTGATTCTCCCGGATTTAAAGGGGAAAAAATCAGCGTTTTTCGCCCTGCTTCGTAGCGATAAACTTCTAACAAAGTATTGACCATTTCTAACAAATTGCGATTGCTGCGTGCCATCACGGAAAGGACTTCTGACATGGCATCGGAAAGCTCTCCTAATGCCCCTGCTTCTAACAATTCCAGCATGCGATCGGCAGCAATGAGGGGGGTTCTGAGATCGTGAGTCAAACGGGAGACAAAATCTTCCCTCTGACGGGCGATCGCATCTCGTTCGTCTACGCTGTGTTTGAGACGCAATAGCGATCGCACTCGGGCGAGTAATTCGTCCACTTCGACGGGTTTGCGGATAAAATCGTCGGCACCGCTATCCAAACCTTTAACGACACTGGCTCCGTCGTAAGCAGTAATCAAAAGAATGGGAATATAAGGCAGTGCGGGATTTTTGCGAATAGTTCGCGTCACTTCTAACCCATCCATCCCCGGCATCATGACATCGAGGAGAACCAGATGGGGGGGGGATTTTTCAATGTAAGCGATCGCCTCTCGACCGTTTTCGACCAAAATACTTTCATAACCTTCCTCTGCTAAAATACTTTGCACCAGAAACAAATTATCTGGCGAATCATCCACCACGAGGATGCGATTATTTTCTGGCGGGCGATCGAAGAAATAGGTGCGATCTAATGTCATTCCACCAATTCAGAAATTTTCTCGGGCTTGTTTGAATTCTAATGCCGTTGGGCATCGTATAAATTGGACAATTTTTGGCGAATATGCTCCCCTTTGCCACCTAAACCCTGATAAATGCGCTTCTGCACCGAAAACCCGAAGCGTCCCTTGCTGTAATGGATCCAGAGTTGGTCGATCTCCCGCAAATCTTCACAGGGAAAATTATCGATACTTTGGACATTCAACAAACCTTTATCAACTATCAATTATCAACTATCAATGCTATCTGGGGATTGAGGAAATATTGTTGACAAATCGAGTAGGAGATCGGGAAAAGAAGGTAAAGCAACGGTTTCATTGGGGAGAAAAATGCGCCGCGATCGGTAACTAAATTCTCCCGTTTGATTTTGATAGGGTTCGCTGTAAACTTCTAAATAATTATCGACTAAATTAACAATCCAATAGTCTGCAATCCCGTCTTCGGCATAAAGAGATAGCTTGGTTTCGCGATCGTATTTGAGGGTTGTTTCCGAAATTTCAATCAGCAAAATAATGTCTTGTGGATAAGGGTGCGAATCTAAATATTCATTTTGACGTGCTTTGAGAATTGCCACATCAGGTAAAGGTTCGCTATCGCTAGGTAAAATAACAGGTTCTTGTCCTCGCACGATCGCTTGCTCTCCTAACATCAGGATAAGTCTTTTGACCAATCGCGAGTTAGCGACGGAATGGGGCGGTTTTTTGTTAGGCATTTGAATAATTTCACCTCGAATTAACTCAAGGCGATCGCTTTCTGCAAAAAAACCCAAGTCTCCCAATCGGTGATAATCGTCAATTGTAAAACGCTTGCGTGTTACTTCTAACATGAACGCATCTCCTTTTCTCTTCCTTTGATTATATCTCGATTCGTCCAATCGATCCCAGCATGGGAAGGACATTGCAGGCAACGTCCCTACAGGTTTTCAGGCGATTCTTAAATATAGTCTGCGGTAACTGGATTTGGGATCGTTTTGCCATTGGCTTAACCCAATGGCAAAATAAAAAAAAAGATAAAGAATATAGCGAATGTTACAACTCACCTATCTAGATAACAACTCTTGGTGCATCGATTTCGGAGAGAGTCGCATTCTCCTCGATCCGTGGCTGGTAGACGATTTAGTATTTGGCAATCTTGCGTGGCTGTTTAAAGGGACTCGTCGCGTCCCCAAATCCATTCCCGATAAGGTAGATCTGATTCTCTTATCCCAAGGTTTGGAAGATCACGCCCATCCGCAAACCTTAAAAAAATTGGATCGAAACATTCCCGTTGTCGGTTCTCCCAATGCCACTAAAGTGGTGCAAAATTTGAGTTACGATCGCGTCACTTCTCTCAAACATGGGGAGCGTTTTACGCTCAATCATCACGTAGAAATTATTGCGGTTCCGGGTTCTCCCATCGGTCCTTTTTTAGTCGAAAACGGATACATTCTTAGAGACAAAAATACGGGAACGAGTCTTTATTACGAACCCCACGGCTATCATTCTCCTCAACTGAAAGAATTGTCTCCCATTGATGTCATTATTACGCCCATTATAACGATTAGCTTGCCTTTATTGGGATGTATTATTCAAGGACGAGAAACGGCTATTGAAGTGGCGCGATCGCTTCAACCCCAAGTGATGTTGCCGACAGCAGCCGGAGGAGATGTTGATTTTCACGGTTTATTAACGGCTATTTTGCGATCTCGCGGGAGTTTGGAGGAATTTCAAAAATTGTTAGAAAAGTATAATTTAGAGACTCGCATTATCGATCCCAAACCGGGGGAACGTTATAAAATTCCCCTACAACCGCGAACGATTGATACGTTCTAGGTTGAAAACCATTAATATTTTAATTCTCATTCTCCAAGTTTTCTAATATTTGCCTCAAATTCCTGCCAGTTCACATCGGGAATGGTGAGCAGACTACCGAGTGCAAGCTGCATTTTACTAACGGGTTTGACGATTGGCGCGATCGCATTCATGAGAAAAGTCAAAGAGCTCCCCAGTTTACTTGCAAACTCAGTCTAACATGAAAGGGGATCAAAATATAATTAAATCTGGCGATTCTTTGATCCGTGGAGACATTTTTGACAACCATTTAACGAGGAATTGCTCTCTTGTTTTCCCCGTCCTTGACGAACGGGAATTTCAATAATAAAGGTCGTTCCTTCCCCAGGAGAAGAAGTACAGCGTAAATGTCCTCCGTGTTTTTCCACGACAATTTGATGGCTGATAGAAAGACCCAAACCCGTTCCTTTACCTACTGCTTTTGTAGTAAAAAAGGCATCAAATAATTTTGTTTGAATGGATTCTGGAATTCCCAGGCCATTATCCGAGATCGAGATCGCAATCCAATCTTCTCCAATCGCTTGAGTTTGAATGATAATGCAGTGAAGATTCTCGGCAATTTCCTGATAAGAACGATGGCGATCGCTTTCTTCAAAAACATCGATCGCGTTAGCCAAAATATTCATAAAGACTTGATTTAATGGTCCGGCATAACATTCAATAAGAGGTAATTGTTCGTATTCTCGAATGACTTGAATTGCCGGACGTTCTGAATTGGCTTTGAGGCGATTACCTAAAATCATCACTGTACTGTCAATACCTTCGTGAATATTGACTCGCTTGCACTCGGATTCATCAACGCGAGAAAAGACGCGCAAGGAGAGTACAATTTGACGAATGCGATCGGTTCCCACTTTCATAGAATTCAACAATTTAGGTAAATCTTTATTGATAAAATCAAAATCGATTTCTGTTTCTATCTCCTCAATGCGTTCTGTTTTTTGAGGAAATTCTGTCTCGTACATTTCGAGCAATTGAAAGAGATCCGCGACGTAATTTTCGGCATGACCGACATTGCCATGAATAAAATTGACGGGATTATTAATCTCATGGGCTACTCCGGCAACTAATTGTCCCAAGCTCGACATTTTTTCTGTTTGCACCAGTTGCGTTTGTGCCTGTTGCAAAGTTTGTAAGGTTTGAGATAATTCCGCCGTTCTTTGTTCGACTCGAATTTCTAATTCGCGTGTTAATTCTTGGAGAGCAGTCTGGGTGTGCTGTCGTTCTTGAATTTCCCCTTGCAATTGTAAATTTTGCTTATCCAACTCTTCTTCTACTAATTCGCGACTTTCTTCACTCAAAACAAACCACCAAGAGGCTATTCCGCATAAAACGAGAACGATCGTATAAAGAGCTAAAAATAAATCGAAAATAATGTCGATCTCGCCAGATGATAAATGGAAATATTCCCGCGTACCAAAATAGAAAGCCAAGCTAAAAACCGCGCTAATGGTTCCGGATAACAGCAAAAATGCCCCTAAAAAGCGGGCAATTCTCATCTTGAGTTGAGGAGAAAATTGGTTTTGCCATACTTCCCAAATTGGGAGATCGATCGAATTTGCGATCGCTTCGGTTTTGCAGCGATCGTGACAATGTGCCTCTAAAGAACAACACAAAGAGCAAATATAACCGCCATAAACGGGACAATGAGCGGTATCGGCAGCTTCGTACTCTCGTTCGCAGACCGAACAAGCGATCGAGGAAAAACTTAAATTGACGGTTTGACGAAGAGGGTTTTCTCGCGCGATGTAATACTTTCCTCGGGTTAACCACGCAATGATAGGTGACAGAACAAAAGCAATACCTAATGCTAGAAATGGCGCGTAGGCTTGCGGATATGCGCCAAAGACCCCCACAAAAGCCAAAATTGAAATTAATGACGCGATCGCCATCGAACCAAAGCCCACGGGATTGATATTGTATAGGTAGGCGCGCTTAAATTCGATGTAAGACGGACTGAGTTTTAAGGGTTTATTAATAACCAAATCAGCAACAAGAGCGCCAATCCAAGCGATCGCTACATTAGAATACAATCCCAAGACTGCTTGTAGGGTTTCAAAAACCCCCAACTCCATCAACAAAAGCGCGATCGCGATATTAAATACCAACCAAACCACTCGCCCTGGATGAGAATGGGTTAAACGGGAGAAAAAATTCGACCAAGCTAACGATCCTGCGTAAGCGTTAGTCACATTAATTTTAATCTGAGAAATGATAACAAATACAGTCCCTACTGCCAAAATAACCGCCGGATTGGCAAACATATCAGCAAATCCTGCTAGATACATTTGCACGGGTTCTTTGGCATCGCTAATACTGACTCCATGCGCGATCGCCAGAGAAGCTAAAAACGATCCGCCTAATTGTTTGATAATCCCTAAAACAATCCAGCCCGGCCCTGCTACAATCACAGCCAACCACCATTGAATGCGATTGTTTTGTGTTTCTTCCGGTAAAAAACGCAAATAATCGACTTGTTCTCCCAATTGAGCAATCAAAGAAAAAGCAACTGTTGCCGCCGCACCAAATAATAATGGATTCAGATCGGAACTGCGGGAAATATTCCCAACAAAATGCAGCCAATAATTGAAAGATTCTGGTTCTTTGTGCAAAACAAAACAATAGGGTAGGATCGTTAAAACCAACCAAATAGGTTGCGTCCACAACTGCAATTGATTGATTAAAGTCACTCCGTAAAAAACTAAGGGGATAATGATGACAGAACAAATAATATAGCCGAAAGATAATGGTAAATGAAAATATAACTTCAAAGCCTGCGCCATAATTGCCGCTTCGAGGGCAAAGAAAATGAAAGTAAATGACGCATAAATTAAAGACGTAATCGTCGAACCAATATAACCAAATCCCGCTCCCCTCGTTAGCAAATCTATATCAATATTATATTTTGCTGCATAATAGGTAATGGGCAGTCCCGCCAAAAAAATAATTGCGCCAACGACTAAAATTGCCCAGAACGCATTAGCAAACCCATAACTGATAATTAGAGAAGCTCCGATCGCTTCGAGTGCCAAAAAAGAAATGCCACCGAGAGCAGTATTCGCAACCAGAAACTCAGACCATTTCCGAAAAGATTTGGGAGCATAACGGAGAGAATAATCTTCTAAAGTTTCATTCGCAACCCAAGTATTATACTCTCGTCGCTCTTTAATAATACGCTTGCCGATCGCAGTCATAGTTTTATTTGCAGTAAAAGGATTAACAATATTTTGCGCTCTTGTTTCCGTGTATTTACTGAGGTTATCTCCTGTATTTTTTGATATAGAATAAATTTTCTTCTCAGGAATTTTTTTCTACATTTTAAAGCAAGAGATGCCCCAATTATTTAAAATGATTGTTCAGATATTAACACGATCTGAATAAATTTTTCAAAAAAACGCGATCGCCGTTTTTCAGACCTCAGTCAAAATACAAAAAAAAGAACAATAAAGATATTTATAAACTTTCCCAAATTGACAGTTAACGATCGCTTCTCATAGTGCCAAAGGATGAATTAATCGAGACTGGTATAGTAAGAGAACGCGATCGCCTACCCTCAACAAACGACGATGCTCATGACTCAATCCTTGCCAACGCCAACCGCGCGCGCAACAGCAACCCTCGATGTTGGCGGCATGAAGTGTGCCGGCTGCGTTAAAGCCGTAGAACGGCAACTCCAGCAAAATAATGGTGTTGTTGCGGCTTCTGTAAATCTCGTTGCCGCCGTTGCCGTCATCGAATACGAAACTACCGAAGTTAACCCCGATACTCTCGCCGAAAAACTCACTGCCCGAGGGTTTCCCAGTCAACCTCGCAGTTTGGAGTCGCAAACGAGCAGTGCTCCTACTCTTGCCGATCGCCGCCGAATCGAAGAAAAAAAGCAATGGTGGCAACTGGCAATCGCATCGGCTTTGCTGTTCTTGTCGGGTCTCGGTCACTGGCATCATTTAGGCGGGCCGGAAATTCCCCTATTGAGTGATGTGTGGTTTCATTGGGGTTTGGCAACCCTCGCCCTCTTCATTCCGGGGCGAGAGTTAATCATTGATGGCCTGCGGGGGTTGCGCTACGGTATCCCCAACATGAACACCCTCGTAGGCTTGGGGACATTAAGCGCTTATTTCACCAGTTTGGCAGCCTTGCTGCTGCCGCAATTGGGATGGGAATGTTTTTTTGAAGAACCCGTCATGCTCTTGGGATTCATTTTTTTAGGCAGAACCCTCGAAGGACGAGCACGAGGAAAAGCCAGTGCCGCAATGGAAAAATTAATTGCCTTGCAACCTCCCATCGCTCGTTTATTGGGGGAGACTCGGGAGGGAGAAGATGCCGGTATTGAAATTCCCGTAGAACTCATTCGCGTGGGAGAATGGGTGCGCGTCTTACCCGGGGAAAAAATTCCCGTGGATGGGGAAATTGCCATGGGGAAAACCACGGTAGACGAATCGATGCTGACGGGAGAATTCACCCCCGTTACCAAAGCTCTCGGCGATCGCGTGGCTGCCGGAACTTTCAATCAATCCGGCGCGATCGTGGTTAAAGTGCTCGAGGAGTCCCACAATACCCTCTTAGCTCGTATTGTCGCCGCCGTAGAAGATGCACAAACCCGCAAAGCCCCCATGCAAAAACTGGCGGATACCGTAGCGGGATATTTTGCGTATGGGGTCATGACTATCGCCACCCTTGTTTTTCTCTTTTGGTATTTTCTCGGCATCCATCTGTGGCCGCAAGTTTTAATGCCCGTAATGGGAGAAATCACCCATGGGATGGTAGCCGAAACCTCCCCCTTATTGCTGAGCCTAAAACTCGCGATCGCCGTCCTCGTTGTCTCCTGTCCTTGCGCCCTCGGTTTGGCAACTCCCACCGCCATTCTCGTCGGCACGGGAATCGGAGCCGAGCGAGGAATCCTCATTAAAGGCGGAGATATTTTAGAGCGCGTTCATCGCCTTGGTATCATTGTTTTTGATAAAACCGGAACCCTAACCCGAGGAGAACCCGTTTTAACCGACTGGCAAGCAACCCCCCCCCAAGAGAGAGAGAGCAAAAGCGAGGCGACTAACACTTCGACAAAGCTCAGTGCACGCAACCAACTCCTGCAAATCGCCGCAACAGTCGAAAGCGGCAGCAACCATCCCCTCGGAACGGCGATCGCCCTAGAAGCCCAACGCCAAGAATTAACGCTCCTTCCCGCCACGGATTTTCACACGGAACCCGGTTTGGGAGTGCGTGCCACCGTCACGAGCGATCGCCCCCTTAACGTTTGTTTGGGGAATGGCGATTGGCTGGCCGAAAATGGGATTGTCCTCTCGGAGACCGTTTGCGAGGAAAGCGATCGCCAAGCCCAAGCCGGAAAAACCCTCGTTTACATTGCCATTGACGGCGAACTTGCCGGTTGGTTTGCCTTCTTTGATGCTTTGCGCTCCGATGCCAAGGAAACCATCGCGCGCTTGCAAGCCATGGGCTTAGAAACGATTCTCGCCACCGGCGATCGCCCAGAGGTGGCCGAAGCCATCGCCCGAGAATTGGGAATCGATCGCTGCGTCCCCCGAGTTCGCCCCGAGCAAAAAGCACAACTCATTCAAACTTTACAACAACAGCCCCACACCCTCGTTGCCATGGTAGGAGACGGGATTAACGATGCCCCTGCCCTTGCCTGCGCCGATGTGGGCATTTCCCTGCAAGGCAGTACCGATATTGCCCTAGAGACTGCTGGAATCGTTCTTCTGGCCCCCTCCAAAGGGACGTTGGCAGAACCCACTCTCGCCAGCGCGATCGCAGCCATTCAATTGAGTCGGGCCACCTTTGGGAAAATTCGTCAAAATCTCTTTTGGGCTTTGGGTTATAATAGTATCTCCATTCCCATTGCTGCTGGCGTGCTGTTGCCGAGTTGGGGAATTGTCCTCAACCCGGCTGTTGCTGCTGCGTTTATGGCATTTAGTTCCGTAGCAGTCGTCACCAACTCGCTATTATTGCGATATCAATTGAGAATGTCGCGATAATGTAGTTTCTCGGGAAAGCAATGCAGTCGGTTAAAATAAAAATCCATATCCATATTTCCCGAGAGAAAATTTCTAGGAACGAAATTTCCCAAACCGATTTTACTTTCTCTCGATCGCTTTCCTTTAATTCACTGTAATTCAGAAGACTTTTACTCGAGACCTTATTGATTGCTAATGGCTGCAAAAACGGCAAGAACTCATCAAGAACACATTCTAATCGTTGAAGATGAAGACGGCAGACGCTCTCTCCCCCTGCTAGAAGCATCTTACTCCCTCGGTCGAGAGGAAACTTGCGATATCCATCTCAAATCACCTTTTGTGTCCCGCCATCATGCGATGCTCTATCGAAAGTTGCGAGAAGATGGTACCTCTTATTATCGTATTGTGGATGGAGACGATCGCGGTCGTCCGAGTTCTAACGGTCTAGTTGTCAATGGTCATAAAAAACTCGAACGCGATTTAGAACATAATGACGAACTGGTATTTGGTAACGGAGTTTTTGCAATTTATCAAGCGCGTCAACGCGTCATTCCCGACACGAGTTCTTCAGAAGATCCTTACGATATTACACTGATCGATCCGGCCATGATGATGGATGATTAAATGCTCCATCAGTAAAAAGCTCGGCAAAAGATTAATAAAAAGATTCATATTTTATTAAACTGATTTGAGTTAGACTAATTTTAAGAGACTCGGGTTGTTTCTTGAATGGCCTGTTTTACCGTATCGAATACTTGGCGGCAATGGTTATTATCTTGGAGGGGTAACTCTTCATTTTTAATAACGCAATTCATGCGTACTCCTTCAGAGCTAATGGGTTGCTTGTCAACAAGCGCTTCAACGGTTACTAGTTTAGAAAATGAAACTCGTCCCGGAATTTCCCGACCCATCAAATAGTCGTGAGTATCGTAAATAATTTCAAAATTGCAAGCACGCAGAATTTCACCAAGAACCGGAAAGAACTGGTCGAGAGGTAGGGGGACGTTGAAAGAGTAAGAATAACGAGCCATATCAAAGTTCACCCAATCTGGACAGTGGTTTTGACACTCTTATGATATCGAATGATATTGAGATGAGAGAGTCATAATCTTTAATTCAGTGCTTTTTTCTGTTGTTCCTGCCTTTGCTCCGGACTCTCCACCGCTAATGTCAGTGCCAATCCCAAAATCATCATGCCAATCCCAAAATCATCATGCCAATCCCAAAATCATCACGATCGCAAAAATTAACAGAAGAATAATGACGGGAATATTAATTGCCTTTGAGGGTGTTGAAGGAGCGGGAAAAAGCACGCAAATCGAGCGATCTCGAGATTGGTTAGAGGGTTATTGTGCGGGTAAGATTCCTATTGTCGTGACTCGCGAACCGGGAGGGACCCTGTTGGGACAGGAGTTGCGCCGACTTTTATTAGAGACTGCCAATCCGACGGTGACAACAGAACTGTTATTATATGCTGCCGATCGCGCCCAGCACGTGGAAGAGATGCTCGAACCCGAGTTAGAAAAAGGGGCAATTATTTTGTGCGATCGCTATACCGACTCTACCATTGCTTACCAAGGTTTTGGTAGGGGGTTAGACTTAGAATTAATTCGCACCCTCAATCAAATTGCCACGAGAGGCTTGGAAAGTCACTTAACCCTCTGGTTGGACATTGAGGTAGAAATCGGCTTAAAACGGGCAAGAGCGCGAGGAAAACAGAGCGATCGCATGGAGCGAAGCACTCCAGACTTTCATCGGCGCGTTCGTCGGGGATTCAGCCAATTAGCCGCCCAAAATCCCCACCGCATCATTCGAATCGATGCCGCGCCAAACCCAGCAATCGTTCAAGCAAAAATTCAAAAAATTTTAAAGAAATTTTTATCCAGTCGCCAATTGGGTAATGGATCGTAAGTTGTTCTTAATTCTTAATTCTTCATGTCTTTTGCTAATTTAATAGGACAGCAACAAGCGATCGCCCTGCTCGATCGCGCCATTGTTAAAGATAAAATTGCACCCGCTTATTTATTTGCAGGAACGGCAGGGGTAGGAAAGCGCCTTGCTGCTTTAGCATTTAGCGAACTGCTCCTCTCTCAGCATCGGCCCGAGTCCCAACATTCTCTCATCCGTCAAAAAATTCAGGCCAAAAATCACCCAGATTTTTTTTGGGTACAACCCACTTACCAGCATCAAGGACAACTGCTCACAGAGCAAGAAGCTGCCGAGTCCGGACTCAAACGCCGATCGCCCCCGCAAATTCGCGTCGAGCAAATTCGCGCGATCTCGGAATTCTTGGCGCGTCCTCCCCTAGAAGCAGCGCGATCGGTTGTCGTTTTAGAAGATGCTCAAACCATGGCCGAAAGTGCAGCCAATGCCTTGCTCAAGACCTTAGAAGAACCCGGACGAGCAACGATTATCCTGATTGTCCCCAGTGGAGATTCCTTGCTATCCACCTTGGTTTCTCGCTGTCAGCGCATTCCCTTTTATCGCTTATCTCGAGAGCAAGTCGAACAGATATGCCGCGATCGCGGACGAGACGAGATTTTGGACGATCCGATCGTGCTGAATATTGCCCAAGGCAGTCCGGGAGAAGCGATCGCCGCATGGGAGCAAGTGCAACAAATTCCCTCGGATTTATTAAAAAAACTCGCGGAATTCCCCAAAGCCCCCCAAAATGCCCTAGAACTTGCCAAAGAAGTCGATAAACTAGATACCAAAGCACAATTGTGGGTACTTGACTACTTACAATATTGCTACTGGCAAAAACATCAAAAGCGATCGCTACTCGAACAACTCGAACAAGCCAAAAAATATCTCTTAGCCTATGGTCAGCCTCGCTTAGTTTGGGAATGCTTGTTACTTTCTTTTATGGGTTGTTAATGATTAGTTTTTGGCACTGTGCTTCGACAGGCTCAGCAGCCACAAGGTCGAAATCTTAGTCGCAAGGTTAGTTGTTTGAAATTTTTTACTCTTTAGCCTTTACGCTTTATATGAATCCTATATTTTTAGAATCTTTAAAAATAGAACGGTTGACGGTTGAGGTGGAGAATTTATCTTCTTCTTTACAAGGAACAAAAGTAATACATTTGTCTGATTTTCATTATGATGGCAAACGATTATCGGAATCTCTCCTTGCTGAAGTTATCGATCTTAGCAATCAAGAAAATCCAGATTTAATCTTGCTCACTGGAGACTACGTAACCGACGATCCGACGCCCATTCATGGTTTGGCTTTACGCCTAAAAAAAATCAAAAGTCGTTTTGGCATTTTTGCTTCCTTGGGAAACCACGACAATTATTTACCTCATTCGCGGCAAATCATTACTCGTGCTTTGCAAAACATTAATATTAGGGTTCTTTGGAATGAAATTGATTTTCTAATGGGTCGGGAACTGGCAATTATTGGCTTTGCCGATCTCTGGTCGGAAGAATTCGCTCCCCATTTTGTTTTCCCAAAAATTGCACCACAGGTTCCCAGAATTGTTCTATCCCATAATCCGGATACCGCAGAATTACTGAAGAAATGGCGCGTCGATCTTCAATTATCGGGACATACTCACGGGGGACAGATTGTTATTCCTCCAATTGGAGTTTTTCAAAATCTGCTCGAACCCCTCCGTCAAACAATTCCTCGTTTTTTTCATCCCTATATTCCAGTTTTACGAGAATGTGCTAGAGTTGTCAGGCATTGGGAATGGGCAAGCGGCTATTACCAAGTCGGTCAAAATAAACTCTATGTCAATCGCGGTTTGGGAAGCTATTTTCCGGGACGTTTCTATTGTCCTCCCGAACTAACAGTAATTACCCTAGTAAAGAGTAAACCCACCCTCAGCCCAGACCTACCCTCCACCCCTCCCAAGCGGGTAAACTAAGAAAGGAGAGCAAGAAGAGAAAAACCAAAAATGGCTTGACTGAGCGCTCGCCGAACGTCCAATAATTCATCACAAATAACCAATAACAATGTTTGATTTTCTTCGTTCCGATCTTGCCAATCTCAAATCCTATACCTCTCATCTAGAAAGCAAGACTTTGCTCAATCTCGATCGCTTGGATACTAATGAAAGTCCCTACGATTTTCCCTCGGAATTGAAAGTAGAATTGGCGCGGGCTTATCAAAATCGTTTGGTAACAAATCGCTATCCCGATGGCAGTCATGAGGAACTCAAAGATGCGATCGCAAAATATGTGAGTCAGTCTACCAGAGGACGGAAAATAACGGCCGCTAATATTAGCATTGGTAACGGCTCTGACGAACTCATTCGCTCCTTATTAATTGCGACTTGCTTAAATCAAGAAGGAGCCATTTTAATTGCCAATCCAACATTTTCTATGTATTCTGTTTTGGCACAAACTCTAGGCATTCCTTGCACGATCGCCGAGCGTTTGCCAGATACTTTCGAGATCGATTTAGAAAGTGCAAAAAAAGCGATCGCTACCTCTCAAAATCCCCCCATTCGCGTTATTTTTATCGTGCATCCCAACTCTCCCACGGCCAATACTTTAACGGATCGAGAAATAGAGTGGTTGAAGAGCATTCCCCAAGAAATTTTAGTGGTTATTGACGAAGCCTACTTCGAGTTTTCGCAAACTTCTTTGGTCGAGGAACTGCCGCAGCATGCCAATTGGACGATCCTGCGAACCTTTTCTAAAGCCTTTCGTTTGGCAGCTCTGCGAGTCGGATATGCGATCGCCCATCCGGAAATTGTCGAGACCCTAGAAAAAGTGCGCCTGCCTTACAATCTTTCTAGTTTCTCTTTAATAGCGGCTCGCATGGCAATGGAACGGAGAGAAATACTGTTGAGTTCGATCCCGCAACTGCTAGCCGAACGCGATCGCCTTTTAGAGGAATTGGCGAAAATGCCCCAACTCAAAATTTGGCCGAGTCGAGCGAACTTTGTTTATATCAGTTCGACCCGTTCCGACACTGAAGATAAAGGCATGCGATCGCTAGCAGAACACCTCAAAGACAGAGGAACTCTCGTGCGTTATACCGGAGAAGGATTGCGAATCACCGTAGGCACAACCGGGGAAAACCAACATACTTTAGAACGCCTGCACGAAATCGTAACGGGTAACTGGTGACTGAAAACTACCAGTCACCAGCATGGCGAACTTCCGTTACGGTCTTGGGAAGAACGCCAACCAAACGAGCGATCGCTTCATCGGGAATTTGAGTTACGGTTTCGGGATCGAACCAATTTTCAAATTGGGTGAGAATCTGTTTGACGCGATTGTAAGGATCGCTATGGGTAGTCGTTCGATTAAAAAGGACGATCCACTGTCGCCGCATTAAAATTGCACGCTGGCGATCGCCCTCATTTTGAGGGGGAGAGATAGACCAATTCCCAACCGGGACTAAGCCAACGGCATCGGGATCGATAATACTGCCAACGAGAGCGCCGGGTCCGGCAAATTCAGCATGGTGGGGCTTATAAATAATCAGACCGTTTCGGCGACGACTGCTCACAATTAAAAATTTTTGTTCTTGAAGATCGGCGAGAACGCGATCGAGATCGTTATTGAAATCAGAAGAATGAGAAGTCATTTCAATGAACAATGATCAATAGGTCGATTGGATATGCTGAATTATGGGCAACGGGAAGCTGGTAATTATGGAGATTTTTCTAACAATGCAATAAATTCCCCTTTAAAGTCTAGCAATTTTCTTGAAAGGGAGAGAAATCAATCAACGCGTTGGTTAATCGGCAACCAAAGATTTCCGCAATAACAAACATTTTCGGCGCGACCACAACCAAGGACTTTGATGGGGTTCAACGCGATCGAGGTTGTAATTGAGACTAAGATATAATTGCTTGGCTCGTTCGTTACGCTCCAAAACGTGCAGATAAATTTCTTGATAGCCCCATTGGAGTGCTAAGGGTTCGCAACTCAATAGTAATTTTCGAGCAATTCCTTGCCGTCGATAGATTGGACTCACGGCTAAATTAGAAATATAAAGGTACTCGCGGGGATATCTGCCATGATTTCCGAAGCGATCTCTATCTGGCAATTGCTCCGAGTGGGACTCGTCCCTTAGCAAGTTAGCTGGATTATCCAGGGTTGGATTATTTCTCGATCGCAAAGCAATCTCGACTATACCCGCAACTTCCTTTTTGGAAGGAATTGCCTGCCGCGTTTTGGGGGATCGGGGCGCATCAACTATGGAGATCGCGGTCAAGCAACTATAATAGGGAGCGCCAGAGCGCAAGCGAACGCGCAAATCTTCAGAGATTCCCAAGCGCAAAAGCGGATAAAGCAAAAACATTAAGCCCTGACGAGAGTAAAAACTATTTGCTAAAACGGCAGACAAATCGTTTAAATCTCCCATGCGAGCCGTCCGAATTTCTAAGCGAGCGGCTGAATGGGAAAGTTGAGAAAAGGGCAATCGAGGTTGAGTCCCTCCTCGATAAGAATTGGATAGTGAAACCAAAGCAATCTCAATAATGTCGCAATGTTTATTTGGATAGCGAGAGAAACCAACAATCTGATGAGAGAGAAATTAACCCGCGCAATTCGAGGGATATTCTCGCCTCAATTTAAATTTTACCCGCAAATTTTCTCAAAAAATATAATTTTAACGTCGGGGTATTGAATCAAAAGAATGGGAACGTCAATACTAAATTGCCGACAATTTCTAGGAAAGATAGTATTGTTAAGAAAGTCATCTGCATTAACCGTGCTGCCCAACACCCCTCACAAGGCAATCGGGGTGTGGAAGCGACCCCAATTCCAACCTTGGCAATCTCTTTATTGGAGGAAGTTCATCATAATATCTAGAAATTGGCACGAGAAATGGGTTGGGGAAACCCGCCGAAGGAAACTCGGTAAATTTTCCATCCTTTCTCGGATGCGATCGCTTTGGCGCAGGCAATACGTCCCAACGGGGGGCAAACTCTACCCAACGGGGGGCAAACTCTAGGAGAGCGGTGAATGACGAGCAAACAAGCACGACGGAAAAAACCAAAAATTCTGGTCGTTGATGACGAACCGGATAATCTCGACCTGCTCTACCGTACCTTTTATCGCGAGTACAAAGTACTCAAAGCGGAAAGCGGGCCGGTGGGTTTGGAGATTTTGGCGCAAACCCCGGACGTTACCGTTATTATCTCCGATCAGCGCATGCCGATCATGAGCGGTACGGAATTTCTTAGTTTGGCTGCCGTACAATTTCCCGATATCGTTCGCATTATTCTCACGGGCTATACGGATGTTGAAGATTTGGTCGAAGCCATTAATAGCGGGAAAGTGTTTAAATACGTCACCAAACCTTGGGATGCCGAAGAACTCAAGGAGGTTGTCAGTCAAGCCCTCGATACCCACAATGCGTTAAAGATCAGCACCAAGCAACTCTATAGCTCTCTCAAGCGGGAAACACTGCTCAATACCGTTACCAATACGATTCGCAATGCTCAATACGATCGCGGTGGGGAATCGCTCCTCAAAGAAGTATTGCAGACGATTGTCGATACCGTGGGGCAAACCCTAGCTGTAGATTTGTGCATTTTGCGAACGTTTGACGAGAACGACACACTCGAAGAAGGGGCTTTTGTCCATCAACAATCGGAGGGAGCGATCGCCCCCCGAGAAACGTTAGAACTGACGATTTGGGAAACGCGAGAGGTGCGGGCGATTGAAGATATTGAAACGGCAGAATTTCTTCAAGGAGACAGTCCGGGAACGGCAGAACGAATTAAAGCCTTTAAATTGGCCGATATTCGTTCGACATTAATGATTCCTCTCATCAGTCAAGGAAATTTAACGGCAATCATGGCACTGCACTACTGCGGCGAACAATATTTTTGGGAAGAAGATGACATTCAATTGGCTGCGATGGTGGCCGATCAGGCCGCATTAGCCATTTCCCAAGCGCAGTCTTACGAACGGGTGCGAGATTTGGCCAAACGACAGGCACTGGTCAACACGATCGCTAAGGGCATTCGCTCTTCCCTCGATCCCCAAGAAATTTTTATGGCTGTCACCCAACAGTTGGGAAGTACCCTCGAGGTGGATGGCTGTGCCCTATCTTTATGGACGGAGGAAGATGAATTTGTCAAATGCGTGGGATTATACGATCGCGCTTTGGCCTCCGTCGAAACCGAAGCGGATCCCGCTTTGCCAGTCACCAGCGATGCGCTGAGCTTGTCGAAGCGTCACCAATCACCAGTTACCAATAATTCCCAATCTCCACGTTCTTCTTTACCTCAGTCTGTCGCTCCGATTTCGGGCAATCCAGTTTTGCAAGAGCTATTGAAAACGCGAGAACCGGTGGTGGTGATGGATATGGAGGAAAATCTCGCCGACGATCGAAAAGTCGATTTGCCTTTGCGATCGCCGGCTCGCGCCTTGTTGGTCGTGCCGTTGTTGGTCGATAATCAAATTATCGGCAGTATTAGCTTGCGACAAAGCAGCAAACCCCGTCGCTGGTCCGGTGCCGATATCGAACTGGCCCAAGCAGTGGCTTCTCAAGCGGCGATCGCGGTGCAACAGTCGCGCCTCTTCCAGCAAACCCGCCAGCAAGCGGAACGCCTCATGGAAGTCGATCGGCAAAAAACCGAGTTTTTTCAGAATATTTCCCACGAATTTCGCACGCCTTTGACCTTGATGATAGGTCCGTTGGAGTCCGCGATCGATCGCCAAGAGAGCCTGCCGTTCGATCGCGCTCAAATCGCCCTGCGAAATTCTCGCCGCCTCCTGCGCTTGGTCAACCAACTCCTCGATTTGCAGCGTTTGGATGCCGGACGAATGCAGCCTAATTTTCGCCCCTGCGATTTGGCAGAATTTACCTTGCAAATCGTGGAAACGTTTCGCCCGTATTGCCAGCGCAAAGGATTAGAGTTGGAAACCCACCTCGAGCCGACGAATTTAATTTACTTGGATGGAGAAAAATTTGACAAGGTGCTTTACAATCTCCTCTCCAATGCCATGAAGTTTACCGATGCAGGGGGAAAAATTACCATTGCTCTGAAATCTACCGACAATCGTATTTGCTTGCAGGTCAGGGATACGGGGATCGGGATTTCTGCATCTCAACTCGCTCACCTGTTCGAGCGCTTCCGACAGGCAGAGGGATCGGTGAATCGGTCTTATGAAGGGACGGGATTGGGTTTGGCTTTAGTGAAAGAAATTGTCGAACTCCACGGGGGAGAAGTTTCTGTAAGTTCCGTCAAGCGCGGGGAAGAGGGAGAAGGAGAAATTGCCGGAACGATGTTTACGATTTTGCTCTATGAGGGAATGGATCATTTGCCCTCGGATTTGGTCATCGATATGCCCTTAGAAATTCAGTCGGCGCGATCGGCGGTGGAATTGGCGGATTTGGAAGCGGAGTTGCTCGAAGCGGAAGAAACGCGAGCGATTGAGAAAATCGCTCCCCTCGAAGTTCCCCAAAATACCGAGAATCTCTATCTAGATTTTCAACCGAGCGATCGCTTGGTGCTGGTGGTGGATGACAATCCGGATTTACGCAGTTATGTTTCTTCGGTCTTGCGATCGCAAGGGTATCGGGTTTGTACGGCACGCAACGGTGCGGAGGGGTATCGCATAGCCGAAGAAAACCGCCCGCAGTTGATTGTCAGCGATGTGATGATGCCCAAAGTATCCGGGTTGGATTTGCTGAAAATGGTGCGAAATAATGAAGAATTAAGGGGAACGCCCATTATTTTACTGACGGCAAAAGCCGATGAGAGCAGTCGCCTCGCCGGGACGGAACAGGGCGCCGATGCCTATCTTGCCAAACCCTTCAACGATCGCGAACTCCTCGCCAGCACCCGTAATTTACTCTCATTAAAAGCAAATGAGGAACGGGTCAAGCAGTTAAATACTTATTTGACAGAAGCCGTCTTACAGCGCTTTTTGCCCCCGGAAATGGTGGAGAAAGCGGCCAAAGGCGACATGAAGCTCGATTTGGAGCCGGAACCGCGCTTGGTGACGATTCTCTTTAGCGATATCGTTGGATTTACTCGTTTGTCCAATCGCTTGCAGGCCCAAGGAATTGCGCGCATTTTAAATGAATACCTCCAAACCATGACCGAGGTGGTCTTCGAGTATGGCGGCACGGTGGATAAGTTTATGGGAGATGCCATCATCGCCCTGTTTGGCGCGCCTCAAGATTGTTCTCCCGAAGAACAGGTCAGGCGATCGGTGACGACGGCAAAGGAAATGTATCGGGTGTTGGATACCCTCAACGATCGCTGGCAGAAGCAAGGGATTGTCGGCATCAATGACGTTCCCCTCGTCCAATTTCGCTGCGGCATTCACCAAGGTCGAGCCGTGGTCGGAATGTTTGGCAGCGAGCATCGTTCCGACTATACCGCGATCGGTCCGCCGGTGAATATTGCCTCTCGCCTCCAAGAAGCCGCCCAACCCGGAAGAATTTTAGTCTCGACCACAGTTGCCGATTATTTACCCCCCGATGAGAAGGAGGAATTTAAACCATTGAAGTTAAAAGGCATCGACCACGATGTTTTAACTTATTTTGTGAATACTTAACGATTGAGTCGCACGAATAATTTCTACGCTCCGATATTCATTTGAAGTAGAAAGTCATCGCCACGAACAATGTCTCGCCAATGAGGAGTTGAAGAAGGAGGGAAGGCGGGCGGAGAGAGCGGAAGCACGAAACCTGATTTTTTAGTTAGGTATCGATTTCTTCCCAGTTTTACACTCGCTATTCCCAGATTGTCTATTTTACTCTCTGAGTAAGACCTGCGGGGAAAATATGAAGTAATATAAATGAAGCGATCGAAAAATAAATTTTGATGATAGTCTCACTCTTGAAATGTCTAAGAATTTACAACCATGAAAAATATTTTTCAAAAGTCGGTTATTGCAGTTTTCGCAATACTACTTGGCACTTTCGCTTTGCTCTTGCCCGGATTCACATCGGATGCCCTAGCTGGACTCGGTGGAATGCCGACAGAGGGTTGGGTCGTGAAATTCAATGTCAGTAATTTGGAAGAAAGTGTGGCATGGTACGAGGAGAAATTGGACATGATGAGAAATACGGAATTTGATACTCCTGTATGGACGCAAGTTTTCTATCCAGACGTACCCAACACGCAAATCGGACTGTTTGAGAGCTTTCCCGATGGCTCTGGTGCAGCAACAGCAACAATTGTCGTGCCCGATATCGAGTATGGTGTCTCCTTGTTGCAAAAGCGAGGAGTTTATATAACCCCTCCTTGTGATGCAGACAAAGGTGTTGCTTTATCTTTCTTCCAAGATCCCGACGGAAACGGATTGGCTTTACGCCAAAACTATTCCCGTCCCTATCCTTCTTGCTAAGCTCGGTTGAAGGCACGAGGAATATTAAGCGGATCGCTCCTCTGCTTCTTTTGGAGGAGCGATCGCTAAATTAGACAATCATCTTGTTAGCTATTTTCGTGCTAGGTCTAAAATATTTGTGGCAACTGTTTCCGAAACAGGCATTTAATTCATATTTGTTGCCTGCACTGTACTTCGACAGGCTCAGCAGCCGCGCAGTCGAAGTGTTGGTTATTTGCTATATTAGAAATTAGAGATCAAAACTTCGGAAATTTCTCCTCGACTGTCTCCTTTTGAATTAATATTGCGTTTGGCTTTGACTCGCTTAATTGTGTAATCGGCATCATACAGATCGTCAAAAAAAGAACGATCGCGATCGCCATTTTGAACATCCGAATTACTGAGGAGGAAATGACCTCCTTTTTGGCTTACTCTATCGCAAAAGTCTTTGAGTCGCAACTGATCGCGATCGCCAAAATTTTCTTTACTGTAAGCAGTAAAAGCAGAGGTTGGATTGAGGGGTTTATAGGGCGGATCTAAATAAAATAACGTATTTTTACCAGCAAAGTCTAAAGTTTTAGCAAAATCACCCTGTAAAATATCAACATTTTTCAAGCATTGATGAACGGCACAAATATTATCACGATCGCAAATTTTTGGTTTTTTATGTTTTCCAAAAGGAACATTAAATACTCCTTTTTGATTGACTCGATACAAACCATTAAAACAAGTGCGATTGAGAAAAATGAGAAGTGTTGTTTTGACAATTCGATCTGTTACATTTGTTTGATTAAACTCTACCCGCTTTTTGAGGTAAAAATTTTTTTTCTGAGTATCGGTATGAAGATTATAATATTCTTGTTCGATGATTGCCAGTGAATTAATTAACGCTTCATGTTCTTCTTTAATTGTACAATAAGATTGAACGAGATCGCTATTAATATCATTAATAATTGCTTTTTCTAAATTAGAAAAATGGTTGAGAATGTAAAAAAGAAATGCCCCTCCTCCGATAAATGGTTCGATATAAACAAAGGAGCGATCGCGATCGAACTTCCGCAAAACCACCGCTTGAATTTCAGAAATAAGTTGCGATTTTCCTCCTGCCCATTTTAAAAAAGGTTTAGCTCTTATCATATTTTATGCCGTTTGAGAACCAATCACTAATCACTAATAAAACTTTATCGTCTTCGGAGCGATCGCCTCAATCTCGTCCTTAATTGTTGCACGGCAGAAATTTGACCCCTTGGCGTTCTTTTTTCCCGAATTTTTCGATGTTGTTGCGCCTCAACAATTCCCATCCGATGCGTTTTTTTGAGAGGGATTTCTTCCTCGACTTCTTCTGGCGATCGCTCCGGAGGAGGCGCATCGTGACTGTGCCACCAAGTGACGATGCGCCCTCCCGATAACCCTCCGATCGCGCCGATAATAATACTCAATGGCACGGAATACCCTAAGAAAACAAAAGCGGCAATAAAAAATAGCCACAATGTTAACCCCGTAGAAATGCCATTTTTAAACATGAGAATGAAGGGTTTGAGATTGGCCCCTAAGTCGTTAATAACGATTGTAGCGCCTCAGTTTCCATGCGAGGACCGAAACGACTGACAATTTTTGCAGCTGCACGAGAGGCTAAATTCCCGGCTTCGGTGAAACTCATACCATGAGTAATTCCGTATAAAAAGGCCCCGGCATACATATCTCCTGCACCCACCGTATCGATCGCTTTCACGGTTACCGGCGCAATTTCCAACATTTTTTCGCCATCAAAAATGAGAGAGCCTTCACTTCCTCGCGTGATCGCAAAACATTTTGCTAAAGTTTTGAGATAGGCAATGCCATCGTTAATATTTTCTGTTTCTGCCAACTTTAAAACTTCGCTTTCATTCGCAAAAATGAAATCTAAGCCCGAGCCGATGACTTTGAGTAATGCTTCTTTAAAGAATTCCGCCATGTTGGGATCGGATAGGGAGAGACTGGTTTTCACTCCCGCTTCTTCGGCCATTTCTCGAGCGCGAATAGCAGCTTCTTTTCCTGTCGGGGAAGGCATTAAATAGCCTTCAATATATAAATACTCCGAATTTTTCAACTCTTTTTCTACTAACTCATTGGTCGAGAAATTTCCCGTAATGCCGAGAAAAGTATTCATGGTGCGATCGGCATCAGGAGTGACCAATACCAAACATTTTCCGGTAATTCCATCCTCGCGATGCTGGTGTTGCAAATTGGTTTCAATGCCACAGCGCAATAAATCTTCTAAAAAGAAAGAACCCGTTTCGTCTGCCGCGACCTTACAAGAATAATAGGCTTTTCCCCCCAGTTGGCTGAGAGCAACCATTGAATTTGCCGCAGACCCTCCACAAATTCTTTTACTGGGGACTGTTTTTAGGCGATCCACAAGATCCCAATGGCGCATTTCGTCTACTAAAGTCATCACGCCTTTATCAATTTGAAATTCTTGTAACTGTTCCACAGAAACTTCAAATTCCATATCGACCAGTGCGTTACCAATTCCGCAGACATTATATTTTTTCATGGTTGCTATTTCAATCACGATGAGCAATGAATGATAGAGAAGGGAAATAGTGAAAAAGAGGCGCATCTTTTATACGCCTCCTCTTCTCGAACCATTGTGAATTTAGGATTCGGGTTTGTCAACTACAAAGAAACTCAGATGATAAATCGTCCCTTTCCACGGATGCACTTGTACTTCTCTAATCACTGTCATTCCCTGCCAGGAGAGATCGGGAATATTAACATCAACGACAGTTTTATTCACGGCCGCTTTACGCAAGAGCATTTCTGCTTCTTTTTGCTTCACGACGAGATGCACGGAATTAGCACCATCGTGACCGTATAAATTTGCCGGAATTAGACCTTCGCGACGCAAGGCTCTCGATTTACTATTTTCCGGTCTTTTTTGACATTCAAGAGTAACTGACATGGTTTTTGTTGTTTGTTGTTTGTTGTTGGTCTCCCCTTCTTTCCCCCCCTTACAAAGGGGGGATAAGGGCTAGGGGGGATAAGGGCTAGGGGGGATAAGGGCTAGGGGGGATAAGGGCTAGGGGGAATGAATGGTATTTACGAATTATTCGCGATGGGTTGAAGAAGGGCGCGTTTGGGTCCGTGAATGGGATCTTCTACAATAATGGTTTGGTCGCGACTGGCACCAAGAGAAACGATCGCAATGGGAACTTCCATCAATTCCGCCAGAAACTTGAGATAATCTAGCGCTTCTTTGGGTAAATCTTCTAATGCCCGACACTCTTCTGTCGATTGCTTCCATCCCGGGAGCGTCTCGTAAATAGGACGGCATTTGGCAAACTGGGCGGTACTGTTAGGAAGATGATTGCATTTTTCGCCGTCTGCATCATAGGCGACGCAAACTTTGATTTCTTCCAAACTATCCAAAACATCGAGTTTGGTAATCGCCAAGCAATCTAACCCGTTGATTCGCACGGCATAGCGACCGATGACCGCATCAAACCAACCACAACGGCGACGGCGACCGGTAGTGGTGCCGAATTCTGCCCCGCGATCGCCTAATAAGGTGCCGATCTCGTCGTGCAATTCCGTGGGAAATGGACCTTCCCCAACGCGAGTCGTATAGGCTTTGGCGACTCCGATGACGCGATCGATGATGGTCGGCCCGACGCCCGCTCCGACGCAAGCACCACCCGAAATGGGATTGGAAGAAGTCACGTAAGGATAAGTCCCGTGATCCAAATCCAAGAGCGTTCCTTGTGCCCCTTCAAATAAAATATTCTTGCGACTTCTCACGGCGTCGTCGATTTTTAGAGAACTATCGACAATATGAGAACGCAGGCGATCGGCATACTGGAAGTATTGTTCGATGACATCTTCGGCTTTCAGGGGTTCTAGACCGTAAAGTTTTTCTAAAACTTCATTTTTGGCCTTGACCGATCGCGTCATCAAATCGGGCAATCCTTCTTTATCCAAAAGGTCGATGACGCGAATTCCCGCCCGTTCCGATTTATCGGCATAGGTGGGACCGATTCCCCGTTTGGTGGTGCCGATTTTGTGTTTTCCCCGCTTTTCTTCCGATGCTTGGTCGATGAGACGGTGATAGGGCATCGTTACGTGGGCTGTTTGGGAGATATAGAGATTCTCGCTGCTTATTCCCAAGGCTTCGATGCGATCGATTTCTTCGATCAACACCTGCGGGTCGATGACCGTACCGGAACCGATAATACATTCTGTATTCGGGTAGAGAATGCCCGAGGGAATTAAATGGAGTTTAAAGGTGCGATCGCGAACGACCACCGTATGTCCCGCATTTACCCCGCCTTGGTAACGCACGACGACATCTGCCGATCGACTCAACAAATCGGTAATCTTGCCTTTTCCTTCGTCTCCCCACTGGGCACCAATAACAATAACGTTTGCCAAGGGTCTCGCTCAAATACAACAGTTTTCACAAACTATCATTGTCTAACTCAACGGAAAAAATGTCAAGCCCATGGGAGAATTCTATCGCTATCCTCGAACTGAGTATAATAGAACTATCCCAAATTAGAGAGAGAACAACAATTTATACGCCCCCCTTGGCTCGCCTGATCGAGCAACTGCAAAAACTCCCCGGAGTCGGTCCGAAAACGGCTCAACGACTGGCCTTGCATATTCTCAAGCGTCCTGAAGATGACGTGCAAGCCTTAGCACAAGCCCTCATCGATGCGAAAAAACAAGTCGGGTTTTGTCGGATGTGCTTTCATCTGTCTGCCGAACCCATTTGTTCGATTTGCCGCGATCGCAACCGCGACAAAGCCGTCATTTGCGTGGTTGCCGATTCCCGCGACGTGATTGCGATCGAGAAAACAAGAGAATATCGCGGTACTTATCACGTTTTGGGAGGGGTCATTTCGCCCATGGATGGGATCGGTCCCGATTTACTCAACATTCAACCTTTAGTACGGCGAGCGAGTCAACCGGATATCGAAGAAACGATTTTGGCGATCGGTCCTAGCGTTGAAGGGGAAACCACAACCTTATATATCGCACAACTTTTAAAGCCTTTCGTGAGAGTGACTCAAATCGCTTTTGGCCTGCCGATGGGGGGAGATTTAGAATATGCTGATGAAGTCACCTTGGCTCGTGCCTTAGAAGGACGGCGAGAACTGCTCTGATCTTGCTCCCTTCTTTCTCTCCCCCTCTTGGGAGAGGGTTGGAGGGTGGGTTGTTGTTTGTTGTTGAGGAGAGTTGAAACGTGGAAATCTCTTTATTGAGTCGTTTTGAAGGGGGATTACTTGGAAGTACGATGGCGTTAGAACTGCCAGAAATTGACTCAACGTTTGCATTTTGGAAAAAGATTCAAAATGGAGCGATCGCGACCCTCATCGAAACGGGAAAATTAGAAACACAAGATTGGTGGCAACAAATCGATCGCGACGATCGCCCCTCATTAGAATGCCAGAAAACCGGAACGAGTAGCGAAGTTGCGGCGATGGCTCTCCCGATTATTCTCTTTTTTCATGACATTCCCTTGCAACTTAACGCCGAACTTTCCCGTATCGCCTCCCTCTGGCTGCATCCAGAAGAACCGATTGAAGATATCTTACTTTGGGGAGAAGCGATCGCTCTCATTTTGCAAGAAAATTTCAACCCGTCTCAATTCTTACCTCAGTTGATTTCCCGTTCCCCCCCCCGCGAAAGTCTCCTAAATGCCCTACAAGACGCCATCGAGCGCGGATTAAGCCTACAACAAACTGCCAGAACGATCGCAGATCGCCCTCTTTCTCAAACAGAAATTGCTCTGGCTTTATATTGCTTTAGTTTTACTCCCGAGGATTTTTCCCTTTGCTGGCATCGAAGCCAACAATTTAATCCCCTTGCTGCCATTTTGACTGGGGCGATTGCAGGAGTCTACAATAGTTCCCTCGGCTTTCCCCCTTCTTGGTGCTTATCGCCCCAACGCCAACAAATTCTAGAAAAAGCAAGATGGTTATTTTCTGCTTGGTCTGGCTGCTACATTCTCGATAACCGCGATCGCCTGCCTCGGACTGCCATTGGCGCAGCAGGAACGATACAAGCCCGAAAAGGTTTTGCTACCATTAGTCAACGCGAATCTCGTTTCCCTTCCTACCCAACGAAATCGCGATCGCTTAACTTATCTTAAAATATTGAGAATCTTCCTTTAAGATTTCTCGTGAAATCCCATTCATTGGGTTAATTTGGTGGGAAACTGAAGTTTTTATTCCCTCACTCGCGCACAAACCTCATGAACGCCTTCCAATCCTTAACCCAACGCTTACTCGCGTGGCGCAGCCGTGCCAAGCGCAGCCGCTCTTCTCCTCCTGCGGGAGAAACTCGCCCAAAAATTCCCCCCCCGGTCATGCTGATATTTGCCATCGCTTCTCTGACGACGGCGATCGGCTATCGTTTCTACAATCAACCCCGTCTCAGAGAAGGAACGATCGCGCCGAAAACAATATGGGCGACGCGAGATGCAACAGTGACCGATAAAGAATTAACAGAAGAACGCCGCAAAGCCGCACAAACGGGTTTGGTGAAAGTTTTAGCCATTGATGAAACCACGACCCAACAAATTCGCGGGGATTTAAATGATTTCCTCGCCCGAGTCGAACAAATGCGGCAAATTGCCGGCGCGCTCCCCTTTGAAGACGATCGCGTCCTTTCTTTACCCACCCAACGCTACCTCCGCAATAGCAGCCCGGAGGAATGGCAAGGACTGGCAGATAGTTTAAAAAAATCTTTTCAAATTAGCGTTTTTCCCCTGCAACCGCAAGAGACTGAGGAGCAAAATTCAACCTCTATTGAAGAACAAAATTTAACCCCAGATATTGGTTTAACAGACGAAAATTTAGCCAAAGAGAGTTTAAGTAAAATTTTCTTAGAGGCAATTGCAGTCAGTCTTCCCCTCGACCCCCAGTTTCTTCCCAACGGTACGCAATCCGATAATCTTGCCTATCAACAGGCATTGATTGAGTTGACGGCTTACGGTCGTCAAGAAGGCTCCCAGTCTTTGGGAATCCTCCTCGATCGCGTCTATTTCATTCGCGACGGTTACGCTCGTGCGTTAAAAGAATTTGCCAACCCCGAAGGAACCCGCAGCTTGGAAAATTACCAGCGCACCCTCTTGGATCTGCGAGACGAAACTTGGGAACGCACGAGAGAAGGTATTGTGACGGCACTCGATCGCATCCTCGCCCAAGGGATTCCAGAAGGATTGCCCGAGGGATTGCAGAAAACTGCAGTGAGAATGCAACTGCGATCGCAAATCCCCGCCCTGACGACTCCTCTCGCCACCGAACTGATTGCCGGTCTCTTGCAACCCAATTTAGTCGAAGATACCGAGCAAACCAAACTCCTCGCCGAACAAGCTGCCGAAAAGGTGGATCCCGTCGTCTATGAAGTCCGCAAGGGGGAAACCATTGTTAAAGCCGGAGAGGAGATCGATCGCCGCACCTTTGTTGTTTTAGATGACTTTAAAGAGAGTCGTCGGGGCATTGACTGGGGGGGGTTAATTATCACGGGAATGATGGTTGCGGGGTCTGTAGCGATATTTATTTTGGTCAAGCGTCGCATGGGGATTCGGTTGCGCTGTCGCGATCGCATTCTCTTGTGTCTGTTGAGCGTCAGCACCCCTTTACTCATCGATATCGGTCAAAATAATTTGGCGGGTATCGGCCTCTTAACCAGCAGTTTTTATCATCCTACCCTCGCCATAACCCAAGTGGTTTTACTCACGGGCTTATCGGCATTTAGTGCGGTTGCTGGAGGAAGTGCCGCCATCTTTCCTTGGGAAATCCTCTTGGCTGGAACTGGGGGCGCGTTTCTCACCTCTATTGTCGCCGGACGGTTGCGCTCTCGGGAAGAATTGGCTTTATTGAGCGGCGGAGTCGGACTGATTCAAGGCACCGTTTACCTTTGCATTACCCTCATCAGCAGTGCGACGGCAGCGGCGATTTGGTCCGTCGTCCTGCCCCAAGCCGCCCTCTTTGGCGTGTGGGGCATGGCTTGGTGTACTGTTGCTTTAGGCATTTCACCCTATCTAGAACGGGTTTTCGATCTGGTCACCCCCATTCGCCTTGCAGAACTCTCCAATCCCAACCGCCCTTTACTCAAGCGCTTAGCTTTGGAAACTCCCGGAACGTTTCAACATACTCTGTTTGTAGCTTCCCTTGCAGAAGCGGCGGCGAGGGAGTTGCATTGCAATGTCGAGTTAGTGAGAGCGGGCACTCTCTACCACGATATCGGCAAAATGCACGATCCTTTGGGCTTTATCGAAAACCAAATGGGGGGACCCAACAAACACGATGCCATTAACGATCCGTGGAAGAGTGCGGAAATCATCAAAAAGCACGTCACCGAAGGCTTAGTCATGGCTCGGAAATACAATCTTCCCCAAGCCATTCGCAACTTTATCCCCGAGCATCAGGGGACGATTTTGATTTCCTATTTTTATTTTCAGGCCAAACAGCGATCGCAGGTTGAAGGGTTCGACCTCAATGATGGAGACTTCCGCTATGACGGACCCGTGCCTCAATCTCGAGAAACCGGGATCGTCATGCTGGCAGATGCTTGCGAGGCCGCGTTGCGATCGCTCAAGGATGCCACTCCCGAGATGGCCCTCAATACCATTAAAAAGATTTTCCGGGCGCGATGGCAGGACAATCAACTGGCAGAATCCGGTCTAAAACAAGAAGAGCTCCGCACTATCGCCGAAGTCTTCGTGCGAGTGTGGCAGCAATCCAACCATCAGCGCATCGCCTATCCCAAAGGCGCTCTCGATATTAAAGCCACCTCTCGAGCGGGAGTCAAATCATAAAATAAGGCGGGCACATGCCCGCTTTTGTCATTCATTATTCTTGCGATCGACGTTTTAAGAACGACCCACCCCCTAAAACTCCTAATACTAATAAACTAAGAAGAGAAGTGGGTTCGGGAATTGTTGACGAATCGATCTCGCCAAGACGAATATTATCAATACCCGTATTGACCACTCCTCCTCTCACTGTTGTCCACTGAATCGAAGTAATCAGATCGCTGGAAGCCATACCTAAGAATCCTACTGTAGTTGGATCGTGTTGAAGGATAAAAGTATCGAGTAATCCATTTGTTCCAAATACTTGAACCGTCGCAGGACCGTAAGCATTGAGATAGGTATCAAATCCAACGGCTTCTGCTGGCGTTCCAAAATCAATTTTAAAATTCTCATCACCATTAGCAGCCAGAACACTACTATTAGTCACAGGAACGCCAAAATTGCGATATCCCGGCGATCCAACTGCAACATTGGGTGAGCGACGGCCTGACGAAATTCCGGTGTAAGTATTGCCATTACTAACAAATGATGATAACGGTCTATCCTTTGGGGAAAATGCCTCGAAATCTTCAACTAACGTTGTGGTTGTAATGGCATCAAATGCAGCAAAATCAGTGAAAAAACTAACAGCTTGTGCAGACTGAGATTTCAGTAAATCAAATCCCAACGCGAGAACGGTACTCGCTAATACAAGCTGGTATAAAGAAAGGTATTTCATGTTCGCAATAGCCTCTATTACTTTTAACTTGATATATTAATTTTAAAATCAAAAAAGGTTTTTTTGTGATATTTTAATTTTCAATTTAAAATTCGAATAAAAATTAGGGTGAGCATTGCCCACCCTAGTGTTACCCTAGTGTTACCCAATAACTGGTAACTGATAATCAGCTATAGCGATCGAGAAGTGCTTGCAAACCCCCTTGATAGCCTTGGCCGACAGCATTGAGCCGCCAAGTTCCCTCTTTGATATAGAGTTCGGCCATAATCATAGCGGTTTCGATAGAGTAATCTTCCGCGAGGTCATAGCGCATGACTTCCTGCTTGGTTTCCACATTCACCAAGCGCACAAAAGCATTTTCGACTTGGCCGAAGTTTTGTCCCCGTTTATCCGCATCGTAAATCGTGACGGTAAACACTAACCTTTGAATTTCCGGGGGGACTTTTCGCAGATCGACGATCACCGCTTCATCATCCCCTTCTCCTTCCCCTGTGAGATTATCTCCCATGTGCTTGACGCATTGAGCGGTATCGGGACTGGTCAGGTTATTGTAAAAAATGAAATGATTGTCAGACGGCAGCTTTTCGTTAGCCCCCAACATAAATACTGAAGAGTCTAAGTCAAAATCGTGACCCGTATCGGTATTTTTCACATCCCATCCCAAACCGACAAAGATGGCTTTGAGGTTGGGTGCTACTTTATCTAGAGAAACTCGCTGTCCTTTTTGGAGTGAAATTCCCATTGTTGTCTCTAATCGGTCAAAATTGTAATGAAATTTAGCGAAATTGTTGAAAAATTTGCTACTGAGTTGGTTCGAGGCACGAGCCTAACCGCTCATCCCGATTTTAACCCCCAAGTTGCAGGTTTCGCATCGTTGGAGTCAGCAACCCCGAATACTCTTTCTTATTGCGAGGGGGGCAAATATGCAGCAATGGTGGGGAAAACGGCAGCGATCGCCCTGATTTTGCCCGTCAATGAAGAATTGCAAACTTTGGCAAGCGATCGCGGCATCGCTTGGGTTTCTACGCCCCATCCTCGCTTGTTATTTGCCGAGGCGATTTCCCTATTTTATCAACCCTATCAACCCGCTCCTCACATTCATCCCACGGCGGCGATCGCGTCTAGTGCCAGTCTGGGTCGAGATGTCTCGATTGGCGCTCATGCAGTTATTGGAGAAAATGTCAAGATTGGTGATGGGGTTTGTATTTTTCCCAATGTGACGGTGTATCCGGGGGTGGAAATTGGCGATCGCACTCTCTTACACGCTAATTGCATCATTGAGGAGAGAACGAAAATCGGCACGGATTGTGTCATTCATAGCGGTGCGGTTATCGGTTGCGAGGGATTTGGTTTCGTCCGGAGCGATCGCGGTTGGGTCAAGATGCACCAAGGGGGCATTGTGGTGTTAGAAGATCGCGTCGAAGTGGGTGCCAATACCACCATCGATCGCCCTCCTGTAGGGGAAACTCGCATCGGCTACAATACCAAAATCGATAATTTAGTTCAGATCGGTCACGGTTGCAAAATTGGCTCGAATTGCGCCCTTTCGTCTCAAGTGGGGCTTTCTGGTCAGGTTATCGTCGGTAATGGGGTTTTGCTAGCGGGACAGGTGGGGGTTGCCAATCAGGTGAAAATCGGCGATGGGGCGATCGCGACGGCAAAATCGGGACTGCATAAGGATGTAGACCCCAAACAAATTGTATCCGGTTATCCAGCGATTCCTAATAAGCTGTGGCTGAAAATTTCTGCGGTTTACAATCGCCTGCCGGAAATATATAAAGTGGTGAGAAAAAAGATGAAACAGGACGGATAAATGCGATCGCGGGATGGGGGATAAGAATGGGGGACAATGCGAGCGCTACAATCATAAAAAGATTCTTTAATGTTTGCGTTAGGTAGACATAAAAACAAAGATTTTCTTAATAAAAGCCCAGTTTAAAAAATATGAAGAACTTTGAAAATAACTAAAAATAACTAACGAAAAAATAAAAAGTTCGCTGCTAACAATTTTAGCCCAAAACTCCGTGATAGGACTGATGAGAGCGGAGAGCATCAAACGCCTGAATCAAATCTTATCTCAACTTTGCAACAACAGGAGTCAAAATCATGGCTAAAATTGGACTTTTTTACGGCAGTACATCGGGAGTAACAGAAGAACTTGCCGAGAAAATACAAGGAGAAATTGGGGAAGAAATCTGCGATCTCCACAGTATGGAAGAGGATTTTGATGATGTTGAAGATCTCTTAAAATACGACTATTTACTGCTCGGTTGTCCGACTTGGGGTGCGGGAGAAGTACAAAATGATTGGCGCGAACCCCTCTTTGATATGGAAATCGACAAGCCCGATTTTTCTGGCAAAACAATCGCGCTTTTTGGACCGGGAGACTGTACGGGTCACGGTAAGCATTTTGTTGGGGCATTGGGGTTAATGTACGACCAATTTACAGCCCTCGGTGCTAATATTGTCGGCTCTGTTTCTACAGATGGTTATACTTTTGAAAAGTCTACCGCAATTCGCGATGGTAAGTTCGTAGGATTGCCTCTCGATGAAGTGAATGAAAGCGAAAAAACCGATCAACGAATTGCCGATTGGTTAGAAATCCTCAAGGCTGATTTTCCTCTTGAATAATCAATTCTGAAACAATAAGGGTTTCAGCCTTTGATTAACAAATTTATGCTAAACCGAGATATACTCTGGAAACGTCTTCTCTGAAAGCGTTTCCAGAAATTCTATTTTTTATCTTGGCGATCGCTTCTATGGCGAATATTGGGGAGAAGTTGAAGAAATTTCCGATGTAGTAATTAAGAATGAATGATAGGAACGATCGCATTGCTCAGTCAGCCCAAATATCAGAGAAAAACATGACTGCCATTGAAACAACAACAGAATCTATTTTCGATCGCTACTGTAAAAACCCCAAAGATCCCGCAGTATTAGCAGAACTAATGAAAATTGAAGACGAATGCGGAGGCGATATTTCTGTTGGACGCTACGGCGATCGCCCCCATTACTTCCGGAACTTGTTGCAATACGGTCCCAAAATCGCCGATCGCATTGAAGAAATTCAAGATTTTCTGCGATCGCAAGTCCAAAACGACGAAGCTATCACTGATGCTGAGGCTTTTCTTCTAGAACATTTTAAAACGCCAAAGCCGGAGATTTTCGATATCTTTGAAATGGCGATCGAAAGCGACGAGAAAACCGTGCGCGAAGAAAAGGTCAAAAATGCGATCGCATTGGCAAAACAACAAGACAAAGCATCGATTAAGATTAATAGCAGCAATACTCCGATCTTGCTAAAATAGAAAACAATTTAAAAGACTTTATGCGCTTCTAAATGCTTCTTAATTTCCTCGGGAGTGCGCCAAACCGGACGCAATTGACCCCGCGCATATTCAGATAATTGGTCGGTGATATGAGGAGAATTCGGTTGAGTTGAATTTCCGCAAACATTCAAAACCCGAGCGCGAATGGGTTCGGAAAATTCAATCGCTGCAATGTAAGTATCTCCTGCAATACTTTGAAATTTTCCATTTTCAGCCGGGACGACTCCTAACACTTGAAAACTTCCCAATTGTCCCGGTGCGCCACTAGCGGGTAAATCTTTATTGCCATAGCGCAAGCGCACGGCTTCTCCCCAATTTATATCTATTTTACCATACAGAAGTTGCAATTGCGCGGCAGCATTTTCAAGGATATCGATCGCTTTTTCGGGGTCTTTTAAACCTCGTGGCGTATTCAAAGGATCTTCAGGATTCCAAGGAGTAGAAAAGATATTTTCCTGCCCCATTGATAGACTCCACAAGCCAAATAAAGCTGCACCTTTGCTATTTTCTGTCGCTTCTCGATCCCAATTTTCTAACACTTCTGCGGCTTCCAAAGCGACAGGATTATCTCGTTTTTTGGCAGCTGCAACGAGTTCGCCAACGAGGCGATCGCCCAATTCTAAACGAGAAGAAAATTTTGCTGCGATTAACTCCTCAAAACTCATTTTTTCTTCTTCTAGCAGCATTTTGAGAGAACGCTGGGTGCGAAAAATCTCGACAGCTTCTCCCAGACTTTGGGGCGCAAAATAAGCCGGATAATCTCGCGCATCTAATTGCTCTGGAAAAGTGCTACTCCACGGCGGATCGTTTGTATTTTGCACCCATCCGGTTTCGGGATTCACTAATCGAGGTAACTCTTCATAAGAATGATATTTTGTCCATAAAGTTTTAGAAGTATCTCCCGCAACAGATCGCGACCAATCTCTATAAGTTCCATCCTCGCGCTCGGGAATTAAACCATTAAAAATATAGGCAATTTCCCCCGCTTTATCGGCATAGAGAAGATTAAACATAGGCAATTGCAATTGTGAAATTGCCGTCTCAAATTCTGCTAAATTGGTGGCTTTTGCCATCCCTAAAAATTGCTCGATGACATGGGGACGATCCAAACCCGCTACTCGTAAAGCGATCGCCTCGTTTTCTGTTTTTTTGATCGCCACACCGTGACGCGATCGCAAAATTGTCAGTTCTTCTTCGCGAAAACTCCCATCATCTTGCTTAATTTTAATTGTTTGATTTTCTTGTTTAAATGAAAGCGGAACACCATCTAACCAATACCCGTCTTGGGTGAGGCTTAAATCATAAAAAGTTTTCCCTTGAATGGGATTCACCGTCAGCGTCCATCCGAGATTATCGTTAAACGCTATAACTAAAGCTGGCATTCCTACCAAAGTTGCCCCATAACTATTCAAATTGGGAGCATTTAAATGGGCTTCGTAGAGTAAGTAAAAATCCTGCCAAGGTAAATGAGGATTGGCTAATAACAGCGCATTCCCGCTTTGAGATTTTGAGGACGCGATCGCCCAAGCATTAGAACCTCGCCAAGCAGAAACCTCGCGATCGCTAACCAAAAAATCAAAATAAATAACCCGTTGAATATGTGCTAAAATATCGGTACTCGTAATCGGCAAAGCAATTTTTAAAGCCTCGTCAATGGCTTCAGGATGTTCGTCAACATAGAGATTCATTCCCGTCGCAAACGCCTCTAAATATTCTTGAATTTCGGGACTTTGTTCCTCGTACCAAACTCGAGCGCGATCGGGAATTCCCATGCGACGAATGTAGCGATCGGAAGGTAAATAATTCTCTCCCCAATATTCGGCAGCTCTTCCTCGCGCCTGTCCGTAAAGGCGTAAAATTAAATTACCGTGACTCTGCATTTGAGCATAGCCAAATGCCGTAAACATGCCCATATTGTCTCTAGCAAAAATATGAGGAACACCCCACGTATCCCAGAGAATTTCTGTTGGACTTTTACTGATAACCGAAGAATCTCCTAGAAATAAAGTTAAAGTAATACTGCCAATGAGCAGCAGAACCAAGAAAAAACGCCGCTTGATAAAAAGCATACAATAATTCCGTAATTATTGGTAATGAGTAACTTTCCTCTTGTCTCCCATCTTAGGGGAAGTTAGGTTGGGTTAGAGATAGGTTGGTAATGGATTATTGAAAAACAACTTGTTGATATTGTTCCTGCAACCACTGGTTAAAGCGTTCGTCAAGGAGTTTTTGGCGAATTTCCTCATCTAATTTCGCTGGAACGAATTGTTCTAAACGCACCACCACAAACCAATTGTCAATATATTGCGGACTCCATAACTGTCCCGGTTTGCTGCGTTGAAACATTTCTTTTAAAGTCGGGTGAATTTTGCTCAAAGAAATCGGTCCGACGATTCCTCCTGTTTTAGCTTCTACACCTTGGGAATATTCCTTCGCAAGCCGAGGAAATTCTGCTTCTCCTTCTAGAATGCGAAAATAAAGCTCCTGAGCGACGCCTAAATCTTGCGTGCGAAGTAGAGAATAAAGAACCTTATCAAACTCTAATTTGCGTTCGAGAAAATAGGATTCCAAGCGATCGCCCCACATTGTTTCTTTAAATTTCTCTAATTTAATCCCTCGGGCGATGGCATTTTGTACTTGTTCGATAGTCGATTGTTTTTGTTGCAACCATGCTTGTAGTTGTTCTGGCGATTTAACCTTTTGTTGTTGATAAAATCTTTCGATCGCTTTGGTTAGTTCCTCTGTGGAACATTCAACGGACACAAGGGCACGATCGATGATAATTTCCCGAACCAATTTTGGGAGCAATTGATACTTTTCTAAAAGAGGGATGATTTCATCTGAACTGACGTTTAAATCACCAATCTTTAGAGCCGTCGATCCTGATGTCTTAACTGGATCGGTTTGGGAAGATTTTATCGTCTCTGGTTTTGGTAGAGATGGAGGACCGAAATTAGCAGAAGGAGTTTCTTTTTCTCGCACCTCTATTGTCTCAAATTCTGTCTCTTGAGGAGGTTTTATGAGCGTTTTCGGTTGTACCAATGGCTCCGAATCCTCTTTCTGCCGATTGATTTTAGGGACTTGAGAAATCTTGGGAGAAGTTACTCGTATTGGTTCTAAGTTCTCTTCTGTTTGAACGGGAGTTGTTTGCGCGGGGGAAGAAGTCGAGCGATCGCTTTTTGGCAGAGGGTTTTCTTCTGTATTCTTCTCAATATCCTCCTCAAAGTTATCTGTTTTCAAGTTACCCGAGTCTGTTTTCGGCTCCCTCGGGGGGGAAATTGCGGATTCGAGTTCTCCCTCCTCTTGAAGCCAAGGAGAGCGATCTCTGGCTTTTTCCTCGACATTGGGAGCTAGAGATTCCTCTCCTCGCGGTGTTTTTTCCTGTTGCGCTCGGGATTCGCGAGCGGGTACGAATCCATGCCAATCTTCATCGGTCAATTCCCACAAACCCCAATCGCGAATCACGGCTCTAGCTCCCAATATTCGTCAATTCCTTTTTACTCTACCCTTTTTTTCGAGTTTCGATGGCAATTCATCAAACAACTTTAATCCAATCGTCAGTACTTCACACGATCGTGTCTTGCAAAGCGATTTGTAACTGAGTTGTTATGTCGTTAACGGCTTTTTTTGTGGCTTGACGATATTTCTTGGGAGAATCTTCCTGACACTTCAACCAAAATTGCGTCACAGAAATCGGCGCACCGATAGTAAGATGAGACTTGCGCCAGCCCAAACGAGGACGGCGAGGGATTGTAATCCCTTTGAGATGGGCGATCGCATCAAAAATAAGCAGTGCGGTTTCGGCAAATCGTTCAATTGAAGGTTTTTCGCGCAGATAAGTCCCCGTTACCGCGACAAAGCCCTCTACAAGGCGCATATGCTGCATGCGAATTGCCGACTCGTGAGCCATCCAGTCCTCTAATCCTCGCCGCACGGGGGATACAACCTCATCTTTATTTTGGCAATAAATGCGATTCCAACCCGCCTCCTCAATGCGACGACAGCGATCGCTAAGAGTCCCTTTCCCTTGGAGGTCGAAATAACTTTCGCAAAGGTGCAAAGCTGTCTCCAGCAACGCTCGCAGGCGAATTTCTAACGTTTCTGCGGGAGTATCGCAAGAGGGAGGCTCGGGGAATTGACACTGGTAATAATCGCGATAAAACGCTTCCATTTGGGAGATCGCCGCCTCTCCTAAATTTAACAAGCGTTGATAGAAAATCTCTTTGTCCTTCTCGCCAGCAGACGAACCGATGCAGGACACGGTTAACCCGAGATCGGCTTCTAATGTCCCTAAAAGCCGATCCAGTTTTGACCAAGGCGGCGTAATGTAGCTGTATTGAATGCCAACGGGAACGATAAAAACTTCCTCGCTGCGATTCGCTTTTTGTAAATCCTCCACGCACCACCAACCCAATTGAGCAACTCCCGATTTTAAGGGACTTAATCGTTCGCTATGACCGTTGGTTGCGCCTTCCGGGGCGATCGCGACGGGCATCGTACCGTTAACCAGCAAATCTCGAGCCGCGCGAATCGCCTCTCGATCTAAGGGTTTACCGCGATGAATGGGAATCGCACCCCACTTAGAGAAAAGCCAACCCAGCCATTTCCCTCCCCACAGGAGCATCCCCCGATCGTAGATGGGATGACTGTAGAAAGGATATCGTAAAGAAATTCCCAACTTGCGGGCGGTTCTCGGTAAAGTCCGAGAAAATAAATAGATCAGACAGAGGGGATCGTCTACCTCGACGTGACGAAAGGCAAACAAGAGACGAACTTTTCCAGCTTGGAATCGTTGATAAAATTCTGCTAATGTTTCCGCATTCGTAACCTCGATCTGGGAAATCCCCACAGGCAACCAAGGTCGCAAGCGAAAGCGCAGAAAAATAGGCAAACCCAAAATAACCAATCGCAGCATGACACGATTGATACGCTGGGGAATAAATTCGAGTTTGGGTTGGGCGCGATACTCTCGAGGAGTGACGCGATCGCGAATAGGAAACAATCGATTTTATTGAATTTTCAAGCGAACCCCACCCATTTTAGCGATCGCTTGCACTTTTGCAAACTCTCTTTTTCCGTGCGTCTGATGTGGTAAATTTTTTGCATGTCCTCATGCGATCGCGCAATGCTATCGATCCTGAAAATTGAAACCATGAAAATCATTCATGAAATTATCGAAATTCCCACCCGAAAAGGCATAAATATTCATAATATAACGCCAATTATTACCGATAAATTAGCAGAGACGGACATTCAAAACGGTCAAGTTTTAGTCTTTTCCAGACATACGACTACCGCCTTAGCCATTAATGAATATGAAGAAAGATTACTAGAAGATATTCGCGTCTATCTCCAAAAACTCGCTCCCGAATCCGACCAATATTTGCATAACGACCTGCATTTGCGAGTCGTTCCACCTGACGAGCCGAGGAACGCTCATTCTCATTTAATGGCCATGACTTTAGCCACCAGCGAAATCATTCCGGTTGTCGAGGGAAAACTGGCATTGGGAACGTGGCAATCGGTTTTATTGTTTGAATTAGACGGACCGCGAAAACGCACATTATCTCTACAAATTAGCGGTCAATAAACGATAGTCAATGACCGATTCCCCATTCCCCATTCCCAAATCAAAAGAAATTATTAAATTACCATCAAAATTTCCCAACTTTCCTCGTACACTAGAAAAATTGTCCAATTTGCCAATGTAGGAAATAATCTCGCCGTGAAATTAGCCCAGCGCGTCACAAAAGTTCCCGCTTCCATGACTCTCGCTATTTCTGCCAAAGCCAAGGCAATGAAAGCAGAAGGTCTCGATGTTTGCAGTTTCAGTGCCGGGGAACCGGATTTCCAGACACCAGAACATATTAAAGAAGCGGCGAAAAGAGCACTCGATGAAGGCAAAACGCGCTACGGTCCGGCGGCAGGAGAACCCAAATTGAGAGAAGCGATCGCAAAAAAATTGCAAATCAACAATCGCTTAAACTACGAATCGAGTAATATTATCGTCACCAACGGCGGCAAACAATCCCTCTTTAATCTGATATTGGCATTAATAGAAACGGGAGATGAAGTGATTATTCCCGTTCCCTATTGGGTCAGTTATCCGGAAATGGTGAAACTGGCAGAAGGAACCCCAGTTCTCGTCCCTACAGAAGCAAGTAATGGTTATAAAATCACTCCCGAACAACTTCGCAAGGCAACCACATCCAAAAGTAAATTATTCGTTCTCAATTCCCCTTCTAACCCGACGGGAATGGTCTATTCTCCGGCAGAAATTCGCGCCCTTGCAGAAGTCATTGTCGAGAAAGATTTATGGGTAGTTTCCGATGAAATTTACGAGAAAATTCTTTACGACGGTGCGGAACATTTGAGTATTGGTGCTGTGAATCCCGACGTTTTTTCGCGAACGATTATCAGTAATGGATTTGCCAAAAGTTATGCAATGACGGGTTGGCGCGTGGGTTATACGGCGGCTCCGGTGGAACTGATTAAAGCCATGACGAGGATTCAGGGCCACAGTACTTCAAATGTGTGTACTTTTGCCCAATATGGCGCGATCGCGGCTTTAGAAGGCTCTCAAGAACCACTAAAAATCATGTTAGAAGCCTTCACCGAACGCCGTCGTTTCATCCTTGATGGCATTGCGGCAATTCCAACCCTTAGCTGTCCCCAACCCAACGGGGCGTTTTACGTTTATATCAATATTGGTGAAACCGGGATGAATTCTCGCGACTTTTGCAATCTCTTACTCGATCGCCATCATGTTGCGGCGGTTCCCGGTATCGCTTTCGGTTCCGATCGCGAGATTCGCATGTCCTACGCAACGGATTTAACCTCAATTGAAAAAGGCTTGGAACGATTGGAAAAATTCGTTGCATCTCTTTAAGTTTCCTCAACGGTCGGAGCAATCGCTCGCAACAAGCAATGTAAAATTAAGTATCGAGCAACAAAGGAAGGGATGGCACTCTCGATATGATGGCACGGGCAGGCTGAGCATTTGGGACAATCAGAAACAAGAATCTTGCTTGTTCGACTCATTATTCAGACTTTCCACTTCCAACTTCCCATTCCCTTCTCCTTAAAAAAACATAATGCTAAGCTAAAAGTAAGAAAAAAATTATTATTGAGGAAAGTAAATTCAGTGATAGCAACTGCTACAAAAGCTACTGTTAAATTAGTTGAAGAGGCAACCCGAGAACTATTGCTTTGGGTCAATGAAATCGAGCATTCCAAGTTAACAATTTTTGAAAAAGCGCAAAAACTGGCAACAAAATTAGGCGCGTATTATCGACCGGATGGATTGGTAGAAATCGGATTTTGGACACCCCGTTTGATTGCCCAAGTCATGCGGAAATCGGAAATCTTTCTCGAGGTGCTCACTCCCGTTGACGAGATCGATCCCCGCGCCGAAGAACAAACCATTCGCTTTCACCGCGATCGCCTCAACCTCATGCAAGAAGGGGAATTTCACTGGGGGGTTATCGAAGGGATGATTCCGGGATCTCGCGATCGCATTGGTTCGTTTTACTGGTTGCGCTACGTCGATCAAAACGATCGCATGCAAGCCATCCGCGACCCTCTCCCGAATTCCTTACCCTATGGCGTATTTGCCCCTGCCGAGCTCTACGATATGGATGGTTTGCAAGCCAGTCGCACGGATATGGACTACTTGCAGCGAACCAGCGCATCAGTCCCTCCCGATAGCGGCTCGATGCCCCTGACCATTGACTTTAGCCGCATTCCTCGCATTCGCGCCCCGCACAATATCTTGCAACTGCATATTGGGACAGCTTCCCAAGAAGGAACATTTGAGGGATTGGCCCAGCGCATTGAGGAAATTTCTGATAAACTTGCCAAGAACATTCCTTTAAACCCTGCCGAAGAAAATTACGTGGGTTACGATGCCGTGCAATTTTTACCCACGGAACCCACCATTGAATATCGCGACGAATATAGCCCTGAAAGCGAATTTTTCTCGTTTAGTTCCGAAGACGGCGATATCATCACCATCGAATTATTCAAACCCAATACCCAAGATTGGGGATATGACGTTCCCATTTTGGGCTCGAGTGCTACGAACCCCGCCATTTTGGGGAGTTTGCGACCGGATGAGGCGATCGATGCCATCTGCGCCCTACACAATTTTTCCACGGGACCCATCCAAGTCATTTACGATCTCGTTTACGGTCATGCAGATAACCAATCGGAATTACTCTTACCTCACCAATGTCTAAAAGGTCCGAATATGTACGGGCAGGATTTAAACCACCAGTCCCCCGTCGTGCGAGCCATTTTCCTCGAAATGCAGCGCCGCAAAATCAACACGGGAGCCGATGGCATTCGCGTCGATGGGGGACAAGATTTTCGCTTTTTTAACCCCCTTTCGGGACGGGTCGAATACGACGATGCTTATTTGCTGGCCATGAGCGATTTGGTGCAGGAAATTAATGGCTGTCAGCGTTTGTTATTTACCATTTTTGAAGACGGGCGACCCTGGCCGCAAGAGGGTTGGGAAGAGATTTCCACCTATCGCGAACTCATCGAACTCAAACCCGATTCCTATCAATGGGGACCGTTGATTTTTGCCCATAATACTCCCGCCTTAGAGGGCTTTTGGGAGCGAAAATGGCGCAGGGTTTGCGAGGTCATGTATGAAGGGCAAAACTGGATTACCGGTTGTGCCAACCACGATACGGTACGGCGGGGAAATCAGGTCGATCTCGATGCAAAAATTAACTGGAATTTAGGGGAAAATTTACCGGACGTTCTGCGAAAGGCTTACGATAATCCCGCCGCGACTTTATGGGTTTATGGGTTTAGTCCGGGGTTGCCGATGGATTTTATTAATGCTGCCATGCACGCCCCTTGGATGTTTTTCCGCAATACTGACGAACGCTATGGAGTCAAGGTGGTTTCTGAAGAAATTGGCTTTTTATATTGGCAAGTTACGCCAGAATTATTCAAACAAGCGCAGAATTTTCTCGGCTTGAAATCTTTAGGATTCAAACAATTGGAAGAACTGCGAGAGTTTGGCATTGAGTTACAACAAATCATGCAAGCTAAAGATTTTAGTTTGTCGGAAACGGTGAATTCGATTCGCACCTGCATGGGCAATAATGGCGATGTCTGCGAAATGCCCCGCTTGAAAAGTTTAAATCGTTCGGGGATGCGCCGCTTTTTAAATAAGATGGACAGCGATCGCCTCAAATCTTTTGCCATTTCATTCATGGAAGATTGTTACGCGCTTTGTAATGTTTCTCATTACGAGAATAGGCTCGATTCCTCACAAACACGATACAACTTACACCTGCGTCAATTCCGCCTCGATCGCCCTTGGTTGCGCAACAATTTATCGGGGACGGATCGCTTTAACAAAGTCAGCAACGATTATTCTACGGTATTTTACGGGGTGCGGAGCAATCCAGAAGACGAGAGCGATCGCGTGATTATGGTCGCCCATATGGGAGGAAAACCCGCGACCGTTCAATTGAAAAAATGGCTGCATTTGGATTTATCGGCGTGGGAAGTCGAGATCGCCTCTCCTCAACTACAAGCAGGCGACTCCCTCACAAATCTCGATGAATTTGAACTCCAAGATTCACAAGGACTATTGTTGACGCCCATTGCCAGCAGCGATTAATTCTCATGGGATGCGAGAGAAAATATTTTCTCGCTTCTCCCGATGAGCATTAAATACCTTCGAATAAGGTCGAGCGATCGCGCGGACTTCTCAACCAAACGAATAATGTTTTCTGACAGGGCGATGGATTTTCCAAGTACAGGACATTCCTTCAGGAAATGTTACTAAATCCCCTTTACCCATCGTGACGGGTTTGCCACCATCAGGAGTAACGGTGACATCGCCTTCAAGAAAATAACAAGTTTCCGACTCGCTGTAATGCCAAGGAAATTCAGAGATTTCTTTCGTCCAGATCGGCCAGCCGGAAATTCCTATTTTTTGCAAGCGTTCGGGAGAGGGTTGACGTTCGATTTGGATGGAAGCAATTTGTTGAGAAGTCATTTGAATGAGTAAAAAACAAGGAACGAATAGAGTGCGATCGCACGCTAAGATTTGTCGATTTTAAACTCTAGCACCTGACCTTGAGAACTGCCAAATTTAAGTTGTACCCCAGACTCTAAGGGGACTTCCTGATGGTGAACTTTCTGCCAGCCTTCTCCCCGAGCAATGAGGGTTCCATAGCGGGAAAAATCCCGTAAAAAATAGCTTGGGACAGATTTTCCTAAAAAGGTTTCCCGATAAAAAATTTCTGCGTGATTTTGGCTGACCCATCTTTCCTGAATGACCAAATCGTTATCGGGACGACGACCGACTCGCATGAGTCCCCCTTGAATTTCCCAAGCCAGATCGCTATCGAGAAAAGAGAGAAAGGCTTTGGGCATGAGGGTCTTTTTCCCTCCCGGTAACACTGTAGGTAATTCTGTAATCCCTTCTCCGAGGGGTTGGATCAATTCTCCTTCAAATTCCGGGTGCATGTAGAGGATCGGCAAGGTCCAAGCGGGTTGATTGAATTTGTAAAGGGTGAGAAGGTGCTGGCGAGCAATAGCAACCGCGCGATCGATGGACAGGCGATCGGAAAGTGCCTCGGTAAATACCTGAATGAAACTCAATGCCTCGCGATCGGCGATCGCGTCCCGCATCCCCAAAACTGCCGGCACTCCATGATGGATCAACACCTCGGATAAACTGCTGCGGGGAATCGTGGTTTGCTCGAGGCGATCGGGTTGCGCCCCCCAACAGGCGTTAAAGACAGCGAGAACGACTTGGTTTCTCACGAGAACCTGAGCCAATTCCGTACCATTCATCTTGGCTTCGGGACGCAAAAAGAGCAGGCCGCCATCGGGGGCGGGAATTCCATGACCGGCATAGAAAAAGACATTATAAATTCCCCGTTCCAAGGCTTGAATGAGTTCGGCTGGAGTGGGTTGCAGGAGAACGTCAACGTTGGGGGTGACGGGGGAAAAGGGTCTGGCATAGTTGCTCTCCTCCGTTCGCCGTTCGATCGCTTCGGACAACGATCGTGCTTCTTCTTGTAACTGTAGGGATTGATGGTTGGGGGCGCTACTTTCTCCCAATACCAATAAGATATTCAATCGGTCTTGCGATCTCTGGGGGGCGAGGGGATCGACGTCGCTCGTGGTGCGACTGAATAAGAATTGGCGATTGAGGGCGATCGATTGCTTGCCGGGGGCGGGCTGCATGATTTCCCAAGGGAGAGGAATTAAATGGGGATCGCGAATATCGAGGCGAAAGCGCAAGGGTTTGTTTTGACCGATGGCAATGCCCCGACTTTGCGCCCAACTATTGCGAATGGCTCCCTGTAATAACCAATTCCAGAGATCGATTCCCAAATTCTGCATTAAGCGTCCTCCGTAGTTCTGCGGGGGAATATCGGGATCTGTGGGGGTATCGAAAGGATCGCGAGTGGCTTTGGGGGGGGGTTCTTGGAGAGAGCCAGCCAAGGGAACGTGAAATTCTTCTTGCAGGGCAAACATTTCTTGCCATGCTAACCATTGCTGGGTCATACGAGCCGGCCAAACGCAGTCATGGTGAACGTAACCCCCCGGTAAGGGGGCATTGAGCACCCAAATCGCATAATTTTCTTTTCCTGCTGCGAGCAAGCGATCGACCGCCAGACTCAAGCATGGACTTTGCTCTCGAGACATTCCTTGTTGCATTCGTCGATCCGACGATCCACTATACCAAGTTTTCAGGGGTTCAAGGCGATCGCCTCGGTTAGTCTTCCGTACAAATCCCCAGATCGGTTCATTTTGGCATTGCCAGACAAAATTTTACCGAGCGATCGCGATCGCAAAATTTCTCTTGTCAAGTCACTGTTACATTTATTTACAATTTGTTACATTTATTTACATAAGATAACGATTAAACCAACAGGAGACCGAAATATGTTTGCACCTTTAGTTGTCACCCTGCGCCAGTGGATGGGAAAAACAGAATTCAATCGCCTTCGGGGGCAAGCAATCGCACTTCATTCCCAAACCATCACCAATTTTTGCAAAAGTGTGGGCATCGAATCCAAGCAACGTCAGGGTTTAATTCGTTTGGCACGAGATAATGGCAAGCGATTGGGATTTTTGGCATAAAATGAGGAAGAATTTTCCAAACCCAAGGGGCGTAAATGTTAGAAAAATACGCCCTACCGCACATCAGTAATGAAAGCAAAAGTAAAAATTGCGGTCGTAGGCGACGTTCACGACCAATGGGAAGCCGAAGATCGCATCGCCCTCGAACAGTTGGGGATCGATTTGGTTCTCTTTGTGGGGGATTTTGGCAACGAAGCGATCGCGATCGTGCGGGAAGTTGCAGCGACACCAATTCCTTTTGCTGCCATTTTGGGCAATCACGATGCGTGGTATACAACTTCTCCTTGGGGACGGAAAAAAACCCCCTACGACCCCACCAAGGTCGATCGCGTGAGAGAACAGTTGGCAATCTTAGGAGAAGCTCACGTGGGCTATGGCAAGCGAGATTTTCCCGAATTGGGACTTTCTGTGGTGGGCAGTCGTCCGTTTAGTTGGGGAGGGGCTGAGTGGAGTGGGGAACAATTTTTCCGCGATCGCTACAATATTGAGGGATTTCTCGACTCGAGCGATCGTATTGTTGCAGCAGCGAAAGAAACGACTCAAGAAACGCTGATTTTTCTGGCTCACAATGGGCCCTATGGTTTGGGCGATCGCCCGGAGGATATTTGCGGACGGGACTGGAAACCCTTGGGGGGAGATCACGGGGATTCGGATTTAGCGGATGCGATCGCGAGAACGTGCCTCCTCAATAAAAGAATTCCTCTCGTTACATTTGGTCACATGCACCAAAGTTTGCGCCATACCCAAGAGCGGCAGCGCAAGATGTTAAAAATTCAGGACGATACGTTTTATGTCAATGCCGCCCACGTCCCTCGCATTATCAGTTACAAAGGAGAAACGCGACGCAATTTTTCCCTTGTCACTCTCCAAGATGGAGAAGTTGAAAACATTTCTTTGGTTTGGGTTGGCGAAAACTACCAAATCGTTTCTGAAGAAATCTTCTATAACAGAACCCAGTGAATTCCCCAAACACGGGCAAGATGTCCGTTCCACGATTGATAATTCGGATTGATAAACCAGATGTTAACTGAGATCGATAGCCGCGATCGCTCTTCGTCTTTCCTCTATCCCGTTAGTATTGCACCGATGATGGAGCGAACCGATCGCCATTTTCGCTATTTTATGCGGCAAATTACGCGGCGGACGCTCCTCTATACGGAAATGGTAACGACGGCGGCGATTTTGCACGGCGATCGCGAGAAACTCCTCGGCTTTTCTCCCGAGGAAAAGCCCCTCGTTTTACAGATTGGGGGAGATAATCGAGAAGATTTAGTGACTTGTACGAAAGTTGCTGAAGAGTGGAACTATGACGAAGTGAACTTAAATGTAGGCTGTCCCAGTTCCCGAGTGCAAAGCGGTAATTTTGGCGCCTGTTTGATGCTACAACCGGAAACTGTTGCTAAAGCCGTTGAAGCCATGCAAAAGGCAGTCTCTATTCCCGTGACGGTGAAACATCGAATTGGGGTGGACGATCGCGATCGCTATGAAGATCTGCGAAAATTCGTTCGTATCGTCTCGGAGGCGGGATGTCGGCGTTTTACCGTCCACGCCCGCAAAGCATGGTTGCAGGGGTTAAGTCCCAAGGAAAATCGTACGGTGCCTCCCTTGCGTTACGAGGACGTGCATCGTCTCAAGCAAGAATTTCCTCATTTAATTGTGGAAATTAATGGCGGTTTTACTCATTGGCAACAAGTGAAAGAACAATTGGATTATGTTGATGCTGTCATGATCGGACGTGCTGCTTACGACAATCCTTATTTATTTGCCACTTGCGATCGCGATTTTTACGACGACAAAAGCATTCCCCCGACTCGATTCGAAGTCGTTGAAGCCATGTATTCTTATATCGAATATTGGACAAAAAAGGGTTTAAAACTTAACAGTATTTCTCGCCATATGTTGCAGTTATTTTCCGGGCGATCGGGAACGAAAGCATGGAAGCGTTATATTACTGAAAATGCCTGTCGTTTTGGGGCGGGAGCGGAGGTCATTCGCGAGGCTTTGCAACGAGTTCCTTAAATCCGGAGTATCGCCCTCATCGCCGAACAATTTCACTCAACCTTGCAAACCTTCTCACCTCAATATCTCTATCTCGCTCATTTTGTAACGAATTGTAAAAATCGCGTAAAATTGCCCCTGCCAACGCGAGTCTTTTATAGGATTGCACGCATTTCCCATAGACTTTATCGAGTATTCGCACGATGACGGAGTTAAATGTCCATCTCAGACAACTCGCTCTAGAAGCCCAACGAAACCCACCAAAATCTATCGCTAGGCGCATTGCTCTCACAAAGCTCATAAGTGCGATACAACAGTCGGGCGAGCTTCATCGTTCTAGAGCACATCTCGTTGGTAGACAGGCAGATATTTATGATGAAGCCCTTCAGAGATTGTTGGTTTGTATCTGCCATGATATTGACCAATACAATCCGGAAAATGAAGTCTTACAATGGGCTAATTTCCTTTTAAGACAACGCTTTTTAAGGGAAACTGCGTACGATCCTCATTGCCCATCAAGGAGACCTCGCGGCCAAAACATAAGCGAACTTGAAAATTGGCATCCCGGCATGATATACAATCCGGAAAATCTCAGTCTTTTGGAAGAAATTCGCCAATATATTAATGAAGATCCTGAAGGGTTACTTCGAGGAATTTATACTGGAAATAATCGCCAAGCCAATTTTCAGTTTTTAGCTCAAAGACTTCTCGACGGATATAAATGGCGAGAAATTTCTCGAGAATTAGACATTCCCGCGACAACATTAAGTAGCTTTTATCAGCGTAACTTAAACAAAATACTCCCAACACTGAAAATATATTTCTCATCAGATGAATCAACTATTAATCAGGAGAATAAAAATGCTTGTAAACAATAACAACGAGACGACCTTCAGCGTCCCCTTGACTTTAAAAGTCCACCACGCAATCCAAGAGTTTTTGCGTCGTCGGATCGCTCCCAAAATGTTCCCTATTGACGAACTCTTCGATAAAAGCATTCGTCAAAGCGCTCGAGAAATTTTAGCGAACTCGAGGGATGCTCGGGTAGGGTCAACAAAGCAAGAGCAGCAAATCCGAGAAAAAGCCAAACAGATTTATCTCAATACTTTAGCCGTTTATGCAACCCATTTTTTCCTAACTTGTTTGGACTACGAGACGGATTGGGAAGACAACGAGAAAGCGAGGGCGATCGCGAGATTTTTGGCCGATACTGCGGCTTTAGAAGTCAAAGGATGGGGACTCCTTGAATGTCGTCCCGTATTGCCCGATTCGGATACCTGCCGCATTCCCCTCGAAGTTTGGAGCGATCGCCGAGGTTATATTGCCGTGCGCCTCGATTCGGACTTAAAAGAAGCAACGCTGTTGGGGTTTCTCGAATCCGTTGGCAGGAAAGAAACTCCCTTAAGCGATTTTCAGTCTCTCGAACAGGCGATCGAATGTTTGAGTCAACCCGAACGCATTCCCTTAAGAGACTGGTTGAAAGGAGCGATCGCGGTAGGCTGGCACGCTTGGGAAGAACTCGAAAAAATGTTACCCCCTCAACCCCCCGCCCTCGCTTTTCGTTCTCGCCATGGGAGTGCCGCGATCGATCGCGGCAAAATTTTAGACCTGCAAGGAGAAGAAGTCGTCTTGCAGGTGAGCATGACTCCTCCTCAAGACTCGAAAATCGATATTGCTGTCGAAGTTTCTTCCCCGATCGCTCAAACGTATTTACCGCCAGATCTACAATTAATCCTTTTGAATGAAGAGGGAGACTTGGTCATGCAAGCCAATGCCAAAACGACCAAAGCAATGGAGTTAGAGTTTAGTGGAATCTTGGGAGATAAGTTCCAAATACAAGTTGTATGGGAAAATACAAATATTACAGAATCCTTTGTAATTTAAGCCTACGTGCGGGTGAATGGGATGTCAAAACTGGTTGTTTTAAGGCTTGATGGTGATTTAGAGAGAGAAGGGTTGCGAGTTACCCTAGAAATTAGTTCGGAAGGAGGAATTTCCGCCGAGCAACCGCCCTATTGCCTAGAAATAAACGGCAAGTTGCCCCCCGATCCCAATTTGGCAACCCGATTTCGAGATTGGCAACAACACTATCGCCGCCTCGATCGCAGCTATCGCAGAGGATACCGTCGCATCGAGCCGATAAGAATTAACTATCAAGGATCGATTCGCGATCTCATTAGCAACTGTCAAACATCAGCCGAGCACCTCGAACAACAGTTTAATACGTGGCTGAAATCCCTTTCATTTCTCGAATTAGAGTGTATATTGCGAAGTGAATTGAACAAAGAGGAAGCCATTCGCTTCGTCATCCGTACTGCGGATAGAATGGTTCAAAAACTACCTTGGCATTCTTGGAATCTGATCGAGCATTATCCTCAAGCCGAGATTGGCTTGGGTGCGTTTGATTATTGCTCCCCTCCCTCTCCTCGTCCCTTATGCGATCGCCTCAGAATCCTAGGTATTTTCGGCTACAGTAGCGGCATCGATATCGAACGAGACAAGCAAATGCTGACCGGTTTAGATGCAGAGGTTTGCCTACTGGAAAACCCCCAATTGAATCAACTCAACGACCAATTGTGGGAGCAGCATTGGGATATTATCTTTTTTGCCGGTCATGGCGAAACCACCGAAGAGAATGAAGGGCGAATTTATATTAATGAAACGGAAAGTATTAGTATCGATCGCATCTGGTATGGATTGAGACGAGCGGTTGAGTCGGGCTTGCAATTGGCAATTTTTAACTCTTGCGATGGTTTGGGACTTCTGGCTCGCCAAATTAACGACCCGCAAATCCCCCATACGATCGTCATGCGGGATCTCGTTCCCGATCGCGTTGCCCAAGTTTTTTTAGAGTATTTTTTAACGGCATTTTCCCAAGGGAAATCCCTCTATTTAGCAGCACGGGAAGCAAGAGAGCGCTTGCAGGGGATGGAAAACGAGTATCCTTGCGCTAGTTGGCTGCCGATTATCTGGCAAAATCCTGCGGCCGTCCCGTTTGCATGGCCTTCGCCGTCGCGATCGCCGCGAAACCCCTTAAACCTCAAAATACTAGGAGTTCTAGGCGTTCTCGCATTAGGATGCTTCGTGGGTTATCGGCTTTTCGGCCCTCCCAGTGCCAAGGGACTCAATCAATTGGGAATCCACCAACACGAGCAAGGTCGGCTTTTGGTCGCCCAACGCCATTATCGTCTCGCCGCATTACTCGATCGCAACAATGCCGCCCCGCACTACAATTTAGGGTGGTTGTGCGATGAGAGCTTTCAGGACAGGGATTGCGCGATTCGTGCTTACGAACGAGCAACTCGATTGGGACGGGCGGACGCGGCGGCGGAATTGGCTCGCTTGCGCGCGCTGCAAGGGGATTACGATGAAGCTCTCGGCGCGATCTATCACTGCTTGCAACAACGCGACTATTTGCAAGAATATCCCGCGATCGCCGCAGCTTGTTTGAAAAATCGCGGTTGGGTACGCTGGGAACAAGGGCGTTGGGGAGAGGCAGAAACGGATTTAAAAGAGGCGATCGCTCTAGAATTCGATAGTCCTCACGCTCATTGCCTTTTAGCACGAATTTTGGAAGCTCGCGGAGAACCCGAAGCTGCTTTGGAGCATTGGCAAATCGGTTTGCAGGGCTTAGAATACAATGTTCCCGAACAGGATCGCTGTATTGACTTAGCTCACCAACGGTTGCAGAAATAATTTGAGAAGAAAAGAATCCGTTAAGAGAAGCAATGATAGCGCTACGCACTAAGTCATGAATAGTACGCCATGACCGATCTCGAGAATTTAAAGATATCCTAACAGACTTTCATAATACTATATCTCTCAACGAGATCTCACCAAAATTTTTAATTTTTCACATTTTTGCTAGAAAATTCATTAAGAAGTGGAGTAAGCAAGGGGAGTTGTATTATGTTGAAGCCCGTTCTCGCCAGATTTTTGCTTTCTGATTTGAGGACGCTTAAACGCGCTGCTATTCTCGGTTTTACTGTCTGTAGTGGGTTGTGGGGAGAGCATTTTGTAAGTGCGGCGGAGTCGAGTTCTCCCGTCCCGAATGGCATAATTTTGCAAGCTGTTTCGGAGTCTAAGGCCCTTCGGGACGGCAAGACGATCGCCTTGGAAACCGGGATGTTAATTTATCCTGGCGATCGCCTGCAAACCGCGATCGGCGACTCCGTTTTAGTACAGTGCAACGATTTAACCCTGCAAGCGATCGCGGCAGGAAGTACATGGAATAATAATTGCCCCTTTGAAAGCGAGCCAAAATGTCCTGAAGACGCAATTAAATGCCCTCATCGCGGCGAACCGAGACAAGTTAATCCTTTTATCCCTTACATTATCCATCCTCGTCGCACGGCTTTATTAAATCCTCGCCCTCTATTGCAATGGAATCCTCTCGCTGAAGCCAGCATTTATACAGTAGTGGTTCGAGGAGAAGGCGTGGAATGGACGACAGAAACCGACCGGACTCAAATCGTCTATTCTGGCGAGATTCCCCTGCAACCCGAGGGGCATTATTTCTTTATCGTCACTGCCGATACGGGACAATCTTCTCGCCAAGAACCTCCTCAATTAGGAGGAATGGGATTTTGGCTGCTGGATGAATCTACCGCGCAAAGGGTGCGAGAAAAAGAGGCTCATATCTTGCAAACTGTTCCGGAGGGGACGGCGAACACCTTAGCGATCGCTCATCTTTATCTCAAACACGGATTAATTTCAGAAGGGATTTCTCGTTTAGAGGAGTGGATTGCTTTAGGAGGACGTTCTGCTTCCGTCCATCGCCTTTTAGGAGATCTGTACGCAAATCACTTATTGCTCGACATTCAAGCACGGCAGCATTACGAACGCGCAGAAACACTGGAGCAATCGCTTTAAACTGGAAATCTCGCATATCGAGCCTGATTTGGGTCGGTCTCGGCTAATTCTCTCTTGCTTTTGGTTGCATCTTGTTCATTATTAAGAAAGGTAGCGAGAGCGGGTGTTAAAAATCATACCAAATCCGCACTGCTGAGGAGGTATTCCCAGCCCTTCCGTAGGGGCGTTGCATGCAACGCCCCTACAGGATTACAGGCGATTGCGTGAATACAGTCTGTAGTAACTGGATTTGGTATCAGAAACAAAAGTAACGCGATCGCTCCATTACGAATTGTTTTACTTTTCAGTTCTCAGACCTTCAGAACCTCCCAAATACTGGAAAAATCGACCATGTTAAAATCCATTCTTCCTGGCTCAATTCTGGCTTGGCTGTTGATTTCGAGTACCTCTCTCACCTTCGCTCAATCCATCATTTCGGCTGCTGATGGAACGGAAACCCTCGTCGAAAGCCATACTGTTTGCGGGAATGGCTGTACCGAACAGTTAAATATTGGCGGCGGGATGCGATCGGCAGATGGGCGGAACTTATTCCACAGTTTCGAGCAATTTGGACTCGATCGCGCTCAAATTGCCAATTTTATTTCCCAGCCGCAGATTCAAAATATTTTAGGACGAGTGGTGGGGGGAGATCCTTCCATTATCAATGGTTTAATCCAAGTCACGGGAGGGAATTCTAATTTATTTTTGATGAATCCGGCGGGGATTGTTTTTGGAGCCAATGCGGGGTTAAACGTACCGGGAGATTTTACAGCGACAACTGCCACGAGAATTGGTTTGGACGGGGGTTGGTTCGATGCCTTTGGAGACAATAATTATCAGGCTCTCATCGGCGATCCGAATCAATTTGCTTTCGATTTGGCGCGATCGGGAGCAATTATTAATGCGGGCAATTTAAGCGTGACGGGGGGCAATTTAACTTTACTGGGGGGTAGCGTTCTCAATACCGGGACGATCGCGGCAGGGTCGGGAAATATTACCATTGCGGCAGTACCGGGAACGAGTTTGGTGCGGATTTCACAACCGGGAACGATCCTCGCTTTGGAATTGCCGAGCGATCGCATTTCTCCGGATTTTTCCCCGTTAGATATTCCTGCATTATTAACCACTCCAGTCGTCCAAAACGCAACCCAGATCGCGGCAACGGAGATAGAACAAGCAGAATTGCCCCTCAATTTAGGAGAGGTCTCGATTGCTGGGGAAATTGTCGGGGAAACGGTGGATCTGGCGGCGGCAAATCGAGTGCGGGTTGCACCTTCTGTTGTGCCTTGGGTGAGAACGGGAGATGGGACTTATAGCGCTCCAACAGTGACATTATTTCCCGAAGATACAGAAACGCCAAATGCTTATACGTTTATCGATGCGACGGTGGAGAATTACCAAGACTTTCTTTATGGCGGAAAAGCGGGAACCGTTTCTGTCGTTATTACGCCCGAGGAAAGCGGGATTTCCGCGATCGCCGATCGCTTATTAACAAGTGCCAATCCTGTTGATGAAATTCACATTGTTTCTGAAGGAAATACCGGCAATTTTTGGTTGGGAAATGATTTTATTAGCGCCGATAATATTGATACTTATCGACAACAATTGCGAACTTGGGGTCAATCTTTGAGCGAGAACGCAGATATCTTGCTTTATAGTTGTTTAACGGCTTTGGGAGAGACAGGGAATCGGTTGATGGAAGCGATCGCCACAGAAACGGGAGCAGATGTCGCCGCATCAACCAACTTAACCGGAAATGCTGCATTAGGAGGCGATTGGATTTTAGAGGCGAGTACGGGAAATATTGAAGCCTCTCTAGCATTTACTGAGGAAACATTGAGTGAATTTCAAGATACGCTGGCTGTGATTACAGTTAATAGCGGCCTTGATATTGACGCATTAGATGGTGTTGTGACATTGCGAGAAGCGATCGCAGCAACTAATACCAATACCGATCGTAATGATGCGATCGCGACAGGATTTGGCAATGATGAAATTCGCTTTAGTGGAGTGACTCTGGTAGATTTGACTTTAGGAGAATTAGAAATTACCGATGACTTGACCATTACGGGAGGAACAACAAATGTAACCGTGCAGCGCAATACAACAGCAGGGAATTTTCGTATTTTCAACGTGACCAAGGATGTAACGACAACATTCGATCGCTTGAATATTCGCAATGGAAAAGTCGCGGAAAATGGGGGAGGAATTCAAGCGATCGGTACGGTTAACCTATCCAATAGCGTTGTATCGCATAATGTTAGCAATAATCCACATCCTCATGGTGGCGGTGGTGGAATGTGGCTTCACGGTACGGCTAACATCACGAATAGTATTATTTCCGATAACTCGAGTCATTCGACTCCATATGGCGGTGGTGGTGGCATTCGAGTGAATGGTACGGCTAATATCTCAGATAGTGTTATTACGAACAACACGAGTGATGCACATGGTGGCGGCATTTTTTTTGAAGGTACTGCGAATATTATTGATAGCACTATATCGGATAACTCAACTAAAATCTATGGCGGTGGAGTCACTTCTTTTCGAGGTGTGGCAAATTTGGAGAGAAGTTCTGTAATCAATAATTCAAGCGGTCGCAATGGCGGTGGATTTAATATACACGAGATCAATATTTCAAATAGTGATATTTCAAATAACTCGAGTGGAAATAATGGAGGTGGGATCAATGGTGGTAAAATAGATATCCAAAACAGCAATCTTTCTGGTAACTTTAGCCATGATGGAGGTGCGATTAATGGTTCTATTCTCAATCTTGAGAACAGTTCTGTATTGAAAAACACAAGTACCCTTGAAGGTGGTGGGATTCGCGTAGATACGATTAATATTGTGAATACCACGATATCAGGCAATTTTAGCGTGTTAGAAGGTGGAGGGATTATTGCTAATAGAGGAACGATCCGTAATAGTACGATTACCAATAATCATACTGATACTGGCAATGGAGGTGGTTTTTTTAGCAATGGAATAGATCCCTTTACTATCAGGAATACCATCATTGCTGGCAATACCGATACAGGTGGTGAAGCTCCAGATATAGGGGGAGATTTTAATGCTAGTACTTTTGAATATAATTACATCGGCACAACCCAAGGTGCGACCAACCTCAATCTCGGAACGGGGAATATTATCGATCCCAACCCCCATCTTAGTCCCCTAGGTAATTATGGCGGAACGACTCAAACCCACGTTCCCCTTCCCAACAGTCCTGCTATTGGTGCGGGAACTTTCCTCGGCGTATCCGCGATCGATCAACGCGGTTTTCCGCGAGGACAGGTGGATATTGGCGCAACTGAAGTCACCGTCGATCTCCGTTTTAGCGACAGCTTCAGCACGAAAAACCCGCAGGCGAATGTTCCGTTTACCGTTACCCTCGAACTGCTCAATAGCGGACCCGATCCCGTGGGTGGTATTGTTGTCTCTGTCTTTGATCGCATTACCATCCCCCCCGGAATGACCGTTACCCGTATTGTTCCCTCCATCGGCAGTTTCGACCCCAACACGAGACTGTGGACGATTGGCGATATTGATGGATGGAACGATCTAATCGATCGCGGCGATCGGGCTAGATTGAGTTTTACGGGAACGGTTGCCTCTCCAGAGGTCATCGAATCCTCTCTACCCGATTCCGGTTCTTCTCTCCTCAATACCTCGACCTCTAACGGTGAAGATCTCGATTTGTCCAATAATCAGATTCTTATGGACTTAACGGCATTTTACACCTATTGGCCTGCGGTCTCGCCCTTTCTCCCCACTGCATCCGCGATCGCCTCAACGGAAACCCTCGTCACCGAAACAGACCAAAGTTTTACAGAGCAATTGGAAGAGTATCTGAATGAAGATTTGCCAGATAAAGAAATATCGGCTCGCAGTATCCGCGAAACCTTGAAAACCATTGAACGAGAAACGGGAACGCGCGCGGTGATTATCTATATGTACTCTCTTCCCGATGCCGTGCAACTCGTTCTCGTCCGTCCAGTCGAACCCCCTTTGCTCGCTGTAGTTCCAGATGTCACCCCCCAAAAATTAGCCAACGAATTATACGATCTGCAATCTACCCTCCTCAATCCCGTGAGGAAGGACTATTTACGCCCCGCTCAACAATTCTATCAGTGGGCGATCGCACCCCTTGAGGCAGAATTGGAACTTTTAAATATCGATACCCTCGTCTTCTCAATGGGAGCGGGATTGCGTTCTCTCCCTTTAGCCGTCCTCCACGATGGCGAACGATTCCTCATTGAAAAATACAGCTTGGGGTCGATTCCCAGTATGAGCTTGACCGATACTCACTATCAAAATTTGCAAGATTCGCAAATCCTAGCGATGGGAGCCTCGCAATTTCCTCAAACCTCCCTTTCACCTTTACCCGCAGTTCCCATCGAACTCAGCACTGTCACGCAATCCCTCGGGCAAAAAACGTTTTTTCTCAACGAGGAATTTACTCTCGATGCCCTGAAATCCCAACGCCAACGCGATCGCTTTGATATCATCCATGTAGCCAGTCATGCCGCATTCCAAGCCCATCAATCGACAGATGCTTATATCCAATTCTGGGGCGAGAAAGTGGGATTGGATGGTTTGAGAGAGGTGCAATGGTATGGAAACCCGATGGTAGAACTCCTCGTTCTCAGTGCCTGCGAAACCGCGATCGACGATCCCTTTGCAGAGCTTGGCTTTGCCGGGTTGGCTGTCAGAGCGGGAGTGAAGTCCGCGATCGCCAGTTTTTGGCAGGTGAACGATATCGGGACGCTGGCATTGATGGGCGAATTTTACGAGCAATTGCAGCGAGAAGATATCAACATCAAAGCCGAAGCCCTCCGACAAGCTCAACTGGCTTTACTGCAAGGACGAGTCCAAGGAAAAGCCGGAAGCATCCAAGGGGCTTCTAATATCCCTTTACCCCCAGAATTAACAGATATTCCCACGGATTTTTCTCACCCTTACTATTGGGCGGGTTTCACTCTTATTGGCAGTCCTTGGTAATTTCAGCGATCGGCGATCGCTGCCAACGCCAGAAATTGTTAAGAAAAGTAACGGGTTGCGTAAAAACACCAGACCCATTACGAGTCTTTTATAGCCACCAATCAAACGACGATATTTTCGTTGCGATCGAGCAGTTCAAAACATCATTTTAACAGCGCGATCGTCTCGATAATTTTGGCATGGCAAGCGATCGCTCGAATGATTGCCTGTCACGAATTCCTATACTTGAGTCCCCATTTTTTTTCGTTTTTACCTTGGAGTTAAGGTTATGAAATGGATTAACACAGCTGTTAAAATGAGTTTGGCAGCGATCGCATTTGTTGTCATTGCACCTCCTGATGTCCATGCTGGAACTTTGACGTTGGAAGCCGGCTGTAAGGATAATTTTGCCTTATCAGAAAATTGTCCCTACGCAAACCAAAATGGTGGTGAAGTTCCTCAACCGAGCGATGAACTTAAAACCTTGATGGAGAATTATAGTCAAGGTCTGGCTTCGCGAGAAGCAGATTTTGACGGACAGGATGTTAACCAAGTATTCGGTCATACTTTCAAACTTCCAGAGAAAGGAACTATCAAATCGGCACAACTCGAGATTCACTTGAACCCCTTGGGAGAAATACTTCAAACCGATCAAATTCATCTGCTTTTTATAGATGATTCAGGTCAAGATTCAATACGATGGGGACGACAAATTGGTTCGAGTAATGGGACTGAAGGTCTTTTACCAACTGAATGGAAAGATTCATCTCATCTGTTTATTTTAGATTTAGCAAATCTACCTTTAGCCTCTAATCAAGATCCCAATATATTTGCGACCAATCTCATTGCCAAGCTCAACGAAAAACGCTTTTTAGATGTCTATTTTCAAGATGATTCATCTGTAGATTATGTTGCACTGCAAATTGAGACAGTACCGGAACCCGGAATTTCTCTCTTGGGATTGATGGGATTAACGGCTTTGGGAGCTTGCCTGCGCGATCGCAAAACCCATCAAGATTAATATCTTTTCTCAATAGAGAATTGAGGAATTAACAACTCGATAAGCAAGGCGATCGCCCGAGTTCGATAATGTTAGCCAATC
>JAGHZQ010000014.1 GCA_017746715.1 Cyanobacteria bacterium SBLK
AGGGTTTGAAGTGATGCACGAGCGCAACGCTCACAACTTCCCCTTAGACTTAGCTGCTGGGGAATCTGCTCCTGTTGCTCTGCAAGCTCCCGTTATCAACGGCTAGGTTGCACAGTTAACTTAACTTTTTGTCTCCGCTAATAGACAAGAAAGCACCCTCGTAAAGAGGGTGCTTTATTTTTGCCGACTCATGGAATTTACCGCGCGATACAGCTCTGCTACTCACTCTTCATTCCCACCTAACCCTCCAACGGCTGAGCATTCTCCTCAGAGGCAAAATAACGATGATAGTAGTAATAAGAACCGGAACTAAAATCTTTTGCCCCATTCGCCACTAAACCAATGGGCGCGGTTTGAGACATTTTGATATTTTCTAAAACCTGTTTGAGTAACGTTCGATCCGTCCATCCCAATCGCACCACCATCAGCATGACATCCACTTGACCCGCGAGGAATTTTGCATCTGCTAACCCCAACATGGGGGGAGTATCGAAGATGATTAAATCGAAAGACTGACGGAGGCGATCGATTAAGCTCCTCATTTTTTGGGAAGACAATAACCGCGTCGGATCTGGGGGAATCTGTCCGGAAGTGAGAATAAATAAATTATCATCCAACGTTGATTGCTGAATGATATCTTCAACCTCCAAATCCATTGAAATCGCGTGGGAAAGTCCCCAAACATTGGGTAAATCCGACATGGCGTGGACTTGGGGGCGGCGTAAATCAGCATCGACCAGGAGAACGCGTTGCCCCATTGCAGCCGCAGATTGAGCCAAATGCACCGAGGTCGTGGATTTTCCTTCTAACGGGACAGAAGAACTGACCACCAAGACTTGCAGGGGTTTATCGGGGGTAAAGAAAGACAGATTGGCATTGAGAGAGCGGAAGGCTTCGAGGAAAGGCGAGGCACGATAGCGGCGATCGAAGGAACGCAAGGGGGGTAAGGGAGAGGCTTTTTCGCTGCCTTTGCGTTCTTTGAAGTCCTTGCGATAGGGAATGACTCCTAATAAGGGCAAACCCACGTTGTCCTTGAGGTCTTCGGGGGAATGGAAGCGCACGTCGAGTTTTTCGGCAATTAATGCCGCTCCAGAGCCTGCCAGCAGTCCGGCAAAAATCCCCAACATCAAACCGCGAGAAACATTGGGGGCGATAGGATAAACGGGCAATTCTGCTGCGTCGATTTCTTCCCAAGAGAGGGTGCGTTGAGCGGATTCGATTTCGAGGTCTTCTTTGACGGAAAGGAAGCGTTTGAGGGCTTCGGTGGCGACTTCAAGCTCTCGTTGCAGGTCGGTATACTGACGACTGAGAAGGGCAAATTTCTGCATTTCCCCTCGGGTTTCATTTTCAGCGAGGGTTAGAGCAGCTTCGCGCACGGCAAGGACTTGTTTTTGGTTAGTCGCTTCAATGAGTTCTTGAGTGAGTTTGAGACGAATGGAATTGGGAGAAGTGTTGAGACTTGCGAGGTTTTCTTGCTTGCCTTTTTCCCCCAAAACTGCGATCGCTTCTTGGCGAATGAGGGGAAGAATTTTATTGCGGCGATCGCGCAGGACTTGAATTTGCGGACTGTTGGGGGTGAAGCGGGTGGACTCGATCGCAAGCTCGGTTTCGATTTCTTGCAGTTGGTTGAGGAGGGATTGATAGCGAGGGGCTTCGCTTAAGGATGTCGCAACGATAGCACGCTCCAGTTCGATATCTAACTGACTTTTTAATTTTTGCTCCAAAGATGCCGAGGCTTTTAATTCGGCTGAGGTTTCCTGTTGGGACACGCGAATTTGACCGAGGCGATCGGCCACGCGCTGGCCTTGGACTTCGGGATCGAGGAGGTTATGTTGCTGGCGAAATTTTTGGACTTGTTGTTGGAGATCGTTAACTTGCGTTTCGAGGAGGGGAAGTTGTCGTTGGACAAATTCGAGACCTTTTTGTTTGCCCGTTTTTTGTTCGATTTGGGAATATTCGATAAATCCAGCGGAAAGGGTATCGAGAATAAATTTAATTTTCTCGGGATCGGAGTCTTGAAAGGAAATTTCTAAAATTTTTGTATAGTCTACTCGTCCGATACTCAGTCCCCCCATTATGCCATGATAGTCGAGGTTCGGATAGCGATCGCGAATCTTTTCGACAATGGGTTCGATCACTTTGGGGCTGCGAAGTACTTCGATTTGGGTCTCGTAGTCCAACTCCGTTGCGGACTGGCGGCCCACCAAACGCTGAGAGAAGCGATCGAAGGTTTCTTCGCTGGCGATGGGTTCGATTAAAATCCGAAACGAGCTTTTATAAATGGGAATTTCGTTGAGAATTCTAAAGGACATGGACGAACTGACAGCAGCTCCCACCAAAAGAAACAACCACCACCGACGACGCAGCACCGAAAGAGCCTGACGGAGATTGAGAGAATCTTCTTGGGTTTTGGGCAAAGGTGCTGGAAAAGAATCCGCGATCGCGGGTTGGGGGGGAAGAGCCGGAAGGTTACCTTTTGAGACGGACTGCTGATTGCGATTCGAGACCATTTATTTTGGTTATGGGTTGTGGGTTGTTTCTTGCTCCCCTCTTACTTCTGCCTCTCTTGGGAGGGGGTTGGGGGAGGTTTGGGTTGTTGGGTGAAGGGTGACGGTTCGAGATAATATTTCTATGATATCCACTAGAGAAAGAAATTATCCTGCGTGGAGTACGTTTTTTGGCCGATTATCCATTACCCATTCCCCTATTCATGCCGAAAACCGAATTAATTATCGAAGCTGGCAAAACAGAACAACAATACTGGCAAGATTTGTGGCATTACCGAGAACTTTTCTATTTCTTGGCTTGGCGAGATATTTTGGTGCGTTACAAACAAACCGTGGTGGGAGTGACGTGGGCATTACTGCAACCTTTTGCTACTATGGTAGTTTTAACAGTCGTGTTTGGCAAATTGGCCAAATTGCCTTCCGAAGGTGCGCCTTATCCAATTTTGGTGTTTGCAGCCATGTTACCTTGGCAATTTTTTGCCAATTCTCTTGCCAATTGCAGTAATAGTTTGGTCGGTAATGCCAACCTTATTTCTAAAGTTTATTTCCCTCGTTTGATCGTGCCTGCAAGTGCTATTGTGGTCGGTTTTGTTGATTTTGCCCTTTCGGTAACAATTTTATTGGGATTGATGGCTTGGTATAATTTTGTTCCCTCTTGGCGAGTTATTTTTTTACCCGGATTTGTCATTATCGCAGCGATCGCGAGTCTGGGGGTCGGTCTTTGGTTAGCCGCTCTCAATGTTCGCTATCGCGATTTTCGCTTTGTCGTTCCTTTTATCGTACAATTGGGACTCTATATTTCTCCCGTGGGTTTTAGTAGTAGTATCGTTCCCGATCGCTGGCGGTTGCTTTATTATCTTAATCCGATGGTCGGCGTTATCGACGGATTTCGCTGGGCAATTTTAGGGGATGACTTTAATTTTTATCTACCCGGTTTTGTCTTATCTTTATTACTTTTAGGGTCATTGGCTGCAAGCAGTATCTTTTATTTTCGCAAAACAGAACGGACTTTTGCAGATGTGATTTAATTTTGTTGTTTGTTGTTGGTTTTATAGTGGGAGATTTAGGGTTATGTTGGAGAGTTCTATTTCATCTAGTTCTGAAGTTGCGATCGCAGATGAATATCTCTATCCGGAACATTCGCTATCGGGACGTTATGCAAAGGCTTTTCAATGGACTCCCGATACTATTAACTCCCTTTTAGATGCGGGATGTGCTTGGGGTTATGGAACGCGCTTTTTTTGTCAGAAAAGCAAGCGGGTTTGCGGTCTCGATCCCGATGCTAAATATATTGAGATCGCTCGTTCTCGCTATGCTGATATTGAGTTTGTCACGGCAACTTTAGAAACTGTCCCCTTTCCTTCAGAAGCCTTTGAAACGATCGTCGCTTGCGATACTTTAGAACACGTTGATGATGAAATCCAATGCCTCACAGAAATCTTTCGCTTGCTGAAAAAAGACGGGATATTAATTGTCAGCGTTCCTCACAAAGGAACTTTTGAGTTTATGGATCCCGAAAATGCCATTCCTTACATTGAATATTTTCTCAAACGCTATTTATCCGGACTCTTTCAACTTGCATATTGGCTTCGGAAAAGGCAATGGCCCGAACGCGATAAAATGGTCTGGGAAAAACCGAACCGCGATCGCCTTCACCGTCATTATACTAAAGCAGAGTTATTAGCTTTGCTGGATCGTTCCGCGGCCAAAGGAAACTATAAGCTCATCGACACTTTTCGTTCGGGTTTGTTTTTAGAGGTTTTCGTTCACAATTTAGAGTTTTACACGGCACTCTTTTTTAGAGGGAAAGCAATCGAAAAAATTCTTAATATTTTCCTCCTTAAACCTTTGAATAAATTAGCAAAAATTGATTATTGGATACCCTATAACGTTTTTGCTTATAATATTGCTTTAAAGATCGTTAAAACTTCTTAGACGCTCATGTCAGATTTTGCAATTCGCGTTGAAAATTTAGGCAAAAAATATATTATCGGACATCAGCAACCGGATAGCCAAATGCTGCGATATGCTTTGCTGCGAACCTTAAAGCAATTGCCAAAACAACTATTGAGGAGAAACCAAAAGACAACCAAAGAAGAATTTTGGGCATTGAAAGATGTTTCCTTTGAGATCGAGCAGGGCGATCGCGTCGGTATTATTGGTAGAAATGGAGCGGGGAAGTCAACATTATTAAAACTTTTAAGTCGCATTACCGAACCCACAAACGGACGGATTCATCTAAAAGGGAGAGTGGCAAGTTTATTAGAAGTTGGAACGGGATTTCATCCAGAATTAACGGGACGAGAAAATATTTATCTTAATGGTTCTATCTTGGGAATGAGCAAGATAGAAATTCGGAAAAAATTTGATGAAATTGTCTCATTTGCTGAAATTGAAAGATTTTTAGATACTCCTGTTAAGCGCTATTCATCGGGAATGTACGTGCGTTTGGCATTTTCAGTCGCTGCTTATTTAGAACCCGATATTTTGGTCGTCGATGAAGTCTTAGCCGTGGGAGACATACAATTTCAAAAGAAATGTTTGGGAAAAATGGAAACCGTGGGACAAGAAGGGAGAACGGTTATTTTTGTCAGTCATAATATGGGGGCAATCGATCGCTTGTGCGATCGGGGCATTTATTTAGAACGAGGTCTAGTCAAAGCAAGTGGATTATCAGGACCAATTATTCAAGAATATTTGACTGATATCATGACAGCCCCCGAAGAAGATTTACAAAAGTTTCGTTTGGTTGGGTTTGGGCAAAATATCTGGTTTGATTCGATTGAATTGATCGCAAAATCTGAAGGGACTGTTGCTTTTGGTCAACCCCTGCAATACAAATTTGTTATTCAATCGCGAAAAGATTTCACAGATTTGAGTATTGGTGCCAGTATTTTTAGTTTGTCGGGAAACTGTGTTGGAACGCTGTTTACCCGAGAGATTTTTTCTATCAAAGCTGGTGAAACCAAACAATTAAAACTGCACGTTACCAATCATAATTTAGTTCCAGGCTCCTATTATGCCGGTTTCAGTATTGGTTGCGGAAACTATAACAGCAACCGACAGGATTTTGATGTCGCGATCGGCTATCCCAATTTTCAGATTTTGCCGATCGCTGACAATAACGATACAATTTCAGTGTGGCATTCGAGTTGGGGCAATATCGTCTTTCAAGAAAATGAGTTATCAATTGAATAAAAAGTTTGTATCCATCGCTCTCAATCTAAAAGAACAACATAAACAGAAAACACGGCACGGACATTAATGAAGGTCAAACTAGAACCGAACTACCCCGAGATCGCACCCGTCGTAACAGCCGAAAATCGCCCATTTTGGTCGGTTGCGATCCCGACCTACAATCGCACGACTTATTTAGAACGAACCCTAAAAAGCATATTAGCGGCAGAAATTCCTGCCGAAGAAATGCAGATCGAAGTGATTGACAACTGCTCGGATCGCATCGATATTGAAAGAGTCGTTCGAGATATTGCCGGCGATCGCGTTTCAGTTTATCGTCAGCCTCAAACTGTCAGCATGAGCGAGAATTGGACGACCTGTATTCGTCGATCTCGCGGTTTTTGGGTTCATATTCTCCACGATGACGATCTCGTATTACCCGAGTTTTACTCTACTTATCGACAGATTATCGAAACAACCCATTGTCTGATGGTTGTCGGTCAAGCAATTCTCATTGACGAAGCAGAAAACTGGCAAAGACTTTCTTGTTGGCTGCCATCGAGTCATAATCTTTTAGATAATGCTTTACAAGCGATTGCTTCTCAAAGTATTATCATGGCAGCTTCTGTAGTTGTCTCCCGGAATGCTTACGAGCAAGTTGGCGGTTTTCACCCCCAATTGTTTCACGCACCCGATTGGGAAATGTGGACGAGAATTGCATCAATAGGTAAAGTTGGATGGTCAAAAAAGCCGTATTGCTTATATCGAATTCACGCTCAATCCGAAACCAATCTGACGGCATTACAAGGAACAAATCTTTTAGATTTATTAGCCGCTTCTCGATTAATCGAGAGACATTTTACAGATCGAAAAATACGTAAAGCAGTCCAACAAAGTACGCTATATTATTTAGGGAATGCTGCTAAAGAAAAAAGCCAAATTTTAGCGTATACTCGCAAGTATAAAGCCGCCTTATTATACGGTCGGCTGTCTATTATTATTCGCCCCTTTAAACTGGAATCTTATTTTAACTTCTTACTAATATTGAAAACAATAGTCGCTGGCTCGATCAAAACATTATTGCAAGTCCGATCTAACCATGAAAGTCTTACAAATTAATCAATACGATATTTGGGGAGGAGCCGCAATTGCAGCTTATCGCTTGCATCAAGGCTTGTTAAATCGAGAAGTTGATTCTCATTTATTGGTAGGCGATTTCAAGATTGCTAATAAGAGAGTCGCAAAAGTACCGAGATGGATTAAGTTAGAAAATCAGCTTTCTCGTATCAATCGACGCTTGGGACTCAATTATATTAATATCCTCAGCAGTTTTAATTTGGGCAAACATTCATTTTATCAAGAAGCAGATATTGTTAATTTTCACAATCTTCATACGGGATATTTTAACTATTTAGCATTACCTAAATTGACGCAATTAAAACCTTCTGTATTGAGTCTCCACGATATGTGGAACTTTACCGGACATTGTGCCTATAGTTATGATTGCGATCGCTGGAAAACTGGCTGTGGTTCTTGTCCTTATCCTCACGATTATCCCGCGATCGAACGTGACGGGACGGCTTGGGAATGGCAGTTAAAAAACTGGGTTTACAAGCATTCTAAACTTGTCGTCGTTGCCAACAGTTCTTGGATGGAACAACTGGCACAACAAAGTATTTTAAATCGCTTTCAAATCCATCATATTCCTCTAGGAATTGACATTAATCTTTATCAACCCATCGAGACAACAAAATGCAAGGATTTATTGGGCATTTCCTCCCATAAAAAAGTTTTAATGTTTGCGGCCTTAAACTTCCGAGATCCGTGGAAAGGAAGCGATTTGCTAGTCAAAATTTTATCCGATCTTCCCCAATCATTAAAACAGAATCTCGTCTTGCTTCTCTTTGGCAACGAAAGCGATAATTTAGCTCAAAAAGTTGCCATTCCCATCATCAATTTGGGATATTTAAGTAACGATCGCCTCAAAGCGATCGCCTATTCTGCTGCGGATTTATTCTTATTACCGAGTCGTGCTGAAGCCTTTGGACTCGTTGCCTTAGAAGCAGCTGCTTGCAGTACCCCAACCGTGGCTTTTCGAGTGGGAGGAATTCCCGATATCGTGCGTCCTGAAATGACGGGATATTTGGCAGTTCCAGAAGATACTCGAGAATTTACCGAAGCGATCGTTAACTTACTGCAAGATACGCAAAAATACAAGAAATTATCCCTTCAATGCCGTCAACTTGTCGTGCGGGAATTTTCTCTCGATTTGCAAACACAACGCTATTTAGAACTCTATCAACAAATTTTAGCCCAAAATTAAATGCCAATCTTAACCCAATCTCTAACTCTCGAAGATTTACCTCCGAGTCCCACTGAAAAAACGGGATGGTGCTGGCAATCATCAAGTCAAAGTCCTAATTCTATTTTAACAGATTGTTCGCGATATCCTCTCATTAGCATTATTACTCCCAGTTACAATCAAGCAGAATTTTTAGAAGAAACAATTCGCTCGATTCTCTTGCAAGGTTATCCTCATTTGGAATATATTATTATTGATGGGGGAAGTACAGATGGAAGCACAGACATTATTCAAAAATATGCTCCCTATTTAGCCTATTGGGTAAGCGAGGGCGATCGCGGACAATCCGATGCCCTTAATAAGGGGTTTAAACGCGCAACGGGAGAGTTAATCGGCTGGCAAAATTCCGACGATACTTATCAACCGAATGCGTTGGCATATGCCGCAAAAATATATCTTTCCCATCCAGAAACCGAAGTGATTTACGGACTCGTTCATCATATCGATCGCGACAGTCAATTTCTAGAACAATATCCCGTAACGACTGCAACGGTTGATAATATGATTCCCTATTCCGCCGTCACCAATCACTCGGTTTTTTATACAGCTAAAATTTTTCAGGATGGGAATTTTATCGATACGAATTTACAGCATTGCATGGATCAGGAATTTATTCTTAGATTATTACTCAAACAATACAAATTTATTTTTGAGCCTCAGATTATTGGTAATTGGCGGCTTTACGATTTGACCAAATCCTCTCAGCAAATGGATATTTGGGCAAGAGAAGCCTTTCAATTATGCCAACAAGTTTACGAAAATGAAACTTGCGATCGCGCAGTGCGAGATAAAGCTAAAATTTGTTTATACGGATTGTGTTTGGATAACTTTTCCAAGGGAAGAGTTAAAGTTTTTCAGGATACCGTAGCAGAGTTAATAAAAATATTTGGCTGGCAAACGCTTGCGAGTGGACTGGGTTTAAAATATGGATTATCTTGGTTGGGAGAAGAAAATTTAAAACAACTACTGGAACTCAAAGCAAAAATTTATAATCGGATGAAGTCTAATGGTTAATATTGGTTATCGTGTGGCAAGATTGCAAGGCAAAATAACGAGAGCGCTTTATCTTCGCAGAATTCCTCAAATTGTTAACCGTCCCATCCAACAAGAGACACAACTCGATTTAGCCGTTTATGCTTTATCCTGTCCGCGAGATTTACCAGAACAAGTTGCCAGCATTCGTAGCTTTTTATCTTCTGTAGGGATTCCAGAGCAATTTACTATCATTTCCGATGGTTATTCAACGAAAGAATGCGAACTACTGGAAAAAATCCATCCTTGTGTTGCGGTTATTTCTTTACAGGAGTTTACGCGAGGACTGCCCCAAAAAATTTATGATTATGCTGCGATTAATCCAATGGGGAAGAAATTGGCGGCAATTTTATCAATTCCATGCGATCGCGTTTCTATTTATACCGATTCCGATATTTTGTTCTTTCCCCAAGCAACAGAACTAAAAAATTTAGTCGATCTTGCCAATCCTAACGCTTATTATTTACCCGACATCGATCCAGCTTTCGATCTGCGAATTATTCAAGAGTCGGAACGCAAAAATCCCATTAATGGAGGCTTTATCTTATTCAAAAAGAAACCAAATTGGGATTTTGCCATGGAGCGATTTTTGCATCTACAAGAGCCTCCAAACTACTTTACCGAACAAACAATGATGCACTTAACATTGCATCGAGAAGGAGCCAAACCCTTCCCCAAAGCTCGATATATTATGTGGCGAGATGATGAGTTTTTGTTTCGCGATCGCTATGCCAATCAAGAGACGGTTTTACGGCATTACGTCACCCCCGTTCGTCACAAATTTTGGTGCAATCCTCAATATTTGGTTTAATACTGAATCCACTAATCAAGCATAAGATGGACATGGATGGCTATTTCCCGCCACTGTTATCTTTGCAGGCAAAATAAACAAGCACGGACAACCCATCCTAAATATTATGAAATCTTTTCCCCATCAATGGCTGAGCGAGATTGGGGCTTGTTTGCGCTTAGCCATTCCCCTTGCTGCCGCCCAACTTTCTGAAGCCGCGATCGGTTTTATCGATACGGTCGTGATGGGCTGGTTGGGCAGTCAAAATTTAGCAGCGGGAGGGTTGGCGAGTATTACTTTTAATGCTTTGCTCATTGCCAGTACGGGGATGCTTTCCGCCGTAGGGGCATTAGCCGCGATCGCTTACGGTGCCGGCGATCTCCAAGAATTACGCCGCATTGTTTCGGGAGGGATATGGCTGACGATCGCCCTCTCTCTCTTTCTCATGATTCTCCTTGGGAATTTTGCGCCAATTTTTCGGATTTTAGGACAGGAAGAAATGAATAGTTTTTTAGCCCAACAATATTTACAAGCCATCCTTTGGGGACTGCCTGCCGCTTTTGCTTTTGCCTTTTTTAAAAATCTCGTTTCTGCCCTCAATCGCCCGCATATTATTATGGTAACAATGGTAAGCGGTATCTCTATTAATGCCCTGGGAAATTATGTCTTGGCCTTTGGAAAATGGGGTTTTCCCGAATTAGGTTTAGTCGGTTTGGCTTGGGCGAGTGCTTTTGCTTTTTGGGTGAAAGCGATCGCAGTTGTTGCGTTTATTGCTTTTCATTCTAATTTTCGTCAGTTTAAGCTATTTCATAACGGATTGCGTTCCCATGGTTCTACGTTGAGAGCCTTGGTAAAAATTGGTTTTCCAATCACGGCAACCTTCTTTGTCGAGGCAAGTTTATTTACAATCGTGACTTACCTCATGGGACAATTGGGCAGCATTCCTTTAGCCGCGCATCAAATTGCCTTACAAACCGCCGTCATGACTTTTATGGTTTGTGTGGGAATTTCTTATGCAACCGCGATGCGCGTCGGGCAGATGTTGGGTCGAAAAGATTTCCTTGGAGTCAGGCGGGCGGGATATGTTGGGATTGCGCTCTCTAGTGTTTTTATGAGTTTGATGGCGTTTCTATTTTGGCTGTTTCCAGAACAGATTGTAGCAATTTATTTAGATGTTAACAATCCCAACAATCAAGAAACGCTAGAGTTAGCGATCGCACTTTTGAGTATGGCCGCGATCTTTCAAATCTTTGATGGCATACAAGTGACTGTAGCTGCGGCGTTGAGAGGCATTAAAGATACGCGAGTTCCTCTGTGTATCGGGATTTTTTCTTATTGGGCGATCGGTTTGGGAGGCGGGTATCTGTTTGGGATGGTTTTAGGATGGGCAAGTATGGGGTTGTGGTGGGGCTTAGTCTGTGGTTTAGGGGCTGCAGCGGCAATGCTGACTTATAGATTTCGCACTCTCGCACTTGCTCCATTGTAACAATCGGATATGATAATTCATGATTAAAGTTTTGTGTTTCTCCATAAACGCGATCGCTCAATGCAACAATATCCATGCTAGTAACAACAAAAACAGAAGAAATTTTACAAAAACAACGCTGCTTTTTTCAAACAGGAAAAACGAGAGCGATCGATTTTCGTCGTGAGGCGCTCAAGACCCTCAAACATTTATTAATTGCCGATCGCGAAAAGATTTTACTAGCTTTAAAGCAGGATTTCAATAAGTCCAACTTTGAAAGTATAGAAACAGAATTGTTATTCTGTACTCGTCAAATCGACTATACTCTCAAAAATCTGAAATCTTGGATAAAACCCGATAAAGTCCCAGCATCTCTTTTTCAATTGCCTGCTTCTGCCCGGATTGTTGCCGAACCCTTAGGTATCATCCTCATTATTGGCGCGTGGAATTATCCCGTACAACTCACGCTCTCCCCTTTAATTTCTGCTATTGCTGCTGGAAATTGTGCCATTATCAAACCTTCGGAAATCACCTCTCGTACCTCTGTCGCGATCGCCCATCTCATCGGCCAAGCATTTCCCTCAGAATACATTACTGTTATTGAAGGTGGAAAAGACATTGTACGAGATTTAATTGCTCATAAATTCGATCGCATTTTCTTTACAGGTAGTTCGAGAGTCGGTCAAATTATTATGGAAGCAGCAGCTAAACATTTAACTCCCGTTACTCTAGAATTAGGTGGAAAAAGTCCTTGTATTATCGAACCCGATATCGATCTCGACATAACAGCGAGGCGGGTTGCTTGGGGTAAATTTCTCAATTGCGGGCAAACTTGTATTGCCCCCGATTATGTTTTAATTCACCGCAGCATTAAAACTGCTTTTCTGAAGAAAATTCAAGAGAAAATCGAACAATTTTATGGGAGCGATCCCGAAAGAAGTCCCGATTATGCTAAAATTGTTAACGACTTTCATTTTCAGCGCTTGTTGAGTGCGATCGAACCGCAAAAAGTTGTTATTGGTGGCAAGAGTAATGCAGAAACCCGTTACATTGCTCCAACGGTAATGGATGGAGTCACTTGGGACGATCGCATTATGGAAGAAGAGATCTTCGGACCGATTTTACCGGTCTTAGAATATGAAGATTTAGAAGCAGCGATCGCGCAAATTAATGCGCGCCCCAAGCCCCTCGCACTTTATCTCTTTACCAATAAAAAAAAGACCCGCGAACGAGTTTTACAAGCCACTTCATCGGGCAATGTTTGTTTAAACGATACGCTGATGCAAATTGTTTCCGAGCATCTCCCTTTTGGAGGAGTAGGGGAAAGCGGGATGGGCACATCTCACGGGAAAATAGGATTTAATACTTTCTCCCATCAAAAAAGTATCCTTCAGCGTTCTTTTTGGCTCGATTTACCATTACGCTATCCTCCTTATACCGAAATTAAAGCAAAATTTTTCAATTTTTTCCTGCGGTAAAATTTGAGAAAAGAGTAGTATATTGGCAACGGATTTGATATTAGTTTTTAATTGTTAATTGACTCTCTAACCACTGGCGATTGAAAATCGATTGATAAATGCGATTATTAACTTTGAGTTTCCCTTCGCAGGCGATCGCCAAACCCGACAGCAACAATTCTTTTTCGGTTTCGCTATAAGTGGCTGGAGCTTCTCCTTCGAGGACGATTTGTTGATAAATCTCCAGCAGTTCTTGACGGCGATCGCTTTTAAGAACGCGATCGCGCACGGTTTTTAAATGTTCGGGATCGTCTTTGGCTTCCCAATTTTTCAGGATATTTTCTTCGACTAAATCGGCGATCCATTGTTCTTCGCCGTTGGGGGGAATTGCACTTTTGGCATTGCGAATCAAGCTGCAAACTTTTTGGGTTAAGAAGGGCTGTCCCCCGGTCCAATCGATAATGGCTTTGAGGATGGTTTGGGGATTATTAACGCTTAAGCCGTAGAGAAGAGGTTGCGCTTCATTGACTTTGAAGCCTTCGAGATGAATGGGACGACCGATATTAAAGGGCGTTTTTTGGGGGTCTGCAATCAGGGTAGAGGGGGTGGCGGCTCCAAAGAGGGCAAAGGTCAGGCGATCGTAAACGGGATCGATCGCCCGTTGGTTGTAGCAAGCACGAATGAGAGCAAAAAAGTCGTTGACCGGGAAAGGCAAACTTAAAACACAGTCGATTTCATCCAAAAAGATGACAATATTGGCGAGTTCGTCGCTGTCTTCTTTTTTTACTTCTGTGAGAATAACTTCTTCGATGAATTGTTTCAAGCGTTGGGGAGCGGGAATATCGGTGAGTTCGCTCCACCAGGGTTTGAGTTTGAATTTCCGCAGCAATTTGAATTTGCGCCACATTTCCACGGCGATACCTTTATACCATTGGTCGGGGGTACAGTTTTCGCCCCCCACGCCGGTAAGATCGAGAGAAATACAGCGATAGCCTTCTTTTCGCAATTCGTTCATAATGCGAACCATGAGACTGGATTTGCCCATCTGGCGGGCGTTGAAGGTATAGCAGAATTCCCCTTGACGCATGGCTTGGTAGAGGTGGCGATCGGCGGAACGGACGACATAGGTGGGGGCGTTGACGTTTAAGCTACCTCCGATTTGATAATCGAAGGAGTCGGCTTGTTCGTCGCTTTTAAGAAGTTCGTTTTCGAGTTTGAGTTCTGCTTGGGTTTTTTCGAGAACTTGGACGGTTTGAGAGAGTTCGGCGGTGCGTTCTTCGACTCTCCGTTCGAGGGTATCGTAAAGCCTGGCATTTTCGATGGAGATAGCCGCTTGGGAAGAAATAATGCGTAGGAGTTCGACGCGATCGCTAGTAAAAGCATTGGTGGTGAGATTATTTTCGAGGTAGAGAACGCCGCTTAATTGGCCTTGTTCGATCAGGGGAGTGCAAAGTATAGATTTGGGTTGGTTGGCAATAATGTAGGGATCGCGATTATATTCTCCTTCTTGAACAGCATCGTTTAAAATAACGTTCTCTTTGGCACGGGTGACGAAATTAACGATCGCTAAGGGCAACAAGGGAGAGGCTTCTCGAGATTCGCTTTCAATGGGAATAGATTGTAAGGCTTTAACATCACGATTGCCAATGCTCCCTTCCGCTTCAATAAACCAGTTGTCATTTTTTTTGAGGAGGAGAAAGCCTTTTTCTGCCCCGGCATTGGCGATCGCAATTTCCATGAGTTTACCGAGCAGTTTTTTTAAAACGATTTCCCCAGAAAGGGTTTGCGAGGCTTTGATGACTGTGGCAATATCAAGGGTTTCTGTTGCCCTTCCCGTTGTCATATCAACTGTACTTTGAGAGTGAGAAGGTTGCGAGACAAACCATTGGGGATACTTTTCTTCTAAGAGTTCGACTTTGCGTTTTGCTCCCCAAATTTGATAGCCTTGATGTGCCTTTCTCATGTAAAGTTTGGCAAAGTCTTCTTTTCCTCGTGCCAGCCAGAATTTAGCGGCGAGTTCGTTGCCTAATGCTTCGTTTTGGATAAATTCATGTTCTTTAGCAGATTCGATGGCGCGATCGTAGAGTTCCATCGCTTCTTGCCAGCGATCGGAAATACGAGCCATTTCTGCGGCAACGAGGAGATATTTATGCAGAAAGTTTTCCGGGCAGCGTTTAGCCCAGCTCTCCATTTCTTGTTGATTTTTTTGTAGCTGTTGCCAATATTCTTCTTTCTCCTGTAACGTTGCGGTAGCATATCGACTGATGAGATTAAGAGAGGAATAAAAGTTGAGTTTTGCAATAGATATAGTTCCGGGAATAAATGTGATTAGCTCCTGTGCTTGACTCAAGGAATTGGGTTCGCTCGGACAACCATATAGGTACAGAATCTGAATTTTAAATATATAATACAAGCAAATTGCAGCGTTTACTTGATTGCTTTGACACGATTCTAAAAAATCATTCTCTTGGAAATTTTCTGTATCAAATACAAGCATATCTTGTGTTAAACCAAGAAGATTTTGAATACAGATTTTACCTGCTAAAAAACAATGCCTTGACCATTGTTCTTTATTATCTCGGGCAAAACTCAAACCGCGATTGACTTCCTCTAAAAGATATTCCAAATTTTCACCCTGATAAATAACATTATACAAGCCATAGTTCATAATGTATCCCACCATTTGCGGGTCTCCAGACTGCAAACCTGCCCCAATACCTTCTAAATTGAGGTCTCTGGAAAGCTTAATAGGCTTCAACCACGGTACGATAAAGTTACTATAGGATAAATATGCTAAAGATTTTGCAGAAAGATTTTGATACTTATTCGATAATCTAATGGCAAGCTGCCCATATCCATCGCCGAGGTAGTAATCGTCAAGAAAATGGCTAGAAACAACAGATGCAAAGTTATAAGCCATTGAAGAATCACGCGTATGTCCATACTTGAGATTGAGATTGACGGCTTCCAGTCCAATGATTGCAGCCAAGAAGCTGTCTGAGAGAAAAGCAGCTGAAAATAGTCGAGCCAGTATTTTTAATGCAGCTTTTTTTTCTGGCAGTTTCATTTCTGGAAGGCTGTACAAAGAGTCAATATCTCGATTTCCCAAATTCGTTTTATACTCTTTCACGGTTTGGTCAAACGCTTTCCGAAAATTATTTTTTGGTAGGCTATTTCCCAATTTCTCTAATACTTCTCCACCAATTCTCAGTGCATCGCCGAACCTCCCCAACATGGTGTCTTGAACAATTTGTAAATAATAGAATTCCGTGCAATCAAGAATTGATTTTGCGTGCTTAAGTGCTATCTTGATAAGGTCTTGAGATTCCTCTATGTTCCCAATAAGGAATTCAATTTCTGCTAGTTCTTTATATAGCTCTAGAGCCATGTCATATTTTTGCTCCCAAATTTCTCCAAGAAATTCATCTTTTACTAAGAGCAAATAGTTTTTAGCAGCAACATATGCAATTGCCTCTTTTGCTTTTTTTCCAGCATATAAATTCATTTCCAGTAATTTATTTTTTTCGGATTTCTCTTCAATTAAGTCTATTCCTTTATTGAAATGATCGAGAAGAGTAAACAGATTTTCCTCTATTTTACCCTTGCTAAAATTCGCTAATAGCGAACGACCAATCTGAAGGTGAACGGACTTCACTAGTTCGGAATCGGTGAGAGAATAAGCTGCTTGCTGAATGCGATCGTGACGAAACTTATAATCTCGTACAATTAATGTTGATTCTAATAGAGCTTCTGAGGTGACTTCCAAGTCTGAAAGTGGTTGAATTAAACCCTGTTGAATTGCTGGTAAAAGTTCTTGAAAGGTTTCTGGCTTGGATTGCTTGTAAATAATTGAGAGCATATCTAGATCGAAAGAGTTACCAATACAAGCGGCAAGACGCAACACTGTTTGGGTTGTGTCTTGCATTTTTCGTAACTTATCGATCATTAGGTCTACTACGTTATCTGTAATATCTAGTGCAATAATTTGCGATAATTGCCATTCCCAGACTTGGCGATCGTGGTTGAAAGTGAAGAGACTTTCCCGTTCGATCGTTTTCAAAAATTCATTAATAAAGAAGGGATTTCCTGACGTTTTTTGCAAGATTAATTCTGCGAGAGTGTGAACGGCTTCGCGATCGCGATGGAGAGTATCCATCAACAGTTGCCTAATATCTTCAATATCGAGAGGGGTTAAAATAATTTGGTTAACTATCGCACCTTGCTCTTTCAGGCGTTCGAGCACCAAGATTGTAGGATGATTGGCATCAACTTCATTATCGCGATAAGCACCAAGTAATAGTAAATACTGCATATTGCGATCGCTCATCATTAATTCAATTAAATTTAGAGTTCCAAAATCTGCCCATTGCAAATCGTCTAAAAAAATAACCAGAGGATGGGATTTCTGACAAAAGACGCGAATAAAGTTCTGGAAAACACGATTAAAACGATTTTGAGCTTGAGCTGGTTCTAAGGGTTGAACGGAAGGTTGCTTGCCGATAATTTGTTCGATTTCAGGAATAACATCTACAATCACTTGACCGTTAACGCCTAAAACCTCATTTAACTTAGTTTTCCATTGATTTAATTGTGCCTGATTTTCTGTCAGTAATTGACGCGCTAGGGACTGGAGAGCAGAAACAATTGCAGAGTAAGGAATATTACGCTGAAATTGATCGAATTTACCCGAAATGAAATAACCGCTTTGTTGAGAAATCGGTCGATAGAGTTCTTGTATCAATGCTGTTTTACCAATACCAGAAAATCCTCCTACTAGCATCATCTCTGCTCGTTTTTGAGATGGAGTCTCTGGTGTAGCACATGGCGTTTTTTGTTTTTCAGTAACTCGCTTAAATATTTCCAGTAATTGTTTGATTTCTGATTCTCGTCCGTAGAGTTTTTGCGGGATTTGCAATTGTTCGGGAAAATCGTGACGTGCGAGGGGGAATGCTGTAATTTCTCCAGTTTGTTGCAGTTGTCGGAAACATTCTTCCAAATCTGCTTTTAATCCCAACCCTGTCTGATAGCGATCTTCGGCAGTTTTGGCCAATAATTTCATAACAATGCGAGAGATGGGTTTGGGAATTGAAGGATTAATTTCATCGGGGGGAATTGGTTCGCGGGCGATATGACAGTGAACTAACTCTAGAGCATCTTGGCTTGCAAAAACCATCTGTTTGGTTAGAATTTTATAAAAAGTGGCCCCCAAGGAATAAAAATCCGTTCTGTAGTCAAGCGATCGGTTCATTCGTCCTGTTTGTTCTGGGGACATATAGGCTAATGTTCCTTCTAAAACTTGGGGATTTTTCAGACCGGGTGTTTCTTTAGTAAAAATGCTAGAAATTCCAAAATCAATAATCTTGACTTGTCCGGTTTCGGGATTCAAAATAATGTTAGAAGGATTAATATCTTTGTGGATAATATTCGATCCATGAATTCCTGCCAATGCTTCAGCAATTTGCATCGCAATTTGGAGGAACTCTAAGATCGTGAAAAATCGCGATTTGATCAAATTATCTAAGGACTGACCCCCAAAATCTTCCAGTACAATCGCCAGAGTATTTTCATACGGCAATAGATCGTAAGCCAAGACCGTGCCTTGAATTTTGAGAGACCGAGTAATCTCGTATTCTTGTTTGTATCGTGTCAGTTCGGACGGATTGGGATAATCTTTCTTGAGAATTTTAAGAATAACGTAACGCTCGTTACCATGAGGTAAAGCTCGATAAACTAACGAGCTAACACTGTCGTAAACTTTAGTAATAATTTTATAATCTGCAACGGTACTCATTCTTCCCTCTATATTTTTGATTATTCTAATATTTTACAGACTAAAGCTTATTAGAATACAAATCTATGCAAATTAGAAAAGTCTCTAAGAATGTTACAAGATAAAAAACGTTCGGACATTAATCATGTCACATCCGAACATTTTTCAAAATTTATTTGAGAATTAATGAGATATTCCGCTCGCTCGTCATCAACGAGCAAGCGGAATAAATATTACGAGTTTTGAGTATCTTGTGTTTTTTTGCTTAAGGAGAATATAGCATTTCTCAAATAGATAGAGTACAGTAAAATCCACTTATAACAAGAGTTTACAGATTTTCAGGTGCACCTCGCTCAATCGAGAAGCGCTATATACCTATCAGGAATGGGCTATTGGAATATAGGCAGAAGGAGGCAAATATTGAAGTCGGCGACCGCCACTTGCCCACTCTATCAATTGATCTGGTGTTACGGTAAGAGGCCCCAGTTCGGGACGAGGCGGATAACAAATAATGGTAATATAAGGGGTGTAGGGATTTGCACATTCAGTCTCCGATGCGCGAGCGATCCGGCCGGTAAACGAATCCCTAGTAATTTGCACGTAGAATAAATTCATGTAAGATTTATTTTCTGGTACTGATGTCACGAGAGGCTCTTCAGTTGTCTTGAAAACTACGTCCGATAACGTAATCTTCATATCTTCAAAACTAGGTACTTCCTCACCTAAGTCATCTTTGGCTATATCGAGAGCGGCCTCATTGTCACCTAATAATAGATATACAATAATTTGACTCCATAAATCTGCTTGTACTCGCAGCTCCTCCTTACCATACGAGAGCCAACCATCTGCATGCTGTGCTTGTTGCGTGAGACTTTGAATAACAAATTTTTTCAAGTTTTCTTCTTGTTTGGCTTGCTCTCGATCGTCAACAAAAGCTAAATAATCGCACCAAGACCAAGCAACAAGGCGAGACCATTGATTTACTGCCTTTTGAATAACTCCCATGATAGGCTTATTGCTAAGTATTTCTGGCGGAACTGTAGACTTCGCGCAAAAGCCGGGTGTGGGAGGCGGAGCGGTAGGTATTTGAGACATTGGAAATTCTCCTGATACAAAAACTTACTTTTAATAGAAACTTGCTTTTGTTTTTAATTTAAGTATAACACTAACACCTAACGAAAGCAAGTTGTGTCTGAATCGGTGTTTGGCGATGAAGTTCGTAGCAGTCTTCCACAACACTTTACAGAAACACTAAAGCACTACTCATCTATTGATGAGTATTGAGCATGGTTCATCAAAAAGCTGAAATCGGCCTTAGTCCTCTTATCTGGAAGCGTAGCTGCTGTATGACAGCTGACACAAGAGAAACCAGCATCTGGAAATCGCTCTAGAAAGTCTTGGGGCACTTTTTGAGGGTAAGGCTCTAAAGCAACATTGAGCATCTGTTTAGGCAACACATTCCTCCCATTTCCATAAGGGTTAGAAGGCTGATCCAGCCACTGAACGCCAATGAGTTGATAGTGTTGCCAAACAGAACTAGAATTGAAACCCTTGAGTGTCTCTTGCCAATCTTTGTTTAGAGCCTCTATAGCATGGGGAATGCAAACCTGTCGGGTTATGTTAGAGCGCCTTTGCTCCACAATGTTTCTATATTTGTCCTCGGTTACGGCATGAGGAAATTCATCTCGCCAGAGGTAGGGAGTTGATGCAAGGGGCGTATTGACTCGACTGGAAGATTTTGGATCGTAAAGATTGTAATAATTCAAGTCTGGCGGAGTATAGCATCCATATCCATTGTCATCTTCCATATTTGGATCGTCGGGTGCATTATTGATATGCTCGAAGGTGGACCAAATCCACCCGTTTAAGCTAGTTTTGTGAAGAATGTGAAAACCAATCAATGCTACGGGTATCATGACGGGCTTAATCTTATGTTCGGGAGTTTCTACGAATAATGTGCGCTTCGTAGTGTAATATACTTTTGGATTAGGCAATTCGCGAGGGTTCGCGTTTTTAGGCAAAACCATCCATGCAGCTTTAATTTCAATTGCTCCCTCTGTTTCATTGTCCCTACAGGGAACTAGAGGATTATTCTTTGTTGGATAACCGTTCTCCTTCTGGGCACTGCATATCAGTTGAAACGGATTTGCAGAGTTGCCGCTAACATTGTTATTAAACTTAAGTTCTTCGAGTTTATCTGCGGAGTACCACCCATTTTTTTCGATCTGGGTGAATTCGACAAAATTCATGCGAGGTTCGCTGAGAACGTAGTTTCCCTGGCGATCGACGAGGACGTAACCAAACGGTAGTTCGATACCCGTTTTTCTGGCCTGCCAGTTCGATAGGACAATAGGCAAGATCGGTCCAAATCCCGAAAATATCGGATTCGAGCCCAGTTCTGTCAGGTTCAATTTTCGAGCGATTAGTTTGCCATGAGGTTGACATTGGGTAGGAATATCTGGCTTGATATCAGGTGTTGCTCCCCTGGGCAAAAAGATCATTTCGGGATAAGGATAGAATTCCCAGATGCGTGGAAGATTAGGGGCTTGGCCGATTTCTTTGTCCTCTAGAGGCTCTAGAGGTAAGTTGGTGGTGCAGTTGGCAGGCCAGTTTAGAGCTATAAACGTTTTCCAAGCAAAGTTCCCAAATGTTTTTAGTGAAGGATTTGCTGGTGGATTCTGGGGAATTTCGCGCAGATCCCTGCTTACTTCTTGTATAGATGTGTCGTAGTTAGAATTGGCTAGAGCGCTAGAACTTTTAGGAGGTAGCAGCATCAAGCTTACACAGGCCAAAAAAAAAGCTAAAATAATTACAGATAGGATTCTAGTGAAAGTTTTCGATTTCACTTTAGATTCACCAAACTGATACATTGTATCAAAAACCTTCTCGACGAGAGAATAAAAGGAGAGAATACTCTTTTTAGAGTAAGGACTTGAATCTCACCATATAGACTAAAGGATAATCACTCCAGAAAAAGTTGTCAAGTATTTCTTTGTCAATTTACTTAGAGGGATTGGGCTACTATTTTTTGTGCAATTTTTATTCGATGTTATAAAATCTCTTGGGATTATCCCAGAGAATTTTCTGAATAACTTTTTTGGATAACTTCCCTTCTAGGGCTACCATATCGTCAACAACATCGGGTTTGTGATCCATGTGGGGATAGTCAGAACCAAAAAGCAGATTATCTTCCCCAAGTTCCTCTAGCAGCTTCGGGATATAGGCTTCTGAGGGTTCAACGGAAATGAAACACTGACGGCGAAAATACTCCGAAGGCTTTCTTTTTACCTTGTCCTTTACTTCCCAGAGTAAATCTTCGTATTCGCGATCCAATCGCCACAGCCAGTAAGGCAACCAACCGCAGCCAGATTCGAGAAACGCTATTCTCAGTTGGGGATGGTTTTCCAGAACACCTCCTTCAATTAAAGCCAATAATGCCATCATCTGTTCCATGGGGTGGGAACAGGCATGGAGGGCAAAGCGAGAGTGAAAGCGATCGCGTCCTGCGGTGGGAACTTTGCTGTGGGTGGTTTCGTGGAGGGCGATCGCCATCCCGAATTCCTCGCACTGCCTCCAGAAGGGTTCGTAAGCCGGATCGCTTAAAATACGGTCTTTAATGGGATTGGGACGCAAATAAACGGCTTTCCAACCCCACTCGGCAATGCGTTCCAATTCCGTCAGCATCTCCTCGGGATCGTGCTGGTTGACGACCCCCACCCCTCTCAACATTTGTGGGTTGTAGCTGCAAAAATCTCGCAGCCAATTGTTATAAGCACGGACGTAAGCCCCCACTTGAGGAGAAGGCATAGTATCCACTCCCACCAACCAAAGAAGATGGGTGGGATAGATAAAAGCCAGATCGACCCCCATTTGATACATGGCTTGAATTTGGGACTCTGGGTTAAATTCTCGAGCGAAAGCGTGGGGGTGCGATCGCGCCACTTGTTTGGCTCCCTCTTGATGGAGAAGAGGAGTAAGTTTATTGAGAACCGATTGTCCTTGCACCTTCATTTCTACAGAAGGCGCAAAATCCCGAAATGCGGGTTCGAGATACTCTTTCCACATCGAATGAGGCTCGTAAACGTGAGCATCCGCATCAATGATTCGATAGCCGTTTAACATGGTAGAACTAACAGGATAGAACTGAGGCAGGTCGGGTTAAATGAATACCGAAAATAAATTGAGGTAGCTATAACCAGAGAGGGATAGGATTGAGATATTCCTCTAGTGAAGGTTTTTCTAGCCAGCCCAATTGTACGGGAACATCATAAAGCCGTCCAGTCCCCAAACGCTTCCAAAAATGGCGCAACCCTGGCACGATAACTTTAGCGACATTCAAACCAATATCGGGGCGAGTTTGGTCGAGAACGAGCATTTCCATCCCCTTTTCTGTGATAAGATTCTGGCAATAGCGAATATCTTCTAAGAGGTCATCGTGCCAAACGATCGCATAGTCGCTGTATTTTCGGGCGGAAACTTGGCGATCGGGCAATAAGTATGGCTGATTTCCCACCGTCGCTGTCTTCCACCAGTTTAAAATATGGGGTTCGGCAGAGGGATTATAGTTAGTGTTGCCATCTGGGTTTGCCGCTATCACCCCCATCAGCACTTGTCCCAACTCCGTTAGCGCCCGTTGTAGGGCAAGTTTGGGATCGAAATGGGCACCAAAACCCAGAATAATATCTTCCACATCGCGATCGCTCCTGCGAGACACAGCCCCAAAGATGGGAATATTCAGATCGCTAGTCAAATCCAAGACCCACAGTTCCCGCCCGAGGGAATGGTAATATTCGCTAACAGCCTGAAAATAGGGATCGTCAAAACTCTCTAGAGCGATCGCCGGACGGGAGAGGCGATTGTACCACCACAAAGCCACCCCATCGCGTTCGACTAATTCCAGAAATCCCTGTAAAATCGCTTCTTCAATAGTATTCCCAGCCGCGCAACCATTGGTATCCGCCCAACAAGACGGCTTTTCCGGTTTGGGGTAGCCAAAATAACAATAGGCAGTCGGTAAATATTTAAAATCTTGCTGAGTTAAAGACCAAACTGGAGTCCAATCTATTTCCTCACTTTTATCAAAAGGTTCGGGGACGCGCTGAAACTCATCGGAATTCGTTGCATTCCATTGGTGGCGATCGCGGTATTGAGTCGGGCTAAAATTCAGGCAAGTATTGGGATGAACGGCTTTATCTCCGAGAGCTTCATAGCTATCTTGAATGCGAATTTCATCTCCTTGAAAGACGCTCGAGTAGCGTTCGATCGCTTCCCCAAATCCGCTTGCTTTTGCTTGAGCATCCGTTCTCCCTTTCCCCGCACTTCTGCCTCTGATATTCTTTTGCCAGTCCCGCAAGGAATCAAACATAGTGAGGTGATGGTGTTGCGCTCGATAAATATGGGTTAAACCCTTAAGACCCCCTGCTACTTTGTCGAGCGATCGCACCGCTCCCGTAATCGGGCTAATATGATGCCAATACTTAGCCAAGGTTTCCTCGGGGGTAACGCAACGATGTCCTCCATCCGAGGTAAACTTCTTTTTGCGACTGCCAATAATAACGGGAATCGATCGTTTTTGCGGTTTGAGGTATCCGCACTCGGGACATTGAGGGCGTTTGACGAGGACATGATGTTGAATGGCAAGGGAGAGCGTATCATAAGTTGCGATCGCTCCTTCGAGTTGGGGATTTTTTCCTTGCAGAATCCATTTGAGAATTTCGTGGGTCGCGATCGCTCGGGCAATTTCTCGAGTGGCAGGCAGATTGACAAGAGGAGGAGTTAAGGGAGAAACGCTATTGCTGCGTCTCTGGATAAATCCTTCTGAGGGCCTGTTGTTTCGCAAGCGCGAAGCCAAGCATTCCCAGCATCCCGTTTGAGCGGGATAAAAAATAGGTCCGAGCCAAAGCACCATCCCAATCGGTCTTATCAACATCCAAGGACGAGAGCTTGCTAGATTAAGTCGATTGATCTCTGCTAATTCCTCTCTTAAATAGTCATCCGTCAATACAACTTCAATTCCTCCTTCATCGGCAACTCGAATATGCGATCGCTCTAAAGTTTCCATGAAATCGTTACCGCATAAATCTCCCAAAGCCCTAATCGTAACTCCCCTTTCTTGTAATATCTGGCGTGCATCTTGGGAATCAACCAACAACGATTCGCATAATAAATTCAGGTTTGGCTCTAGAATTCTTTCGTTGTCAAGTTCGCTCTCAATAATTAAATTTTTCTGCTCTAATTCCATGAGTGCATAAAAAATGTATGCCTCTGGTAATTTATTGCGGAGTTGAGCAACAATCTCATCTTGTGTCCGTTCGCCATCCAGTAAGGGGATCAATTCTTGATAGAAAGAGTCCCTCAAAAATACACTACCTCTTTCAGATAATAAAAAGATTCCTTCTGAGTTAACTCTTTCAAAGCGAAAACCATATTTTAGCCTTGGCTTTTTAATCATGTTTATAATCTAACTGTTAGCACTATTCATCAGTAAAACCTAAATTGCGAGCGAATAGTATAGGTAGTAGATAGCAATTGTGCAAATATTATGGCCATGCAAGCCTCACTCACGAGATTACCCCAGAAAAACTATGGGTTGAGACCGCAACAATATCTATAATTTGGTTTCACGAACCGTCAATTATCAACTATCATTGTTCATCAAATCGTTGGGATGACAGGACTATGACAAAATTGCGGGTTGGGCTGTTATTTGGCGGACGCTCTGGAGAACATGAAGTGTCCATCAGTTCCGCAAAAGCGATCGCAACGGCCCTCACTGTTAAAGACAATCAGGATCGCTACGATCTCTACCCGTTCTACATTCAAAAAAATGGGGTTTGGCAAAATCCGACTACGTCGCGATCCGTCCTCGATGCCGGCAAACCCCTCCCCGTAGAAACCCCCATTCGCGACCAACTCTGGCAATTTCCCCCAGAAGCCGCCCAAATAGAGGTTTGGTTTCCCATCCTCCACGGTCCCAATGGGGAAGATGGCACTATTCAAGGGCTATTGACTCTCATGCAGATTCCCAGCGTTGGCAGTGGCGTGTTAGGCTCATCTGTGGGCATGGATAAATTAATGATGAAAATGGTCTTTGCCAGTGCTGGATTGCCCCAAGTGAAATATATGGGGGTGACACGATCGCAAATTTGGTCGAATCCCTGCATCTTTCCCAAACTCTGCGACGAAATCGAGGCAGCCATTGGCTATCCCTGCTTTGTCAAACCCTCCAATTTAGGGTCTTCCGTGGGAGTTGCCAAAGTCAGAACCCGCAGCGAACTCGAGTCGGCTTTAGATAGTGCTGCCAGCTACGATCGCCGCATTATCGTCGAAGCGGGAATTACCGGCATTCGCGAGGTAGAATGCGCGGTGTTGGGCAATGACAACCCGAAAGCCTCCGTCATCGGCGAAATTACCTACGATAGCGACTTCTACGATTACGAGACCAAATATACAGATGGCTTGGCCGGCTTGCAAATTCCCGCCCCCCTTCCCGCAACAGTGAGCGATCGCATTCGGGACATGGCAATTCGTGCCTTTGCAGCTGTCGATGGAGCCGGACTCTCGCGGGTAGACTTTTTCTATGTCGAGTCCACCGGAGAGATTTTTATCAACGAAATCAATACTCTACCCGGTTTTACCGCTACCAGTATGTATCCCCGTCTCTGGGATGCTGCGGGCATTCCCTTTCCCGAACTCGTTCATCAACTCATTCAATTCGCCCGAGAGCGAGAAAATTCGAGCAAAGAGGAACAATAACTTATCTCATTTTCCCTCATTCAAACATCTTTTTAGACTTTGATTTAGATCCAAGGATGAGGGTAGAATCGTAAATTTCTTCTCTATTTAATACCTCTTTTTCCCTGTTGAGGCAGCGATCGGAGTCACGAGATCGCCGAGTTTGCGATCGCTACTATTCTCAATCGAGAATCACAGGAGAAAACATCAGGGATCGCAGTAGAAACCACAAGAAAACAGGATACTAAAGATAACGACAAAACGATATTTAAAGATTCTGCTTTCATTAAATGCGCCATGAATACCAACATTAGAGAACTCACCGCTCAAATTTTGTCCTCTCGAACCATTTCCCAAATCGATCGCGAAAATATGTCGGCTCTTTTGCGACGCCAAGATTTGGACGATAGCGATCGCACCTTAATCGAACGAGTTTTTTACGGGGTTCGTCACGGTCTTTTAAGAACGGTAGAATAAACTAATTATTTCGCTCTCGTCGTGCTAAATATCGCTCGACTAACAAAATCGCAGCGATATCGTCTACAGGACGAGGAGGCAATCGCATTCCCCGAGGGAGCAAGCGAGTCAACCCTTTAGGAGGATACATTTGCCAATAGCGATCGCGAGCCTCCAAAGAACTATTGCGCTCGTCAATCGCAATAAGGGGGAAATCCTCACCGAGTTCGGCTTTCAATTTCTCGTGCCATTCTTTGGCCGTGGTGAGATTTCCTATCGCAATCTGTTGCAGGGAATACTGTTGCGAGAGGGCACGAACCGCAGCGATCGCCTCTCGAGAGTCAACCACCCGATGCTCGTAGATTTGCCCCGTGTCATCCATCACGGCAATACCGCATTTGTCCCGTCCGGGATCGAACCCTAAAATCATGACTTTCCCAAAATTTTGAATACAAAAATCAAGATGCCGATTCGGAAGCAGTGGTCACAATAATTCTATTATCGCTTAAAGCAATCAATCTCATTTTCAAAGGCCCGGCAGTTTTAGTTTCTTCAATCGCGATCGCTCGAATTTGCTCGATCGGCTGCTGGGATTTGCTCAAAAAGTCAATAAAATCCGTAAAAGTTGCAACTTTCCCTTCTTCAATTTGCAGCGTTCCTAAAAGTCCTACGTTACGGGCGCGAGTTTGAGCCGAGGAGAGCAATACGTTGAGATGTTCCTTAATATCCTCCCGAGTATCGGTTTGCAGGGCAACCGAGACCGTCGCCACAATCTCTCCCTCCCTAAAAACTCGCTCGTTAAAGGCCAAATCGGCAAAAACCCGCACCCGCTCTTCCTGCTCCACATAATTTTCTGCCGAGAGAATGCGAACAACATATTCTTGACCGTCCTGAATTCTGGCGATCAGTTCCTCCGCTTGCGCTTGGGTAATAAAAACCACCCGCTCGTTAAAGTCGGACTGCTCGGGGCGCGTTGCTTCGATCGCCCGACGATTGGCATTTCGCAAGAGGACATCCACCGCACTGCGAGCGCCACCGGGGTCTGTGACGCGAAGCACCGCCTCGCTCAAAACTTCTCTCCTGACCAAAACAACATTTCCCTGACGCAAATTTTGGCGATCGCGCTCGAGGGAGAAAACTTCCTCTTGCAGAAAAGAAAGCTGGCGATCCAAGCGCTCCACTGTTTCTTCTTGACCTTTCAATGCCGTATCGCGATCGGCAATGACCGTATCGAGAGATTGAATTTTCGTATCGCGCTTGCCAATTTCCGCTTGCAGGAGATTGCGTTGATTTTCGAGATCCGCAAGACGACTGGCGCGATCTTGTAAAATTCGGTCTTGCTCGGCAATTTTACCATCGCGATCGCGAATGGTGCGATCGCGCTGTCGAACTTGTTCCTGTAATTTGGGAATTTGCGCCACCAAACGCTCTCGCTGTTCTTGCAGTTTTTTAACTCGAGTCCCTAAATTTTGCGCCTGTTTTGTGGTTTCTTGATAGCGTTGGCGGACATTTTGTAAACCCTGCTCGACCCGCTCTCGATCTTCCGTCACTTCTGCTAACTCTTGGGAAACCCGTTCTTGTTCTTGATGTGCTTGGGTCAATCTTGCTTGTGCCGTGCGGAGTTGATCGAGAATATCGTCTAGCTCAAAGACCCCATTTCGCAGAGATTCGCTTAAGGCAAATAAAATCCCCAACGTTGAAGCCGCAATCGTCGTCCCCGTCAAAATGGTCATCACTATAGCCGTTTTGCGAGGGCGCAGGCCGAATAAGCGCAAGCGCGCTTTTCCTACCTTTGAACCGATGCGATCGCCCAAGACGGCAAGCAAGCCGCCCAAAACCAATACTGCTAAAATCAGAACGTAAGCACTGGTCATAATTTTGGGGTTTGTTATTTGTCGCCTGCTGTCTCGAACCAACAACCCACAATTAACAACGAATAACTAATCAGGTAAACTGCTGGCTGAGGGCGACGGGGTTGTGAACGGTAATTTTTTTCTTATGGATGGAAATCATTTCCTCTTGGCGAAGATCTCCCAATAGTCGCGTTACCGTAACCCGAGTCGAGCCAATGGCTTCGGCGATTGCTTGGTGGGATAATTTGAGATCGATGCGAATGCCATCACTCGTGGGTACGCCAAAATCGCGACAGAGAATCAATAAAAAACTCACCAATCTCGATCCCATATCTCGGTGAGCAAGGGTTTCTATCATCATCTCCGTTTGCAAAATTCGCGAGGATAGTCCCTGCAACATTAACATCGCTAGCTCCGGATTGGCCGTGAGCGCTTTCTGCACCTGTTCGATGGGAGCGGATAATAACTCGACAGGCGTAAAAGCAACCGCGTGGTAGAAGCGATCGGAGCGCTGTCCTACAATCAGAGAAAGCACCCCGAAAACGCTATTTTCCCGCAGCAATGCCACGGTAATTTCTTCTCCCGCTTCATAGACTCGGGACAATTTAACGGCACCTTTGAGCAGAAAGTAAACGCGCTCGGCAGGATCCCCTGGAAAAAATATGGTCTTACCCCGCTCGCAGCTTTCTACGATCGGCGGAAACGAACCGCCACCCACTTGGCGAAATACCGATGCTAGAGATTGGGTTTGAGTTGGGGAAAATTGCATTGCAAACGTTTGACAAATAAGGTCTAAATCGAAGTCGCTCGAATTATCGATAACTTTAACCTATCTTTGTCGGGAATTGTTAACTCGTAGAAGTCGGAAGTGGTGACGAGTGACTGGTAAAATATTGGATCGATACGATCAAAGGGAAATTTTAGCGATCGCAATGTTATTAGATTTAACGGGAAAAAAAGCACTGGTCACGGGAATTGCCAACAATCGCTCCATTGCTTGGGGCATTGCCCAACAACTGCATGCAGCCGGAGCAGAATTAGGCGTAACCTTTTTACCCGACGAAAAAGGACGCTTTGAGAAAAAAGTCAGAGAACTCGTCGAACCCCTCAACCCGACGATATTTGCCCCCTGCAACGTCCAAGATGACGAACAGATCGAAACGGTTTTTCAAACCATTGCCGAAAAGTGGGGAAATCTTGACATTTTGATCCATTGTTTGGCTTTTGCCCAGAAGGAAGATTTAACGGGAGATTTTAGCGCGACGTCCAGAGGTGGATTTGCGACAGCGCTAGAAATTAGCAGTTATTCTTTAAATGCCTTGGCAAAGGGGGCCAAACCTTTAATGAAGGAAAATGGCGGAGCGATCGTTACTCTGACCTATTTGGGGGGCGTCAAGGTGATTCCCAACTACAATGTTATGGGCATTGCCAAGGCGGCTCTCGAAATGAGCGTGCGCTATTTAGCGGCGGAGTTGGGCCCCGATAAGATTCGCGTCAATGCCATTTCTGCCGGGCCGATTCGAACCTTGGCTTCTTCGGCAGTGGGGGGAATTCTCGATATGATTCGTCATGTAGAAGCCACGGCCCCCCTGCGACGGACGGTAACCCAGCAAGAAGTTGGCAATGCAGCAACCTTTTTATGCAGCGATCTGGCCAGTGGCATGACCGGACAGGTGCTGTATGTCGATTCCGGTTATGAAATTATGGGAATGTAATCGAGAAAGAATGAAGGATCGCGGATGAAAATCCTCAATTATTGTCGAGTGCGGGTTGAAAACAATGCAACTGAGCGATAAACCAACAGAAGTGCTATCTCAGACTCCCCGTCGCGTTGCTTCGGTTCATCGGACGACCAAAGAAACGGACGTGCGCGTAAGTTTGAATTTAGACGGGACGGGGAAATGTACGGTAAAAACGGGCATTCCCTTTCTCGACCACATGATTCAACAAATTGCTTCTCACGGGCTGTTAGATTTGGAGGTGGAGGCAACGGGAGATATTGAAATCGACGACCACCACACCAATGAGGATGTGGGAATTACTTTAGGAATGGCCTTGGCGCAGGCATTGGGCGATCGCAAGGGCATTCATCGCTTCGGGCATTTTTTTGCGCCCCTCGATGAAGCATTGGTGCAGGTCGTACTGGATTTTTCCGGTCGGCCTCATTTGAGTTGCGGACTAGAAATTCCTACCCAGCGAGTAGGGACTTACGATACTCAATTGGTGCGAGAATTCTTTGTGGCAATTGTCAATCACTCCCAAATGACTTTGCATATTCGTCAATTGGATGGAATTAATTCTCATCATATTATCGAAGCAACTTTTAAAGCCTTCGCTCGATCGATGAGAATGGCGATCGAAATCGACCCCCGTCGAGCCATGCAAATTCCCAGTTCTAAGGGGGTTTTGTAAAATTGCTAAAATCTGTTGTGTTACAATGAGAAGACTGCAAAGTTTAAACCTAAAATTATCCAAATTACAAGGATGTCATGAGTATTTTAGCAACTGATAATTGGGTTGATGACTACACTACTGATGAAGATGTTGAAGTTCAAGAATATGACATTACAACAATTCCTAATGATTTTAATATTGCAACATTATATCAATATATAGATTCTGGTATATTTGTAATACCGGGATTTCAAAGAAATTTTGTTTGGGATATCAAAAAATCTTCTAAACTAATTGAATCCCTAATTTTAGGTCTCCCTGTACCGCAATTATTTCTTTACGAACAAGAAAGGAATAAATTTTTAGTTATTGATGGACAACAACGTCTCATGTCTATCTATTACTTTATTAAAGAACGCTTTCCTCTCCCAGAAAAACGTAGTGAACTCCGAAAAATTTTTGATGAATATGGAAGTCTTCCCAATAAAATCCTAGAAGATGATGAATATTTTACTGACTTTAGTTTAACGTTACCTTCTTATCTTTCCAATCAACCCAACTCTTACGCAAACAAATCTTACACAACATTGGGAGAGGCAAAATTACAATTTGAATTAAGGCCAATACGTAATATTATCGTGCGTCAAAATACACCCAAAGATGATGATTCATCAGTCTACGAAATTTTTAGCCGTTTAAATTCTGGAGGTTTAAACTTAACGCCGCAGGAAATTCGTCTTAGTCTCCATCATTCGGAATTTTACAATATCTTGATGGATCTCAATCTTGAAGAAGGTTGGCGTAAAATTTTATCGAATCCGAATCCAGATTTACGTTCGAGAGATATCGAAATTCTTCTTCGCATATTTGCCATGCTAATAGATGGAGATAATTACACTCCTAAAATGATCGATTTTCTTAATCAATTTTCTAAGAAATCTCAAAAACATAGCTCAAAACAGAATGACTTTGTGAAACGCTTATTTCAATCATTTCTTCAAGCAAGTCAAAATCTCCCGGATCGAGCCTTTTTTAATGAAAAAACTAGCAAATTTAGTCTTGCATTGATTGAAGCAGTCTTTACATCTGCATCGAGAAAAGCGTTTCAAGAAAAACGCGAACTCCAAGGGCATTTAAACATTGAAGAAATCGAAAAGTTGGCTAACGATCGGAAATTTCAGGAAACAACAATAACAGCCTCAACAAACACGTTAAATGTTAAGAAGAGGCTAGAACTTGGTGTAAAGTATATTACAGCTTTATAAGTTTTCATGATACCTATGAAAGAAACAATTGTAGATAATTTACATCAAGAATTTAATGAAATCCTTAAACATCTCGACTCCAGTGAAATCTCATTACGAGCTACAGCAGAAGACACTTTTCGCAAAAGCCTTTTGCTTGCAGCCGCTAGTTATTTTGAAACTCAAGTTACACAAATATTGACAGATTTAGTTCGAACTTGGGGCAATAATAACGTTTTACTTAATGAATTTGTTCGTAATAAAGCAATTGCACGTGAGTATCATAAGTTATTTAAATGGGACGGAAAAAATGCAAATTCTTTTTTTGCTTTATTTGGTAAAGAGTTTAAAAGCCATATGGAAAAGTTAGTTAAAAATGACCCTGAACTCGAAAAATCGATAAAAGCATTCTTAGAAGTGGGTAACGAACGCAATCGTTTGGTTCATAAAAATTACGGAAATTATAATCTTGAAAAAACTTCCGAGGAGATTTATCAGCTTTATCAGAAAGCACAATTTTTTGTTGAAAATTTACATTCATATCTAGCAAATTTTGAAAATTATTTGGAATAAATTTAATTTTTGCGGATGACCTTTCCGGAAACGGCGAATAAAATAGAGTACATAAAAAAGACCGAATAAAGCGATCGCATGAGGAGAAATCGAACGAGAATGAACGCACCCAAAAATATCGGACCAAAGGATCTTGTTTCGCTTCATCTCAGCAATGGGTCGGACTGGCAACAGCAAAGGGGATTCAAACTTCGACATTGGATTATTTTGGGCTATGCTATCCCCGTGATTCTCTCGATTGGTTCGGGAATTGCAGTATTTTGGAATGCACGGATTATCGAGGAAGAAGCCAGCCACGCGATCGAAAAAATGGAGATATACGCGAAAATTGGCGATCTGGCCTTTCACGTCCAAACCATATCGCGAGCCACGCGAGGGTATTTATTAGAAAAAAGCCCCGTTTCCGTTCAATCCTATCAAAATGCCAAACAAGACATCGATCGCCTCTCGATTGAATTAGACAATCTCATTGAAGACCGACAACAGCAGGAAACCTTTGCTAACATTTTAAGCGCGATCGAGCGTTTGGCAGAAACGAACGAAGAACTCATCGATCTCGTCGATCGCAACCAAACCGAACAGGCTATTCTACTCTGGAAAACCAATCGCGGTAGGAGTCAAGCCGAAGCACTGTTTGCTTTATTCGATTCGTTTAAAATCCGAGAAAATGAGATCGTTAAAGAGAACCAAGAACACGAACGGATTGCGATCGAGAGTTTGCGATGGGTTGTGTTTATCTCTGTATCTCTCTCTGTTTTAATGACTTGCGTGTTGGGTTGGTGGATCATTGTAAGCTCTACACAAAAAGTAAATCGTACTGTCGGCACTTTAGCGACATCTTCGAGTCAAATTGCCACGACCATCGAAGAACAAGAACGAACTGCCAGTCAACAAGCCGCCTCGATGAACCAAACCACCACCACTATGGACGAACTCGGTGCCTCTTCCCGCCAGTCCGCCGAACAAGCCGAAGCCGCCGCTAATGCTGCCCAACAAGCCCTCAATTTAGCCGATGGCGGCACTCGTGCTGTCGGACAAACCTTAGAGGGAATGAATGTTTTAAAAGAGAAAGTTGGGGCGATCGCCGAACAAATCCTGCGCTTGAGCGAACAAACCACAGAAATCGGCAGCATCTCCCAACTGGTCTCGGATCTGGCCAATCAAACCAACATGCTCGCTCTCAATGCCGCGGTAGAAGCGGTGCGAGCGGGAGAACACGGCAAAGGTTTTTCTGTCGTTGCGGCGGAAATTCGCAAGCTAGCCGATCGCAGCAAGCAATCGGCTCAAAAAATTAACGATCTGGTCAATGACATTCAACACGCCATTAATTCAACGGTGATGGTTACAGATGAAGGTACAAAAACCGTGGAGAACAATGTCAAAGTTGCTTTTGAGACAGCAGAAGCCTTCTCTGGGGTAGCCAATGCAGTGAATAATGTTGTTTTAAACAATCAACAAATTTCTCTCAATATCAAACAACAAGCAGCTGCCATTCAACAGGTCGTACAAGCCATGAATGCCATCAATCATGGCGCGCAAGAAAGTGCGAGCGGCATCGGTCAAACCAAACGAGGAACGCAAAAATTAAATGAAGCCACGCAATTTTTAAAAGAAATGATTTAATGAGAAGGATAGAGAACATTTGATTAGAAAACGTATGAGAAACATGCGAATGATTCATCGACTCTACTTGCTGGCAGTCGTTTTATTTCTTTTTGCGCTTTTTAATCTGGCCGCAGTTTATAGCGCGATCGATCGCCCGGCAGCCGATGGCAGAATTGTCAATTATATTGGCATCATTAGAGGAGAAAGTCAGAGAATCGTGAAATTAGAGTTGATGCAATCGGAAACCGACGAACAAATTAATAAAGTCGAACAAATTGTTCTGGGTTTGGCAAACGGTTCGTCTACCTTAGAACTTCCCCCACCGCAAAATCCCGATCTTCAAGAGAGAATGGTGTCATTACAAGAAGCATGGGAGCAATTATTCGCACAAATTCAACGCTTTCGAGGACAATCGATTCAAAGCGATCGCCTCATCGAAGAAAGCGAACAATTTTGGGACTTAGCAAACGAGACGGTTTTTGCACTCGAAGCCTTAGCGCAACGCAATATCAAAGTTTCTAAAAGCGTGACGGTATTTATTTTTATTTCTTTTTGCGTTCTCTTAACCCTCATCGCACTGACAATTCGTAAAATTACCCTTCAGTTAAACCATAGCGCTCGCATTCTTGCCTCCTCTTCCAATCAAATTACCGCAACGATTGAGGAGCAAGAGCGAACCGCCAGCCAACAAGCCGCCTCGGTCAATCAAACCACTACTACCATGGACGAACTCGGTGCCTCTTCCCGCCAGTCTGCCGAACAAGCCGAAGCCGCCGCCAATGCCGCTCAACAAGCCCTCAATTTAGCCGATGGCGGCACTCATGCCGTCGGACAAACCCTAGAGGGAATGAATGGTTTAAAAGAAAAAGTCGGGGCGATCGCCGAGCAAATCCTGCGTTTGAGCGAACAAACCACAGAAATCGGCAGTATCTCCCAACTGGTCTCGGATTTGGCCAATCAAACCAATATGCTCGCTCTCAATGCCGCGGTAGAAGCGGTGCGAGCGGGAGAACACGGCAAAGGTTTCTCCGTAGTCGCGGCAGAAATTCGCAAGCTGGCCGATCGCAGCAAGCAATCGGCTCAAAAAATTAACGATCTGGTCAACGACATTCAACATGCCATCAATTCCACGGTCGCAGTCACGGATGAAGGAACGAAAACCGTAGAGAGTAATGTCAAAATCGCCCGAGAGACAGCCGATACGTTTTCTGGGGTAGCCGATGCGGTGAATAATGTTGTTTTAAATAATCAACAAATTTTTCTCAATATCAAACAACAAGCGACCGCCATTCAACAAGTGGTGCAAGCCATGAATTCTATTAATCAGGGGGCAAAAGAAAGTGCGACGGGCATCAGTCAAACTAAATTAGGAACGCAACAATTAGATAAAGCAACGAAGGTTTTAAAAGAAATGATTTGATTTCAGTCATGGGTAATGGGTAGTGGGTGAAAACCAACACCTTCCCAGACCAGACCTACCCTCTACTCCTTCCAAGAGAGGAAACCAAGAGGGGAGATCGAGATGGAGTCACTAACAACTCATAACCAACAACTCATAACTAATCACCGATTATGTTTATTGAAGATGACGAACTTCGCGATCTATATAAGACGGCCAGCGAGGAACATTTACAAAAGCTCGAGGCAGGCTTGCTGCTCCTCGAACGAAACCCAGAGGATCTCGCCCCTTTAGAGGAACTATTACGAGAGGCACATAGTCTTAAAGGCGACTCGCGCATGCTCGGGGTGAAAGAAGTAGAAAGCCTGATTCATCAAATCGAACATATCTTCGGACAAATTCAACGCGGAGAACAGCAGATATCTCCAGATCTGTGCGATCGCCTTTATCGCGGTTTGGATGCGATCGCCAACCTCGTCCGAGAAGCTGTAACGGGAAATTCCAGTGGAATTAAGGCATTTCAAGTTTTAGCAATATTAATGGGAGCAAAACAGTCACCTGTTGAGAGAGATGGGGGAGCGTCGGGAGCGTCGGGAGGGTCGGGAGATGGGGGAGCGTCGGGAGCGTCGGGAG
>JAGHZQ010000015.1 GCA_017746715.1 Cyanobacteria bacterium SBLK
GGTCGAAACTCCTCCCGTTGCTCCCGTTGCCCCTGTCGCGCCCCCAGAACCCCCTAAAGTCGAGCCCCCTCCGGTCGTTCCTTAGGAACCCCCGAGGGAAACTCCTTCTGTTTTTCCCGCAGCGATCGCGGGGGCGGTTGCGATTGGAGCAGGTGCTGCGGCGATCGCGGGAGGAGAAAAAGAAAAGCCATCGCCGCAACCAGAGCGATCGTTTGAAAACGAACTCGAAGCAGTTAGTTTGCCGAGCAATTCCTACGGCACTTTAACGGTTAACAGTCGTATTAATTGTTATGTTTTAGATACCAATCAACTGGCCTCTTTGGAAAGCGGTTCCAATACCCTCGAGTTAGATCCGGGGGTCTATGTTATCCGCATTGAAAGCGGTCTATTCAATTACTGGCCGCAATTCCAACAAAAATTTGCGGGAGAGCCTTGGGTATTGCTTTGGTTCTACGGTGGCAAATTCATCAATAAGAAAACCAATCTGGAAGTCGGGTGTTCTTGGTCGGCATTAAATGGCTACGACGATACCATCACCATCGAGGCGATCGACACCATCAAACTTTCCGCTTTATTCTTCGATACTTATAAAGATGACAATGAGGGACAAATTACACTATCGATTTTGAAAGATAAATAGTTCGGTTATTAATGATTGAGTCCCGGACAACAATCAACTCGGGAGCGGGCGCGATCGCGCTGGCTCCTTCTTTTTCGTGCATTCGAGTCCTATCAGATCGAGCAATTTAGGGTTTGGGTTTGCGTCTCTTGGCATACCTCTTTCTACCTTCCTCATTGTCTTCCGAGCGCAACAGGGCTTCTAGATCGTCCCCCACTTCATCCCAGACGCGATCGGGTTGGGAGTCGGGTTGTCTGGGAATGGGGACTTCTTCATCTTCTAGGGGATCGAGTAAATCTCCCAAAACATCGAGAGATTCTTGAAAGGCTTCCGTCGAAGCAAAACGAGATTCTGATAGATTTTCATTCATGTCAACTTCCTCGCATTCGGCTGGGGTTTCTCAATTGCGAAGGGCAAAGGGGAATCCCATCCTTTAACTTTATCTTTACTCTCGATTGCCGACTAATTTTTTCCCCATTTAGTTTCCATTGGCGATCGCCTCTCGAGTTCACTTGGACTGACCTCCCATTGCGGTGCGAAGTTTGGGGAACTTTGCAAAGATAAATCTTCTTTGCCTCCATACTCTCGCTAAGGTCAAAATTTGTCACGAGAACGATCCTTTCAATCCCTTGCCAAAAGAAAAAGAAAATTGGTATTTTCGCAGGATGCTTAAACTTTCACTTATGATATTACCAGAATATAATTCTGAATAGTTGGGAATTTTCTAGTTTTTCCTATGTCTGATTCTAGCGATCGCGTCGAGCTTTCCATTGTTATTCCCTGTTACAACGAAGAAGATAATCTTGCCGTTCTCTTTCAACGCTTGCAAGTTGTATTGGAGGGTTTAAATTTAACCTATGAAATTGTTTGCGTTAATGATGGCAGTCGAGATGAGACGCTGGCAAAACTCGTTAATTTTCACCTGCACGACGATGCGATTAAAGTGGTAAATTTATCGCGAAATTTTGGCAAAGAAATTGCTTTAAGTGCGGGTTTGGATTACACTTCGGGCAAAGCTGTCATTCCTATTGATGCCGATCTGCAAGATCCCCCGGAGTTGATTGTTGACTTGGTGAAAAAATGGCAAGAAGGGTATGATGTGGTTTATGCAACTAGGCGATCGCGTCAAGGGGAAAGCTGGCTCAAAAAAATAACGGCAACGGCATTTTATCGAACTTTGGGGAATTTAAGTCGCGTTTCTATTCCCCGTAATACGGGAGATTTTCGCCTCCTCGATCGCCGGGTTATCGACGCTATCAAAAAAATGCCGGAACGCACTCGTTTTATGAAGGGAATGTTTGCATGGGTGGGTTACAATCAAACTTCAGTGCTCTTCGATCGCGAGCCTCGCCTCATGGGACAAACGACGTGGAATTATTGGAAGTTATGGAATTTTGCCCTCGATGGCATTACTTCTTTTAGTATGTTACCGCTCAAGATTTGGAGTTATTTGGGATTGGCAATCTCGCTCATTTCTTTGTTGTATGCGAGTTTTTTGGTGATCCGAACGATTATTTTGGGAATTGACGTTCCGGGTTATGCTTCGATTATGGTTGCCGTTTTATTTTTTGGCGGTATTCAGTTGATTACTTTGGGAATTTTGGGAGAGTATTTGGGACGGGTTTACGAGGAAGTAAAAGGCAGACCTTTATATTTTGTTCGCGATGCGTATGGGTTTGATAAAAATTAAACTAAATTTATTATTGGAGGCATTTTAATGTTAGCAATTATCCCTTTGTTCTGCTTATTTCTTCTTTTGATCGTCTCGCCTCCCAATAATTGGGATTCGATGACATATCACATGAGCCGCGTTGCTCATTGGATTCAAAATCATAGTGTCGCTCATTATCCTACTTATAATCTTCCCCAACTCTTTCATCCTCCTTTTAATAGCTTTACTATAATGCACCTACAAATTCTTTCTGGTAGGGATACTTTTGCAAATTTGGTGCAATGGTGGGCAATGATAGGCAGTATTATCGGCACTTCTCTGATTGCCAAACAATTAGGGGCAAAAGAAAGAGGGCAAATATTAGCTGCTGTTTTTTGTGCCACTCTTCCTCTGGGAATTTTGAAAGAAAAAAAAGAAACAATCGATGAAGAATTACAACATAGCGGATTGTTTTATCTTTTTGCCATTCGCCCTCTCCCGATCCTTCCTGATGGAATTATGAATTTTGCAATGGGACAAACTTCCCTGAAATTTCGAGATTATTGAATCGACACGATTTTGCTCTACAGGGAATAGCTCCAAATGAATGGGATTGCAGACTGAGAGATGGGTCTGTCATCTGTCTAGAGAAAATCGAGGAAATCAGCGATCGACGCTAAAAAAGTGGAATTGCTGGGTTGAACTCTCATTTTCGAGACGATCGCCCCTTGTCCCCAAACATTCTCATGGTTCATTGCTTATTGTTCGTTATTCATTGATAATTGATAATTGAGGTCGAGAGATAGCGAATCAAATTCGTCTTATCCAATTGACCTGTTGATAACTGTTCATGGAAAAGATGAGTTTCGACTACGACTTGGTAATTATTGGTGCGGGGGTTGGCGGTCACGGTGCCGCCCTGCACGCCGTTAAACTGGGATTGAAGACTGCTATTATCGAAGCTGCAGACATGGGCGGCACCTGCGTCAACCGGGGCTGTATCCCTTCAAAAGCCCTCCTCGCCGCCTCTGGAAAAGTTCGGGAATTGCACGACGAAAAACACCTGCAAGCCTTGGGTATTCAACTGGGAAGCGTCGGCTTCGATCGCCAAGCGATCGCAGATCATGCCATTAACCTCGTCGATAAAATCCGCAGCGATCTGACCAATAGTTTGACCCGTCTCAAAGTCGAAACCCTTCGCGGTTGGGGCAAAATTGCTGGAGTGCAAAAGGTTTCCGTCAAAACCGATAACGAAGAAAGATTTATTACCGCCCGAGATATTATTCTCTCTACCGGATCCATTCCCTTCGTCCCCCCCGGTATCGAAGTAGACGGAGAAACCGTATTTACCAGCGATGATGCCATTAAATTAGAATATTTGCCCGACTGGGTGGCGATCGTGGGAAGCGGTTATATCGGCTTGGAATTCTCCGATATTTACTCCGCTTTAGGATGCGAAATTACCATGATCGAGGCATTGGATGTCTTGATGCCCGGATTCGATCCCGATATTGCCAAAATTGCCGATCGCGTTCTCCTCAAACCCCGCGACATCGAGACCTATAGCGGCACATTAGCGAAAAAAGTCACCCCCGGATCCCCCGTCGTTATCGAACTCGCCGACGCAAAAACCAAAGAACCCATTGATATTTTAGAAGTCGATGCCTGTTTGGTGGCTACCGGACGCATTCCCGCCACCAAAAATCTCGGTTTGGAAACCATCGCCCTAGAAACCAACCGTCGGGGTTTCATCGAAGTCAATGACAAAATGGAAGTTCTCAAAGACGGTCAACCCGTCCCGCATTTGTGGGCGATCGGGGATGCCACGGGTAAAATGATGTTGGCCCATGCAGCCTCTGCCCAAGGAATCATCGCCGTCGAGAATATTTGCGGGAAAGAAAGAATCATCGACTATCGCAGCATTCCCGCCGCCGCCTTTACCCATCCAGAAATCAGCTACGTGGGCTTAAACGAACCCCAAGCGAAGGAATTAGCAGAAAAAGAAGGTTTCTCTATTGCCACCGCCAGAACCTATTTTAAAGGCAATTCTAAAGCATTGGCGGAAGGCGAAACCGACGGCATCGCCAAAATCATCTACCGCAAAGATACCGGAGAATTACTGGGAGTGCATATCATCGGCTTGCACGCGGCGGATCTGATTCAAGAAGCCGCCAACGCGATCGCCCAACGCCAAGCCGTACAAAATCTAGCTTTCAACGTTCACACCCATCCCACCCTCTCGGAAATCCTCGACGAAGCCTTCAAGCGAGCCAAGGTTTAGCGATCGCATTTCCATCACTCCATTCGACGGGCATCAAAAGTGACCTACTTTTTACCCAAAACCCCTTCTCAAACCAACAACCGAACTGGCTGGGCAAGCGTAGCCTACGGGAGGGGGTTTGCGGTCAGACCCCGCGTCGGCGAAAGACGCAAGGGAATGCTGACCAAGACAGACGCAAGCGGTGCGACCCCGCGACGACGAAAGTCGCAAGGGAACGCGCACCAAGAGAGGGAACGCGCACTGTTGGGGTCTGGGCGGTCACTGAGCAGCGCCGAAGTGGGGCTAGCCCCCCAGAAAACTTACAGTTCCCGCAAAGATTTATCAACACCTTAACCTTTTTAACAATTGCATCCTTCAAAGTATCGTTTCCTCACTTATACACCATAAGCGCGACGGCGTTCGTATAAAATATTAGCCAGCAAGCGCAGAGAAGAATAAGCCGCTGCAAACTGTTCCCCACTGATGCGATCGAGAGAATGCCGATCGCTCAAATCGATCCCCAAAGAAGAGACGACTTCACTCGCCTTAGAACTTTTATTTCCTTGCGATCGCTGCAAATAATAGTGACTGGTCAGATGAAACACCATCCCTTCCCCGTAGTTAAACGCAACCACAAGGGGATCGCTTCCATATCGCTTGCCCATTTCTTCACTTCGCATGAGAACTTGCACGCGATCGCTGAGAATTTGGATAGGATAGGACACGCTTTCCAACCACCAAGAAATGACTTGCTCGGGAACTTCAACCCCTTGAGTATAAATGCTATCGGGATTCACCCAAGAAACGGGAACGACATCATCTTTAGTTTGTCGGCTATTCCATTGACAAGTGTCGGGAAAGGCCAAATGTAATGTCGTCTGTAATGCCCAATCCGTTGTAATTAACGTCCCGCCATTGATGACAAAACGATGAATGACCTCGATCCCTTCTAAGTCAAAAGACCCCGGACAATTCACAATTAACACTTGATCGGCTCGCAAAGGAAGCGTCACGGCAACTTGACAGGGAACGATACGATAAGCTAATCCCAAGGCATCGAGAACTTGTTGGACTTTATCGTACTGCCCTAAAGTGACGACAATTTCACCCCCTGTAAAGTCTCCCGATGCTGGTGCGATCCCTTCCCGTTCTAAGGCTTCGCGAACCAGAGGAGCCGTTTCGCTGTAAACTTGTGCCATACTCCCGGAGAAACGCCGCCGTTCTCGTAGGGTGTGGGTGCGATCGCGATACCAACCCTGAATATAATCTACGGTATCGGCAAGGGTTTTTAGGGGCAGTTTTTGCAGGAGTTGGCGGGCAAACTGTCGTCCTTTGAGATCGGCTCCCGTTGCCAGCAGTGCCAAACCCACGCTTAAATGAGGGCTGGTGGGTTCGGTATCGGCGAAAAAAGCAAGAAAGCGCTTATAATCGTCGGGACTGGCTGTTAATAAGTCCCAATGATTAATTTCCAACGTTTCGAGATCTCGCGATCGCGTCCCTAAAATTTGTCCGAGGAGATGTTCGACGCGATCGCGAGAAACTTGCGGCTTAATATTCCGATCGGTTGTCCCTTGACTGGTTATGTTTTCATTCATTACCAAAAAAATATCCGCACGAGTTGTAGAAGCTCATTAGCTGAGCGGGTAAGACTTCTACGGTCGGGTACGGATAGCTCCATAATAACAGAAAAAAGTAAAATTGGGTGAGAAATTTACCAAAAAATTGGAATGAGTTTGAACGATCTCGAAACGCAATTCTGGAGGAAACAATTTTCCTGAAAACTGCGGGTTAAAAGGCGAGGGGATAATTCAAAATTTGGGTAATAATATCGTTGTTTTGTTGTCTTGCCAAACAGGGAAGCAGAGCATTTAGACCGATAAAATGGCGATCGACGTTAAAGATCGCGTAACCCAATTGAGCGTTTTTTAGGTCAACGGCAAGTTGGCGGCTGCTATTGGGAGGCTGTACTAAGTTAACACTGGGATAGCAAGAAAATACTTGACGATAGCGAGCGATCGCTCCAGCTAAGCGAGGCGGATGATTTTCATAACCATCGCTAACAATAATGAGGCGCTGCACTTCAATTTGCGAGACAGTTAGATATTCTACCCCTACCCCCAAAGAACTCAAATTAGAATTTTCCTTTGCGGGAAAGTGCATGCGCTCGCGCCAAACTCCCACATCCGCACCCCGTCGAATAGTGAGAGATCGGGCATCGCGATCGCAAGCAATAACCGTCATTTTGCTCCCTTCAACCAAGGCAGCATCAAGCAAAAATGCCACTCGGGCGGCAAGTTCCAAGCACTCTCCCTCCCGAGGCATGGATGCAGAAACATCGACGATCAGGGCCGTATTTCCCGATAGTTTTACGTCTTGGCGATCCTGTACCTGCGCGAGGGCAAAAATGGCGCGAGATAAGTCCCGATCCAAATTCGCCTTGCGAACGATCGCCTCGGCTTGTTGATAGGATAATGTTTGCGATCGATCTGCGGTTTGCAAGCGTTGCAATAATTCCTCTCGCAACTCTCCCTGAATTAACCCCCGCCGTCCCATTAACGGCAATCGTGCTAATAGTTCTTCTAATGAAAGAGAGGCGATCGCGGCGAGAGCAACATCCGAGGGCATTGATTCTAAAGCCGATTCTACCAGCAAAAAAGGGAGGCGATGTTGCCGCACTAAAGTAGCCGCCACTTCGGGATTTTTCTCTTTGGCAATCTGACGCAATGCCTGTAAGGGCGTTCCTTCCGGAGGTTTATTCTCGAAAAGAACCTTTTGAGCGTAAGGATCGGGTTTGACGTGCAGGAGGGCATAAAGACGCTTGAGACGGGCGCGATTTTCGAGGACGAGGCGATCGAAGGTCTCGCGATCGCTTTCCCATTCCCGCAATCTCTGACGCACGAGGGTACGCAGAAATTTAGGAACGTTTTTAAACAGTCCTCGCTTGTCTTTGAGCGTCTCAATTTTTTGATTCATGGGAAGGAGGGAGTTGATAGTTGATAGTTGATAGTTGATAGTTGATAGTTGATAGTGAATGCTTAAGAGTTAGGAGTCGGGATGTCTCGATTACCCATTACCTAACAAATATATTACAATTATAATACAGAACTTTGAGGATAGACGATGAATCGCTTGGAAATTGAGTCTCGCACGATTTTGATTGCCTTAACGGGATCGCGGGGGTACGGACTGGCAACAGAAACATCCGATTATGATTATCGAGGGGTTTTTATTGCTTCTCAGCCTTATTATTTGGGATTTAGCGCGATCGAACAAAAAGATAAAGATTGGGATAAAGAAACCGAAAATTCGCTGTTTCCTTTTTTATCCGAGGATACCAGTATTTACGAACTGCGGAAGTTTTTAAAACTCTCTGTAGATAATAATCCTAATATTCTCGAATTGCTTTGGTTTAAAGATTTCGTCCATTTAACCGAAGTGGGGGAAATTTTGCAGCAACATCGCGAAATGTTTCTCTCTAAAAAAGTTAAAAATACTTACTCGGGATACGGATACGCCCAAATTAAAAAGTTAGAAACTCATCGTCGTTGGTTGTTAAATCCTCCTACGGGTAAACCGACAATCGAGGAGTTTGACTTAACAGATACACCGCCATTAACCGTGAATGAAATCAATACCTTTTTGGAATATTTGTATCAATTGGTGCGCGATCGCATTGAATTTATGGAACCTGCCGAACAACTATACAATCTCTTAGTTGCCGATATTGATTATAAAGGTATCCTCAAACAACATGCTTTACCCGATGAGGTATTAGATTACACTCAGAAATTAACCAATAGCACCTCTGATTTTATCAAGCTGCTGCATAAAAGCCAACGCTATCGCACCGCTTGTCGGGAGTATAAAAACTATCAGCAATGGAAGCAAAATCGCAACCCCAAACGGGCGGAAATGGAAGCAAAAACAGGTTACGATTGCAAATTTGCCATGCAAGCCATTCGCTTGTTAAGAACGGGCATTGAAGTCTTAAAAACTCACGATTTGATAGTCGATCGCAGAGAAGCTGGAGACGCAGAAGAATTACTCGCGATTAAACGAGGAGAATTCAATTATGATGAAGTGATGAAAATTGCCAATCATCTTTATAAAGGCTTAGATGATGCTTATGTAGAATCGACCTTGCGCGATCGCGTAGATAAGGAAGCCGTCAATCAACTCTGTATCGATCTCGTCACTAAAATGGGCTGGTAATTTCAGCAATCGGTTTTTGGGTAATGGGTTGCTGCGTTAAATAGCGATCGCGAAAAGATTGCATTAGAGCAGTCAGCTCGAACATCCCGATATGTGGCCGAGCGATCGCCTGCAATTATCGCATTTTGGTCAGTCGTTACGAAACTCGTCATTATTGCAACAGCAAGAATTTACAATAGTCTGGCAACCCGAAACCCTTTCCCAGCGACCGTCCGTCCGGCTTCTCGATTTTCAGCTAAAATAATTAGAAATTGCGCGATCGCCTTACGCATCGCCACCGATCGACAAGCAACTTTGACGTAAAATTTCCATGAAAGGGCATACATTGAAAAAACAGCATTTCATTAATTCCGACGATTCCTCTGTCAATTCCCGTCGAAAACCCCGCCTTCGTCCCCTGTTAAATATTGCCGCTACATGGATTCTCCTTCAGAGTTGCCTGAGTGGAATTCCCGCGATCGCCCAAGAGAAAAAAGAACCCATCTCCTACAGCCAGCTTTTGGAAAAAGTGGACAAGGGAGATGTCATCAACGTCGAACTCGACCCCTCAACGGGTATGGCGAAAGTGGGAATTCGCGGTGAAGAAGACCCCGTCAAAATCAAATTATTTGACGAAAATCCAGAATTAGTCGAGAAATTACGGGAAAAAAATATCGAGGTTGATGTCAAACCCTCCGGGGATCCCTCCGCTACTTTGGGATTGATTGCCAATCTCGCCCTGTTATTTATTCTCTTTGTTATTGTCATCATGATTTTGCGGCGATCGGCCGCTTCTTCGGGACAGGCGCTCAATTTCGGCAAATCTCGGGCGCGATTCCAAATGGAAGCCAAAACGGGTATCATGTTTAACGATGTCGCCGGAATCGACGAAGCGAAAGAAGAATTACAAGAAGTTGTCAGTTTCCTCAAAGAAACCGAACGCTTTACCTCTATCGGTGCGAGGATTCCTAAAGGGGTTTTGCTCATCGGTCCTCCCGGTACGGGAAAAACGCTCCTCGCCAAAGCTGTCGCAGGAGAAGCAGGAGTTCCTTTCTTTAGCATTTCGGGATCGGAATTTGTGGAAATGTTCGTCGGGGTAGGAGCCTCCCGCGTGCGAGATCTGTTCCGCAAAGCGAAGGAAAATGCCCCTTGTTTGATTTTTATCGATGAAATTGATGCTGTCGGTCGCCAACGAGGGGCCGGGATCGGGGGAGGAAATGACGAACGAGAACAAACCCTCAACCAACTCCTAACGGAAATGGATGGATTTGAGGGCAATACGGGAATTATCGTCATTGCGGCCACCAACCGCCCCGATGTATTGGACTCTGCCCTATTGCGTCCGGGTCGCTTCGATCGCCAAGTCATGGTCGATTTACCGGGATACAAGGGACGTTTGGGCATTTTAGAAGTCCATTCCAAAACTAAAAAAATCTCTCCAGAGGTTTCCTTAGAACAGATTGCCCGCAAAACTCCCGGTTTATCGGGGGCAGATTTAGCCAACTTACTCAACGAAGCCGCCATTTTAACCGCTCGCCGTCGCAAAGAAGAAGTCACTCCCCTCGAAATTGACGACGCGATCGATCGCGTTACTATCGGCATGACTCTCAATCCCTTACTCGACGGCAAAAAAAAGCGCCTCATTGCCTATCACGAGGTCGGTCACGCCCTGTTGATGACCCTGTTGGAAAATACCTTTCCTTTGAATAAAGTCACAATTATTCCGCGATCGGGGGGGATTGGGGGATTTGCTCAAGATCTGCCCGATGAAGATGCTCTCGATAGCGGTCTGGTCAGTCGTGCTTTCTTAGTCGATCGCCTTGCGGTTTTCTTGGGAGGAAGGGCCGCAGAACAAGAAGTTTTTGGGGATGCAGAAGTGACGATCGGGGCGCGAAATGACGTTCGCAATGTGGCCAATATCGCCCGGGAAATGGTGACGCGCTACGGGATGTCGAGTTTGGGACCTTTGGCCTTAGAAAGTCCGGATAATGAGGTTTTCTTGGGCAATGGCTGGCAGCCGCGGGCCGAGTATTCTGAAGAAGTCGCGGCAAAAATCGATCGCGCCGTGCGTGCTTTGGCCTTTGAAGGGTACGAAAAGGCGCGAGACCTCATTCGCCAACACCGTCCGATTATGGATCGCCTCGTGGATCTCTTGATCGACCAAGAAACCGTTGAGGGGGAAGAGTTCCGCAAGATCGTGGCGGGTTATGTCAAGTTACCCAAAAAACAGCGCGAACTTTCTTTGGTCAAATAGTTGCACAATTGGGTTTGAATCTGTTATACTAGGTAACTGTCAAACCCAAGCGCGGATGTGGTGGAATTGGTAGACACGCACGCTTGAGGGGCGTGTGGCTTGCCCGTGCGAGTTCGAGTCTCGCCATCCGCATTTTTTAAATCGGCGAACTTATTCCGGATCGCTCTCCGAATAAGTTCGCCGATTTATTATTTTGTTGGCGATTCTTAGCAAAACCCTACGACATCACACGATACGACATCACAAGATTAAAATATTTTGTTTTGATTGAATTTGATTAACATTTTTAGTTATAACAAACATAAGTATATCTACGGATAAATCTTTATTGAGGAACTTATATTTTTATTTGTAACGGAGTTTTTTCTACCATTATTTTTATAAATATCTATATCTTATAACTTAAGAACCGTCAATTTGCAAGATCGAAATACGATCCCTCATTAAATTTTTACCGATCTTGTGGGTAGGATAAAAATTTCAGATGATTGATTTAGATGGCTCTAACGAGCTGCAAGAAGTTTTACCTCAAGGACAGAAAATTGTGAATAAACACAATACAATGGCAGTTTTGCTTGATAAAACACAGAGGTTTGTACACCCCATAACGAACATCCCCTTCTTGAAGGCCGTTCTTCTTTTTTTACTCGTTACTTACCTGAGTTTGGGAAGTGTTACCGGGTCTGCTCGGGCAGAAGATTCTGAGATTCTGCGTAAAGATACCTTTGTTGCTGGAAACGTGACACAAATTGCAGCCGCTCGATCTCGTCATAATTTTGCTGTCACGGCTGTTCGGGATAGTGATGGCAATCTTCGGGTTATCAGCTGGCGAGTTCGCTGCGGCACACCAATTACGCGTCGAGATACAGAAGTTGCAGGGGCTGTCAGTGAAATTGCCTTGACCCAAGCCCGTGACGGTTTTGTCGTTACGGCCGTGCGAGATAGCGATGGCAATCTACGAGTTATTAGCTGGGAGGTTGAGCCAAACGGAACAATTACGCGTCGTGACACAGAAGTTGCAGGGGCTGTCAGTGAAATTGCTGTAGCACAGCGACTCGATCCTTTTAGTCCCCTCGATACCTTCATCGTTACAGCCGTGCGCGACAGTGATGGAGATCTACGCGTCATTAGTTGGAGCGTAAGCAATACTGGCAATCTCACACGTCGGGATACAGAAGTTGCTGGTGCAGTTACGACAATTGACGTAGCAGGATATAACAAGGGTGTTGTGACTGGTGTGCGTGACAGTGCCAATAACTTGCGTTTAATTAGTTGGGAAGTTGCGAACAATGGAGGAATTACGCGTCGTGACACTGAGACTGCAGGTATGGTATCGGCAATCGCGATGGACTCTGCCCACCCCCGCACAGCTGCCGACCCCAGCATAGTAGTTACTGCTTTGCGTGATAACAACAACAACTTGAGAGTAATTAGTTGGAGCGTAAGCGATACTGGCAATATTATACGTCGCGATACAGAAGTTGCTGGTATCGTGAGTAATATTGATACAGCACAGATTCGGCTTGGAGATGGTCCAATCAAAGATCGCTTTGTTACAGCAGTTCGTGATAGCAACGCGGACCTGCGGATAATTGGATGGAGCGTAGACACTGCAAACGCTGATTTAGAGCGCTTGGGTACTGCCGTGGCAGGCACAATATCAAATGTTGCCGTGGCCAAAGTCAGCAACAGTTGCGCTATAACGGCAGTGCGCGATGACAACAATAATCTACGTATTATTAGCTGGAGCGTAACAAATTAGTCGATTATTGGTCATTCTAGGCCCGCAGGGTGTGTTTGCTTTACCGCAACGCACCCTTTTTAACTTCTCAAATCCGCTTGAATCACCATACTTCTCGGTGAGGAAGCAGGGGGAGCGGGGGAAGAAGAATTTTGCCAGAAAAGCCTAAGTTCGGACAATTATCCGGATTTGATATCAGTCTAATCGCATTTCCAGCAAGTCAGGACAAGCGATCGCGATCGGCACTTTTGTTTTTCGAGTTCTTTCTCTTCTCGTTCGCGATCGCGCTCATTTTCGGCTAAAGTCGCCCTTTGTTATTCGCGATCGCGTTGTTCTACAATCTCCACATAAGAAGCAAAACGCTCCCCGTTGGGATGAAATAATGCTAAATTCTCAATTATATAAAATGAAAGAGTTTTCGGCCCTTATCAAGAACGAGTTTGATTTTTTTGGCAAATCAAGCGTTTGCTTTTCTGACTCTTCTGGTTTCCCCATTTGCCATTGCTAGTTACCAGTTCCCCGTCACCTGCGACCAAATTCTGATAAAATCTTATAGAAACTTTACAAAAGCCTTTAAGATTTTCAATGGAAATATTGGTAGTCGGTGCTACGGGTACCCTCGGAAGACAAATTGTTCGTCGCGCTCTTGATGCGGGTCATCAGGTTCGCTGTTTAGTGAGGAAGCCGAGAAAAGCAGCCTTTTTAAAAGAGTGGGGAGCAGAACTCGTACAAGGAGATATTTGCGAACCGGAAACCTTAGACAGCGCGATCGCGGGAATGGAAATTGTTATCGATGCAGCAACCGCAAAAGCAACGGATTCTTTAAGCATCAAACAAGTAGACTGGGAAGGAAAAATCGCTTTAATTCAAGCGGCAAAAAAAGCAGAAATCAATCGCTATATCTTCTTTTCCATCCTCGATTCCGAAAAATTCCCTCGCGTTCCCTTAATGGCAATCAAACATTGTACGGAATTATTTTTAGCAGAATCCGGACTCAACTATACCATTTTTAAGCCTTGCGGTTTTATGCAAGGATTAATCGGTCAATTTGCCATTCCCATATTAGATAATCAAGTCGTTTGGGTGACGGGAAAAGGTTCGCCGATCGCCTATTTGGATACCTTGGATATTGCTAAATTTACCATTCGCGCTCTCGAAGTTCCCGAAACTGAAAATAGAACTTTTCCCCTTGTCGGTACCCGTGCTTGGGGAACTTACGAAATTATCCAATTGTGCGAGCGCCTCTCGGGAAAAACAGCCAAGACGGCCAAACTGGAATTGCCGGTTTTGCGCTTCATTCGTCGGATTTTACGTTTCTTTCAATGGGGTTGGAATATTGCCGATCGCCTGACTTTTGCCGAAGTCCTCGCCGGAGATCGTCCCCTTGATGCTTCAATGGAAGAAGTCTATACGACCCTCGCCCTCGACCCGCAAGAAACCACCACCCTTGAAGAATATCTCCAAGAATATTTTTCGCGAATTATGAAAAAATTAAAAGAAATCGGCTACGAGAAAGAAAAAGAAAAAGAACGCAAAAAGAAAAAGCGTTCTCCTTTTAAAAACAAATCTTAAAATTTTTCGGAATCGTTTTTATTTGTCCCTTTGTTAAAAGAACGGATTTTTTGTCGTGCCAAAAGTAGGCATTCTTTATAACGATATCAAACCCACGGCTTGCCGCATTGCTGGCGAAATTCGCGATCGCCTGCGCGATCGCGGTTGCGAAGTGCTCCTCACCTCCAGTTATGGCGGCATTCTCGGCTTTTCTAAACCCGGTAGCCCTCGCTGTCACACTCCCATCGAGCATTTAGCCCCACCAGAATTTGACGAGACGATCGATTTTGGCATTGTTTTCGGGGGAGACGGCACTGTTTTAGCTGCCTTTCGCCAAGTTGCACCATTAGGGATTCCCTTACTGGGCGTGAATACCGGACATATGGGATTTCTCACGGAAACCTATGTCAATCAACTCTCCGAAGCCATCGAAAAAGCGATCGCAGGAGAGTATGAAACCGAAGAGCGGACGATGCTAACTGTGAAAATTTTGCGGGATGAAACGCTTTTATGGGAAGCACTCTGCTTAAACGAAATAGTCGTACATCGAGAACCCTTAACCAGCATGTGCCATTTCGAGATTCAAATCGGCCATCATGCTCCTATTGATATTGCTGCTGACGGCGTGATCGTTTCTACTCCAACGGGATCGACTGCCTATTCCCTCAGTGCGGGAGGTCCAGTGGTTGCCCCCGGTATTCCCGCCTTACAACTCATCCCGATCTGTCCTCATTCTCTAGCCTCCCGCGCACTCGTTTTTTCCAATCGAGAAATTGTGACCATTTTTCCAGCCAATCCTACCCCAATGGTTATGGTTGTGGACGGTAATGGAGGTTGTGCTATCCTACCGCAAGATCGAATACAAATAGAAAAATCTCAATACTCGGCCAAATTCATCCGTTTGCAATCCCCAGAATTTTTCCGCATTCTTCGAGAAAAACTGGGTTGGGGATTGCCTCATATTGCCAAGCCAACTTCTGTGGAACTGCCTTAATCTCAGCGATCGGTTATCAGCAATGCGACCCGGGCGAGGTTGCCTCGCCTAGGGAATGCGCGCCAAGACAGACGCAAGGGAATGCTGACCAAGAGAGGGAACTCGCATCGAATCAGTTATCAGGGGGAACAAATCACGCATAACTCACGATCGATAATCCATAACTATGTTATAACTGGGAAAATTGATAGGTATTTGTACTCAGGAAACTTTATGGTAGCGGCAATTTTAGAGCATTCTCCTTGTATTCTCTTGGTGCGACCCGAAGAAGATTTGACACGGCAGATCTATCGCGATTTGACAGAAGCGGGTTATGATATCGCGATCGCCTCGGATGTAGAGCGATCGGTACAACAAGCCAACGATCTCCGGCCGGCCATGGTTCTGGTCGATCGCGCATCTACTGGAGACGCGGGTTTTCAATTTTGCCGTCAACTGCGGGCGATCGGCAATCGGACACCTGTACTTGTATTGATGTCTACGGATACCGTCAGCGATCGCGTGGCTTGTTTGGAAGCGGGGGCAGATGATTATCTTCTCAAACCCTACCGCTCGGAAACCTTGTTACAACTGGTCGATCTTTATTTGGAGACCCCCAAGAATAACTCAGAACAGTTGCGTTTTGGGGATTTGGTATTGGATTTAACGACTCGTCGAGCCATTCGTAAGGGTCGCGAATTCGATCTGACGATGAAAGAATACGAGCTTCTCAAATATTTAATGTCCCATCCTCGGGAAGTGGTGACGCGGGAACAAATTCTCGAAAATGTTTGGGGTTACGATTTTATGGGGGCATCGAATGTCATTGAAGTGTATATTCGCTATCTACGCCTGAAAATTGAGGATGAAGGGGAAAAACGACTCATTCAAACCGTGCGCGGCGTTGGCTATGTTCTCAGAGAACCTTAAGCAAGGAACAAGGAGAAAGGATGAAAGATGAAAAATCTTAAATTATGTTGGGTTATTTTATTCTGCTTATTAATTTTTAGCTGTTCTCCTGGGGCGACTTCCAAGGAGAATAGTGTTATTGCTGGAGAAAGTTTGGGTCAAATGCTGCCAATTCGCGCAACAGCGACAATGGGAGGCGAGGTCATCGAGCTAGAAGTGACGGAAACCCCCGAACAACAAGCCCTCGGTTTAATGTTTCGCGATCGCCTGCCCGACGATCGCGGTATGCTATTTTCCTTCGATCCCCCCCGTCCAGTCGGATTTTGGATGAAAAATGTCCGCATCTCTCTCGATATGATATTTTTACGAGATGGCGAAGTGCGCTATATTGCCGCAAACGTTCCCCCTTGCTATCAACCCGCCCCCCAATGTCCCGCTTATGGACCGCCTGAGGCAATCGATCGCGTGATTGAATTGCGCGGGGGGCGCGCTGAAGAATTGGGACTCAAGGCGGGCGATCGCATTACAATTGAATTTCTAGATTAAGAAATGTTTTTTTTTTACATTTCTGTCTTGTCATTATCTCAGTTTCTGTTACAATATTTTTCTCCTGTTTAGGTACGATCGCTCGATTCGACTGAAAACGAGCAAAAGATTATTTTTTCCCGATCGTTGTCAAAAATTAATATGTCACAAATTAGTATTCAATAATTTGCGCGCGAGGACTGCTATGAGTTTTTTTGCAACAGATTAAATACGAAAACAGACTCTTAAAATATATTTAACTTAAAGAGATTCGTTTTGTGAAAAAAGATCTTGCTTTGGTTTTTTCTAACAGTCAGAATTGGCATAAAAATTAAGATATTGCTGCACTCGATCCGAGATCGCTAACGCAGTTTTATTTTATCTAAAACTGTCTTTTTATAATGCAGTTTAAGGCGTGACAGATTTATTTCTGGCCTTTTTTAGTCTCATTTTAATAAACCTTGAAGGATAAAATCTTTTTTAATTAGGAGGGGAGAAAATGCAGCCCGTTACTCATACTCGGTTTATTCATTTTTTACAAGAAGAATTAGCGCTATCCAAAGAATCGATCGCGATCGCCCAACGCTATTTTGAACGAGATTCCGGATCTTTTCCCATGATTCTCTGGCAATATGGTTTGGTGAGCCTCGAACAATTGGAGCGCATTTTTGACTGGCTGGAAGAATCAAACGATACACTCACCAGTCACCAACAATGCGATCCCGCATCGGCTTAAGATACAAGCAGTTAAACCCCGACATGCCCCCTAATCCCTCGACAGGTCGATTGGATATGGCGAATCGAATTCGCCATCCCTCGACCTCAAATCTGGGGGAGGGAATGCCCATTGAACCCGTCACCAGTTAATCCGTTATTACATTGCGACTGCCGACTTTTAACTTTCTATTTATTGGTCGTCTGCCCATAAATCCTTCATTTCTTCTTGCTCTTCTTCTTTCTTTTCATCACGATCATTTTTTTTCTCCTGTTTGTCCTGTAGGTCTGATTCACTCCGATCCTTGAAGGGAGGAGGAGAATCTAACACTTCTTCCTCAGTTGTGAGCTCTAAAAACACATCTTCTAAAGTGGGTTGAGTTCGGCGCATTTCGTACAAGCCCAAGCCATTTTTGACGATCGCAGAGGCCAAGTCGCGACCGAGTTCGGTATTGCGATCCATCGAAATCCGCAACAGCGAACGATTGGGGCGTTCGGAAAAGGGTTTGATTTCTACCGATTTCACCCCAGAAATGGCTTTGAGAATGGGTTTGACTCGCAGGACATTGCCTTCTACTTCCATCTCGTAGCCGGATTCTCCCGTTAATGCTCCCATTAAATTATCGGGGGTATTAGTGACGACAACGCGACCGCGATTGATGATGGTGACGCGATCGCAGGTCATACTGGCCTCGGGAAGAATGTGAGTACAGAGTACGATCGTATGTTCTCCGGCCAGACTTTTAATGAGATTGCGAACTTCGATGATTTGTAGGGGGTCTAACCCGACAGTGGGCTCGTCGAGGATGATTGTGGGAGGATTGTGGACGATCGCCTGAGCAATTCCCACCCGTTGGCGAAATCCTTTCGAGAGTTTGCGGATGAGAATCTTGCGCTTTTCTTCAATATTGCAGCGTTGAATAGCAAGATTGACCCGATTGACGCGTTCTCCAGCAGAAATGCCTTTAATTCTGGCGACAAAATGTAAAAACCCCTCTACGGTCATTTCCGGATACAACGGGGGAATTTCCGGCAAATAACCGATGCGCTTGCGGACTTCCATCGACTGTTCGTGAACGTCATATCCGGCAATTCTGGCAGTTCCCGAGGTGGCGGGGAGATATCCCGATAAGATCCGCATGGTGGTGGTTTTTCCCGCACCGTTGGGTCCGAGAAAACCGAGAATTTCACCAGCTGCCACAGAAAAATCGACATCTTGGATGGCAGGGGTGGTGTTGTAGATTTTGCTCAGATGTTCGACTTCTATCATGCAGCAATGGAGGATGGGTTACGATTTACGAATTTATCATACATTCCCACGGCGATCGGGGACTAATCAATTCAAAATTGTAACCTCTTGCTCATAATTCTTTGGGTCAAGTAAGGCGATCGCCCACCCAAGCTCTAAATTCTCGCATGGTTTTATTTCTGCCTTGGGTTTTCACTTCATTCTTAAAGGTTGTCGAACCGAGAGGGTAAAAATCAATATTGAGTTCTTCTAGCAAAATTTCGACAAAGTTCGTAACGAAAAGTTTGTCAACTTCATGTTTGGGTAAGGGAGCCATAATTTCTAAAATTCCGTTGGCATAAGCGATGCGAGAGGCGCGTTTTTCCCCCAATTCTTCTAAGATTTGCTCGAATTCTGGCCACGTTACGTCTCGCAATACGAGTTTTTGTCCGGGGAGTATATCAAAGCGTCTGAGTTCTAGTAACATTTTTCAGTCCTCTGTTGAACCGAACTGCGGATAAATTATCGTAGCACTTTTGCACTATTTTTTGGGTGTTGGAGGGATTGGAACGAGGCGATCGCACTATATTTTTTATTGAGTTCGGAATTGCTGCGAGTTCTGTTGAATGATAACTTACTAACCAACAATCCTCTTCGTTTTTATGTGAGGAATTGTAGTGGATTGTAGTATTTTGCAACTCATTAGATTTTATGTCACTACTTGCAAGTTTTATTGGAATTAATCGCTACTCAGATCCCTCTATCCGCGAACTCACAGGAGCTCGACGGGATGCAGAAGCATTATGGGCATTATTCAGTGACTCAGTGCCAAATCTTCAAGCACGAGCGATCGTGGATGCAGAAGCGACAGTAGAAAATATTCGTAAAACCTTAGATACTACACTAAGGGCAGCCACTTCAAATGATACTGTTATTATCTCATTTTCAGGACACGGAACACCCAATCATCAAATCGTCGCCCACGATACAGATCTCAAGGATTTAGTCAATACAACGATTCCCATGCAGGAATTAGCAACCCTTTTTCAAACCTCTAATGCCAAGAAAATACTATTTATTCTTGACTGTTGCTTTAGTGGTGGGGCACCTGCAAAAGTACTGAATAATGTTCCTATAGCTCGTAATGCGCGTATAACAATTGATGTAATAGCAGGAGAAGGACGCATTTGGCTAACAGCATCAAAAGAAAATGAACCCGCTTATGAGCTTCCGGGTAGCGGACATGGTTTGCTAACAAAAGCATTTATTGATGTACTACAAGCTGCAACAACCCATGTGAATATCCTAGAGGCAAGTGCAGAAATCATGGCAAAAGTAAGAAACGCAGCCCAAAAAATAGGGAGATCGCAAACCCCGGTATTCTTGGGGCAGATCACAGGTAAATTGTTAATTCCTCCCCTCAAAGCCGGTCAGAATTTTTTTACCAAGTTCCCAGCAGCCACAGGTCAAAAAATCGGTGCAAATATTCAAGAATTAGCACAATTCGGATTACCCGAGGGGATTCTCTCCCAGTGGTCTAGTCAATTCCAATCTCTCAACGATCTTCAACTTCAAGCTGTTAACGATCGCCAAATTCTTGAAGGTGCTTCTCTGCTCGTTATTGCTCCCACAGGTTCCGGAAAAACTTTTATTGGGGAGTTGGCAGCGACTAAGGCAATTTGTGAAGGACGAAAAGCTGTCTTTTTGCTTCCTTATCGAGCATTAACTAATGAAAAGTACGAGCAATTTCTGCAAGTCTATGAAAAAAATTTAGGAATGCGCGTGATTCGCTGTTGTGGAGATTATGTCGATCAAACTCATCTTTTCGTGCGAGGAAAATATGACTTAGCGGTGTTAACTTATGAGATGTTTCTCAATCTGATGGTCAATAACCCAGTAATTTTGAACCAACTTGGTTTAGTGGTTTTGGATGAGGCACAATTTATCACAGATCCCAGTCGTGGAATTAACGTTGAATTACTTCTGACTTACTTGCGAACGGTTAAACAACGAGGATTTAATATTCAGCTTATTGCCCTTTCGGCAGTTGTGGGTGATATTAATTATTTTGATGAGTGGTTGGAATGTAAAAAATTAGTGACGAATCAGCGTCCAGTTCCTCTTATCGAAGGCGTTCTCGATCGCACCGGAATCTTTCAATTTCTAGATAGTGAAGGTCGTCAGAAGCTCGAACAGCTATTACCTCCAAATACAATTCGACAACGAAAAAAAGAACCGAGCAATCAAGATATAATTGTACCGTTAGTTCGATTATTGATACAGAATAATGAGAATGCGATCGTTTTTCGCAATACAAGAGGTAAAGCACAAGGTTGTGCAAATTATTTAGCTCGAGATTTAGACTTACCCTATGCACGAGAAGCGATCGAGGCACTTCCTCAGCAAGATATCTCAACTGCATCAATTGTTCTTCGAGAATGCCTGAGAAGCAGAACGGCTTTTCATAATACAAATTTAACTCGTGAAGAGAAAGAAGTGGTCGAGCAATTTTTCCGAAATCGAGGAGGACAAGTCCGAGTTTTAGCAGCTACAACAACCCTTGCTGCTGGAGTAAATACACCTGCTTCTACAGTAATCTTGGCGGAACATAAATTTTTTAATGGACGCGATTTGAGCAATTTTACTGTAGCTGAATATAAGAATATGGCAGGACGAGCAGGACGCATAGGATATAGCAAGCAAGGTACGGCTATTCTCTTAGCAAATCACTCTCAAGAAAGACAATTTCTATTCGATCGTTACGTGCTGGGACAGTTAGAACCCATTCAATCTTCTTTTGACTTGCAGAATCTCGAAACATGGATTGTCAGAATTCTGACACAAGTGCATCAAGTTCCTAGAAATGAGGTTATTGTTCTTTTATCAAATACCTTCGGTGGCTATCTTGCTAACCGAAAAAATCCTCTTTGGCAAAATCAGATGGAACAACAGCTTGAAACCCTGATTGAGAAGATGATTTATCTGGGATTGATCGAGCAAGAAGGTCATAAAATTCAATTGACATTACTCGGTCAGGCTGTCGGAAGTTCTGTGCTATCTTTTAGCTCATCAATGCGTTTAGTCGATCTAATTCGCAATCTTCAAATTGATGATTTGACTGTAGAAAAATTAATAGCCCTTTTACAGGTTCTTCCCGAGTCAGATAATGGTTATACCCCAATGATGAAACGAGGATATATCGAAGAATCTCGTCCTCAAGAAACAGCAAAACGCTATGGGAATGAAATTTTGATTGCGCTACAGCGTTTCGCACGCGATCGGTTTGACTACTTGGCTCGATGCAAGCGAGCTTCATTAATTTGGGATTGGATTAATGGTGAATCAATTGAGGAGATCGAGCAAAAGTATTCTCCCAATCCTTCTAAAGGAAAAATCGAGTATGGTGATATTTTAAGGTTTGTAGAGGCGACAAGATTTCATTTGCGATCTGCTCATCAAATTATTAGTTTAATTCGTATTGGTCAAAGCCCTACCGCAGAAGAAATTGCAATAATGTTAAAGCAACTTGAGGTTGGTATTCCAGCCGATGCCCTCGATCTACTCTCTATCCCTTTACGTTTAAATCGTGGTGAATATTTAACGCTGTATAAAACAGGGATCGAAACCATGAATGATTTGTGGCTGTTTTCTGAGATGAGGCTCTCAGAACTTTTAGGAAAAAAACGTGCTGCTCAATTAGAATATTATCGTCCGAAAAGACAAGAATTTCGATCGCAATTTTAAATTCGAAGCGAGCTCACCTGAAAATTCATTTTTCTCTCAAATCTCAAAAATTCGGGAAAAATCGAGCAATGGGACAGCAAAAATCGGGTAATAATGTAGAAGTTATACGATCTTCTCCCAACAACGTTCTCGCTAATCTTAATTGACCGTTTTCGCGGCAATAGACTTCTACTCTACGCGCCCTCCAATCAACAATCCAATATTCGATTACACCCCGCATTGAATATAATTTTAATTTGACCTCCATATCGCGGCGGCGATCGCGTTCTCCTGTTGATAATACCTCAATGGCTAACTCTGGCGCACCCGTTAAATGTCCGCGATCGTCAACAATGCGATCGTAAGTTTCTCGCGCAACCCACACCACATCAGGAATAACATTATCGGCATCGGAAAACAACACTCCCGGACTTAAAATCGCTTCCCCCAAACCTGTTTCCTCTGACCAACAATCCAACTGAGCGAAGATTTTCCCGCAGGTTTGTTGATGTCGGGAATGAGGCGCTCTGGCCATGAATAATTCCCCCTCAATAATCTCATAGCGGATACCTTCATTTTCTGGCAAAAGTTCGAGATCGCGAACCGTCCAGCGTATATTTTGCGCGACTGCTTGCATGGTTCTGACTCCATTCTTTCATTCTCGAGGTTATCATGAATTCTAATTCATAGACCCCTATTACGGACAAGACGTACCCAGAGGTGCAGGTGCTGAAACCGTTGCATTTCCGTCAATAATAGCTGCTTTGAAGAAGCAACCATATTGGTATTTCACCTCATCGAGTTGAGAAAAAATCGTGTGGGGGTCGGCAATTCCATCACCCTCATATTGAACGACTACACCCGTATAATCTCGTCCGGTTGTTGAGGTAAGATTATTCGTAACTGGATAGGAAATAATGCCATCTAGCCCAATGACGCCAAGGGATGTTTGCATCGATTCCCAAAGCCCGACACCTGCTTGTTGAAGTTCGGTTGCCAGTGCAAGTGCATCAAAAATTGACTCGGGGTTGTCCATGTCGTCTAAACCAACGGGGTTATAAATCGAACGCGTTGGATGACCGGCCAAGGGACGAACGGCGATATGAGGCATATACGCCATCGGTTCTGCACCTTCCCAAGACGTTTGCAGTAATTGAAGACCGGGATGCAGATAACGAACGCGTTGTTTTGTAACCAGCATTATTTCCGTGAGGTATTTGAATTCAAGTTCTGTATAAAGGGACCAAAAACCGCCGGAACCGGTGGGGACAACAGCGACAACCTTGGGTTCGATCGCGCCAAAAATATTGGCGTATTGCGCGCCGTGAGATTGCCCGAGGACACCAATTTTTTCGGTTTCAAATCGAAAATGGGTTGCCCCCAAGGGAAGCGATGGACCCGAACAGTCTGCTAAAATATCGGGGGAAATTTCTAGCGATTCGATGGCATCGAGTAATAAACCTTGTTCGATCGTTCCCTGCCGGAATGTATCTCGGTAAGCAGCAAGATTCTTAAAGTTCTGATACGCACTGTCAGGCCCGTCCGGAAGGCGTTCGGGATTGAGGGGTAAGGCGCTGGCAACGGCTGCAAATCCGCGTTCGGCAACGATATGCGCCGGTCCGAGTCCCGCGAGCTCCATTTCACCGGGTTTGGGAATCGGACCGCGATCGACAACTTGAGTACTCCGACCATTGGAGCCGTGGAAATAAAAAATTAAAGGATAGCCATTGGCTGGCATGGGGGTCTTGGGTATTGTAATCACAACATTGGCAGTTTCCTGACGCTGCTCGATCAAGATGCCGTTAGGATTAATTTTAAACAGTCCCTCTGAATTAAGTGAGATGAGTGCATCAAATGGCGGAGTTCCTTGTTGGAATTGGGGAAATTCTATGGTTGCATGGAGTTCGCAAAAGCGTTCGTGACTCGTACCGTCTTTTGGGTCGAGTACGAGGTTGTCAATAGATAAGTCGTATTGCGCCCGAACTCCGTCCGATAGAGCTTTGAGTTCTCCGGCCGGATCTCCTGTCGTGAAAACCGTTGCAGCTGCCACTGACTCTGGCGGAATATTGAACTCGCGCAACATACTTCGCAAAGGGGCAAACTGTTCGTGAGCTTCTTGACCCAAAACTCCATTGGGGGGGTTTCCCTCGGATAATAATCGTTCCAACGACTCGGGTGCGCCGAGAAGTTCGCCTCGGTCATCTTTGAGGGTTTTCATGACAACATAAGCATACTTTCGATGGGGAGGCAGTACGATACCCGGATAGGGTGCAACGGCTAGGGTATGTTCTGGAATGTATGCGGAATCGGCAATCAAATCGTGCGCGACTGTGGGATAGAGTTTGCCGCGATCGGGGGAATTGGGATCCACATCAACGAGCAAAACGGGAGAATCCAACTCTGCTGGAATAAGCCGATCTATATCTTGACTCGACAGAACTCCATCAAATCGAAAGTAAGCGGCAGATACGGTGGGAAACCCCGTTCTATCGCCTGAAATCTCTTTAACTCCAAAGATAAGAAATGCGTACTTTGAGATGGGATAACCTGTCATGTTCGGTCTTCCGCGATCGTCCAGCCGCAAATCGGATGGATAGGGAATGTCATAGAAATTTTCTGCTTGGGTTGCGTCCGCATCAAGATCGAAAATGAGTTGGGTCTTTTGGGTTTCACTCGCGTGATTCATTCGCGAACCGAACGGCAATGCAGTCAGGATAAATAAACTAGATAATACTCCTACTCGAACAGTTAGGCGCTTAAAGGCTTGACTAAAATTAATTTTCATATAAGTATTTAGGAATTTTGAGAGATTTTGACTAATTCTAAATATAACCCAAGAGGTTGATTTTGAGAGTGTCAAATTTTCTGCGATCGCAGATACTCCAAAAATCGAGGCGATCGCAATTTGACTTATGACACAGTGCGATCGCTTCGTCCTTCCTCCCCGCCAACGTGTCTTATACTGTACCTTTCCACGTTTTTTTCAATAGGTCTTGACAGAAACCCAAAAATCGTACATCATAATAGAATGAACATTCAATCGGACGACAAAAAGCAACGCATTCTAGACGCGACGATGGAACTGATCGCCGAAAACGGCCTTCATGCCACGCCCATGTCCCAGATTAGCAAGCGATCTAAAGTGTCGGCCGGAACGATTTATCACTACTTCTCGAATAAAGACGAACTCATTAATTATCTCTATCTCGAGCTAAAAAAAGAGATGTTTGATGCGGCTTTTCTCGGTTACGATCTCCCAACTCCTTATCAAAAAAGGTTTTTACTGATTTGGCGGAATACTTTTAATTTTTTGATATCCAGACCGAAGCACCTATCACTTATCGAGCAGTGTACGACATCTCCCTTGATATCCGAAGAGGTTCAAGAGAAAACCAACCGCTACTTAGCGACTGCGTTGGGATTTATCACTGAAGGGATCGAATCGGGACATCTCAAAAAAATGGATAATCAGCTTATTCTGTCTCTGATGTATGGGAGTATCCTCAGTACGGTAAAACTCCAGTTTGCGGGGGATTTAGAAATCACCGACGAACATCGAGAAGCTGCGGCTTTATTTTGTTGGGACGGACTGAAAGCTAACTAATTTTTTTTGTTCGTTCTCGAATGAATATTCATTCTAAATCAGTCAATTTCAAGGAGACGACAATGAGCCAGAATACTATTCTCATTACCGGCGCATCCTCGGGCATTGGCAAAGCAACCGCTAAAACTCTGATTGGGAAAGGGTACACCGTATATGCTGCCGCGAGGCGCGTCGAAAAGATGGACGATCTCAAACAATTGGGCGGCATTCCTCTGAAAATGGATATTTCGAAAGATGAGGATATCCTTGCGGCAGTCAAGCAGATCGAAGGAGAAAATGGCGGCGTCGATATTCTTATTAACAACGCCGGATTTGCCACCTATGGTTCTGTCGAAGAAACACCCCTCGAGGATGCCCGCTATCAGTTCGAGGTCAACTTATTCGGATTGGCTCGCCTGACTCAATTGGTGCTGCCTTATATGCGCGATCGCCAAGCGGGAAAGATCGTCAACGTCTCTTCGGTAGTGGGAAAAATCTCCGTTCCTTTGGGTTCTTGGTATGTTGCCACCAAACACGCCCTCGAAGGTTGGAGCGACTGTTTGCGATTTGAGGTGAAACCTTTTGGCATTGATGTCATTATCATCGAACCGGGAGCGATCGCGACGGAATTTGGGGATGTTTTTGTCGAACCGATGTTGAAGCGATCGGGTGAAGGTGCATATCGCAATATTGCCAACACTTTAGCCAAATTCTCCCAAGAGTTACAAGCCGATCCCAAGGGGAGTTCGCCACCATCGGTTATTGCCAACACCATTGTCAAAGCCATTCAAGCCAGCAATCCCAAAACCCGTTACGTGGCGGGGAAACTGTCTCGTCAGATGCTATTGGCGCGAAACTTCGGCGATCGCTTCTATGACTGGGTCTTGGGCAAAATGATTCGTTAATTCAAACTATTAAATGAGGAAAAAATCATGAAATATTCAGCATTGGGCAACACGGGACTTTACATTTCGCAACTGACCTTGGGGGCGATGACCTTTGACCAAAAAGAGGGTTCCTTCGGACAGTTAATTGGTGGAACCGGTCAGACATTAGCGACCAAAATGGTAGATTTAGCGATCGCGGCAGGTATCAATCTTTTCGATACTGCCAATATCTACGGGATGGGCGAGTCAGAAGTCATGTTAGGCAAGGCGTTAGGATCTCGACGCAAAGATGTCCTTATTGCCACCAAATATTGCAACCCCATGAGTGCCTTACCGAATGCCGTCGGAACCGGTCGCTTGGCGGCAATGCGCGAGGTTGAGGACAGCCTCCAACGGCTGGGTACGGATTGGATTGACCTGTATCAAGTTCACAGTTTCGACGTAACGACCCCTTTGGAAGAAACCCTGCGCGCTCTCGATACCCTCGTCAAACAAGGCAAGGTTCGCTACATCGGCCTGTCCAATTTTGCCGCTTGGCAGATTGCGAAAGCGGACGGCATCGCCCAGCGATCGGGCTGGGAACGATTTTGTTCCGTGCAGGCTTACTATTCGCTGGTCGGGCGAGAATTAGAACGGGAAATCATACCGGCTGCTCTGGATCTGGGCTTGGGGATTCTGGTTTGGAGTCCTTTAGCCGGTGGTTTCCTGACGGGCAAATACACCCGCGAAGCCTCGAGGGAGGGTCGGCGCGCAAAACTCAAGTTTCCCCCCGTCAATGAAGAACGCGGCTTTGATATTGTGGATGTCCTGCGAGAAATCGCCGATCGCCATAACGCTTCGATCCCTCAGATCGCTCTAGCATGGCTGCTCCACAAACCCGGCGTAACCAGCATCATCATCGGCGCTCGCAAGGAAGAACAATTGGTGGATAACCTGAAATCTGCGGATATCGTACTTTCGACAGAAGAGATGACTCGCCTTGATGAGGTGAGCCAACTTGCTCCCGAGTATCCCCATTGGATACAACCCCTGCAACGCGGCCAAGATATGGTGAGCCAGATCGCGGATTATGTGAAGTAGAGGACGGGTGGAGAAATTCAGACCGCAAGCACGATCGGCGATCGCATTCTCTAAAATTAATGCAAAGCTCCCTCGCAAGAACATTTGCAAAAACAACATTCTACTCAGGAGATTGACAATGGGAAATATTGCTTTAGTCACTGGCGCATCTAGCGGTATTGGTATGGAACTCGCTCGCCTGCACGCCGCAAAGGGGGGAGACCTCGTCTTGGTGGCTCGTCGCGAAGAAGCCTTGAATACCTTGAAAACCGAGTTAGAAAAGGCATACGGCATCAAAGCAAAGGTGATTGTCGCCGATCTCTCGCAACCCGACTCCGCCGAAAAAATATTCGCTGCAACGGAAGCCGAGGGCATCCAAATCGAGATTCTCATCAATAATGCCGGGTTTGGCGGTCACGGAAAGTTTCACGAACGGGATCTCGCTAAAGACCAAGCCATGATGCAAGTGAATATGGCTTCTTTGGTCAACCTCACTCATTTATACTTGCAAGGGATGGTCGATCGCAATTCTGGGAAAATTTTGCACGTCGGCTCGACTGCTGGTTTTATACCGGGTCCGTTGCAAGCGGTTTACTATGCGACGAAAGCCTTTGTTCTCTCGTTTTCTCAAGCGATCGCCCAAGAGTTGGCGGATACTAATGTGACTTCAACGGTACTTTGTCCGGGTGCCGTCGCAACGGGTTTTGTGGCGGCGGGGGATCTCGAGGGAAATTCGCTTTGGGAAAATGCCGCATCTCCCGCATCCGTTGCCAAATGCGGTTACGAAGCGATGACGAAGGGCAAACTCGTCAAAATTAACGAGCGATCGCTGAGCTTTTTTCTAAATTGGATCGTGCCTTTTCTGCCTCGCAAAACCATTTTAAAAATGTCCCAAAACGCGATGGAAAAAGAGGGGTGAGAAAAGCGATCGCGCTAGATACTCATGCGCTCTTCTAGCGCGATCGCTTCGGAGATGAAATTATAGTAAGTCCATTTTTTACTAATCCGGAATGGGAGAGAGGGGATAGATTTGTTTGCCGACAGGAGTATCGACGATCGCGACTTCGATATCGAAAACGGCTTTGAGATTCTCCGGGGTGAGGACTTCCGAGAGAGAACCGATCGCCCAAAGTTGACCCTGACGCAAGAAAGCCAAGCGATCGCTATAGCGTGCCGCTAAGTTAATATCGTGCAGGACAGTTACAATAGTTAGTTGTCGCTCTCGATTCAAGCGAGAGAGAAGGTCTAGGATCTGCAATTGGTAATGGATATCGAGAAATGTCGTCGGTTCGTCAAGAAGCAGAATTTGCGGATCTCGAGCCAAAGCTAAGGCTAAAAAGGTGCGCTGTTTTTCCCCTCCTGAAAGTTCCGTAACGGGGCGATCGCGATATGCTTGCAATTCCGTTTGCTGTAGCGCAAAATCGACCCATTTTCTATCTTCTGCATCGAGTTCCCATTGCCACCATTTTTGATAGGGCGATCGCCCCAAACCGACCAACTGAGCAACTGTTAAACCGGGGGGTAAAATTTGCTGTTGGGGTAGAAAACCCAACTGTTGCGCGATCGCCGTCGGGGATAGGGTTTGAATATCTTTCGCACTTAAAAGAACCGTTCCGTGTTGCGGCGGGAGAAGACGGGAGAGCAAACGCAGTAAAGTAGATTTGCCCGAACCATTTGCCCCGACGATACTCAACCATTCGCCGCGATCGATGCCTAAATTAACGGCTTTGATAATGGGGCGATCGCGATATCCTCCGGTAATCTTTTCGGCTTTCAGTAACATTCCCAAACATTTGCGACAACAACGATCGAGCATCAGAATATCACAATGTTTGTTCGAGGGGTTTTAGGATGAAGCGATCGTTCGCAAGGATACCCAATTGCGAATGAGGTAAAATAGTTAGTCAAGAAAGCGCGATCGTAGAGGTTACGATGGTACAAACGCCGACTCAACCGGACCCGGAAACCCTGTTACTCGAGTTCCCCAAAACCCTTAAACTCTATGTAACGCCAGAACAGTTTGCGGCTTTAGCTGCCCGCAATCGAGATTTGCGACTGGAAAGAACTGCAACGGGAGAGTTAATCGTGAATCCACCGACGGGTTGGGAAACAGGTAGACGGAATAGTAGAATCGGCGGAGAGTTGTATCTCTGGTGGTGTAGTGCGGAAGAACCCGGAGAGATTTTTGAATCCTCGACTGGATTTACTTTACCGAATGGTGCGAATCGTTCTCCCGATGCCTCTTGGGTGAGTCAAGAACGTTGGGATGCGTTAACCTCGGAACAAAAGAGAACGTTTGCAAATATTTGTCCCGATTTTGTGGTGGAGTTGCGTTCAAATTCCGATACTTTGAAATCTTTACGAGAAAAGATGCAGGAGTATTTGGAGAATGGGGCAGTTTTAGGCTGGTTAATCGATCCGAAAAATCGAAAAGTGGAGGTTTATCGGTTGGGGTTGGAAGTGGAAGTATTATCCAATCCAACGGAGTTATCGGGTGAGGAAGTTTTACCGGGTTTTGTGTTAAATATGCGTCGGGTTTGGGGTTAAAATAGAGAGGTTAGGTATAGATAGCGATCGCTCGCTGTGATAATATTTTTTTATTGGTGCTTGCGGTAAAACAATGGCTATCTGTGGGAATATTACTTTGAAAAATTCTGGTACAACGTGCTAGGTAGCTTATCAGTACAGTTTAAAAATTATGACTCTGCGGCAATAACTCTTAAGTTTATGTTCAAATCATAGTAAGTTCCATGCCCTGCATATAAAAAATCTACTGTTTCTATATATAAAATTCTGTACACAAGAAGTTTAATTTGCATTGACAATACAGCAGGACCGAATGGAACTAAGTAAACTTTTTTCCAAGGTTTTGATTTAAGTTTTTTTGCTACTCCAACTAATATTTTATTCAACTCTTCCCTTACAATTTCTTGAGAGCTAAAATCAATATTTCCTCGAGAGGCAACATAAATTTCACCATGATTATGAGCAGGGGAACTAGGATGAATTCCTTCATTAGCAATGATTGTTAAAACATCTTTTTCATCATTTGTAGTTAAAAGTTTTGAAATTCCCTTCTTGAATTCCTCATCTCCCAGCTTATCTAGACAATCCTCAATTAAATTTTCGAGTTCTTTATCCATAATTAAGATATTTTTCTAATTTTGTTTCACTCTCTTCTCGATAATAATTGTACCATAAGAATCACGACTTTTCTCAGTATAATAATAACCTTCGTGTTCTCTATCTACTTTGTCATCATTAGTTTTTATGTTTAATCTTGTTACTCCATAATGTCTCCTGATATCTCCTTGAGGATCTCTAAATTCAGAAAGATATTCATAACTAAGATGAAAACAAGCTGGATCAACCATCTCGAAAGCGGCCATGAGAGAAATACTTTGAGCAGATGGAGTGTTTAGTCGAATCCGAATATTAGAATAGGTTTGATATATTGTAACTTGAGTAGGAATTTTTTGCTGTGTTTTTTTTGAACTAATAATATGACCAGTCCACATACCACTCAAATTAGGTATTTTGACAATTCCGATTTTGTAGAATAAGCTCCATTTCCAGAGAAAGTGATCAAAAATCAGGAAAAGCAGACCAAATATTGCTAAACCAGATGGTGCAATTAGAGGAACACTTGTAAAATTTGATACTTTCCCGATCCATCCTGCGATAACTGGACTTAATCCTCCACTCAGAAATGCTAAAGAGTAATATATCTTTTTTCGATCATGGCCGAGAACAGTGTATTCGTGCATATTTGTATTTGGAAATTATTTACAAAACTCATACATTTATATATACTATATAGATAGCTCTTGTTTGTTGTAGCTATTCCCGCTTGGAGCGCTGAATCAAATCAAGTGACTTCAATTATATCATTAAGTTTTTACCTCCGTTAGACCATTTTTAACCCGCTAAAAACGTGATTAAACAATTCAAGAAACAGCAAAATCTGTAATCTTGCGACGTTCTAGAGATTTATACGCCAATACAATTTTATCTTTAGAGATGCCGAGATCGACTAATTCATTCGCGATCCCCGTTTCCGTCCCATCGTGTTGAATCCAGATTTTGCCATCGATAATATCAATGTGGATCAGTACGCCATAAATTCGCCGTCTCCGTTGCCAACCCGTTTCTACGAGAAGGTAATGCTGACTTTCCGAGTCGATAACAACTTGCGCGATCGCATCGGGATCGTCTCCTAAAAATTCTCGGAATTCTTGCAATACTCTCACAATTGCTTCGTGCAGGGTTAAAGTTAACGTATCCATGAAACAATTTCCTCCTCAATAATATCAAAAGTTACGAGTTGGATTAAGCGTTTTTCGAGTAAGATTGCGCCTGCTTCTTCTTCAAATATAGATTCTCTGATTTCTTCTGGAATAGCAAGGTAGAGTTCCCGTTCGGGATCGTAGCGATCGAGCAATGTCTGATAGAGAATATATTGTCCGAGTGCTTCCTCGAGGTCTCGTATTTCAGAAATACGACGAAAACTTTTAATTTCTAAAGCAATTTTTTCGCGTTCGCGTTCTGCAGCGATAAGACGTTCTGCACCCAAGTCTACAAATAGGTTTTTACCTCGAGCGAGTTTGAGACGATAGGGATCGTGTGTGATCGACCAGCCATCTTTTTCAATCGCTGTTTTGGCAACATAGTGATAAGTATCGCGGACTGGCATATCAATTAGAACATTTTTGGCTATCTTCTCTGTCTCTATGATAATGCTGAACTGACGATCGCAACCCTTAAAACATTTTCAACCCCCTAGAGACCCAATTGCTCCTAAAAATCAGTTCCAGAAGCCGATCGCTGCGTCACCATCCCATGTTCTCTCCGCGTGGCGATCGCTGCATATCTTCCCCGAGAAGGATTTTAAGAAAAATGTTTGCAAAGGGGACAAAAAATAGTATTGTAGAAAAACTATCGGTTCTAGCGGAGATCAGCCGCTAGAGGAAACGGGGAAAGTTCGGTGTAAATCCGTCGCTGTCCCGCAACTGTGATGAGATACTTGCAATTCTTTTTTGATATCTCTTAGTCAGAATGCCCGCCGATCGCTCGAGTTCTATCCTTCGAGTGGCTTATTCAATCTACATCTGCGAGGTACGGATGATTAACAATTTTGGCTTGCTTTGCGGGCAGATTTGCCCTCTATTTCTCGGTTCGATCGCCCCACATCATGACTTATTTTGGCGCTCGCTCATTCATCTTAAATCCAGAAAATCAACTTTAATATTGTCGGTTGGGTTAGCGACAGCGTAACCCAGCACAAGCACCCATACAGTTGGATTTTCCTGACGGCTAAAGCCACGCTACGCGAACAATTTAACCTACACCGTTAAAGTAAAAGACTCGAAATCGTGTCTTTTCGATCGCGATCGCTCAAATCGATCGCTAATTTATAGGGTTTCTCAAATAGATGGAGTACAGTTAAATCCTCTTATTGCAAGAGTTTGCAGATTTTCAGATGAACCTCATCTAATAAAGAAACGCTATATAAGGCCTTCCCCGATTGTAACTCCATTTTTACCGTTGTCCAAGCACAAACGGTTATTTCTGCATTGCCTGTAGGGACGTTAAATTGAACGTCTCTGCATACCCAAACGTGCAAACTTTTACCCGATTGAGAATTTTTCGATGCAATATCCTTTCATTACCCTGTCTCTGCTTTCAACGTTAGTATTGCTGTCTCCTTGCATCCGAGGAGAAGCGATCGCCCAAGAAAATAGCGAAGACGAAGAAACCCTTCGCATCAATGTGACGGGTTCGATTTTAGATGCTCCCACCTCGACACCTTTTCGAGGTGATGCTTCTTTGCGAGACTCCACTCGCCCCACTTATATTATCAATCGCCAACAAATTGAACAACAGGGAGCGAGAACAGTCCGAGAAGCTCTCCGCTTTCTACCCGGAATTTTAGGAGATGGAACCGTAGGAACGGAAGTGAATGGATTGAGCGGGCAATTTATTCGCGGTTCTAACACGAGTCAGGTTCTTATTTTACTGGATGGTCGTCCGATTAATACCTTGGGTTTTGGCGGCTTTGACCTATCGGAAATTACCAGCGATATTATCGAACGGGTGGAGGTTTTACCCGGAGGTGGATCGACTCTTTACGGTTCTGATGCGATCGGAGGGATTATTAATATTATTACCCGCCGTCCATCAGAAGATTTTAGTGGTGAAGCTGGACTACAAATAGGAAGCTACGGTTACAACGAGCAGAATTTAGAACTCAGCGACTCATTGGGAGATTTTGGTTATTTTATTAACTACAATCGTGTCGAAGCAGAAAATAATTACAACTACACTATCGAAGGCGTAACCAGAAGGCGGATTAATAACGATGCCGAGTATAACAATATTGCAGTCAGATTAGAACAACAAATCGGAGATCTCGCTCTTTTGCGCTTCACTTCTTTTTATCTTCCTAAAGAACAGGGCGTACCCGGAGGCGTACCCGTTGCCGATCCGGTTTTTGGGCAAGGATTTTTTAATGCTTTGACCGATAATAACCGTAAATATACGAACCAATTTCTCAACGATCTATCTCTACAACTCAAACTCGGAGAGGGAGACGATTCGATTGTGACGGCGCGAGTTTTTCTCGATTATCTCAATACTCGCTTTGAAAATCGCACTGCATCCGCCGAAACGCTATCATTTACCGAACCTTATGTTTTACAACTGACCGAACAAACCCAGCAAAGTTTTGAAACCGAACAGCGATCGCTCGGTTTTCAAGTCCAGCATCGCTGGCAACTTGCCCCCAATCAAAACTTAGTCTATGGCTTTGACTATCGCAACACGAATGTTAATAACTTTAGCGAAAACTTTACGACAGGAATCGTGACAACTAATTTCAATGATGAGATTAGTCAAGGTGCAGTATTTGCTCAGTATGCGATCGACCTTTTACCTGAGTGGACAACAGTTTTCGGACTGAGACAGGAATTTAGTAGCTTAATTAACGGTTCTGTTACTTCCCCCAGCATCGGCACGAAAATCCAAGCCTCAGAGAGCACCACAATCCGCGCTAATTACATTCGCAATTTCCGCACGCCGACCCTCGCCAACTTATTTAATGCCAATCCGACGAATATCGGCAATCCCAATTTAAAACCCGAACGAGGGGATAGTTTTGATGTCGGAATCGACCAAGCGATCGCAGATTTTGCCTTGTTACGATTTACCTATTTTGATAATACTATTTCCGATTTAATTGCCTTTCAACGTATTAGTCCTCCTGAAAATGGCGTTTCGGGAACGTGGCAAAATCTCGGACGAGTTCGTACGCGAGGACTTGAAGTATCCTTAAACGTACAGCCCGTCCCGAACTTTTTTCTTTTCCTCGGTTATACCCTCACCAATCCCAAAATTATTGATAGTACAAATCCCGAAGAAGAAGGAAAAGAATTGCGTTTTTCCGGAGCAAATAAGTTAAACTTAGGGGCATGGTACGAAAATCCCTCCGGTTGGTATATCGGATTGTTAATGAATTCTTTGGGCAGTTATCCCACTAATAACACCAATACTGAATTTTTGCCCGGATATACCACCTTCGATCTGCGTTTCCGAGCGCCCATTACTCCCGAATTAACGGTTAATGCGGGAATTGAAAATATATTCGATCGCCGCTATCAATTATTTTCGGGTTTTCCCGATAGCGGGCGTACGGTTAACCTCGGGATGGAGTATCGCTTTTAATCAAAATAACCCTTCGTTGAGGCAAGCATCATGAGAGAATTTAATCCTTGGGTTTCCCCTTTAAACCGTCATACTTCCGAAACAACCCCCACGGGAGGAACGATCGAATACGAGGATTTTTCTTGCACGATCGCCGTGCTGGGTTCGCTTCTCTATACTCTCTTTCAAGAGCGCTGGCAAGAAGTACAAATCGGTCATGTCGTGCAAGGGAGCGTACTGGAACTCTCTTTTGTAAAACCTCCTAAAATCTGCATTCTTTACGATGGATATCTCACCGTAGCAACAGAAACGTGGCACTTGCATCTCTGCATTGAGGAGCATTTGGGGGGACCCCACTGCAAAACGCCACCAGAATTGCGATCGCAGCGTTTAGTGAGTCGCGGCGCGCTCTATCGCCGCCTCAACGAAAAAGGAAAACCCACCAGTTGGGGGATTCAGTTCTGGAATGGGGATGGGGAAAAAATGATGACACTTTTTTTACCCAATCCTTACCTAGATAAAGATGAGAACTTATTACCGGAAGGAAAACCGCAACTCGAAAAACTCGGATTGTATGAAACCCTGCGGGAAACATACATTTTAGGGAAACAACCCATCCCTTTTCCAGAAAATCCTCTCAAGCATCCCTATCTCGCCGTCTGTCGTTCCAGTCGCTGCAATCCTTCTCGCAATTGGCAACCCACTTTTAATGCTTTAAAAGAAGCGACAGAAAAAGCAGGTTTGGATATTCCCGTGCAAACGGCAGGATGTTTGGAAGTCTGCAAACTCGGTCCGATCGTCTTCTATTCCGGCGATCGCACTTGGTACGCCCAAGCAAAACCCGATATTGCCCAGCGCATTGTCGAAGAACATTTGGTCGCTGGCAATAAAATTTCAACGCACCTTTATCCTCGTTCTTAACTATGCCTAGATTTGCTAGATTTCGCCTTATTCCGTTCGCCATCGCATTATCTCTCACTTTTGGCTGTCAGTCGCGATCGCCGGACAATTTAAGCAGCGATCGCGAGAATGCCGAATGCGTGAAAAATTACGATCCCGATGTAGATTACTTTCGCGAGCGCATTCAACCAGAATATGCGACAGGTTTTTCGGTAGAATATCACAAAAACTACAAGCTCGTAACCGTTCGCAATCCTTGGCGGGATACCAACGCGACTTTTCAATATTTGCTCGTTCTCTGCGGTACTCCTCAACCGCAAGGATACGAAGAAATGCAGGCGATCGCAATCCCCATTCAAACCGTTGTAACCCTCTCCACCACGAATTTACCCCACCTCGATCGCTTGGGAGTCGTCGATCGCTTAATTGGAGTCAACCGCTTTTCCCTTGTCAATACAACCCGTGTCAGAGAGAAGATCCAAGCAGGAGAACTCATCGAAACAGGGTCGGGTCGCACCTTAAATCTCGAACGCTTATTAGAGCGATCGCCGGATTTGATTCTCACTTACGGAACGGGAAACCCCGAATTCGATCGCCACGAGCAACTAAACGCCATTGGACTCCCCGTCGCGATCGTTGCGGAATACATGGAGTCGTCTCCTTTAGGTCGGGCAGAATGGCTAAAATTTACATCCTTGTTTTTTAATCGAGAAGCAGAGGCGAACGAAATTTTCAGCGAGATCCCTCGAGAATACCAACGTCTGATCGAATTAACTCGCGAGATCGAAAATCCCCCGACGGTTTTCGCGGGATTTAGTTATGAAGGAACGTGGTATGTTGCCGGAGCAAACAGTTATGCCGGGCAATTTCTCGAAGATGCCGGAGCCGATTATATTTGGTCGGATCTGACCATCACCGGCAGTTCTCCAAAAGATTTTGAAGTCGTCTTCGATCGCGCCAAAGATGCCGATTATTGGTTGAATGCGAGTCAAGCCTGGCAAAGTCGCGAAGATGCGATCTCTGCCGATGTCCGCTACGGGAAATTTGCCGCCTTGCAAGGCGATCGAGTCTTTAATCTTGCCGCTCGACTCTCTCCCGAGGGCGGTAATGATTATTGGGAAACGGGCATGCTCGAACCCCATCTCATTCTTGCGGATCTCATTGCCATTTTACATCCCGAACTCTTAAGCGATCGCAAACTTAAATATTATCGACAACTGGATTAAACAATAATGAACAAAAAATCAAGCACATCGCTCTCCAGCAAAATCTGACGCAAAGGAAACTTAAGAGAAAGTTATGAATTAATCAATATTTTTTATGAGAAAAATGTTTGACACTACTACTAATACTGGCTTAAATACCGCAACTATCATTGCTCAACTCACCGATACCCATCTCTTGTCCCATCCCGGCGATCGCCAGCGAGGATGCAACCCTTGGCAATCTCTCAAAGCCGTTTTGCGCGACATTGCCGCAGCGCAGCCGGATTATCTCTTACTCACCGGAGATATTGCCGACGCGGGAGAATTGACAGCCTATCAACAAGCGATCTCCCTGATTGTTCCCTTACAAATTCCCACCTATTGGCTGCCCGGAAACCACGATGCGATCGCCCCTCTATTTAACAGTTTTACCCATCCTCTTTTTCATCCCCCCCAAGCCACTATTTTGGGGAACTGGCAGCTTGTAACCGTCGATTCCACTTTATCGAGGGCCTGTTGGGGAGAAGGGCGACTCGATCGAGAATCCTTACAGAAGTTAGAAGAGCGATTGCAACGCTGTCATCTTCCCGCTCTCATTGCCCTGCACCATCATCCCTTACTAACAGGACTGGATTGGTTGGATTCGATCGCCTTGCAAAATGCCGATGAATTTCTTGCCCTTATCGATCGCTTTTCTCATGTAAGGCTAGTGCTTTTCGGTCACATTCACAGTACCTTCGCGCAAAAACGAGGCGTAACTGATTTTTACGGGACTCCCTCAACCTGCCTGCAACTCCATCGAGAGAATAGTAAGCTCGGCGATCGCCAGCCCGGTTTTCGCCTGCTGCACCTCCATCCCGACGGTACTCACAAAACCGAAGTTCGGCGCGTTTGCGTCTTAACCTGATGGGCAATCGCACTTGGCTATTTTTATTATTAATTCTCCTCCTCGCGATCGCTTTTGTAGGGCGCTTGGGCATGGGATCCGTCGAGATTCCCTTGACCGAAGTCTTGGGGGTTTTATGGGGAAAAGAACCGACGCGAACGGCATGGCGCGAGATTATCCTACAGTTTCGCTTGCCCCGCACCCTCGCCGCGATCGCCTCGGGAGCAGCTTTATCCGTTAGCGGCCTGCAAGTCCAAACCCTCTTTCGCAACCCCCTCGCCGGACCTTCTATTTTAGGCATTAATGCTGGGGCGAGTTTAGCCGTTGCCGTGGTGGTTTTGGCGGCAGGAAGCACGGCAATTCCTCCCATCGGAATCGCCCTTGCTGCTGGATTAGGAGCGGGTTTGGCAGTGGGTTTGCTCCTCGCGATCGCCCAACAGTTGCAAAGTCCCCTCACTTTATTGGTGTTGGGTTTGATGTTCGGCTATCTGACAACGGCTTTCACCACCATTTTACTCCACTTTAGTACCAGCGAGCGTACCCAAACTTATCTCATTTGGACTTTTGGTAGTTTTGCCGGGGTAACTTGGCCGCAAATTCGCGTTCTGTTGCCAATGGTTGCGATCGGCTTGGTCATTTCTGGATTATTATGCAGTTCTCTTAATTTACTCTTACTGGGAGACGAACAAGCTCGTAGTTTGGGCTTATCCGTGCGAGCCGTCCGAGCGGGAATCGTTATCGGGGCTGCCCTTTTAGCCGGGACAGTCGTCGCCTTTTGCGGACCTGTGGCTTTCTTGGGGGTTGCCGTGCCTCATTTATGTCGAAGTGCTTTTAAAAGTGCCGAACATCGCGTCTTGATTCCGGCAACAATTCTCATCGGCGCTTTACTGGCACTATTTGCCGATGCGATCGCCCAACTTCCCGGCAGGGATGCGGTTTTACCCCTCAATGCCGTTACTGCACTTTTAGGCGCTCCGGTCGTAGTTTGGTTGGTTTGGCAGCGACAGCATTTTTTCCATTAGTTCCGACGAGCGAGCGATCTAATGAAAATTAGATGCAATAATTAAATGGGATTTTTCGAAACAACTGATGTGTAGCGATCGCAAAACACTTGCTCGATACTCGATTATCTGGAGCATCCTCAGCACTGCGGGGATTTATATCGCCTTGTTAACTCCGGCTTTCAGTTTAATTGTCATCGTTTTTTTGGAGTTGTCCCATCTCAATACTGACTGCTTTCCAGTCTTTTGAGATTGAATTGCCCGAGAAAAAGAATTGCCATTCGATGCTCATTCCCTTTTTTCGATATGATGGGGGCGATCGCTCGTGTTGGAGAATTCAGATCGTGCCCGATCCCGGACTGCGAAAACTCACCGCGCAACTCTCCCAGAAACTCCAACAAGATCGACTTGTACAAGAAACCGTCACCCAACTGCGATCGCGCTTGGATTGCGATCGCGTCCTTCTCTACTACTTTTATCGAGAATGGCAGGGTCAAGTCACTTTTGAATCCTTAAAAGCACCGAAATTCTCAATTTTTGGCAGCACCGGCCCCGATGAATGCTTCAATGACGAATACGCTCGCCTCTACCAACAAGGACGAACCCGAGCGATCGCCGATATTGAAACCGAACCCATCCATCCCTGTCACCGAGAATTTCTCCGCAGCCTGTACATTCGCGCCAATCTCGTCGTGCCAATTTTAACGCCCCGTCTGTGGGGACTGCTCATTGCTCACCATTGTACTGCTCCCCATGCTTGGTCCCTCGACGATATTGAATTCATGAAAACTGCTGCCGGTCAACTGGCTCTCTTTCCCACAATTTGTCAGCAATAATTGTTTCTGTAATATTTCTTTTAGTTTCGTTAAATAACGCAAAGAATAATTTAAGAAATAATAAAGGTATAAATTGATACCAATATCCCCGTCAAATCGATCGCGTGCTTATGAGATAATCAGAATAAGAGCGTATTGGCATCGGGTTTACAGTGATGAGATTCGGCGAGAGAGAGTGAGTTGCATATTCCTCTCTTACGCATTGGGGTAATTGAATAAAACGCACAATTTTTGCCAATCCAAGTCAAAGGAATGAGATTGTGGAGAAGTTTTCAACACAAAACTTAACTTGTGATGAATATGCCGCGATCGCCTTGCCATACTTCCCGCTTTCCTGATTTTCAGTTGGTTAGAACGCGAAAAAAACAACATGCTATCCTCCCAATCCCCTTTCGATCGCTTGGCAGGCTTCGGCCAGCAATGGCAGCGAGAACCTCAAAGCAGTCCAGAAATTAACGCGCCCTCGCGGGACAATCCCCCTCGAGAACCGCAAAACGAGGAGCGAAGGGCGCATCCCGATGTCGAAGAAGAACTGGATCTCTTTTTTGTCCACTCCCCCGACTTGCTTTGTATTGCCGACTTTTCTGGCAAGTTTAGGCGTTTGAGTCCGTCTTGGGAGAAAACCCTCGGTTATTCGATCTCGGAGTTGATGGCAAGTCCATTTTTGGAATTCGTTCATCCCGACGATCGCGAGAATACCCAAAAAACTTATGAGAAAGTTCTGGCAGGGGAATCAGTTCGCGACTTTACCAATCGCTATCGACATAAAAATGGAGATTATCATTGGTTAGAATGGACGGCAATTCCCCACCCACAAAACCAGTCGATCTATGCGATCGCTCGGGACATCAGCCAGCGAATCGCGACAGAAGAAGCCTTAAAACAGAGCGAGGCCCAGTACAAGCGCTTGATTGAAGGTTCTCCAGACTTGATTTATGCCTTTAGCGATCGCCAAGGGGGGATTTATTACTCTCCCAGTGTCGAATCAATCTTAGGTTATCCCCTTGCCCAGTTGTATGCCGATCCGCTCCTCTGGCAAAATTCCATCCATCCCGAAGATCTGCCTAAAGTCCGGGAAACCGTTGCTAATTTTATTCGCGGCAAAGACTTCGAGATCGAATATCGCATCCGCGACGCACAAGGAAACTGGCATTGGTTCTACGATCGCTCCATCGGCCGGCGCAAAGAAGGGGAAGAAATCATTATTGAAGGCTTGGCAATCGATATTAGCGATCGCAAACAAGCGGAAGAAGCCCTGCGCCAGAGCAAAGCACGCTTGCACGCTCTCGTTCGCAATACCTCCTACGGTATTCTGCTGGTGGATCGCCAAGGGATCGTCCGCTTTGCCAATCCTGCCGCCCTGACTTTATTTAACCGCAAAACCGAAGACCTGATCGACTGCGAATTTGGCATTCCCATCGCCATTGACGAACGCATTGCCGAACTGCAACTCCTGCAAGCCAGCGGTCAAATGAGTACGGTAGAAATGCGGGTGTCTTCTCTAGACTGGGAAGGAGAGCAAGTTTATATGATTTCCTTGCAGGACGTGACCGATCGCAAGCAAGTCGAAGAGCAATTGCACCATCGCGCCTTTTACGATGCCCTGACAGAACTGCCCAATCGGGTCTTATTCGTCGAACGCTTGGAGCGAGCGCTCCTGCGGACACGCAAAAATACCCAGTATAAGTTCGCCGTTTTATTTTTAGATTTGGATCGCTCTAAAATTGTTAACGATAGTCTGGGTCACCTCGTCGGAGATAAGTTACTGATCGCGATCGCCCGCCTCTTGGAAACATTTATCGGTTCGAGAGATATTGTCGCTCGTTTTGGGGGAGATGAATTTACGATTCTCCTTGAAGATATTCAGGGATTGCGACAAGCCACTCGCCTGGCCGAAGACATCGGCATGGCACTGCAATCGCCGTTCCAATTGGATGGTTGCGAAGTATTTACCACAGCAAGTATTGGGATTGCCCTGTCTTCCCCAGAATACACTCAACCCGAGGAATTGTTACGCAATGCAGACTTAGCCATGTATCAGGCCAAGGCAAAAGGACGGGCGCGTTTTGAAATTTTTAATCGCAGCCTGCACGAGACCGCCTTGCAACGCTTGCAACTAGAACAGGATTTGCGTCGCGCTTTGTCCGAAGAAGAGTTCCGAGTTTTTTACCAGCCCATTGTCAATTTGCGATCGGGATGCTTGCAGGGCTTTGAAGCCTTAATTCGCTGGCTGCATCCCCAACGGGGTTGGATTGCCCCCGACGAGTTCATTCCCGTTGCCGAAGAAACCGGAGCGATCGTGGCGATCGGGGAATGGATCTTGCGAGAAGCCTGTCGCCAAAGGGCGCAATGGCAAAATCGATTTTCTCTCGATCGCGATTTGAGCGTGAGCGTCAATCTTTCCGGACAACAATTGAAAGATCCGGAGTTTTTAGCGAAGCTCGATTGCATTTTGGCAGACACGGGATTGAAAGGCAACAGTTTAAAATTAGAACTGACCGAAAGCATGTTAATGGAAGATGTCGATGCGATCGTCATTCGTCTATCTCAATTGCGAATGCGAGCCGTTCAACTCAGTATTGATGACTTTGGCACGGGTTATTCTTCTTTGAGTTACTTGCAGCGCTTTCCCGTTCATACTTTAAAGATCGATCGCTCGTTTATCCATCGCATGTGCGAGAAAAGTGATAATTTAAAAATTGTCGAAACCATTGTCACTTTAGCCCATCAATTGGGAATGGAAGCGATCGCCGAAGGAATCGAAACCAAAGAACAATTGGAGCAGTTATGTTGTTTGGAATGCGAAGGCGGACAGGGCTATTTATTTGCCCCACCCCTAACGCCAGAAGAAGCAGAAGTCGCGATCGCTTCCCCGAGCTTATTTATGACTTCAGGGTACGGTTATCTTGTTTCTCTTCGTCATTGGCCGTTAGGCGACACCGATTCAATTTAATTGTATTAAAATTAAAATATCAATTTTATTGCGGCGTTCTTTTGAACCGATCGAGAGCCAATCTGTAATAATGTCTTCTGGGTGCATGGCAATCGTAAAATTTTTTTTAGAGAGTGACAATGCCTAAAATTTCACCACAACCCAGAAAAGATGACCCAGTTTTAGGCGAGATCGCCTCGACTCCTGCCAATGCTTCAATTTTAGGAGGAATTGAAGGTGTTAAAAAACGCTTGGCCGGTTCTGACGAACGGGAGCGGCTTGCTGCCCTAGAAGATGCTTTAAACTACGATGAAGAAGGCTTACAAATCGTGATTGCGGCTTTGCAAAGCGATTGCATTGCCATTGAGATTAAAGCCTGGGAACTCTTGCGCGATCGCGAAGAACCCCAAGTCACAAAAGCATTATTTCTTTACGATCCCATCGGTCCCAGTCGCGAAGCCGAGTATCGAACACTGAGACAACTGTTGGAAAAAGGAAATTGGCAAGAAGCCGACAAAGAAACAAAATCGATTCTCCTTCGCCTCGCCAAACGTCAAGATAAATGGCTGCGAAAAGAGGATATTCTCAAGATTCCTGCTTTAGAATTAGTGGCTTGCGATCGCCTCTGGCTGCGATACAGTCGGGGTCGTTTTGGTTTCAGCGTACAAGCTCAACTGTTGGAAAATCAAGGATTAGACCTCTCGAACAGCTCGCATTTAGACGAGCGATCGTCGGGGTTTCAACCCTATTCTCAGAAACGTCTATTCGAGAGTTTTGCCAAAACTGTCGGTTGGTATGTTAAAAATGACGAGCCGAAAGTAATCACGGCGAACGATATCGTCTATCGGAAAAAGCATATCCCTTTCAATCTTTCCTCACCTCGAGGACATTTACCTCTGACCTTTGAACTGGGGGGAGGAACTTGGACGTATCAACCCATTAATGACGATGACTATTATATGGGATGGGGACCTGACAGTTATCGATCTTGGGATTGGGGGTCTTGTGTGGGTCCGGAGATCGTCAAAGCATTTCTGGCATATTTTCACCAATGCTCCCAACGGCATAAATCTGCCAAAAAATAGAGGCAACAGACATCAAAATCCCGACAATTCATCATTGAATCCGATCGCAAAAATACCGCCAATCCAATTTGATATAATGCCCGACAGTTCTTCACAACCTCAACCCGATGATGCCGTTTTAGGCGATCGCGCGCCGACTCCTGCCAATGCTTCCATCTTAGGAGGAATAGAAGGAGTCAAAAAACGGCTTGCTAGTTCCGACGAACGAGAAAAAATTTCTGCTTTAGAAGATGCTTTAAATTATCAGAAAGAAGGTTTGAATCTTGTGATTCATGCCTTAAAAGATGAGTGTTTCACCGTAGAACAGAAAGCATGGAATTTATTACGCGATCGTACAGAAAATGAAGTAAAAAAAGCACTCAAAGAGTATGTTTCATTACAATCGAGCTGTGGAGTCAATTATCGAAAACTGCGACAATTATTACTCGAGAAAAAATGGAAAGAAGCCGATATAGAAATGCGATCGCTTCTCCTCAATACCGTAAACCGCCGAGATTTATGGTTGCGACAACAGGATATTCCCAAATTACCCGCCCTTGATTTAGTCACTTGCGATCGCCTCTGGGTTAAACACAGTCAAGGGCATTTTGGCTTCAGCGTTCAGGCTAAAATTTTGGCAAAAGGGAGTGTTGATATGATGGGTTGGAGAGTAGACAATGAAATGGGAGGTCGCGGGCCTTGGGATAGGGTAGATCGAATTTATCAAAAAAGGAATATCTCTGTCGATCTGAGCGCCCCCAAAGGATTTTTTCCCCTCGTCTTTGAATTGGGTGGCGGCACATCCGAGTTTCTTCCCTACACGACAGAAACAGAATCCGTAATGGGATTTTATCCGATTGATGGCTATTATAATAAGTGGTCGAGGGATTCCTTTTTCGGACCGCAAATGATACAGCGATTTTTCTCCCATTTTCACCAATGTTCTCAATTGATTAAGAAGAAAAGGACATCAAAATAAAAAATGCCCGATATCTCGATCCGAGAACAATTTTCAGAACATGTTTTAGTACTGCGATCGCTCGAGTGCACAGATGCCCTTTTATTAGCACAATGGTTATTCGTTATCTTCAGTCGCAAAACCCGATCGCCGGGAAGTCAAAGTCAGTTTAAATATCTACACAATTCGCGATCGCACCGTCCCACTTTTTTCTACAGTAGAAGAAGATTCCTCTCTAACTCAAGCCTAGAATATATTCAGCCATGTCCCGTCCCCACCAATTCTCCATCTTTGCTTCCAGCGTAGCTCTCACTTTGCTAGCAATTGTAGCTTGTGCCAGACAACCCGCAAAGCAAGGGACTCCCGAGCCAACTCCCGCAGTCGAACCGACGCAAGAGGAGACAGCCAATAATCCAACTGACGCGACTCCCGTTGCCCGAGCCAACCACAGCGCTAAAAACCAATATCGCATTAAAGTCTATTTTCCCAAAGAGGGCAAAATCGAATCGGTGGTGCGGGAAACAAACAGTCAAGGGGTCGCAAAGTTTGCGATCGCTCAATTGGTGCAAGGACCCGCAGAGAAGGAGAAACAAAACGGTTTGAAACCCGCGATCGCCTTGCAGGGGAGTTCTAATTGCGGGGCAGATTTTGCCATCGCGATCGAGGAAAAAATTGCGAAACTGCGCTTTTGTCGGGATGTAATTTCTGAGAAGAATCCCGAAGTGAATCAGGCGATCGAAGCAACATTAAAACAGTTTTCCACGGTGGAAAAGGTCGCAATTATAGATCGCAATGGTAAATGTTTGTCAACGGGAGATAATTCTTGTTTAGAGGAAGTTCAACCCGCCAATAAATTAACTTTAACGGGATTGGGGGGCGTGGAAATTGGCATGACGATTACTGAAGCCAGCCAAGAAACGGGAATTCAATTTGTCAATCAGTCTAGCGGAGGAGAAGAACACGGTTGTTTTTATTATAAAGCCGCACGAGAACCGCAAGATGTTTCTTATATGGTAACGGAAGGTAAAATCGCTCGCATTGAAGTTAACACGAAAAGTATTACCACCTTAAGCGGTGCAAAAATTGGCGATACGGAAGAGCGCATAAAAGCACTCTATCCGGGGAAAATTGAGGAGGAAGGCCACGAATACATTCCCGGAGGTAAATACTTGCTTTTTGTCCCGGAAGATGCTTCCAATCAAAATTATCGCGTTGTTTTTGAAACCAATGAAAAAGGGATTGTTACGACAATGAGAAGCGGTAAAATTCCGGAAGTAGGCTGGATTGAGGGTTGCGTTTAAGATGGATTCTCAGAGGTTGTGGTATCTTATCTTCAAGCATAAATAAAATAGAGACTGCCACAACCCATCGTCCAAAGAAGTGGAAAAGAAATTCGACCAAAGATAATGAGTTTTTTCCTCGTAATTCCTCTGGCTTCTAAGATGGGACTATATCCTAAAATAACTAACAACAATTCTAACGCTAACAAAGAATAAATGATGTAGAAAGCATAGTCGAGAGCCACCACATAGCCAATTCCTTCGGGCAGAGAATCCAGCAAACTGAGGTGATAAAAAACGATCGCTAACAGCAAACTGCCGATCGCTTCTACGGAAATATCTTCAGGAGGAAGGAAGAGTAAAGAATAGGCAACCCCTACAAAAAACCATAAGGGCAATAAATTTTTGATACTAAATCGGAGCAAATCTCGCTTTATTTCAATCTCGGCATTGAATTTAGAATAGTTAAACTTTGCATTAGATTCAATCAAGCGACGGACTCCCAAAGTCGAACGACTGATATGAGAATTCTGAAAAAAGAGTGCATTGGTCACGCGCCAATTGGTGATTTTACCAAAAACATTATCGGTTTTAAATTTTTGTAAAATTTCCTCTACATTTGCGTGGCGCATTCCCACAAAATCTACCACATAAATTAAGCGATCGCGCGTTAACAAATTATGACGAAAGCGAATGGAGAGAATTTGGCGATCGAAGGGATATTTATGAAAATCAAATTCTTCATAAAAATCGGCTTTAACGCGATAGACAACGTAATTCACATCATTCTCGATATCTTGTTGAATTGGTTCATCTAGAGTTAACTTTTCTCCCGAATCTAACCGTTCGACAGAAAAATTGGTGAATTCAATATTATCGGGTTTAAAATCTCCTTGATAGCGAAACCAAAGATAAAAATCAATTAAATAAGATGACGTTCTTTCATCAATTTTTGTTACTTCATTAATATCAATTCCCGTATCGACAATGCTGGTTCTTTCTACATAGCTTCCGTCCCCAAGCTGAATAATCTGGTTATTTTTAATTTTCTCTGCCAGTCTGGAAATACTCTTGAGATTCTCGATGGGGGTAAGTTGAGTAAAAGCAGAAACAAAGTCATTTTGCCGAAAAACACCCATTAAAATTTGCGATACAATCGTTCTTTCTGAATTAAAATAAAGATTGCGAGTGAGTCCTTCAACCGATGTTCTGAGAGAGTCGATTTTGGTCAGGGAATCTCGCACGCGATCGCGCATTATCGGGATATTTTCTGATTCTGTATCGGGTTGTGACGCTCCTTCGGTTAAACTATTTTGAATGGCAGCAACGAGAAGGTTTGCCCCATCGTAATAAAAGGTCGAAACCCATCCCGGAGTATAGCCATATCGTGCCTCGAATTCATTCTTAAATATCTGTCCTCGCTCATCGGAAATATCGAGAATTGCGGGAGCGATCGCATGAATCCCATTGCTAAAAAATCCCCTCTGGTTTTGCTCTTCTGGTGTATTTAGGAAACTTTCTGCAAAAGAAATATCAGCCATGGCATCACCACCAAAAATGGGAAAATCGATCCCATTTCTCCTCATTTTTAGAACAATTTTTTCGGCTTCAAAGTTTTGCGCGACTAAAACAATTAAATCGGGTTTTCGCTCGCTCTGTTGTAACTTTAATAAATCGATTACAATGCGATCGCTCGATCTTTCGAGCTCGTCACTCTCTATCTTTTGCATACCGAGAAAATCTTTTCCAAATGCAGCAAAAGATTCTTTTAGGTCTCGAGAGAAAGTTTCTCCATAAGTATTATCCCCCGAAATTAAATAAACATTTTTGGCTTGTAAAATATATTGAATATATTCTGCCATAAATTGACTTTGCGCGCGATTCGTAAAGATAGCACGAAAATACCAAGGATTATCTACCGTTACCGAGTCAGCCGTAGCACTTCCCGTTAGTGCGGGAATCTGACATGTTTTATAAACTTCTCCGGCTCTGAGAGACAGTCTACCCCCATAATGTCCTAAAATACCCAAAGCCGAAGAATCGCAAATTTCCTTGGCGACTTCCTCAGCGCGATCGGGATTAAATTGGTCGTCATAAACGACCAATTTCAGTTTTTTCCCATTAATTCCCCCCGCTTTATTTGCGCGATCGATATAAAATTGAGCCCCATCTATCATTTCTCGACCGAGAAAAAGATTGGCTTCTTCTGTATTGCTTTGCGGGGCCGCGATCGCAATGGTAATTGTTTCTCGATTAAAATTCAAATTTGCCCACCCTAAAACCAAAATAAAAGTTAAGAGCGATAATAAAAAGAGGATTTCGCCTCGATATTTACTACGTTTACCGATTGGTTTCATCATTGTTATTTAGGTCAAACACGTTAGCCGTTCAATCCTGATTGAAACAGAAGAATGTCAAGAAGCGGTCAAGGGAGACAAGCATTCGATTCTCTTTGTTCTTCGTTTAAGATAGGCAATCGGGAATTTTTGTTTTTATTTATATATAGCAAGAGTATTGCGCTCTCGGTTTATTGAGCCTGACGATTCCAATACTCATGCTCTAATATTGACAAAATATAAAACGACTCAAAACCATTTTCTCCTTGAAAATTTTCTCGTAGCTTTCCCTCAATAATAAAGCCTTCTGTTTCATATAGATGTTTTGCGCGTTGGTTAAAATCTTTGACATCCAACCAGAGTCGGTGGGCTTTGCACTCCTCGAACACCAGTTTTTTAACCGATCTTAATGTTTCGCGTCCGTATCCTTTTCCTTTTTGAGCGATCGCGAGTCGTCGCAGCAAAAAACACCGATGGGGACTCAGCAAACCCTCTAAAATGAAATAACCGAGTAATTTGCCATCCGCGATCGCTTCAATGATACCGTGGAAAATATCGGGGTCTCTCGAAGCCTCTTGATGTCGTTCCCGACTCCATTGCAGAATATAGGGACGATTTTCGCAATCGCTTTCAACCCTTAAGACGAAATCCAAGTCTTCTTCCCGAGTTTCTCGTAACTTAATTCTCATCAAAACTCCCGTGAAATCTGCACCGATTACCATTATCGATCATCCCCTAGTCCAACACAAATTGACTTTAATGCGTCAAGTGGAAACGAGTACGGCCAAATTTCGTCAGTTATTGAAAGAAATTGGCATGTTATTGGCTTACGAAGTGACTCGCGATTTGCCATTAAAATATGAAGCGATTCAAACTCCTCTTGCAAGAATGGATGCCCCCATGCTTGCTTCGGATAAAAAATTAGCAATTGTTTCTATTTTACGAGCGGGACAGGGTCTTTTAGATGGCATGTTGGAGTTGATGCCATCGGCAAGAGTCGGTCATATTGGTTTATATCGAGATCCGACCACTCATCTTGCCGTCGAGTATTATTTTAAACTTCCTCATGATGTCGAACACCGAGAAATTTTAATTGTCGATCCCATGATTGCAACAGGAAATTCTGCGGTTGCAGCCCTCGATCGCCTCAAAGAATATCATCCCCAATCTCTAAAATTAATCTGTTTGGTTGCCGCACCGGAAGGACTAAAACATTTGCAACAGGAACATCCCGATATTCCCATTTTTACGGCTGCCGTTGACGATCGCCTCGACGATCGCGCTTATATTTTACCCGGTTTGGGAGATGTGGGCGATCGGCTTTACGGAACGAAATAAATTAATCGATATATTACATTTTATTACCCAGTCGTAACGAACTCTATCTCGTTCTTCAACTTCTTAAATTTTTAGGAGAGACAGTGACTCGATGAACTTCAAAAAACTCATTGCACAAAAGATTGAAACTCATAATTTTGCTCCATTTGGTCAGCTCATTTTACCGGCACAAGATGGCAAACCTTATGATGACAGCGACGCGCACTTAAATCTGAGGAATGGTACGCCCAGATTTTACATCATGCGCTTGCATCAACGGGGTCGAAAGTTCGGTCAAATTAATCGTCATTGTCTTTGCACGCAATGTTTGGGTGCTCTCAACGGACGAGAATGGTTTATTGCCGTTGCACCGCCTTGCGATGAAGATCGACCTAAAATCGAAGATATTGTCGCTTTTCGCATTCCGGGAGATTGTTTTATCAAATTAGAAGCAGGGACGTGGCACGCGGGGCCCTATTTCGATCCGGAAATCGTTGATTTCTATAACTTAGAATTAAGCGATACTAACGAACGCGATCGCCATACTCATAATTTTTTAAAAAGCGACGATCTCGAATTTGAAATTGTTTGAATTTTAAATAATATTAGTTGTATAAAATCTAATTTAATAGTTTTGAGGTGGATGAACCCCATAATTTTGCAAAAAGCGATAAAGTTAAAATTGGAACTCCTCTAAATTCCCATGTTAGACGAATCTCCCTCAAAATTTATTCCTCCCTCTCTTAAATCCACACCTAAGAGATTTTTTGGAGCATCTATTAGCACGATCGCCATTCGCAGGCATATCGGAACATTAATGTTGGCGATCGCGTTAATTGTTATCGGTCTTTTCTTTATCTCTCGCTTGCAAGTGGATCTCCTCCCTGCCATTACCTACCCTCGCATTGGTTTGCGAGCAGAGGCAACGGGCATTTCTCCTCAAGTTGCCGTAGAGGAAGTCACAAAGCCCCTAGAAGAAGCCCTCAGCGCTACAGAAGGAGTCGTACAGATCTTTTCTCAAACGCGCGAAGGTCGCATCGGTATCGACCTTTTTTTTGCACCGGGAGGGGATATCGACCAAGCCTTAAATAATGCGACGGCAACCCTCAATCGTGCCCGCGATCGCCTTCCCGATATTATCGAAGAACCTCGCTTATTTAAGTTCGATCCCTCCCAGTTACCTATTTATGAATTCGCTTTAGAGTCATCTCTTTTGTCAGATGTAGATTTAAGAACATTTGCCGATGAAGAATTCAGCCGCGAATTGGGAGTGATTCCAGGAGTTTCGGGAGTTGACGTTTCGGGAGGATTGCGGGAAGAAATTCGCGTTAATATCGACCTCAATCGCTTGCAAGCCTTGGGAGTCAGTTTACAAGATGTTTTAGATGCTCTAGAAGAACGCAATCAAGACATTGCCGGAGGGCGCTTACAAGGAGAAGCGGGGGAACCTTTAACCCGGACGGTGGGGCGATTTCACAGTGTAGAAGAATTACAAAATTTATCCTTAGATATTGAGAGCAATTCCAATACTATTTTAGGACGGCGGCGCATTTATTTGCGCGATGTTGCCGAGATTATTGACGGCAGCGAAGATCGACGGGTGTTTGTCAATTTAAATAGCGAACCTGCCGTTAAAGTTAGCATTCAAAAACAACCGGATGCCAATACAATTGAAGTTGTTAAAAATGTCAAAAAACGCATTAAATTCTTACGAAAATCGGGAATCATTCCTCGAGAAATGGAAATGATTACAACCTTAGATGAGTCTCGTTTTATTCAAAACTCTATTGGCAATGTCGTACAAGCAGGCTTAACCGGGACGATTTTAGCTGCGATCGCCGTGTTTGTTTTTTTAGGTTCTCTTCGACAAACCTTCATTATTGTCACGGCAATTCCTCTAGCCACTCTAACGGCGATTGTATTGATGAAACTCTTTGGTTTGTCGATTAATGTTTTTAGTTTGGGGGGTTTGGCATTAGGGGTGGGAATTGTTGTCGATAATTCTATCGTTATGTTAGAAAATATTGCTGGAGGATTGAATATTAACTCAGAAATGAGATCGCGCGGTCGTTTTGCATCCGTCGATATTATTGAAATGGCACAAGAGCGATCGCAGCAAGTCGAATCGGCTTTAATTGCTTCAACGGCAACCAATTTAGTTGCCGTTTTGCCTTTTTTATTAATTGGTGGATTTATTTCTTTACTCTTCAGCGAACTGATTTTAACCATTAGTTTTGCGGTCAGTGCCTCTTTAGTTTTAGCTTTAACTCTCGTCCCGATGCTGGCTTCTCGCTTGCTGGCTATTCCGATCGAGAGTCACTTGAAAAACTTTTGGTTCTTGCGTCAGTTCGATCGCCAATTTTCTGGATTAAAATATAATTATACTCGCTTACTCTCTCAAACTCTTCATTTTCGCATTCTTGCCATTATTTTAGCCTTTGTAATTTTGGGTGGAGGAAGTTGGTGGATGCAAGCACAAATCCCCCGAGAAATCCTCCCTCCTATCAATACCGGACAAGCGCGATTATTCGCTCAATTTCCGCCCGGAACAACCCTAGAAGCGAATAAAAAAGTCATTGATGCCGTCGATCGCATTCTCATGAAACAACCGGAAACCGACTACGTTTTTACCAGCGTGGGAGGTTTTTTATTTGGGAATTTAACGATTGCTAATTTATTGAGAAGTTCGAGTACGATTACCGTTAAACCCAACACCGATCTTTCCGCTTTTATCGATCGCGTTAACAAAGAATTTCGCAAGCTAAATTTGGTGAATATTCGCTTGCGTTTGATTCCTGAAAGAGTCCGGGGTATTATTACCTCAAACTCTCCTCTTTTTCGCTCTGATATCGATCTAATTTTGCAAGGAAATGATGTTGAAATACTCGAACAAACCGGAAAAAGAGTGGTAGAAGTATTAGATGAAAACATAAAACTTGCCCGTTTTAATCCCGATGCCGATGCCGCACAACCAGAAGTCAGAGTGATTCCACAATGGGAAAGATTGGCCAACTTAGGACTGAATACGGCAGATATTGGCGAGACTATTCAAACTGCCATTCAAGGCACAATTCCCACACAATTACAGCGCGGCGATCGCTTAGTCGATATTCGCGTCCAACTCGGAGAAAGCGATCGCCAGCGTATCGAGCAACTGTCCCAAATTCCCTTATTTACCAATAATAATCGTCCTATTCGTTTAGAAGATGTCGTGAAATTAGAAGAGGGAAGTGCTCCCGCAGAAATTCAAAGAATCAATCAACGTCAGGTGTTTCTCATTGCGGGAAATTTGAATGAAGGAGCAAGTTTAAGCGCGGCAATTGACGAAATGAATGCCGTTCTCAAAACAATAGAATTACCTTCAGGAGTGCGTTTTTTACCCAGTACGGCAGCCGATAGCAACCAACAGTTACACAATTCATTAAAAGTATTAGGAGGATTAGCGGTATTTTTGGTTTTTGTCGTAATGGCAGTTCAATATAATTCGCTGATCGATCCGTTTGTTATTATTTTAACCGTTCCCCTCGCTCTAGCTGGCGGAATTTTAGGATTGTATCTGACCCAAACCGCGATCGGAGCTACAGTATTAGTCGGAGCCGTTCTCTTAGTCGGAATTGTGGTCAATAATGCTATTGTCATGATAGAATTAGCCAATCAAATCGCCCGTGAATATAACTGCGATCGCGTTACGGCAATTCTAAAAGCAGCACCCCAAAGATTGCGTCCCATTCTCATGACAACGATAACAACCGTTTTAGGTCTCTTACCTTTAGCATTGGGAATGGGAGAAGGTTCGGAATTTTTACAACCGATGGGAATTGTCGTATTTTCTGGATTATCCGTTGCAACGCTATTAACGCTCTTTATTATTCCTTGCTTTTACGTTGTATTACACCCTTCTCGATAATACTATCCTCATATTTTTAGCTAACAACTTTTCAGTTAACAACTGGTGACATTCGACAGGCTCCTTTTGGATTCCCTCAGCGGACTCAGTGCGTCGCTGGTGACTGATTCAGGGCATATTCAACTTCAACTCTCCTGTTTGCTTGGGAAGCAAAAAACAAAACAAAAATTGGCAAATTCCTCACTGTCATCAGTTCAGTTTTCGCCAATCTCGATTGTTTTTCTCTCGTACCAAGTCCGAGAAGAGAATTCTTTTTACATCGATTGAAATTCTAATGCCGACTGATTCAATATTCTCTTACAGAATGAGTCGAATCACATTGATTCCGAATCAGTAAATTAAGATAAGATGAATTAACGGATTTAGCCAAAACGATAGCCAAAGCCGCGAACGGTGACGATATATTGTGGTTTGCTGGGATCTTCTTCTAATTTTTCCCGCAGCCAGCGAATATGAACGTCTACCGTTTTTGTATCGCCAAGGAAATCTAAACCCCAGACGCGATCGATCAACTGCTCTCGAGACCATACTCGTCGAGGATAGCTCATAAATAATTCCAACAGGCGAAACTCTTTCGGGGATAAAGAAATTTCTTTTTGATTAACCATCACGCGACATTCTTCTGGAAAAAGCGTCACGTCTTTAAATTGTAAAACGGAAGGTTTAGTTGCGGTACTAAAACTTTGACGGCGCAATAAAGCACGACAGCGAGCGACCAATTCTCTCATGCTAAAAGGTTTGGTCAGATAATCATCTGCTCCGACTTCTAACCCCAAAACGCGATCGGTTTCGCTGACTTTAGCACTGAGAATTAGAATGGGAATCGTATTGCCTTGATAGCGCAACAGGCGGCATAGATCCAAACCATTCACTTGTGGTAGCATTAAATCGAGAACGATCAGATCGAAAGAGGAATGAGACGGAGATTCAGCCTCTTGCAATAAATTCAGGGCCGTTCGTCCGTCGATCGCCGTCACAACTTCATAACCTTGCTCTTTGAGAGCCAGTACGACCATTTCGCGAATGAGCTCTTCATCTTCCACCACCAGAATATGGGGAGGAGTTGATAATTCTGGTTTGGTGGCGCTGTTTGGTATATCTAGCGACAGCATAAAATAAAAAAATATGGGGTTCTAGGCAACATATACACTATAGCGGGAAAGATTGAAGTTTTTGATGAGAAGAATTTAATTTTTTTCCCTTTATCCGGTATTGTATTTTTCTCGACCTACAAATAAATGGTTATGCTTTTACAGTTAAGGACTTGGCCGGAAGTTGAAGATTATCTGGCACGATCGCAAGGTATTATCTTTCCCATTGGTTCGACAGAACAACACGGTCCCACGGGATTAATTGGCACCGATGCCATTTGTGCCGAAGCGATCGCTAAAGGGGTGGGAGAAGCAACCGAAGCCCTCATCGCACCGACGATTAATGTAGGGATGGCATTACACCACACGAGCTTCCCGGGTTCGATTAGCCTGCGTCCGAGTACCTTGATTCGAGTCATTAACGATTATGTCACCTGTTTGGCGCGATATGGCTTTACTCATTTCTTTTTTATCAACGGTCACGGTGGAAATATTGCCACTCTCAAAGCTGCATTTTCAGAAACTTATTACCATCTGGCCGATTTGAATATTCCCAACTGCGATCGCGTACGCTGTCGGGTGGGTAATTGGTTTATGTGCGGTTCGGTGTACAAGCTGGCTAAGGAACTCTACGGCAAAGAAGAAGGCTCCCATGCGACTCCCAGCGAAGTTGCCCTAACGCAGTATATCTATCCAGATGCGATTAAAACGGCTTCCTTGTCCCCAGAGGTTGCCTCGGGACGCGGTATTTACAGCGCAGCAGATTTTCGCAGGTCTTATCCCGACGGACGCATGGGATCCAATCCTGCCTTAGCAACCCCAGAACACGGCCGGCAGTTTTATGAATTAGCTGTCAAGGAATTAAGCGATCGCTACTTAGAATTTCTCAAGTCATAAAAACCTAAAAGATCGAGGGTGCAAATAACAATCTTCTCTTTCCCTATTCTCTGCGGTAAATTGTTGCTTTAATCCCTTGTTTGTCAAGGCGCGTCATGAGAATACTAGCATCCCGTTCCCGAGAAAATGCCCCCATTTGAATTTGTGCCCCTTGGGGGAAATTACGGACGTAGGCTTCAGGGACGATCGCCCGTGCTTGTTGGAGGGAAACAGAACCGGCATAATCGACCACGACATAATAAAAGCGATCGCCGCGACTCGGTGCCGCAGGGGCGCTTTCAAGGACGGGATCGGCAGTTTGAGGGGGATTGGGTGTCGATTCTGGTGTAGGAGTCGGAGAAGGAACAGCCCGAGCTGGCGATTGGTCTGATTGAGGCAGATTGGATTGAGAAAGATTGGGAGACAACAGTGCCGTTGTCAGATCGGAGGCGGTTTGAGGGGGGGGAAGGGTTGCGGGAGTTGGCGACGCGGCAATATTAGGAGTTGGTAACGCAGGCGAAATGGTAGGAGTGGGATTGGTTTCGACGGTACTGAGGGAATCCGGATTGACCGGAGCAAATTCATCGGTTGCCAAATTCGGTCCGGTGAGATTGAGGGTGGCGGAGGGAGAAGGCTCTGGGGGCGAGACTTCCGGAGTTGCCGGGCTGCTTGCCGTTTTCGAGATATCGTTATTCTCTTCTTTCCCCGCCAAGCGCGTTAATAAATCGGGATAAAGCAATGCCGTCCCCAACAAGGCGATCGCCGCGGCCAAAATCAAGGCAGAACCCACACCCAACGGTGTTAAAAAGCGATGGAGCGATCCGGTTTTTTCCTTTGCGGGTTGTTCTTCTTCAGCAGTCGCAACATTGCGTAAGAGTTGTTCCGAAGAGGCCAAATATTCTTGAGGGGCTTCTGTTTCTTCCCCGGAATTTCCTTTCGCAACCGAGACTTCTTCTGAGGTTGATTCCAGGGTAAAATCGGCAATTTGATTATCAATCGTTTGTTCGGTAGATTCTTGTGTCTGTGAAGTCGTTTCTGATTCTCGATTGAAAAACGGCAACACGGCAACTCCAGGGGAAGGAGGTTGGGGATAGGTAATTTGTGGATTGGCGCGATCGCGATGGGGTTGGTGCGATCGCGTTTTTCGATAGCGTGCTAATTCCTCTTCAATCTGCACGTCCAAACATCCCAATGCCTCCTCTAATAAAGGATTGAGAGGGGGAGGGGCGGCAGATTCTGCCGTTGGATTCTGACTCATAACGCACTCTCAAATCGGTTGCGAACTCTCACCCATATCATACCTCGCTCTTCTGCCATTTTTTCTTTTCAAATCGGAAAAATATAGCGAGAGATTGTCGCCAGCTCTGGCGATCGATCTCCTCAGTAAAAGTGCGCGCGTCTCATGGTTACGTATATCGGGCAACTTTGATGAAGAAGTTCTTGCTAATTTCAGCGATCTCGCGGATAGCATGGTTTGCCAAAACACACCGTAAAGAAAATATTAAAAAAACTCTTTAGCACCGACTCACGGGTTATTCTGACATTAATGCTTAAAGCTGAGTTCTGCAAACGAGGGGTTTTAACGTGTTTTTTTGCTTGATCCCCGATAGTTTTGGCTTAACGCCACTCCAGTTTTAGTAACCAAAGTTCACATTCCTTCGTTGGAACAAGCAAAATATGTATCTATTTATTACATAATGATGCGTTCTTCCTGAAAGCCAACCACAATAGAAAAGTATAAAGCCTTGATAAATCCCATTTTAAATACTCCGAATAATCCCCATGAATACTGAAAAATTTTTTACATCTACCTGTCGTTGCTGTATTTTTTATTCTCCAGAAGGAAGACGAGGTGGGACTTGCAAACAACTGGGCGTTCCCGTCAAAGGATGCTGGAAAGCCTGCTCTCTTGCCGCTCATCCCTTCGCTCGTTCATCTTGGCAAGATTGGGAAGCAGAAATTGTTCACCTCGAACATTCCCTGAGTTTGAGTTGCTCGGAAGAAAGTAACGAATCCCTCTCCCAACCTTCCCTTCCCGTTGCCCCCCAAACTCAAGCTCAAACTGTTTAAATCAATCACCCTATCACCAGTTATCAATTATCGATCCATTCATTGATAATTGAGGTCGTTCGCGTTAGCATTCCCGATAAGAAGTAGGGATGCCGAACTAAATTCAGCCTATCCAATCGACCTGTTGATAATTGTTCATCGATCAGGGTCGCCAAGGATATTGACGAAAATTAGGCTTGCGTTTTTCGAGAAATGCCTGTTTGCCTTCACTGCCTTCTTCCGTCATGTAATAGAGCATTGTGGCGTTACCCGCGAGCTCTTGCAAGCCGGCTTGTCCGTCGCAGTCTGCATTAAATGCAGCTTTGAGACAGCGAATGGCGATCGGACTTTTTTCTAAGATTTCTCGCGCCCAGCGAATGCCCTCGCTTTCTAATCGATCTATGGGAACGACATAATTAACTAAACCCATCTCTAGGGCCTCCCGCGCGCTGTATTGACGGCATAAAAACCAAATTTCGCGAGCTTTTTTTTGACCGACGATGCGAGCGAGATAAGAGGCACCGAAACCGCCATCAAAACTGCCCACTTTGGGGCCGGTTTGCCCGAAAATGGCATTATCGGCTGCAATAGTCAGGTCGCAAATTAAATGCAGGACGTGACCGCCACCGATCGCGTATCCGGCAACGAGGGCGATAGAAACTTTCGGGAGAGAGCGAATGAGACGCTGTAAATCCAAGACATTTAAGCGAGGAACTCCTGTATCGTCAACGTAACCGGCTTCTCCCCTGACACTTTGGTCGCCCCCGGAACAAAACGCATATTTTCCATCGGTGTGAGGTCCGGCCCCCGTCAGCAGAACAACCCCAATTTGACTATCCTCTCGCGCATCGCAAAACGCATCGTAGAGTTCAAAAACCGTTTTTGGACGGAAAGCATTGCGCTTGTGAGGGCGGGCAATTGTAATTTTCGCAATCCCCGCGAATTTATGATAAAGAATATCCTCGTAGGTTTTGACAACTTGCCATTCAACTGTCATTAATTTTCATCCTGGTTGTAACTTCTTTTCTAGAATACAAGCTGAGGATTTATTCTATCAAGATGGGAAAAAATGCGATCGCGCTCCTTCAATAACTTGACATTCGAGCAATATTTTTTGCAGTCTAACCCTTCCAGATACGTTCTTTTAATGAGAATCTTTCTGTAAAAAATGAGCGATCGCTAAGATTTTAAACAATTAAAAAACACTCTAGGAGATTGACAATCTTGCTCCAGATTGAGACAATTCAAGAATAAAAAGGGAACAACTTTCTAACATTCATTAGAGAAAGAGAAGAATGATGATAGGAAATGCCATGGCGATCGCTTTTTTATTTGTTCTCGTTCCCAGTACGGGAAACCCAACGGTTGTCGAACCATCCAATCGTTTCACAACCTTTGCGGATTGGTGCGAAAATCAAGAGCAATTGAGCCCAGAAGCGAGACATACTGTAGAAGTACTGCTGGAAAAAGTTGGAACGCAAGAATGTAATTTAGCTGAAGGAACACTCACTCAATGGACAGCCATCGATCTCGGAGCTCGTCAAATTATCAATGTAAAACCTTTGGCCAGTCTAACTCACCTGACCGTACTCGATCTCAGTAATAACCAAATTGTAGATATAACCCCCTTAATCAGTTTGACCCATCTTACCTCCCTCGCACTCGATAAAAATCAAATTAGAGATATCGGATCGTTAAGCAGTTTGACTGCTCTCGCAGTACTTTATCTCGGAAATAATCAAATTGCGGATGCAAAACCTTTGACGCGCCTGACCGCTCTGACACGACTTTATCTCCAAAGCAATCAAATTAAAGATATCGAGCCATTCGCAAATTTGACTCATCTAAAAGTGCTGAACCTCGACAACAATCAGATCGAGAATATCGAACCGCTAACCAGTCTAACCCATTTGACATTACTTTCCCTCGGGGGCAATCGAATTACAGACATTGAATTATTAGGGACTCTGACGAACCTGACAAGACTTTATCTGTGGCGAAATCAAATCGAGACAATCGAACCGCTAGCCAGTCTGACTCAACTACAAGCACTCTATATCGAGGACAATCAAATCGAGACTATCAAACCGCTAACGGGTGCGAACCATTTAAGCGAACTTTCTCTCACTGCCAATCGAGTTAAAGATATCGCGATGTTAGAAGGTTTAACTCATTTAACCTCACTGTGGCTCGGAAACAATCAAATCCAAGATATCAGACCGTTAGCGAATTTGAAAGCTCTGACCCATCTCGATCTGAGTGGCAATCGGATTGAGGATATTGCCCCATTAGCCAACCTGACCCACGTACAAGGACTGATGCTCCGAAACAATCAAATCGAGGATGTCGAACCCTTGGGGAAACTGACCCATCTCGAAATTCTCGATCTCGGCAGAAATCCACTGAGCGATCGCGTTTGTCCGGTACAACCCGAAACAATCTGTCAGTTCTAAAACTTGCGTCAATCTTCTCAGATGACATGACGACTGGTAAACTGAGAAAAAGTTAATGCAACGATAAAAAACTCGAGGGCGATCGCCAAAATTTGTGCCGCTTAAAGTACTTTGTAAAGTTTTTTTATAAATAATCAAGAGAGTGGCGAAATTATGCAATTGATTTCATTCCCTTTCGAGTTTTTGAGTTGGATTTCCTAATTTTCAATTTTTTTCAACAAAATATCCGCTTAAAACCGAACGACGATAGCAATGATTAACTTTATTTCACCCGTCATCAGCCAAGCCGCTCGCTTGGGGGTAAGTTTATTTCAAGATACGGATCCCATCGAATGGCGGCCGAATGCTTCGGAAACTGACATTGAAATCATAATTCGAGCCGTTTATCGACAGGTATTGGGGAACGCTCATCTTATGGAGAGCGAACGCCAGACCATTGCAGAATCCCAATTCAGACGGGGCGATATTAGCGTGCGGGAGTTCGTGCGCCAAGTCGCTAAATCGGAACTGTATTGCTCCTTATTTATTCATAATTGTTCGCGCTTGCGGGCGATCGAACTGAATTTCAAGCATCTTCTCGGTCGCGCACCTGAAAGTTATGAAGAGATTCTCGAACGGACTCAGTTGCTGGACGAATTTGGTTTTGAAGCTGAAATTGATTCGTATATTGATAGCGAAGAATACGAACGAACTTTTGGTGAAAATATTGTCCCATTTTATCGGGGTTATAAAACGCAGCCCGGTCAAAATATGGCGGGTTACACCCATTTTTTCCCCCTAATGCGCGGCTCTGCCAGCAGTGATGCCTGTTATAGCAATAAAAGCGTTTCGCGACTGACGCAAAATTTACTGGCCGATCGCCCGAGTCGCATTGCGCTCCTTCCCAAAATTCCGCGCTATGTGGCCCCTGCTTATCAATTAGCACGTCCGAGCCAGCCGGTTTTATCACCGCAAGATATTCGCGAACAAGTCCGCAGCGAAGGCCTCCAAAAACAATATCAAGCCTTTGAGGAAATCGATCCGTTTGAAGTGTATCCCGATGCTTCCGAAGCCGATCTCGAGGTGATTATCCGAGCCGCTTACCGTCAGGTTTTTGGCAATGCTCACATCATGGAAAGCGAACGTTTGGTCGTTCCCGAATCCCAATTTAAGCGGGGAGAACTGAGCGTGCGGGAGTTCGTGCGTCGGATTGCCAAATCGGAATTTTATCGCTCTCGTTTCTTTGATAATTGTTCGCGCTATCGTTCTATTGAATTGAATTTTAAACACCTTCTCGGTCGTGCTCCCGATGACTATTCGGAAACGAAAGCCAAGAGCAAAATTCTCGATGAAGAAGGGTTTGAAGCAGAAATCGATTCCTATCTCGATAGCGATGAATATCAAGAGGTATTTGGCGAGGATACAGTGCCCTTTACTCGCGGCTACAGAACTCAAACGGGTGGAAAATTATTGGGCTTCCTCAACAGTTTGCAACTCCAGCCGAGCAATTCTGGCAGCGACAAAGACAATACATTTAAAGTGGCCGAAGCGGTTATGGGAGATATTCCCTTTGGCGATCGCCCACAATACACGGATGTCAAGAAACTGCTGGCAAAAGTCCTGCGACCTCAGTCGATCCCCTCCCAAATCCCCATTGCTCCCTACAGTTCTCGTTCCAAGGAATATCAAGCATTGCAAGCACAATGCGACGAGCAGGCAAAAACGCTGGTGGCTTTACAAAAACAGTTATCGGAATTGCGTCCTTTAGCCTCCTTTGAGTCCAGCGTGACCAATAAGTGGGCAACCTTGGCTCCTTCAGCGAATACGAGTTTCCCGGCTGAGTTGGCAGTGGCAACGGAAACGACGAACGGACAAGCTGAAAGTTACAATGATTTGCAGGAAAGCTCCGAGAAACAAGTTGCCGAAATTGCCGCTCTGCGCGAGAAAATTGCTGATGCCCAACGTTTGGCAACTGTTGGCAATGCCCGCTTGAATAAGTGGCGCAGTCGCGTTTTTAATGGCTAAAAAATCTAAGATGAGGGATGAAGGATGAAATGAGAAAGCCCTTGATTTCCCTTCTCCCCCATCTCTCTCCTCCTCCCCATCTCTCTTCTTTTCAACATAAAATGGATCGACGATTTTTTAATATGTTTCCGGGATTGACCGAAGAAAAGGCGATCGCCATTTTAAGAACGCCTTTTACTGAATTAGAAGATCCCTCCGAGCTTTATATTGCTGCCTCTCACTTGATTAATTTTCCCTCGGAGGCATCCATTAACGCGTTAATCGATACCGTGCGCGATCGCAATCCCGAGCAGGCTCATCATATCGCCCGACGCAAGGCGATCGAAAGTTTGGGGCGTTTAAATGCTCAAAACGCCCTTCCCGTAATTCGCGAATGTTTGCAGGAAAGCGATCGCTACGTTGTTGAAAATGCCGTGTGGGCGATCGGCGAAATTGGCACGGATGATGATGACATTAAAGAAGAAATTGCTCAATTATTAAACAAGCCAGAGCAGAGCTATCGAACCATTATTCAAATTCTCGCTAAATTTGACTATAAAGCCGCTTTCGAACGGATCGAGGAACATATTGAATCGGAAGATGAAATGATTGCAACTGCGTCAATTACAGCTTCTTGCCGCTTGTCAAACGACTATTCGAGAATGGAGAAAGTCATCGAGTTTCTCCAACACTCTAATGTGATGGTTCGTCGTTCCTGCATTCAGGATCTCATCGATGCAAAATTTTATCAAGCCATTCCGCAAATTGCTCGCTGTCCGGTTTCCGTTGCCTTTCGCTTGCGAGGAATTCGTCTTTTAGCAACAGAGGGAATTACTTTAGGAAAACTCACTTTTGCCGAGATAGAATCGATTTGCGATCGCGTTGTCCGAGACTATCCTGGAGACCTCGAATTCGTCCACGAATACGACCAACCCCCTAGCTTAGAGTTTGTCATTGGTGAGTTATATCATACAGATTTTGGGCGCTGTTATTTAGCCAGTCAAACCCTCCTCGATCGCTATACAGAACAAGCTGAAAAAGCCTTAAGAGAGACCTACGATCGCGAAGCCTGTAACGATTATGGGGCGCATTACCACGTAATTAAATTGTGGGGATGGTTGCAAGAGAGTTCGGCTTACGACACGATTGTTAAAGATGGACTTTATAATAGCGAACCGCAATTTATGAAGTCTCGGGCGGCTGCGGCACTTGCATTAGGAAATATCGGCGATAAAAAAGCGATTCCTCTATTAGAAGAAAATCTGAAAACGCCTATTTTTCATCTTAAATATGCCTGTTTGTTGGCATTAGAACAATTAGGGGCAAAAGATCGCTGGCAATTGGTGGCGGATGATGCTGATTTGCTCATTCGCGAGAAAGTGAAGGCATAGCGATCGCGAGTTAGGTTGTCTTTTCTGGCGATCGCGCCCGTATTTCTCTAAGTTTGGTTTTCAATTCCATTAGATCGGGATGTTGAGTAATATCGAGGTTTGCGATCGCTTCTCTATTTCTGACCAATTTCCAAAGAGAAAGATAGTTATGTCCTTGTCTTTGCATTTGTTTGTACATTTCTCTAAAAATATCTTTGCCCTGAAACCAAATCAAATATTGTTTTTCTGTCCAAAATTTATCTTCCTCAAATTGAGTTTGATATTCATTTAATTTGTGTTGGAAATTTTCTTGATTTACCGGACTTGCAACTTCTCTAAAATCTTCGATCAATTTTAAAGCCTCCTCGTGACAATCTGACAAAGTTAACGACTCGGGCAATTCGCCACTCCCTTTAGTCCAAGTCGTTTTCAACTGTTTTCGTGCTGCACTTTTTGATATGTTTCCTAATGCCCAACGTACAGCTTGATAATCTTTCAAACTTTTGGCAGCAGACTCAATCCAATCTGTAATTTCTTCAACACCGGGAGAGTCTCCATGACCCCATTTCGAACTTGGATTATTCTGTTTTTCTTGATATTTATATTCCCAATAATTATGAATAAAGTCCGCATTGAGAAAATAATTTTCCATACAAGCACGATGAGTTAGAAACAGCGATTTTGGCCGATTTAATTGAAGCAGTTTGGGTTCTGGGGATGGCTGAATATCAAAATCGCGATCGCGGAACATTATATATTTTTGTTTTTTAGCAGGTGTTGTCAACAGGTATCCTGCGGCAAAATTAGTCAGCCCAAATTTTCCTGCTCCACCTTGAATGCTTGGTTTATGCTCTTCTCCAAGAAAAATTTGATTTAATAATAAAGAGTCTGGACTATTTGCATCTCCTTCACAGAAGATTATAACTTTGCTAACTTTCATAATTCATCCTCTAAAAAATAGATATTTTCTTCAGGTACTAATTCGGCGACATAATCAGAATGGGTTGTAATAATAAATTGATTATTTTTACCCAAACTGGGCAAAACTCCCAGTAATGTCTGCTGTAAGGGAGGATGTAAATGTAATTCAAGTTCGTCAATTAAAATAACTGAGTTATGAATATTCCAATTAACAAAATCAATCAAAATTGGCAAAATCGCCCTTTCCCCCGCAGACATTTCAGAAATTTCATAATGCTTATTTTCATTTTTATTGAATAAGTAAAACCAAGGTTTCTTAGTAATATCATTAATATTTTCTCTAGGAAACAGAGTTTCAAAACGTCTTCCTGGAAACACTAAGTTATATAGTCTGTTCAATTCTGCAAACTTCTTCGCCTCACCCAAGAACTTTTGATTAGCCACAGGAAAAGGTTTATTATTCGTTTTTATAAAGGAAGCGAATTGTTGCCAGCTTGCAAGTATACCTCGTAGTTCATCTTCATCTATTTCAATAGATTCAGACTCTTGAGACTCTTCAAGATTTGAGTCTGTAGAGTTTTTTTCAGGAGTTAGACTTGTGGAGGTTCTTTGTTCTATATACCAAAGAATACCTCCAACTTTTTCAAATACCCGATTTCCTTCAGAGCGCATAAGTTGTTTGGCATATTGTCTTCCTTTAAATTGAAATAATTCAGCCGCAGTATTTGCTTGAACGCGACCATCATGCCATTTAAGGTTGACCAAATGATTGTGTGCAGGAGGTTGTAAATAATTTTTATAAGCAGCCACTTTCTCATAAAATTCTTGAATTGCTTTGAGTTCTTGTAGGGAAAATTGAATCTCTAAGTTAACTTCTGGTTCAAATCGTCCCCAATTGCTGCTCATCAATTCATAGTTAAATCCCGGCCAATCTAAATCTTGTAGATTTTTTAATTGTCCGATCGCTTGTCCTAAAGTTGCCGCTATCGCTTGCAAAATAGTTGTTTTACCAGAACCATTTGCGCCAATTAAAACAACTAAATTTTGTGCTAATCCCGTTTCTTTATCAGTAAATTCAAATGAGCGGTCTGAAAACTTTTTGAAATATTTTAACTGGAGAGAGCGAACTTTCATAGCGACTCATGCCCTTGAGAATAACCAGACAACAGACTGTTTTATGATTGTAGCGCGATCGCATGACCGACAGAACAATCAACAAAGCGATCGCTTAAAACAGCCAATTACCAATCATCATCCTCTTCTTCGACTTTATTTTCAATGCGAGAAACAGCCAACGCGATCGCTTTTTTCGTCCCTTCCTCGGTTTCCTTGTCTAAAGCAGTTTGTAAAGAGTCTAAAATACTGCGATCGCCCAATTTCATCAAAGACAAGGAGACATTTTTTCTCACCTCACCGTCTTCATCTTGCAAACTTGCAATCAAAGCGGAAATAATCTCGTCAGATTCATCGAGTTGACTCAAAGCTGTTGCGGCTTCTGCCCTCACCATTGCTTCAGAATCTTGCAGAGAAGCCAGTAACAACTCTAACCCTTTTTCGTCTTTCGTTTCTTGAACCAAATTCCCAATCGCTGCAACAATTGCGCTGCGAACTTCTCCAGAATCGTCAGAAATTGCCCGATATAACTCTTCCTTCACCTCTGCACCCATAAAAGCAAGCGCCCAAGCCGCATGACCTTTAATGCTTTGCGGGTGTTCTTCTGACGCGATAATTTCTAATAAAACCGGGACGGCTTTCTCTCCCATGCGAGCGAGAGCGCCAACAGCCGATCCCTTGACCACCGTATCCTCATCGTAGAGCAAAGCGCGAATTAACACGGGAATGGCAACGGGATCGGCAATTAAAGTAATGGTTTTTCCACTTGCTCGCCGCACCACTGGATTTTCATGCTTCTCTAACGCATCCATGAGAAACGGGAGGGCGGGTTGACCGATTTTACCGAGGGTTTCCGCGATCCGCAAGCGCACCATGCCCCGCGAATCGGCGAAACATTCCACCATTCGCCCGAGGGTTTCGCGATCGCTCGCATCGAAAACTTGTTGCGCGATTTGTTCGCAAACGCGATCGAGCAATAAATCCGTTTCTTGTTGCTCTGCCGTCATGTCAATTATCAATTATCAACTATCAACTATCAACTATCAATTATTCTCTCACAGAGTTTTGCTGCATGAGTTGCAAGCGGGATAAGGCACTATTTGCCGACTCGCGCACGTAGCTATCGATGGATTCGTCATTGGCTAATTCCGTGAGGGTTTTTGTAGCTTTCTCCTCGGGAATCGAACCGATCGCATTGACAACCGCAACCGCAACCGCAACATTTTCCGTTGTCTGAACCGCCTCGACTAAAATATCTAACGCCGCAGACCCCACCGCACCCAACGCCATCGCCGACGCAATGTGAACCACGGGATTCAAATCTCCCAACGCTGTTTTTAAAGCCTGCAAGCCCAATTCGGGGAAGGGATCGTCGGGATGATTGACGGCAACCTGCGCGAGGGCTTTCGTACAACTGGCGCGAATCGTAGCATTCTCGCTATTTTTCAACTCATCGACCAAAGAAGGAACGGCATCCAACCCGATAACTCCAAGGGTTTTCACCGCCGATCGCCGATAGGTCATATCTTCTTCTTCCAATAATCCCATCAAATGAGGAATCGTGTTCTCGTCGCGGGTGTCGGCAATTTCTCGCATTGCCCTCGATCTCAAGTTGTGATTGGGATGTTTGAGTTGTTCGAATAAAGCCTTTGCGGTCATAATCAGTTTTCTTCTGGCTGGAATAATTTGACGCTCTTTTACGATCGCCCATCTTTGGGACGCGATCGCAAAAAAAATCTTCGCTCAACACTAAAGGGATTCTCTTGTCATGAACTCAACCCAATTCAGGCAAAGCAATTGACAGAGAATCCCTTTGAAAGCGAATCGGAAACTAACGTTTTAGCTCGTTACTTCCCATCCTAACAAAATTAGGATTAGGACAAGGAGTTAATCACGTAGTCAACGAGAGCGTTGTACTCGAGGAGAGCTTGGGCGGACATATCGCGAGGAGCGCAACCGCGATCGCGGATGAAGCTCAGAGCGGCAACATAAGGAGCGGTAGGCAGACCCAAAGCGCGGTAAACTTCACGTTGACCGGCAATTCCATACTCATCAAGAGGACCTGTGCCACCAACAACCAAGGAGTAGTTGACCAAGCGCATGTAGTGCTTGATGTCGCGGAGGCACTTGGCTTTGAAGGTATCGGTGGAGTTAGCTTCGCCAGCATTGTTCAAGTAGGGATACTTGCGAATACAAGCATCGTAGCCTTCTTGAGCAACTTGATCGAGGTTGCCAGCGAGCTTTTCAGCAGCTTCCAAACGAGCGCCAGCACGTTGGATGCTACCTTGAACGGATTCTAAATCCGAGGAGCTAGGGAAACGTCCAGCTGCATCTGCAGCCGTAACAACGGTGGTAATAACAGATTTCATTGCTTGTTTATCTCCAGACTGTATTCGAGCGAGTATTAATTGAAGTTGTCTTAGCTAATTGCGTTTTGCCGTTAGCTGAGAGCAGCAACAACGCGGTCGAAATAGCTAGCGCACTCAGCAGTGATAGCAGCGCAATCACCTTGGGGCATTTCATTTTTCTTGTACTTCGCACCAGCTTGAGCTTCGGTATTGGTACCATTGATGTGAGCAATACAGATTGCTTTCATGATGCCAACTGCACGAGCGCTGGAGGTCGCGGGTACACCTAAAGCAGCATAGGTTTCTTTTAAACCATTCAAGCAACGATCTTCGAGAACGGAAGCGTCACCGGCCAACAAAGCGTAGCTAACATAGCGAAGGATGATTTCGCCATCGCGCAAGCAAGCAGCCATGCGACGGTTGGGATAGCAGTTTCCACCTGCTTGAATCAAACCGGTGTTTTCGCAGATCATACCGGCGATTGCATCGGAAACGCAGCAACTTGCATTGCTAGCAATGGCGTTAACAGCGTCAAGACGCTTATTTCCTTCAGCGATGAAGCCGCGGAGGGCAGCTAATTCGTCACCACCAATACAAGCGGTTTTAGAGTCAGCAGTAACAACTGCTCTCGAGAATTTATCTAACATTCAATTCTCCTCGTTAATTGCAACAAGTTTTTTAATTTAGCGGGTTTTGGGTTTTTCCCTACCGCCTCTATAAACCTAAAGGAGAGTCGGCCCTTTAGTCTCATTTTTGAAAAACAAAGTAATATTTTGTTACATTTAGTAGAAATTTTTACAGAATAGCGAGGAAAAAATTGAGTCAAATGCTTTGTCTATCGGGCTTTTAGCTTTCAATCGCTCTGCAAGAGCCAATTTGTGGGATGATAGATTAACGAGCTTGCAACTGGAATAGATTTAAGGAGTAGAGGCAATGTCTGAAGAACAAATTTCCCTTTCCCAAGCAATTGCCGAGTTGGAACAGTATCGACAACGTTTAATTGATGATACTGTCGCGATCGCAAAAAAAGTGAAAGCCAGCAAGAAAGACACGATGGCAAGGCTGGAAAAGCACCCCGAGATTGTCAAAATCGACTCGATGATTGCCGATTTTCGCAATCGGGAGGCGGCGACTCTGACGTCAAACGGCAAATAACCGATCGCTTTGAAGTGGTGAGAAAGTAGAGATGCAACTCAGCGAGAGAGCCAAACAACTCATCCCCAAAGCCCGCATTGTCAGTTTTGCGACATGGCAAGAAATGCATCCTTCCGAAGCAATCTCCCTATTTCAACAGGCAGATGATGAGAGATACTATCTCACTGATGCCGATCTTGCTGCGTTGCAAGGATTGTCGTTTTCGGATGAAGGATTGAAACTTGCCCGATTATTGCGCGATCGGGCTTCAGATATTGTCACGGAAGCCAGAGAAGAAGTTCTCGCTCATTTTCCTCAGATTATCCAGCCCGGAGGGGAATTGTATCCTCCCTTCCGAGCCGAAGCCTGCTGGCGAGATTTTTGGCATTTTTTGCGCTGCGTGACCTATGGTATTGCTGGCGGTAATTCTTTCTTTACCAGCGAGGAAGGACTGAAAAATATGAATTTGCTCTATCAAGAGTTAAAAGTTCCCCTCCCGGCCATGATTCTGGGTTTGGAGTCTTTGAAAGTCGCAAGTTTAAAATACTCTATCCCCCAGCAAACTGCGATCGCTTCTGCCTGTTTCGACCATCTTATCGAAAAGTTAAAAACCTTTCAACCTTAATCTTCCAACCTTAATCTTCTAACCCTAATTTTCGTTCGAGATCGAACAAAAAACCGTGAATGTATTCTTCCGTCCATTCAGAACCATAAAAGCGCTGAAACATTCCTCGGGCGGGATCTTTTTCGGCACGATAGCGTAAATATTTAAGTTGTGCGGTTTTAATTGCCGGTAATTGTTCTTCTGGGGCGAGTTCTACCGTCTTGGCAAACTTTAAATATGCCTGTAAATAGTCTTTAAAAGCTGCAAAAACTTTGTCCTCTACCACTTCTGTTTCTGTCGGTCGCGTCCAGAGAAATGCTGGAGAGAAAAAGGGTTTTGCTTCCTCGGGAAAATCTCCTCCCCAAGGTAAACCTTCTTGATGGGTTTGAAAGGTTTTCCAAATCGGTTGCGTGTATTTCTCCTGATAGGACGGATCGTCTCGGAATAAAGGCTGCATATCCAAGGCAATCAAATGCCCGCCCGGTAATGTAACCAAATCTGCACCAAAAAAAGGCAAATCGTAATTTAATTGCGGGAAAATCACGAAGTTCAAAACCTGCAAAGCTGCCCCACCTTGGACGTGAGCGGCGCGAATTTGCCTTAATTTGGGAGCAGAATAAGCATAACTGGTCGTAACGACTTCTTGTGGTTTTTTCTTACTTCCCGTTATGGCACTTTTGCGCTCGAACCCTTTGGGAACGGGATAGGGTTCGAGATCGCTGTCAAAACAATCTTTAAGGGTTGCGATCGCGTGATCTAAAAAGGGTTGATAAAGTGTCATTTCAACGAACAATAAAAAATGAGCAACGAACAATAAAGCAATATATCATTTGCTACTCACTGCTAAAGGTTTAGCATCTTCAAATAAGAATTCATACAAGAAACGTTCTGCCCATTCAGCTCCAAAATAGCTGCTAAATAAACCATGAGCGGGATCTCGCTCTGCACTGTATTGGTCGTAGTCTTTCTGCGCTTTAACAATTCGCTGAATATCTTTAGGATCGTTTAAGGGAGAAGCCTCATCTAAGATTTCCCAGTAAAGATTGATGTAATCGATATAGGCGAGCCAAACTCGTTCTTCTACCGTATTGGGTTCGGTTTTGGCAAAGAGTAAATACTTGGAGAAATATTGATTGGCATCATAGAATTTCATGCCTAAATTTTGAGCGAGATCGTCATACTTATCTCGCAGCGATCGCATGGGTTCGATATATTTATTCAAATACTCTTCATCTCTGAAAAGAGGCTGAAAATCCATCACCACTAAATTCTTCTTCTTATCCCCAAAAGATAGAAAATCAATGCCCAAGATGGGAAGATCGTAATGATGCGCTGGATAAATGACGCTATTAAAGACTTGGGCGGATTTTCCCGCATCAATGTAGGTATAGCGAATTTTGCGGAGTTGGGGACATTGGTAGCACCAACTTTGAATAAAAGCCGGGTTTTTGCCTCGCTCGGAGAGCTGACGCTCTAACCCTGCTGGGATGGATACGCTTTGTAAATCGAATTTTTTAAAAAGTTCTTGTTCTAAGTATTTCTGAAAAGGCTTGTACATATCTAGAAGAGACTCCGCCATTTACTGAAAAGTAGCATACGAGATAACCTCCACCCCTGTCTCATTCCCGATAAAGAATGCAATAATCTGTAACATAGCGGTACTCTCAATGCCAAAACCAAGAGTTATCAAGATTGATACCATCCTCCTAGAAGCTAGGGAAGAGCGATATCCTGGGTTGAATTTCCCTAACAATGGCTGCAACTTAAAGTTTTGTTACGTTATTCTTCATAAATCCCCAGCATTTTCTAAGATCGGGCTTGACCGATCGAGCCAGTCAGTCATGTTTTTTAATACGCTTGTACAAAATATTTGAGAGATTGAAAATGGGTAACCTTACAAACTCTGCAACCCTCGGGCTAGATGCCTTTGAAGGGGCTTCTTTAGAATTGCGTGCCAATGCAACTGAGGATGACTTGCAAACTATTATTCGAGCAGTTTACAAGCAAGTCTTGGGCAACGTTCACGTCATGGATAGCGAGGGCTTTGCCAGTGCTGAAGCCCAACTGCGAAACGGCGATATTTCCGTTCGCGGATTTGTCAATCTGGTTGCTCAGTCCAGCCTCTACCAATCGTTATTCTTCCATCAGTCTTCCCAATATCGCTTTATCGAATTGAACTTCAAGCACTTATTGGGTCGTCCCCCCCAAGATCAAGCAGAGATTGCCGAACACGTTGCCATTTACAGCAAACAAGGATACGAAGCCGAGATTAACTCCTACACCGATAGCTCAGAATATATTGCCAGCTTTGGAGAAAATGTCGTTCCCTATCCTCGCAGCATACAAAGTCAAACGGGCTTCAAAAATGAGACATTTAATCGCATGTTTTCTTTACTGCGAGGCTCGGCAACTAGCGATCGCGGGGGTAGCTCTCGTTTGATTGCTTCTCTAGGGGCAAATCTCCCAACGCCGATCGAAACACTGGCAACGGGTAATGGAGCGGCTTATGCCAATACTGGCAAGCGCTTTCAAATTAGCTATTCAACTTCAAAAGCTGCGGCTCGACTCAACAAGATGGCCAAGCAAACCATCACCATTAACTACAGCGAGATGTCCCAAATCCTGCAAGTCATTTATCGACGGGGTGGCGAAATTGTTAGCATCTCTGAGGTGGCTTAAGCCAAGTATCTGATTTTCACGATTGTGTCTGTTTTTTCAGAACAGTTTCCTAAATCCGATGGAATAACCTTTTCCTCTCAAAGAGCGAAAGGGTTATTTTGTTGGGATTCTACTCGAAAATATCGTTATTTTAAGTTTTGTGACTTTGTTTTTCATAAAAAGGGCAAAATTTCTCATTATGCTCTATGGTTTATCTCGGTTGCTCGAGAACAACTCGACGACCTCTAATAGCAAAGTCCTTGTTATCAAAAGGAGATGTTAAATGCTTGATGCTTTTTCAAAAACCGTAGCAGCTGCTGATTCTAAAGGTGGCTTTGTTGGCGGTTCGGAACTCGAATCTTTAAAATCTTTTATTACTGAAGGAAACAAGCGCTTGGATGCTGTCAATGCAGTTGCCAGCAATGCCAGCTGCTGCGTAACCGATGCGATCGCCGGTATTTGCTGCGAAAGCCCCGGATTGACCTCTCCTGGTGGTGGCGTTTATTCCAACCGTAAAATGGCAGCTTGCCTGCGCGATGGCGAAATCATTTTGCGCTATATCAGTTATGCACTTCTTGCTGGAGATGCTTCCGTCCTGCAAGATCGTTGCTTGAATGGTTTAAAAGAAACCTATTCCGCTCTGGGCGTTCCTGCTGGCAGCACCAGCCGTGCAGTTTCCATCATGAAGGCTATCTGCATCGCTCACATCAACAACACCAACACGGAAGGATTTGCTGGCAGCAAATTCCGCAAAATGGATGTAACGCCAGGAGACTGCTCGAGTCTGGCTTCTGAGTGTGGTAGTTACTTTGATGCAGTAATTGAAGCAATCGGCTAATTTCTCAGCAAGAAACCCGACAGCGATATCCGTCCCTTAACTAAAAGTTATTAGAAACAGGAGAAACTCGAACTATGAAATCAGTGTTGACCACTGCTGTTGCTGCGTCTGACTTGGCAGGACGCTTTCCCAGCTCTTCCGATTTAGAATCCGTTCAAGGTAGCTTGCAGCGTGCTGGCGCTCGTATGGAAGCTGCTGAAAAACTGGCTGGCAACTACGATGCTGTTGCTCAAGAAGCTGTTAACGCAATCTATACCAAATTCCCTAACGGAAGCGGTCGCGATCTGGATAGCAATGCACAAAAAGAAAAGTGCAAGCGCGATATCATTCACTATCTGCGTTTGATTAACTACTGTTTAGTTGTTGGCGGTACCGGTCCCCTCGACGAATTGGGAATTGCTGGCGCTCGCGAAGTTTACAAAGCTCTGGGCATCGATACTGCTACCTACGTTACCGGTCTTTCTTTCTTGCGCGATCGCGGTTGCGCCCCTCGCGATATGTCCGCTCAAGCTCTGGTTGAGTATCGCGGCTATCTCGATTACGTGATTAACTCCATGTCGTAGAGTCTTATTTTTGGTTTCTTGCTGCTAGAAGCAGAAGCTTCCTGCTGCTAGAAGCAGACCAAGACCGCAACAGAATCAAAGGGAAACTCTCCGCACATTGTTTTGCCCAATGGGGTTGAATGATGTACCGAGAGTTTCTTTATTGATGGGTCGAAATTGGAACGAGAGGAAGACAAGCGTTCTCCTCGAGTGAAAGCTATCTTTTAAAACTCTTGACATCCCAAGCTGTCCGTGGTATGCGTGCGAGTATAAGCATTCCAAGTTTCTGTATTTTTGAATAAACAGCCGCAGAGCATTTTACGAGTCGAGTCGGTCAATCCGCGCGCGTTCGTAAAATCAGCTCCGGCAATGTTTGCCACATTATCAAAACTCGCATTGGTTAAATCCGTCGCGCGGAAGTCTGCACCCTGTAATTCCGCTCCGTTGAGCCGCGCATCCCGCAAACAAGCTCCCGTGAGGAATGCACGCTGCAAATTAGCACCACTCAAGGCTGCTCCTTGTAGATTCGCTCGGGTTAAATCGGCCCCGCTCAAATATGCCCCCCGGAGATTGGCATGGCGCAGATCGGCATAGCGGAGATTGGCTGTATTGAGAAAAACGCCACTCAGACGGGCATGGGGACCAACCGCCCCACAGGTTTTATAATCGTAATCTTGCGGCCAAATGGTTGCCATATCGTAACAAGCAAGTTCCAATTTTGCACCTTCTAAGTTGGCTTTCTCCAGAGTGGCTTTTTGCAATTGAGTTCGGTGCATTAAACTATTTTGTAAATTCGTTCCTATGAGATTGGCTTCGATCAAAAAAGTGCCGCGAAAATCCGTTCCTTGGCAGTTTGCTCCCGCTAAATTGGCACGATTTAAATTGGCCCCACTCAAATTTGCTCCGGCTAAGTTTGCGCCTTCGAGATTGACCCCTTGGAGATCGATTCCCGTAAAACTTTCTTCCTTGGCGATCGCCTGCAAAATATCCTCAACAGAGTAGGTAAGCGAGTTATTCATCAAAAATATATGAGTGGATACCCCATCCTCAACGAAGTAGGTTGGGGAGGAAACGAGCATCAACAAACACTTGTTGCTCCAGCGAATTTCGCTTCCTGTTGACAAATTAAACCTGTGGAGCGCTGGAGCAACTCCACTTTGGAAACCGTGAACTGTTTAAATCAGGGTTTCTCCCCCAATCCCCAACGCAAGGCGATGGGGTTGTTGAAAGATTTCTGAAGATTTGTAGCGCGGTGAAAATTTTTGAACGCGATCTATCTTAAAATTTCCCCAGCCCATTCCCCAAAGAAGGCAATTTTTCTTAACAAAATTTCGAGGAGATTTCCCCTAAAATGCTGTTCAATCCTCCCATGACCATGATGGACTTTTTTCGTAAAAGCGAAGGACAATGGTTTTCGCAACGAACGGTTCATCATTTCGATGCAGTCGCCGACGAATCGGGAGAATCTAATATTATTATCGAAGTTTTGAGCCAAGACGATCCTCGGGTCGCAGAGGTCTGCCGCTCTCAAAACGTCGATCCCGCTCGCACGACCGGAGGTGCGAGCTTTAATTGGTTGGCAAACTTAGAAGAGGCCAATCCCGATTATGCCGCAATTCTCGTAGACGTTCCCGATCCCAACGATCCGACAACAGGAAAATTTTTACGAAATCGGGGTTACGTCGAAGGCATCCCCGTCATCTGTCGCTATCGATTTGCACCGGATGGCGTGTTGAGCATTCAAACCGAATACGAGCGCAATCAAGGAATGGAACGGTGTTGGTTTATTACCAATGATTTTCGCGTTCGCGTCAGCACGGTAAAAATGCTCAATGGAGTCAATTTAATGACCTATTGTTCCGAGCGTCGTTGCGTTACTCCAGAACGGTTAGCAGAGATGACGAAAGAAAATCTTCCAGAAATGTCAACAGCACCCTAATATTGGCCGGCCTACGGGAATTTTCCCGTGGATTCGGCGTAACGAAACAACAACATTATTGTTAAACTTAGTAAAGATTCTGAAAAATTTAGAAAACTCTTATGGCTGTCAATAATAATATAGGTGTATTATTGCTCAATTTAGGAGGGCCCGATACCCTCGAAGATGTCGGACCTTTTCTGTTTAATCTATTTTCCGATCCCGAAATCATTCGCTTGCCCGTCCCTTGGTTGCAAAAACCCTTAGCTTGGTTTATTTCCACGCGACGCACCCAAACTTCTCAAGAGAATTACAAACAAATTGGCGGCGGTTCTCCCTTGCGAAAAATTACTGAGGAGCAAGGACAAGCGTTACAAGCCAAATTAAGCGAACAAGGATATGATGCCAATATCTATATCGGCATGCGCTATTGGCATCCCTTTACCGAAGAAGCGATCGCCGAGATTGAAAAAGATGCGATCGACGAGTTAGTCATTCTGCCCCTTTATCCTCAATTTTCCATCAGCACGAGCGGTTCGTCTTTTCGCCTACTCGATCGCCTCTGGCAAGAGAACGCCCAACTCGCCAAAGTTCGCTACACCGCGATCGCCTCTTGGTACGACCAACCCCATTACCTACAAGCAATGGCAGACCTGATTGCCACAGAATTAGAGAAATTTGCCGATCCCGATAGCGTTCATATTTTCTTTAGCGCCCACGGCGTTCCCGTCAGCTATGTTGAAGAAGCCGGAGATCCTTACCAGAAGGAAATTGAGGAATGTACTCGCCTCATCATGAAAACGCTAAACCGTCCCAACGAACATACTCTTGCTTATCAAAGTCGCGTCGGTCCGGTGGAATGGCTGCAACCTTATACCGAAGATGCACTACAAGCCTTGGGAGAAAAAGGAATCAAAGATATTGCCGTAGTCCCCATCAGCTTCGTTTCCGAACATATCGAAACGCTACAGGAAATCGATATTGAATATCGAGAAATTGCTGAAGAAGCAGGAATTGAAAATTTCGGTCGCGTTCCGGCTCTCAATACCCATCCTCTTTTCATTGAATCCCTCAGCACTTTGGTAACCAAGGCCCTCGCCGATCCTCCTCAAACCTTTGCCGATGTCAAGCGCATGGAGAAAACCGTTAAACTCTATCCCCCAGAAAAATGGGAATGGGGCATGACAACTGCCGCAGAGGTTTGGAACGGTCGCCTGGCCATGCTCGGATTTTTGGTTCTAGCAATTGAGTTGATTACTGGGAACGGTCCGTTACATTTGGTCGGCTTGTTGTGATATTGCCAATAACATTCAACGGAAAAAATTCTCAAAAAAAGCAAGTTTACCCCTCCTCTTGTCTCCCGAACAGTCCTTCTTAAGTTAAAATATGTTAAAAAGTATGTAGTTTTTTTAACATTCGCCAAACGCGGCAAAAAAATGACCTCAGTAACATCTCTTTTTTCCCCAGTCGATGCTGACCTTGGAATCTTAGCGGAAAACCTCAAAAAACTGATTGGCGCAAAACACCCAATCCTCAGGGCAGCAGCAGAGCATCTATTTGGTGCTGGAGGCAAACGCTTGAGACCCGCCATCGTCTTATTAGTCGCTCGCGGAACCATGTCAGACCGGGAGATTACCCCTCGCCATCGTCGTTTGGCGGAAATTACCGAGATGATTCATACGGCCAGTCTCGTTCACGATGATGTGGTAGACGAATCGGATATTCGCCGACGGGTGGCAACCGTGAATAGTCTTTTTGGCAATCGCATTGCTGTTTTGGCAGGAGATTTTTTGTTTGCTCAATCTTCTTGGTATTTAGCCAATTTAGACAATCTCGAAGTCGTGAAATTGTTATCCGAGGTCATTCGGGATTTTGCCGAGGGAGAAATTCAACAAGGTCTCAATCGTTTTGATACCAATCTTTCCATTGAATCTTATTTAGAGAAGAGCTATTGTAAGACTGCCTCTTTAATGGCAAATAGTGCTAAATCCGCAGCATTATTAAGTGATGCTGCCAATGAAATTACTCGCGATATTTATGATTACGGCCGTCATTTTGGCTTAGCTTTTCAAATTGTTGACGATATTTTGGATTTCACGGCTTCGAGCGATATTTTGGGAAAACCGGCAGGTTCGGATCTGGCCAGTGGTAATTTAACGGCTCCCGTCCTTTATGCAATGGAAGAGAATCCTTATATTGTTCCTTTAATCGAACGGGAATTTAGCGAGGAGGGGGATTTAGAGAAAGCGATCGCCATGGTCCAAGAAAGCCAGGGTATTGAAAAATCGCGCGAATTAGCGGCCTATCATTCTTGCAAGGCGATCGAACGCCTCCGTTCTCTCCCACCCTCAGAATGTTCTCGGGCTCTAAAAGATTTATCAGAATATATCTTACATCGCATGTATTGAATTGTTGTTCGGAACTTGCATTGGATAGTTTTACTTTACTTTCGCAGAATAGCCCGAGTCTCTCAAGTTTCCGCAAAATTTTGGATTGAAAGTTATGTTGCGACTTTGGATATCTCAGAGAAATATCGCAATGAATATAGTGACTATAGATGGATGTCTTAAATCGAGATAATTTTGCTGCTTTACGCGAACTTTACCAAAAATCCCATATATTTAAAGTTTCAGTAAAATTTCGCATATTTAATTGAGATCTCACGAAGACACACCTAATATGCGGCTAGGAAGGAAAACTCCTATAACCTACTCGCAAGAGGAAAGTGTAAGAACAATGAAAAAGATTCTTTTCAGTCTTATCGGTACGGCAATCTTAAGTGCGATCGCAGGGCCAGCCGAAGCCGCAATTTTATCGGTTGGTCCTGGCGGTAAACTCATTAGTGCGCCAGCTTCAGTATTTGACGATGCTCCGGGCTACGAAGATCCAGAATTTATGCTCGGGTTTAACGAAAAGCAAAATGTTTTGCTGACAGAGAATTTAGCTGTCGATCGTGGAATCATTGCAGCCGGAACGAGAGTCAGCAGTCACATGATTTTTGTGAATACTCCCGGAAATCAAGTCTTACATCTCGATAATGTCCTCTGGGAGTTTGATGGGACAATTTTGGGCGTAATGTCCGATCGCAATGGTCGTCTCGAAGCAGCTTCTAGCGATCTTTTAGGTGCTGATAACACATTATATCCCGGTAGTTTTGGTTTAAGGGGAATGGAAGGTCTTCCTGATGATGTTTATTTTGGAGTGGGAACGGATACTTTAGATGTTTCTATAGGAGTGAGCGAACCTGGAGACTGGATTCGTGTTGTCACCGTTGCCTCCGAACCCGTCCCCGAACCCGCATCAATTCTCAGTTTGTTGGCTGTTGGTACATTGGGAGGTTCTTCTCTCCTCAAACGCAAGCCGCAAGAAGAAGAATAAATTTCCCTACTTTAGTCATTTTATCTCTTTTAATCTCCTCTTTGAGAATTTGTAGGGGATATCTTGTTGAATTTGGATATCTTCAAGTATGCCGATCGCTCGAAGTTTTCTCGTAAGGAATCTTCATGCGATCGCGATTGCATCATTTTTATTTTGTAAAAGAATATAAAAAATCATAGATTTATCAGTTGTCAAAAGGTTAAAATTATGCTGTAAGCAAAAAAAATCAGTGTTTATTGCACGGGATTTTTTGGCGATCGCCCGGGCCGAAGATTGCCAGAGTACAAGAGGAGGGAATCCTCGGAGGTTCTGATGAAAAAAGTATTATTCGCTCTGTTGGGAATAGCAGCTTTGGGTACTCTTGTTACCCCGACTGAAGCAGCAATTTTATCAGTGATGGGTGATGGCGTAAAGATTGATGCTCCCGTATCGGTATGGGACGATGCCACGACCCACACACAGTTTATGCTGGGTTTCGACGAGCGACAAAATGTTTTGCTCGAGGAAGATCTTAAAATTGACGACAACCTTATTTACGGTGACACGATCGAGCAAGGAAGGCGAGTCAGCAGTCACATGATTTTCCTGAATAATCCGGGAAATAACGTATTAAACGTCGATAATGTCCTGTGGGAATTTGACGGAACGATTTTGGGAGTGATGTCCGATACTGACGGAAAATTAGAGGCAGCCTCAAATGATTTGTTGGGCAATATTCCCTGGACTGACTATCCCGGCAGTTTTGGGAATAGAGGCTTTGAAAATACTGGCGAGGATACCTATTCTGGGGTTGGCACGAATATCCTCAATGTGTCGATGTATGTCACAGAACCCGGGGACTGGATTCGCGTGGTGACAGCCTCTAATATTCCCGAACCCGTATCAATTCTCGGTTTATTGGCGATCGCCGCACTCGGCAGCTCTTCAATTCTCAAACGCCCGCAACATTGAAATGTAGAAGATAAAACACGAAGAACAAGATGTTCTTTGCTTGTCTCTTTTTTTGGCGATCGCCGCAACCCAATGCGGAACGCCCGAGGAAAGAAAAGGGAGAGAAATGAGCAGTTCTCTCCGCACTCTTCATCGATTGTTGTTTATTGAGAATTGCTTATTGAACGCAAACCGGATCGCGATTGGAAGGGGTGGCATCGGGGTAAAAGGTGCGAATGCCTTGCGATCGCCGCACGAAAATCATAGTAAACGCTTTGCCGTCGTCTTCGATGGGCAAAAGACAAGCCGTACTGCGAGTGCTAGTTGTAGGATTATCAGCAAAAGCGCGGGTGGCAAATTTGAGTAAATCTTTGGCACTTAAAGTGTAGCCATAGCCCTTAATCGAGGAAATTGCAAGCTGTCCGTTAACTTTTATTGCCGCTCCTATGGTATAGATCGTCCCTTCGGCGATTTCTTCTCGGCGTTCGTTATTATCGAGACGACCGGCCAGCCCTTTTTGCTGTAAATCTAAATAGCGACCGTGATAGTGGAGTCCGCCAATTTTCCCCCCTGGAACGGGTTCGCCGCAGAAGATATGATCGAAGCCTTCGGCGCTAAACCAAGCATCTGTCAGAGCATCTAAATAGGCTGCGGTGGTTTTGGGAGCGGAGCGATCGCCATACACTTCCCCATCAGTATAATCTCGGATCTCTGCCAAGACTGCCGGATGAGCATTCATAAGGTCTTTAAATTCTTGACGGCTGACGACCTTTCCCGGTTCGCCGCAAACTTCATTGACGGCTAAGTCAAACTCATCGAGTTCGGGAGGCTCGGGCGTTGCATCGACGCAACCGCTTTTCGGCAAGCAAACCGGATTGTCTTCCGTATCAAAGAAGGGAGAAAAAGCCGTACTTTGTGACTTTTGCGGTTGGCTCGGTTCTGGTTTGGGAGGAGGGGCGGAAAAACTCGTCCCATCCTCAAAAGTCCCGCATTCGATCGCCACCCATTTGCGATCGCCGTTAACGCTAATGTAAACGTGACTGGCTCCTCTGGCTTTATTAGTTCCCAATGCTTTATAAGTTGCCTCGGTATGTAAAGTTAGGGGATCGCCGCCTTTTTTGATCGAGCGAGTGGCATCGCAGGCTTGGGTTATGGTAAACCCTTTCGGGGAAGGAAAAAAGACTTGAGCGAAAGCGGGTTGCGGAAAGAGAGTCGCGATCGCCAATAACAAGGCGACTAAAGTTGCAAACAGTTTTTTCATGATTTCATGTGAGAAATGGAGCACTACTCTTATATGACATCTCGATGCAAAACTGGCAAGAAATTTTAGATTTTCCCCAGAAATGCGTTACAAAACCTTTGCTCAGCCCAAAGGCGATCGCTTCCGACAAGAATTTATGATGACTAGAGCAGTGACTCCCGAAAAATAAAAATGAGACGCAAATTACAGCCAATTCCCCTCTGGATTCAATGGATTTTGGCAACCAGTCTATCCATTCCTCTCGGTTGGGGTTTTTGGTTGCTCAGACCCTTGGTAGAATCTTTGCCAGTCGTGCGGGCGATCGTGGCGATCGCCATTGTTTTGCTAACTTTTTTGCCTTTAGCCTTAAGTCAATGGGCAATATTGCGTCGGCGCATTCGCCATGCAGTTTGGTGGATTCCAGCAACAGCGATGGGGGCTATTTTAGGACTACTGGGCGCATCGTTGAGTCTATCTCTATTGGGCAGAAGTCGTTTTTTTATCGAATTGGGTTTTTTTGTCAGTGCTTTTGCGGGAGGTGCGATCGTTGGTTTTTTGCAAGGGTTGGTTCTCTTGCCCAACAGTAAAAAAGCCTATTGGTGGATTGTTGCGAGTGGTTTGGGATGGATGAGTAGCGTTAGTTGGCTGGCTTTATATTCAATGAATCTCTTCTTTAGCAGGTTCGATCCGTCGGAGCTTGCCGGCTGGTTCATTTTGGCCGGGGCGAGTGGCGGCATTGGAGGAATGATTAAAGGAATTACCCTCGCTTGGATTTTAGCGAATCCTCGCCCTCGTCGGGAAGGTTAATGGCGATCGCGATCGCAACTTCTCCGTATTTTCCATCAAGTGAAAACCCGATCGCATTCTCACCCCGACAGGATTCGCGATCGCTTCGCCGCGAGAAAAAAAAGGAGATGATGAAATTGTCGATAAGGAAGTCACCCCAAACCACCATGTTTAACTCAATCGTTCTCTTCCCCAATACAATCTCTGAAATTTTCGCTACAGCTACCGAAACTGGAATTTTAACCTTGAACGCTCGCTACGGCTTGATGGCTGCGATCTTAAATGAAAACCTCGAAGAAGAAGAAAGAAGAGTCGTCAACCGCCTCCTTCGTGCCATCAAACGCGGACGCATTCAACTCGGTGTCGAGCCGAGTCGAAGCATGGGTGCTGCTTAAGCACAAACTGCCTCTTTTTTTGAATTTTTAATTTTGCCTTTGGAATTGTTTTGACTTCCTCTCACTCTTAGTTTCTCCCTGACAGGGTAAATTTGTCAGGGATTTTTTTTCTTAAAAGAGAATGCGATCGCGATCGGTTCGATCCCGTACCGCGATCGCATTTTTTTGTATTGTCTGTCATCTGAAAACTCGATCCTATTCTCACGATTGCGCGAGAGGGATCGCACCTTTATCAAAAGAAATTAGAGATGATGGAATTGTCGATAACAAAAGATTTTCAAAGATTATGTTCAACCCAATCGAACTCCTCCCCGGTGCGATTTCGGAAATTTTCTCTTCTGTGGCCGATACGGGAATTTTAACGCTGAGCGATCGCTATGGTTTAATGGCAGCAACCCTAAAAGACAATTTAGCCGAAGAGGAAAGACAAGCGATCGATCGCATCCTGCGTTCGGTTAGACGAGGTAAAATCCTCATTAGTTCTCAATAGGTTTTTGAGCAACAATGGTGCGATGGCGCGGATCGCTGGCAATTGTGGTTTTATACTCAAAACCGACTTCTTTTAAGGTAGCTTCCACATCAAAAGTATAGAATTCATCGCTCCAAGGTTCGGTACTTTTCATGAGCAGGAAGAGAGCAGGAGGTAAATTTTGAATGACGGGAGATTTGGGATTGTTATCAAGAATGCCTAAAATTCCCCCAGGTCGCAAAATTCGCAGCATTTCTTGAAAAATAGCTTTGCTGGCATGATGGGGCAACTCGTGCAAGAGAAATTGGAGGGTAAGAATATCAAAACTGCGATCGCTGAATTCGGTCTTTTCGGCATTACCATGAACCCAGCGATCGATCTCGCCTTTTTCATCGCGAACTTTGGCAACGGAGAGCATATAAGGGGATAAATCTAAACCCACAGCACGTACGGGTTCTTGTTGTCTTTGGCGGTAGTAATGATGCAGGGTAGATGTGGACATTCCAATAGAACAGCCGACATCGAGGATATCTCGGACGATGGGGGGACTGTATTCGCCGAGAATATCATGGAACGCGCCTCGCATTCGTCGTTCGGCTTCCTGCCAAGTGAGATTTTCTCCTTTCCACACGCGCAAGCCGATCGCTTTGGTTGCGGGTTCTGCTTCAAAAGCCGCTTTCCAGCAGAGATTACCTTCATTGTAAGCATGAAAGGGAACTTGGTAATATTCGGGATAAGGGAGTTCTGAGTTGGCGATTTCGGGGAGCAGGCTTTTCGCAGGAGAGCGATCGAGTTTTTGATAGGTTTCTCGCCAAGGAATGCCATTTTTTTCAGCCGTGGCAATCATGGTATTTCGGGCTTGGCGTTTCATAATATTGTAGAGGGGTTTGGTCTGAATCAAGAGATTGACAAACCTCGAGAGGAGGTCTTCTCCAGCCCAGTTGGGTTTGAGTTTGGCAGTCATCGGTACGTTAGAATTTGCAGAGAGATTCTTTTTCTCTTAACTTTATCAAGTTGTCGCGATCGCGGATATTCATCCTTTGCCTGTCAATCCTTCAAAATTAGAGAGCGATCGCATTTTTTGTGCGATCGCTCTTCTACTGATTCTCAATTAATCTCTTTTTACTCTAAATTAACCTCTATTTTCTCCTCCAATCCCTTATTCACCCGCAAAGAATTGTCGTCCGTACTCACGGTTAACACTTGCGGTGGGGTTGCATCGGGAGGATAGAGCAGTTCTACTGTAACATCCCGCGTCATTCCCGGTTTTAAATTGAGCGTGACTAACGGTTCGCCTTGTTCTCCTCGCCGCTGCACCAAATGGAAAAATCGATCGCGGAACAATCCGAGTTCATCCTTATAACTCACCCGCACGCTACCCCGGAAGAAAATGCGATCGCTCGGGGGTTCTAAAAATTCCAACTCTTCCACCTCGCGATCGTGTTTCAACGGTGTTTGTAAAGTGACATTGACGGTTTTGTGGCGATCGCCATTATTTTTCAAGGGTAGAGTAAACTGATAGTGTACCCCGTAATTTCCGTGAGCTAAATAGGCGGTATCGGGATAGCGAACCAGCATCGGCGCGCTTTGAATCTGTCCCGTCCCTAAAGTTCCGGCATTGACCGTACTAATTGGATAAGAAAAGGCTTCTCCCGGTGCGGGAATGCTTAAATAAGAGCCTCCTTCATCGACAATTTCCGTATGCCATTGGGAACCGCGAGCGACCCCTGCTACGCGACCGTAAATCACCTCAAATCTTGTTTCTTCTAACGGGGTAGGCGGGCGATCGCGAGGAAAGGCCAAATACCCCTGCATTAATAACCTTTCCCATTCTTCTAAAGTGGGGGGGCGGTGAGCGCGTCGATCGCCCCGTTGGATGGCAGGCATGGCTAAACTGGCCAGATAAACTTCTCCTGTCGTTTCCACCTTTACCAAAGTCGATCGCGCATTCCCCAAATGAATCGGGAGATTGTAGAGCATTCGGGTTTCGCCGGGTTCGAGAATCAGGCGATCGGGAAACTCATCTTCATCCACGCCTCGCAACACATCTCCTGCCAACCGAGAACCGGGCCCAGAAAAGACCGTTCCCGTCCGATTATCCACCACGGGAGGCAAATCGACAAATGGTGCGTCGGGATTGGTGACGTAACTGACCCCCTGCAATACATTCATCACCACGGGATGGTCATTGGGATTGCGAACCAAGAGACCGTGATATTTGGGCAGCCAATCGGCTTTCGTGCGCCCTCGGGCGATATGATGGCTGAAGATATCAAAACGCCCCGCCAGAGGCAAATCGAGATGGGCGCGAGGGGCAAGCATCTCATCGGGGGGAAATGTCGAGAGTAAAATTCCTGCCGAGTAAACAACTTCCGGACTATTGCTATTAAACACGGGAATTTCGTCTAATCGTCCCGGTAAAACCCTGATTTCTTGCGGTTGTACGATGGTTTCTCGCGTGATGGTTTCTTGGGGTTCGGAAGGCGAATAAAAAGCATCGATGGACATTTGAGGCACTTGAGCAAGGGTGAGTGCCGATAATAAAGGCAACATAGGCAATGCGAAAATAGGAAGCGAATTTACACCGTGCAGATCGAGACCAACTCAAACGCACCCCGCAGCAATAACGATTCTGAAGGGTTATCTTAACATTGAGCGCGAAATTTTAACATTTTCTTTGTAATTTTCGACTCATCTCAATTCGTCATTCGCCTATTATCGACACAACCCGGACAATCAGCATGAGAATTTATGGAAATCGCCAACTTAAAACGATGCCCGGACGCAGCATTCGCCCGACTCCCGCTCGAGTGCGCGAAGCCTTGTTTAATATGTGGCAAGATGAAATTACCGATTGTCTGTGGTTAGATATTTGCGCGGGGAATGGGTCGATGGGAGCCGAAGCATTGTGTCGTGGTGCGGCGATCGCGGTGGGATTGGAACGGATGGGAAGAGCTTGCGCGATCGTGCGAGAAAATTGGCAGCAAGTGGCGCGATCGCCCCAAGAATTTCAAGTCATTCGCGGCGATGTACGACAAACCTTAAAACGCTTGACCGGACAACAGTTCGATCGCATTTATTTCGATCCTCCCTATCAAAGCGAACTTTATCAACCCGTTTTAGAAATCGTTGCGACAGCGGAACTATTGGCCGAATCGGGAGAAATGGCAGTCGAATATAATCCTAAATTCTGGACTCCCGAGGCGATCGCTCCTCTAGAATTCAGCCGCCAAAAAACTTACGGGAATACAGCCTTAGCCTGCATGATTCATTCTGTATAATACAATCAAATGTATTGACTCTTTCTTGATTTAAGGTCATGGTACAACAAATTTCTCCTCCCACCATCGACGACGAACTTCTTTATCCTGAAAGCGACGGAAAACCCTTGGCTGATAACACGATTCAATTTCGACTCATTACTACCATTCAAGGGGGTTTAGATTCCCTCTTTCAACATCGCAATGATGTATTTGTCGCGGCGGATTTGCTCTGGTATCCGGTGCAACTTTCTTCTCAACAAGTCCGAGAAAAGCAAAAACCCCCTCAGCAAGCTCCCGATGTGATGGTGGTTCTCGGCAGACCCAAAGGCGATAGACGGTCTTATAAGCAGTGGGAAGAAGGAAATATTGCGCCTCAAGTGGTGTTTGAAATCCTCTCGAAAAGTAACAAAAAAAAAGATATGGAGGATGAATTTAAGTTCTATCAAGATTATGGGGTAGATGAATATTATTTGTACGATCCGAAAAAGAATCAGCTACAAGGATGGTTGAGACAGGGAGGAAAGTTGTCAGCGATTGCCTCAATGGAAGGTTGGCGCAGTCCGCTTCTGGGGATTAGGTTTAGTAGTGTAGAAGGACAATTAGCGTTATTCTATCCGAATGGGGAGCGTTTTGCTTCTTATGTGGAAATCGTCGAACAACGCGATCGCGAACGAAAAGAAAAAGAACAAATTCAATCCGAACTGGAACAGTTAAAAGCAAAACTACAAAAATTAAATATCGATCTTGATTCTCTTTCTTAATTGTAGAAAATGCGATCTTTACTTATAATCAAATTATCTCAATAGTTCTGAATACGATGAATTGCCCGACCGACTTTGGGCAACGACAGGAATAAAGATGGACAGTAACGATCGCAAGGAATATCGTAATTTTGGTAGGCTAAGAAATCAAGTCATCCATATGTCAATGACCAGCGAAAATAATTTAGCGAAAAAGACTCTAATCTACTCGATCAAAATACTCGATCCAAGCGTAACGCACCGAAAGTCTAAAAATCGGTGCGTTACGCTTCATTTAATAATCGCTTTACGAACAATCTCTAAAATATAACTATCAAAAAGATAGGGACGTTAAATTTAACGTCCCTACCGCAATCCTATCTAAGGATAAAAAATAAGAATTAACGAATGTATTCTTTGAGAATGCTATTGCGATTGGGATGGCGCAATTTCCGCAAGGCTTTCGCCTCAATTTGGCGAATTCGCTCGCGAGTGACGTTAAAAATCTGGCCGATTTCTTCTAAGGTTTTCATGCGTCCGTCATCCAAACCGTAACGCAAGCGCAAAACGTCCCGCTCTCGGGGGCTGAGGGTATCGAGAACATTCTCGAGATCTTCGCGCAAGAGACTTTTAGAAACCTGATCCTCGGGGGTTTCTCCATCCGCCTCAATAAAATCCCCCAATCGAGAATCTTCTTCTTTACCGATGGGGGTTTCTAAAGATATGGGAAGCTGTGCCGACTTGGCAATAAAGCGCAGCTTTTCGATGGTCATTTCCATGCGGGTGGCAATCTCTTCTTCCGTCGGCTTGCGACCCATTTCTTGGGAAAGAATTTTAGTCGTTTTCTTAATGCGAGAAATGGTTTCGTAAAGGTGAACCGGAAGGCGAATGGTGCGAGATTGATCCGCGATCGCCCGGGTAATGGCTTGACGAATCCACCAAGTTGCATAAGTCGAGAACTTATACCCCTTCGCATGGTCAAATTTTTCTGCCGCGCGAATCAAACCGAGGGATCCCTCTTGAATCAAATCCTGAAATGACAGTCCTCGGTTCATGTATTTCTTCGCGATCGAGACCACCAAACGCAGGTTGGACTGAACCATTTTATCTTTGGCACGTCTGCCTTCAAAGAGGCGGCGGCGGAATTTGGGGTACTCGATGCCCACCGCTTCAGCCCACTCGCGATCGCTCGGCTCTTCTTCTCGATTATCGGCGAGATCTTCGCGAACCCGTTCGAACTCCAACAACTCGGCAATTTTGCGAGCGAGTTCGATTTCCTCTTCCGCTCGCAGCAGTCGAATGCGACCGATCTCTTGCAAGTAAACGCGAATCGAATCTTCCGTGTAAGGCTTTTTCTTAGTTTGCTCCTTGCGTCGGGAAGCCGGACTTTTTTTCGGAGTCTTCTCCACCGTTGCCGTTGCCGCAACCTCATCTTTTGCAGATTGTGCGGATTCTTCGTCAATTAAAAGCTCCAACTCGGTTTGAGGTTGGGTAATGGTTGCGAGATCGTAATTCGCCTGGGTCATGCCGTTTTTCCTCTTGCTCCTTCAGTTCAAGACCAGAACATCAAGTGTTATTGTTTGGGCATTCGGTAAGATGCCTTGTACCCCGTTGGGGATTAACCGATATTGTTCCCCGATTTCCTGCACAAATTTCGCTAACTCACACCACAATTTGAGTCTGCGATCGGGGGAAAGTCTCCTCGTGTGGGGGGGATTTGACCCCAAACGTCGAAGACCTTTCCGATTGTAACCTCTCTTACAAAAAATGGGTTCGCTTTGAGTTAATTTCCTTCATGTTTTTGGATGGTGTTGCATGATGACTTTGCTCCCTTCGCGATTAGCTAGCGATTGCTTTGGATTTTCCGCCCTTGTCATTAATTCAATCTTAAATGACAGCTTAGAATAGTTCGCAATGAGAACAATCGCCATTTTTTTGCGCGAAGGGTTTTTTGAGGATTTTTAATGAGTTCAATTGTATTTTGAGAAGGGGGAGAATTGCCAACAGACGAAAGAACGCGATAATCTTTGATGAACTAGATAACGTTGGAAATTGGTTGGATATTGCCAATTATGGAGGGAATTCGTCGATGGTTGCGCGGCACGATCGCGTTAATCTGCATTGTGGGAATCGGGAGTTGCGGTTACGAACCCCTCGATCCGCCATCGATCGCGGTAGAGCAACAGCCGTTAGAAACCCTGCCTCGCGCTTGTTCGCAGGAGAATGCGTTTGGAGAAGCCGTCGGGAAAGCCTCGAGTGCCTCGGGTCTGGCGCAAACGGCGCGATCGCGCGAAGAATGGCAAACGGTGGTTTTGTATTGGATGCAGGCGATCGAGCGCATGCAGGCTGTCAAAGGGGACGATCCAAAATGGGCGTTTGCTCAAAAAAAGGTGGCAGAATACCAGCATTACTTAACAATTGCCAAGCAACAGGCAAACCGCTTGCCACAATCGCTGCCTTTTACCAGTTTTAAAAGCCAAATTTTCGACGAAAAACTCTGGCTGTTTCTTTCCTATCGGGCAGCCTTACAAACTCCAGATATTTTAATTGTTGGTAGTTCTCGCGCCTTGCAAGGGGTCGATCCGATTGCTTTGGAAAAAAATCTCATCGCCCGAGGTCATGAGGGGATTAAAGCATTTAATTTGGGGATTAATGGCTCGACGGCTAAGGTTGTGGATGTTTTAGTGCGAGAAATTTTAACTCCGGAACAATTGCCAGATCTAATAATTTGGGCGGATGGGGTGCGGGCATTTAATAGCGGGCGCGAGGATTTAACTGATAATGCGATCGCATCTTCTTCGGGCTATCAAGAACTCTTGAGGGGCAAGCGTCCGACACTTCCGGCCGCTTCTGCCGCTCATTCGCAAACTTGTTCCTCACGGCAAGGAATCTTACCCTCAATCCCTAAACTCGGGGGCTGGCTCGGGGGAGAATTACCGGCGATTGCGGCGGGGGTCGGGGAGATCGATGCCAATGGGTTTCTCGCGATTTCCCGACGGTTCGATCGCGATCGCTATTACCAGCAATTTCCCGACGTTCCGGGGCTATACGATGCGGACTATCAGAATTTTACACTGGTAGGAGAACAAACCGAAGCCCTCGAACGCCTGCAAAATTATTTACAACAGCGCCAAATTCCCCTCGTGTTTGTTAATTTACCCGTTACGGGGGACTATCTCGACGAAACGCGACAAGGGAGAGAACGACAGTTTCGCACTTTTATGACCGAACAAGGTCAAAAACAAGGATTCACCTTTATCGATCTGGGGGAACAATGGCGAGAACGTCTGGAATATTTTGCCGATCCGAGTCATCTCAACCGTTACGGTGCTGTTTTAGTTGGGGAACAACTGGCAAACAATCCCGCATTACCCTATATGCGGACCAAGAAGCCCGATGCAGTTCTGCCGGCACTCGAAACAACTCCGACTCAACCCCGAGAGTCCGAGACTCTTATTCTCCCGACTCCACCGCTTGATTGAGTTTTGCGATCGTCAACACGCATTCAACCCAGTTTCTAGATTTAATGATGATATTACTTCGCCATCGCTTAGAAACAAAACGTTCGAGGAAACTAGAGTAATATAAATTCAGATCGCCGACTCGATGGGCGATCGCTTTTTGCCTTTTCGCGAAAAAAGGAACGCCATCACTGTGAAAATTTCTTTAAAATCTGCCTTTATTACCGCATTTTTAGCAGCAGCGCTGGTCGGCTGCGGACAGTCCTCAGAAGATAAAACAGGCGACAAATTCGTTGCCATTACCCAAATTGTCGAGCATCCCGCCCTCGATGCAGCCCGAGATGGGGTGAAAGATGAATTAGAAGAAGCGGGATTGAAAGAAGGAGAAGGCTTAAAATGGCAGTGGGAAAGCGCTCAAGGTAATGCCAGTACCGCCGCGCAAATTGCCAGTAAGTTTGTTGGGGACAACCCCGATGTTATCGTCGCGATCGCCACGCCTTCAGCTCAAGCTGTTGTTTCTGCTGCTGAAGAGATCCCGGTTATTTTTACCGCCGTCACGGATCCCGTCGGGGCAAAACTGGTGGATAATATGGAAGAACCGGGCGGGTTAGTTACGGGGGTTAGCGATCTTTCTCCTATTGGCGCACAACTGGATTTAATTAAAGAAATTACCTCAGAAGTTAAGCGAGTGGGCGTACTCTATAATGCTGGAGAATCTAATTCCGTCAGCTTGGTCGAACTGTTAAAAAAAGAAGCCGAATCTCGCAATTTAGAAATTGTTGAAGCTACCGCCGCACAGTCGAGTAATGTGGCAACTGCCGCCCAAAGTTTGGTGGGGAAAGCTGATGTTATTTACGTGCCGACAGATAACACTATTATATCGGCTTTAGAGGCAGCAATTCAAGTGGCAACAGAGAATAAAATACCCCTTTATGCTGGCGATACGGATTCCGTCGAACGAGGCGCGATCGCGGCACTCAGTTTTAACTATTATGACGTAGGCAGGCAAACGGGGAAAATTGTTTTGGAGGTCTTAGAAGGCAAAGAACCCGGCGAAATTGCCGTCCAATCCGTTGAGAAACTGCAACTCTTTGTCAATCTCAAAGCTGCCGAAGCAATGGGGGTAGAAATCCCCGATAGCGTTAAATCCAGAGCGGAAAAGGCGATCGAATAAGTATACAAACAAGCAGGTTGAGTAAATTCAACCTGCATAAATTATTGACCGATTGGTGTGATTTTTAGTTTTTGATATCAGTGATTCGCATCAACGCAATCTTGGACTTCTGTATCGTATTGACCGAAGAGATCGACAAAGTCTTGGTAGCCTATGCTATTAATCCCTTCATTCCCCATGATTTCATCGGCTACGCAAAAACAAGCGGCTTCATTTAGTCCTTCTGAGTCGCAGAAGTCTATCATATCTTGACTCAACTCAATTTCGATTTCTTCCTCTGCATTTACCCTGGGATGGAGAGAAAGATTCATCCCCGCAAAAACGAAAAGGGTAGCAGCGATCGCAATGGGCAAGTTGAAAGTTTTTTTCATGGTATTGTCATCCTTCCAATTCGGAAATTATGGGTATTATGACTCAAATCAATATAATCATCAATTTATTGTAACAAATGTAGAGAATGTGCTAGTTTGACTTTTGACACCTCAGTTAGGTCTAGTCGAGGGACATATGGCAATCGCGGGATAATTTCCAGCAAGTCATAAAAGCCTTGGAAATTCAATTTTTAGATAGAGAAAATAAAATGAGTATCATTGCCTTTTTCGGTGCAATTGAATTGGGGTTGCTCTACGCTTTAGTGGGAATTGGCGTGTATTTATCCTTCCGCGTCTTAGATTTTCCCGATTTAACGGTAGATGGGAGTTTCCCGTTAGGCGGTGCTGTTGCTGCCACTTTAATTGCTAATGGCCTCAATCCTTATTTAGCAACCGGACTGGCGATTGTTGCGGGAGGAATCGCGGGTTTTGTTACGGCATTCCTGAACGTACAATTTAAAATCCTGCACCTCCTTGCCAGCATTTTAACCGCGATCGCGCTTTACTCGATTAATTTACGCATCATGGGTAAACCCAATGTTTCCTTATTGGGACAATCTACCGTACTCTCCCCTTTTGAAAACCTTTTAGATTTTTGGCCGAGTTGGATTACCATGCCAATCATTTTATTCGTTTTAGTATTGGGGATTAAATTCGGTCTCGATTATTTTCTCAATTCAGAATTGGGTTTGGCAATGCGAGCGACGGGAGCAAATACAATCATGGCCAAAGCACAAGGAATTTACAGCGATCGCGCGATCCTTTTAGGGATGGCGATGAGTAATGCTCTAGTCGCTTTGGCAGGTGCTTTATTCGCGCAATTATACGGTTTTGCCGATGTCTCGATGGGTGTAGGTACGATTATTTTTGGTTTGGCTGCTGTTATTATCGGCGAACGATTAATAACCGATCGCGGTATGGGAAAGGCAACATTTGCAACAGTCTTAGGCGCGATCGTTTCTCGCATGACTACAGTTTTTTCATTCAATCGCGTACAGAGAGCAACATTGGGAGCAATTTTAGGTGCAATTGTTTATCGTATTGCCATTGCTTTTGCTCTCAATGCAGATTTTCTCGGTTTCCAAGCACAAGATTTGAATTTAGTGACCGCGATTTTAGTAGGATTAGCCCTTATTTTCCCTAAATCTTTGCCAATGATGGGTAAAAAGTAATCGTGTGAAAGTTGTGTAAAGAAATTTTCCTAAAGTTGTTTGAGCGATCGCAGTCTGAGGGAAAATAAAGATTGCTATCCGAATTGTACGTTCGTTAACTCTCATTTGCTCATGCCTTCATCCACTCTACAGTACGCCTATTTTCCGGGCTGCGTTGCCCAAGGTGCCTGTCGCGAACTTTATATGTCTACGGCTGCTCTCACTCAATCCCTTGATATTCAACTCATCGAACTGAAAAAGGCAGCTTGTTGCGGTTCGGGAACGTATAAAGAAGATTCTCAATTATTAGAGGATACGGTGAATGCTCGCAATATTGCTTTGGCAGAATCTTTGAACTTGCCTCTTTTAACCCATTGCAGCACCTGTCAGGGGGTCATCGGTCACGCAGACGAACGCCTTAAAGAAGCGAAAGAAAGCGATCCGGACTATTTCGATCGCGTCAACGGTTTTTTGAAAAAAGAAGGCTGTTCCCCTTATCAAGGGACGACGGAAGTGAAGCATCTTCTTTGGGTATTAGTGGGAGACTACGGTTTAGAGGCTTTGGCAGAACGCGTGACGCGGCGCTTGACAGGTTTAAATTGTGCGGCATTTTACGGCTGTTATTTATTGCGAGGTCAAAAATTACTGCCAGACGATCGCTTAAATCCGGTATCGATGGAAAATATTTTCCGCACGGTGGGAGCCAATCCCATTTATTATCGAGGACGCACCCAATGTTGCGGCTGGCCGATTTCCAGTTATGCAGCGGAAGAGTCTTTTTCACTAGCAGGAAAGCATTTACTCGAGGCGATCGAAGCGGGTGCGGATTGTTTGGTCACGCCTTGCCCTCTATGCCATCTTAACTTAGATTCTCGTCAGCCGGAAGTTGAGGGGGTTATCGGGCGCAAATTGGGCATTCCCATCCTGCATTTACCGCAATTGGTGGGTTTGGCATTAGGACTCGAACCAGAAGCGTTAGGATTGGACAAACATATCGTTTCAACGCGATCGGTTCTTTCGATTATCAATGCTTTTGAATTATGACGTTTAGGCGGATTTGATATTAGTATAATTTGTTTTGATGCGATCGCATTGCTCTCGTTCCCTATCCGTCAGAGGAGAAAGTTCTCTTTGCCATTCCCAAAAATCTCCCGATTCTTCGCTAAAGTGAAGTTGAAAGCGTTCTTCGAATTCGCTTAAAGTAACAGTTCTGGCGGTGAGAGCTTTCATAACTTTAAAGAGGCAATCGCGGCTTGGCGGGGTTGGCAAACTTCAATTTGACGGAGTTTTTCGTAAAGTTCTTTCTCTTGTGCGCCGATGTCGGTGGGAAAAATTACCTCGATTTCTACCAACTGATCGCCGCGAGAACTATTACCTCGGGGATAGCCTTTATTGGCAAGGCGCAGGCGTTTTCCCGATCGCACCCCTGCCGGAACGCTCATTTTTACCAAACCGTCGAGAGTCGGCACGTCGATCGGACCTCCCAAAACGGCTTCGCTGGGAGTCAAAGGTAACCGACAGAAAATATCCGTCCCCTGTAACTCAAAAAAGGAATGGGGTTGGACGGTAATTTTTAGGTAGAGATCGCCCCCGTGCAACCCCTGACCCCGCAAGCGAATTTTTTGACCGTTGACGATCGCGGGAGGCATCTCTACCTCTAGCGATCGTCCGTCTTCTAGGCGAATGCGTTCTTTCCCTCCGCGATAGGCCTTTTCTAAGGGTAACGTCAGCCGTGCCTCGATATTGCGGGGGCGCTCCTTAGTTCGCGTGCCATTGCTTTCTCTAACGGTGTATTCGGTTTTCTTTACCCCAGGACGAAACGCATCTTTAGCGCGGGGATCGACTTTGACGCTCGCGGGAGGTCTTTCGCTGATATCCGGCGATCGGTTGATTAGATCTTCGACAAAGCGATCGAAATCTTTGTAACTTCGGGGATCGAATTCTTCAGCAACTTGGCGTTTTAAAGGCGCTTTTTTCGTGGGTTTGCGTTTTTTGCCGTTGTTATGCCAGTCGCGAATGGGGTCGTACTGCGATCGCTTATAAGGATCGCTCAATACTTCATAGGCTTCATTAATATCCTTAAATTGATCCTCCGCCACTTTATCCCCCGGATTCATATCCGGATGATAGCGCCGCGCCAAACGCCGAAACGATTGTTTAATATCAGCACCAGACGCATCGGGTTCTACATCTAAAATTCTGTAGTAGTCGCGAAAGTTTTGCATTCTTATTATTGGTTATTTGTGATTGGTTGCTTGCACTGAGCGAAGTCGAAGTGTTAGTTATTTGTGATTGGTTGCTTGCACTGAGCGAAGTCGAAGTGTTGGTTATTTGTGATTGGTTGCTTGCACTGAGCGAAGTCGAAGTGTTAGTTATTTGTGATTGGTTGCTTGCACTGAGCGAAGTCGAAGTGTTGGTTATTTGTTTCCCCCCTTTCAAAGGAGGGGCTAGGGAGGATTAACGGGTGACTGATAACTGATAACTGATAACTGAATCAGAGCCAATCGTCATCGTCGTCATCCCAATCATTGTTATAGGTAGGGCGAGAATTGCGGCGATCGCGTGGAGGTTCGGCGTAAGGATCGCGAGAAGTGCGACGGTTGCGGGGTTCGGAATAGGGATCGCGAGGGGGTTGAGAATAGGGATCGCGAGGGGGTTGAGAATAGGGATCGCGAGGGGGTTGAGAATAAGGATCGCGAGGGGGTTGAGAATAGGGATCGCGATTATCCCGCTTATTATAGCGATCGAAGGTGTCTTCATAAGGATCGCGATTGTTATTATAGGGGCGATCGTATCGATCGTAGCGGTCTTCGCGCTTGCCGTCTCCCATAAACGTATTTTTAATAGAATCGAAGAAATTGTCTTCTTCCTCTTCGTCGTATTGTAAGCGGACTTCTCGGTTCAGTTCGTAGAGGGCATCTTGGAGATCTGCGGCAGAGCGATCGATACCCCGTTCGTCATCCCGTTCTAAACTTTCATCTAATTCTCGCATCAACGATTCAATTTGACGGCGATAGTAAGCGGCGAACTGAGAGCCAAAATCGAGAGTGACTTCCCTTAACCGTCGCTTGCCTTGATCCACCAAGGATTTTGCACGGTTGCGTTTCTCGACTTTTTCCCGTCGTTCTCGATCTTCTCGGGCAAAGCGTTCTGCTTCTTGCAACATAGCATTGATTTCGTATTCGCTCAGGGTCGAGGCTTCTTGCACGACAATACTTTGCTCTCGTCCCGTAGTCCGATCTACAGCCGTTACCTGTAAAATTCCGTTGGCATCAATATCAAAAGCGACCTGAATTTGAGGAATCCCTCTCGGTGCGGGAGGAATGCCCGTGAGTTTGAAGCGTCCCAAAGATTTATTATCCTTGGACATTTCCCGTTCCCCTTGGACGATATGCACTTCCACCACCGTTTGATTATTTTCCCCCGTGGAGAAGATATCGGAACGGCGTACGGGTATGGTGGTATTGCGGGGGATGAGCTTTTTCGTCACGCCGCTAATGGTTTCCAAGCCGAGGGAAAGGGGCGTAACGTCTAACAATAAAACATCTTTCACCGATCCCGATAAAATCCCCGCTTGAATGGCTGCCCCCACTGCTACGACCTCATCGGGGTTAACATTTTGATTGGGTTCGCGATCGATGAGACTGTAGACGAGATCCCGAATCATGGGCATGCGCGTCGATCCCCCTACGAGAACCACTTCATCGATTTCCGTCGGTCGCAGTCCGGAGTCTTTGAGGGCGCGTTTGACGGGACGGCGCAGGCGACTCAATAAATCCCCGCATAAACCTTCAAAACTGCCCCGCGTCAGGCGAGTTTCGATGTGTTGGGGTCCTTCATCCGTCGCGGTGATGAAGGGGAGATTAATTTCTGTAACGCCAACTCCCGATAGTTCGATTTTAGCTTTCTCGGCGGCTTCCGTTAAACGTTGCAATGCTTGGCGATCGCTTTTCCTTAAGTCAATTTCCGTATTTTCTAAAAATTCTTCTGCCATCCAGTCTACAATCTTGCGATCGAAGTCATTTCCCCCCAACTGAGTATCTCCACTCGTGGCGCGAACTTCAAAGACTCCATCGCCAACATCGAGGATAGACACATCAAAAGTCCCACCTCCCAAGTCAAACACCATAATCGTTTGACTGTCTTGGCGATCCAACCCATAGGCTAAAGAAGCCGCCGTCGGTTCGTTAATAATCCGCAATACGTCCAACCCGGCAATGCGTCCGGCATCTCGGGTGGCTTGTCGTTGGGAGTCGTTAAAATAGGCGGGAACGGTAATGACAGCCCCCGTGACGGGTTCGCCGAGGTAGCGTTCGGCATCTTCTGCCAGTCGTCGGAGAATCTTCGCGGCGAGTTCTTCCGGGGCGAAATCCTTACCCAAACGGGGACAGGGAATCTTAACATTGCCCTCCTCATCCCGGCGAATGGTATAAGCAACCCGTTTGGATTCCGGGTTCAATTCCACATATTTGCGACCGATAAAGCGCTTAATGGCGTAGAAGGTGTTTTTGGGGTTGAGAACGGTTTGTCGTCGTGCCAACTGTCCGACGAGTAATTCTCCTTCCTTGTTCACCCCCACGACGGAAGGGGTGGTGCGCGTTCCTTCGGCATTGGCAATAACGATCGGCTTGCTGCCTTCCATCACAGCAACTACCGAGTTTGTCGTTCCCAAGTCGATACCAACTACTCTACCCATGTACGCTGTCGATTCCTTGAATAATCATTAAGTCGTTGCGTTCTATTGTAATCGGTAATCGGTAATGGGGACGGGGGGAGGGGAAAGGGTCGGCGCGATCGCTGCTAGATGGGCGATCTCGCTCTTCGGGATAAACTTGCGATATCGTGGGATTAGAAATTTGGGAGGGCGATCGGACAAGATGAAGCTACTGATCAAAAATTTAGGACCTATCAAGAATAATACTCAAGAAATAGATTTATCCAAGCGATTCTATGTTTTCGTCGGCGTTAATAATAGCGGAAAGACTTATGTTTCTCAACTTCTCTGGACAATATTTGATGACAAAACAATTCATCGATTTGCAAGGCATCTAAGCAACAAAGAAGTGATGAATATTAAAATTGAAAAAAATTTTGAGATTACAGAAGTATTTGTGAAAAATATACTAGAAAATTTTGCTGAATTCCTGAAAAATGAATTATCAAGCACGTATAATATTTCCTACAATTTAGCCTTTATACAAAACATAGAACTTTTATTTCAGTTTAGTATTGAGGAATTAAAAACAACAAGTGTTACAATTAATGCTTTGTCTGGATCGGAAGAAAAGTTACCAGAAGAATATTTAGAATATTTAACAGTTACAAAGGATGTTGATTCTTTAGTATTTCAAATAGAAACCAAAAAAATTTCAGAATCATTGATGAATATGTTTTCTGAAAATTCTTTAAGCGAAATAGAAAATAAAATAGATTCAACGAAAAAAGAACTAATTATACAGTCAACTATAACAATATTACTTAAACAATTCTATGAAACATTTTTTCTTCCCGCAAGTCGTTCATTTTATCCAAGTTTTTATCGCTACATCTATGATATAGAACGAAGAAATCATGAAGAATTCAAACAAAAAATATCAAATTTGCTAGAAGAAACAGAAGGAAATCCTACAAACAAAGATATCGAATCTTTAAGGAAATCTAGCTTATTTACAAGGAGACCATATACAAAACCAATAAATCAAGCTATTGAAGATGTTTATTCTCTTAATATCAATCCCGAAGAAGTATCTCATTATATAAATTTGGTTGAGCGTTTAGCGGAAGTAATGGGAGGAGATATACTTATGAAAAGTCTAGAAGGAATAGCACCAATCGAGTTCTTTTTTAAACCTCATAAGCAAGAAAAAGATTTACCAATGTATTTGGCATCCTCTTCTGTCAATCAGTTGAGTTTATTATATTTATACTTCAAATATTGGGTTGCAGAAGAAAACAATTTTTTAATGATGGATGAACCAGAGGAAAATTTACATCCTGCTAACCAAGTATTACTTCTCGAACTTTTGCTTGATTTTGCTAACCAAAATGATAATAGAGTTTTGATTACAACTCATAGCCCTTTACTAGCAAATGCACTGAATAATTATGTCTATCTCGATATTTTAAAAAATGATCTTGATTGCGATCTAGATGATATTATAGAAGAGCACGATTTACCAATTAGCTCATCCACTTCCATTGCACGAGATGATGTTGGTGTTTATTTCTTTAATGGCAAAAAAATCATTGAATATGATAGTGGTTACTACAGTATTTACTTTAGAGACTTTCAAGAAACTACTAGCGCAATTAAAAGATCGGCGGAAACTTTAACGGATTATATTTATTATAAAGAACGAGAAGCATTTGCAGGAGAAGATGAGGATGAGTAAAAAGAAAGGTAAAGATAACGAAAAAAATTACGATTCCATCAGACAAAAGTTTTACAAATTTTTACGAGAACAAGAAATAATCATAGAATTATGCGATTTTTCTAATGGTTGTAATGATTTAAATGAACCGATAGAGATTGAAGAAAAGAAGAATAGAAACAAGAACAAGAAAAATACGACAAAACTTCAAAAAGTCATAATTGCCGATCGCAACTGTATTCTCGACTCACAACCAGATATCGAACGAATCTGGCGTATAGAATTAGAGAAAGAAATTAAAGGCTTAGAAGGTTTTAAAACAGAAGCAAAAACCACAGAAATTGCCTTATTAATTCTTAAAAAAAGAAGAACTAAAGAGGGCACAAGAAAATATACACTGTATATTATTTTAATCGAACTCAAAACAACATTGACAATTAAAGAATCTTTAGAATCGAGAAGTAGAAAAATAAAAGATAAAGCCGGAGATTTGGGAAGTATTGCTAATAAATTCAGATGTTCGATGAATCGAATGTATATGCTACTGACTTTGAACGATCATAGAAACTCTAATCAAGGTTTCCAAAAGGATGATATTGATATAGAATTTAAGGGACTTATTTTTTATAATACCGATTCAATTGATGAATCTAAGATTGAAGAAAATTCTTACGATCGTCAGATGTATAAAATCCTGAAGCAAGAAGATAATTTATTGCGATTTCAGACTCTTCTCTATCCTGAAGACAAAATTGCAATTGAATTCATTAAAAATCAAGATTCAAAACCCAAATCAATGTCAATTGAATTTCAAGAAATCTTAGAAAAACTCAACATCATCAAGAGAAAAAATGAAGATGAAAGCACGCATCAAGATTGATGATAATCTCCTCCCGAACCATATTTCCAAGCATCCAACCAACGATGATAATAATAAAGGCGATCGCCAGACAAATTCTGACTCAATGGTTCGAGCTTCTGGCCAACAGGATACAAACCCGTATATACTGCTAGATTAAGATAATGTTTTAACCAATCCAATAACGCCGGAATTCCCACTTGAGGAAGCAGAGGTAAGACTAATTTGGGATTGACGCGAGGTAAAGTTTTCACTAACCCGGAAAACTGAATCACATCTTGTAAAAAAGGAGAGAGTACCTCATCTCCCAACTCATTCATGACGGAAAAAACACCACTCAGTAACTCATTAATTTGATTCGGAGAAACTTGGCGAGCGATCGCAACGCTCATGGTACGCTGAAATAGCCACGTTACCGAGATATTAGGTTGATAGGGTTGTAATAGTTGTAAAGACTTATAATCCAACGCATCGGCTTTTTTTGCCTCTTCTATTCCTATCGTTAAACGCTGCAAATGACGCACCATCGACCCGAAACCACCAAAACTAACCGGAGATTGAGAACCGCTACTATCCCCGACAGGTAAAATACGATTCCAAGGGAGACGAATAGGACTTTTTTGATAAGAAGGGAAGAAACCAAACAAAAAACGCTGAAAATCTAACTGCGATAATTCGATATCTTGATATTGAGGCAGTAAGCGAAAATACTCCTCCATAAAAAATTCTAAACTAAAGCGTTGCGGATGTGCATCGAGATAAGTAAATAAATAAGTCGTGCGTCCATCTCTAGCGGGAAAAGCCTCCCAAAAATATTGACATTGGTTCTGAATGGGTGTAAAAGAAACCAACAAATCTCCCTTATCATTGTTTAAATATCCCTTCCCGCAACTTCCCACCACCAAACAAACCCCTTCCGGTTTTACACCTTGCCTCGCTTGTTGTATAATAGGGGAAAAATGCCCCATTGTATCGATTAAAAGATGAGTTGTTAACGTCATTTCTCCAGCAAGAACCAGTACGCCATCGGGATGAATTGTCGCCGAAGAGAAAGACGTTTTTTCGAGAAGTTTTCCTCCTGCCTCGAGAAACTTTTGTTTGAGGGTTTCGAGCAAATAAACCGGATCGATGCCAATATTGAGAATATCGCGAACCCAAATTTCTACCCCTTGATGAAAGGCCACTCTTGCAGGATTGTATTCCGTTGCGATCGCTGTTTCTAACTCCTCCTCTGTCAGCAAATCCAACTCGAGAAAAACTTGTAATTCCAGACGAGAAATATTCCATTCTTGATCCCGTCCCCGCAAAATCCCTCTTTCCAATACTGCAACCTGCCAACCTCTTCGCTGTAAAGCCGTCCCGATTAAAATCCCTAAAGTTCCCCCGCAAACCAGAAAATCAAAATCGCGATCGCCCAATATTTTATCACTTTCCGAGACAACGCAAGGAACGGCAATGTCTCCCTCACGCAAATTCTGCCAAAGGCGATCGGCATTTCGCAAACGCTGCAAAACCTGTTGACTTAGAATTGTTTTCATCAGGGACATCATATAAGTATTTCTAACTGGTGATACTTCGGCAAGCTCAGTGCATCGCTGGAGATTGGTGAGTGATGACTGATAAGGGTAATTCAATAAAGAAAGTCGTTCCCGTTTCGTGACTGGTTTCAAAGTAAATTTGACCGTCGTGCGCTTCAATAATCGATTTTGCGATCGCGGTACCGAGTCCCGTTCCTCCTTGCTTCCCGTAAGTTACAAATGCGTCAAAGAAATTCTCGCGGATATCTTCTGGAATCCCCGGACCGTTATCGCGAATTTCAAGGCGGATACAATCAGTAAATTTCCGAACTGTTATCGCTACATTTCCACCACTACCATCAAAAGCCTGCACGGCATTAATGACAATATTTTGTAAAACTCGCGCGAGTTTCGTATCGTCAACCTCAATAATTAAATCTTCCGGACAAACGATAGAAAAATCAACATTTTCATCTTGAAAATAAATAGAATTCAGTTTTTCAAAATGTTTTAACGGTTCTACAAGATTAATCGAACGCTTGTGCAAAACGGCACTGCCTCTTGCAAATTCTAATAATTCCTCCGCCATCGCCGTCATGCGAGTTGCCTGTGCTTGAATTAAATTGCACCATTCAATCGTTTCTTCATCCTCCGAATGCATTTCTCGAACCATCCCGCTTGATAATTGAATGCCGCTTAAGGGACTCTTGAGATCGTGAATAATCGTATTCACCATCTCGCCCACTAAAACCATTTTTTCTTTATAAGCCAATTGCTTGACATATTGTTCCGTCGTCGCTCGCAAGCGCTGAATAACATAATGAAAAAGTTTGAGAACGACAGCTCCCCGCGTATTATCAAGAATATCAATGACAATATTGCGGGGAATTTTAGCTAGAGTGGCCGATCCTCGCACGATCGCCTGAGCGCTGCGAGGCTGACCATCCAAAATCCCAAACTCGCCAAAAAAATCATTGGGGACGGCTCGTGCAACAATTTGAAAGTTGTTTCCCGCAATTTGTTTTCTAAATAAAATTTCCCCTTCCAGTACCAAATAGAGAAAATCGGGAATTTCTCCTTCTTCAAAGATAATAGTATCATCCGAGAAAGTTTCTATCATTGCTAATTCGCAGAGTTTTGTCGATCGTTCCGAATCAAAGAAGGTAACAAATTGGTGCGCTTGAATGTCCATGAGAAATTGACGACATCGGGATTCTAAAGCCAGTGGATCGATCATATCGCAATCGGTTGCTTTCGTCCCTCACGCCTTTTATTCCGTCGAGCAAAGTTTTTGGCAAAAAAACGCTACAAATTCCTTGTAGAGCAGGTTTGCAAATTCACTGACAATTTTTCTTTCTCTATCCTTTCTCGATAAATTTTTTCTCTTCTAGTCCTTCGTCGCGGTAATCTCCGAGAAGTTTGGCACGGGAACGATCGACAGGTTCGGTTTGCCATTATGCTGCTAGGGAACATCGAAATCCTCCACTGCAATTGACTGGAGATTCGATACAATCAGATCGGTCTTTTGACTGTTTACATTTTGCGATCGCCTCTCGTTTCTCCATGACTACCTCTCCAACCCCTCTTGAAGATAAGCCCTCCCCCTCGCATCCCAACGATTGGCGGCTATTTCTTCGGCTGCTTCCCTACGCTCGCCGTAATGGGAAAATTTTTCTGATTTCCATGTTGCTGCTGCTTCCCGTCTCCATTGCCGGAGTCATTCAACCGTTAATTGTCGGCCAGGCGATCTCGCTTTTACGAGGCGAACCCACATGGGAAATCTTAAGGGGAGTCTCTTTATCGGCAGGGATTGGCACTTTAATTCAAATTTTACTGGCCACGATCGCCATTCGCCTTGCGTTTGTATCTTTGCAAGGCTATCTCGTGCAGCGAGTGGGACAAGAAATTACGGCAGGGGTGCGCGAAGACTTATTCGCTCATGTCCTTTCCCTCGCTTCGCGCTTTTTCGATCGCTCCCCCGTCGGGCGTTTGGTAACGCGCATTACTAGCGATGTGGAAGCCTTGGGGGATGTTTTTGCAACGGGAGCGATCGGCATTCTTAGCGATATTATCTACATTATTGTTATTGTTTTTACCATTTTTGCCTTGGAATGGAAATTAGCTTTAATGTTACTCTTGATGCTCGTTCCCGTTTCTGCCTTAATCGTCTTTTTTCAACAACAGTACCGCAAAGCCAACTATCGCGCCCGAGATGAACTTTCCAAGCTCAACTCCATGCTCGCAGAAAACATTTCTGGAATTAACATCGTACAACTCTTCCGCCGCGAGCGTTTTAACTCGGAAATGTTTCGCTCTATCAATGACAAATACCGCCAAGAAATCGATAAAACTATCTTTCACGACTCTGCCGTCTCGGCAACTTTAGAATGGATTGCTTTGGTGGCGATCGCGGGAGTTTTGTGGCTGGGGGGAATTTTAATTTTACAAGATACGTTAACCTTTGGTACCCTTTCTGCATTTATTTTATACGCTCAGCGCTTGTTCGATCCCCTGCGGCGATTTGCCGAAAAATTTACCATGATTCAATCGGGATTTACTGCCATCGAACGCATTAGCGAATTAATGGATGAACCCATCGAAATTCGCGATCCGAGCGAGAATACTGAAGGCGAATTTTTAGAAGGATCTCAATGGCGATCGCAGAATAAACCGGGAGAAATTCGCTTTGAAAATGTTTGGTTCGGCTATAAACCTGATGAATACGTTCTCCAAGATTTAAACTTGACTATTCGTCCGGGAGAAAAAGTAGCCTTAGTCGGCCCTACAGGAGCGGGAAAAAGTTCGATCATTCGCCTTCTCTGTCGCCTTTACGAACCCAGTAAGGGTAGAATTATTGTCGATGGCATCGATATTCGCGATTTGCGCCAGGCGCAATTAAGACGTTATATCGGGGTGATTTTACAAGAAAGCTTTCTCTTTGCTGGCGATGTCAAACGCAATATTACTTTAGGAGAAAGTTACTCCTTTGAAGAAATCCAACAAGCTGCTGCCGCTACTAATATTGAAGATTTTATCGAACAACTTCCTCAAAGTTACGATACCCAATTGCGAGAGCGAGGAACGAATCTTTCAGGCGGTCAAAAACAACTCCTTGCGTTTGCGCGAGTTGCCATTCGCGATCCCCGCATTCTCGTCTTAGATGAAGCGACGGCCAGTTTGGATGTAGGGACGGAACGACTCATCCAAGAAGCCCTAGAACGACTATTAGAAGAACGCACGGCAATTATTATCGCCCATCGCCTGTCTACCATTCGCAATGTCGATCGCATTTTAGTTCTCAAACACGGTCAATTAGTGGAATCGGGAAATCACGACGAACTTTTAGCAAAAGATGGGTTATATGCCAGTTTGTATCAATTGCAAATGTTGGGAACAGAATAGCGAATCAAAACAATTTGCCATTCACCCTTCGCAATTTAAGAATTATTTTGAGAAAAAAGTACATAGGTTCTAAAAATATCTCGATATTGGTCAATTGAGCAGTTTTTGGGTAAAATAAAAAAGCCTTAAAATAGGAATTTCCCGATCTCAAATTGCATCTGTACCGTTCGCACGAGACGCTTGCTCTATGAAAACCGCCCAAAAACTCAAACATGCCAGTACGCCTCCCAAGGTATTAAAGTCTCGTCCCCGCCAGTCTCGTGCCAATCCTGCCCGTTTACAACCTGCCCGTTTACAATCTAAGCATCGCAACCATGCAGCCACAGCCGTGGAAACTCTCGTCAAAATTGCCCTCAATTGTGGCTTATCGGCAGTCGCGATCGCCACGTTAACTAATTTATTTCCCTACTATTGGGAACAGCGCGAAAAAGTGCAAGCCATTCGCACGGAGGTTCGCGATGCCGAGTACAAAGTCACCCGTTTGCGTGCCAATCTCAATCGCAGTTTCGATCCCTCTCAAGCCTTAAATGTCATGCAGGAACAAAGCGCCATGGTAGCTCCTAACCAGCGCCGCATTGTCCTGATGGATGAAACAGAATGACGAAGCAGAATTCCAATATAATTGGCCTGAGAAAATAAGGGGTTTGGGGGCGATCGGCGATTGAGTTAAAAATACTTAGGTGAATGAATTCACGACAATCTTATGCCTAAAACTACAAGATGTCAAACTTGATTTTTAAAAAAATTTAAATCTTTAGTGCTGGGTAAGGTCGAACGAACTCAATTGAGGAGATCGCCCGACTTTATCTGGCAAACGCTAGCGGGAGGGTTAGGCTCAATGTCGTACTGCGATCGGGCTGCGATCGGCATTGCAATTGCCCTTGATGTTTTTCGACAACAATTTGATAGCTAATGGATAACCCCAAACCCGTACCTCGTCCGACGGGTTTGGTGGTGAAAAAGGGATCGAAAATATGCTCCTGAATGTCTTCGGGAATTCCCGAACCATTATCCTCAAAATGAAGGGTAATTTTCTGGTTTTCGACGAATTTGGTTCGAATGCGAATCGTTGGGATATTCGCGCGATCGAGGGAACCTTCACCATCTAGCGACGGCTTGCGTTTTTCTTCTAAGGCATCGATCGCATTATTGAGAATATTGATAAAAACTTGATTGATTTGTCCGGCATAGCATTCAACGAGAGGGAGTTTTCCATACTCTTTAATAATTTGAATCTCGGCTAAATTCTCGCGTCTCTCGAGGCGAGAATTTAAGATAATGAGAGTATTGTCAATTCCTTCATGTAAATCGACGGATTTGAGTTCCGATTCATCCAAGCGGGAAAAATTGCGGAGGGATTTGACGATCTTGCGAATGCGTTCCGTACCCGAGCGCATGGAGTTAACAACTTGGGGCAAATCTGCAGCTAAAAATTCCATCTCCTCCTCATCAATTTGCGCTTTGAGTTCGGAGGGATTGGCTTGACAATTTTCGAGAATATCGAGGAGGTCGCGAGTATGGCGATCCACGTGGGCTAAATTGCCGTGAATGAAGCTGACGGGATTGTTAATTTCATGGGCGATTCCGGCAACCAATTGCCCCAAACTCGACATTTTTGCGCTTTGAATTAACTGCACCTGCGTATTTTTTAAGTTTGTCATCGCTTGCTGGAGTTCTCGAGCGGAGCGTTCTAGGGATTGCTCGACTTTTTTTCGTTGTGCGATTTCTGCCTTTAAACTGCGAATATTGCGGCGGAGTTCCATTTGCCCGATCGCTTGACGGCTGAGGGCTTGCAGGGCGTTTAATTGTTCTGAGGTCAATTCTCGGGGTTTGCGATCGATGGTGCATAATGTTCCCAAAGGCAATCCGTCTGGGGTGACGAGGGGGGCTCCGGCATAGAAACGAATGGAGGGGTCTTGCACGACCAAAGGATTGCGCCGAAATCGCTCGTCTTCTAGGACATTGGGAACGACCATCACCTGTTGGGGGTCGAGGATTGCATGGGCGCAAAATGCCATCTCTCTCGGGGTTTCTTCTGCTGTCAGTCCCACCTTAGATTTAAACCATTGGCGATCGCGATCGACTAAACTGAGTAAAGCAATGGGAGTGCCGCAAATTTGAGCGGCAATGGTGGTTAAATCGTCAAAATCTTGCTCCGGTAGCGTATCGAGAATATTGTAATCTTCTAAGGCTTGAAGGCGATCGCTTTCATTCTCGGGCAGCGGAGCGGGAACGGCAACAACAGGGGGGATAACGGGAGCGGATTTCTTTGTTTGGGCTCTCCCGCTAAAATACCGAGTAAAGGTTGCAATCGCGCTTGATAAATTATGCAAAAATCCAATATTCACTTTGTTTGTTTGCTCCTCTTTTTCCAAACTTTATTGTTGCACCCCGTACCTTTTACCTTGTCGATTGAGAATTTTACCTTGTCGATCGAGAAGAAGATCGAAGGGAAAAATATCGATAGTCAATCTTAACAGATTAAACTCAAATAAGGAGAAAAATCGCATATTTATTTACAAAGTTAATTGACAAAGATCGATAAAAATGCACCGATCGAGTTTTGGTAATTGTTCCTCGATATACTTTAAGAATTCATTCAATCTTTTAACATAAAAACATATCGATCGCGATCGTAATTGCATCCCAAAAAAAGAGCTCCTGTTTCCCTTTGGAATTCAAATGATGAGAGTATTTGCATCAGTCCCCCTAGCCCTTCTTTTCTCATTGCTCGTCCGCATTCCCGCAGAAGGGCAAATCCCCATTTTTGAGGAACTCCCCCCAGAAAATTGTCCCGATTGTATTTTTCCCGCCCCTCCCGCTCCCCTCTCCCCCCCCGCTCCCCTCTCCCCCCCTGCCAGTTTGGAAGGCGCCTACTTACTAGGCGGCGGCGATATGATAACCATTGATGTTTTTGAAGTGCCGCAATATAGCGGCCAGTATCAAGTTCCCATTGATGGCGTTATTTTTCTCCCTCTCATTGGCGGCGTACCCGTCGGCGGATTAACCTTAGAAGAAGCAACCCACGCGATCGCCGAGAAATATTCCGTCCATCTCAAACGCCCTTTGATTACCCTGCGTCTCGTCAATGCCCGTCCCCTCAATGTTGTCGTCGCGGGAGAAGTCATGAATCCGGGATCTTTGAGCGTGGGTTTAATAGGGGGTGCTGGCGATAAACCGGGAATCCAATACCCCACCATTACCACCGCCTTAAAAGAAGCTGGCGGAATTACCCTCAGTGCCGATATCGGTCGCATTCAAATTCGCCGTCGCAGTCCTGGAGGCGGCAGCGATCGCATTTTTGAAATCGATATCGAGAATATCTTGCAAGTCGGCGATCGCACCGTCGATCTCACCCTGCGAGATGGAGATACCATTTTTGTCCCCGTGCAACCCGATATCGATCTGCGCCGCCTGCGCCAACTTGCCGCCCTTAATTTTGCAGCGGATAGGAACATCGGCCGTACCGTATCGGTTGTCGGCTCTATCAAGCGTCCGGGATCTTATAATATTGTCGGAACGGCACTATCAGGAGGAGGAGCAACAGGATTGACTGGCGGTATTCCCACGTTAACCCAAGCCTTACAAGAAGCGGGAGGAATCGACATGACCGCCGATATCCGCAATATCACCATTCGCCGCCTCACCAAAACGGGGAGCGAACAAATCATTCCCATTAACCTCTGGGAACTCCTGCAAGCTGGAGATATTACTCAAGATACTCCCTTGCAAGAAGGCGATACCATCGTGATTCCCGAAGCCCGCCAATACTCCGCCGCCGAACTCAGCGAACTGGCAACGGCTCAATTTGCCCCTGCCTCCATTCGAGTTAGCGTTGTGGGAGAAGTGCAAGATCCCGGAGCCCTCGATGTTACTCCCAATACGACCCTCAACCAAGCACTGATGGTAGCCGGCGGTTTCAATCGCGATCGCGCTTTTCGGGAAAACGTACGTTTGATTCGCCTTAACCTCGATGGCACTGTCGTTTCGCGAGAAATTACCGTAGATATTGCCCGCGCCACGGTTAACGAGCAAAATAACCCCATTCTCAAAGAAAACGATATCATCTTGGTAGGGCGCAATCGCCGTGCCAGAGCATCCGATTCCCTCACGACCTTCTTTAATCCAGGACCCGGCGCTCTGGCTATTTTTTCAATTCCCGCGACTATCTTTGGCATTTTAGAAACTTTGGGAATTGTCGATTTTCCCAATTAGCTTCCACTCTTTCCTCTTGACTCTTTACTTTTTATTTCCCACCCATGACCTCCAAACCAGACTATCCTTTTTTTGCACCGCAATCTTCGGAATATTCTCTGTCTCCTTCTGCTTTAATCCCCGGTCAAAAAGAAGAAGAAAACAGTCTGGATTTAGCATGGCTTTTTTCTGTTTTTCGCCGCCGCCTTTGGATTATGGCATTGGTTGCCAGCGTTTTGGCAGTTTCAACGGGAGCGCTTATTGTCGTTGAATCCAAAAAAGAGGAAGAAGCATTTAAAGGATCGTTTCAAGTTTTAGTCGAACCCGTGACGGTAGAAGGTCGCTTGGCTCGCTTATCCCTACTCGCTCAAAGTGGAACCCACACGACAACGGCCACCGAACTTTCAAAAGAAGGGGTCGGTCGTTCCGATCTATTAGACTACGAAACACAAATACGCGTGTTAAAAAGTCCTAAGATTTTAGAGCCCCTTGTTGAAAAAATCAAAGAACAATATCCCAATATTCAAATGGGAGATTTAATAACAAACTTAACACTTCAACGCATTAAATATGAAAAAGATGGCAAGTTTGAAGGCACCAAAATTTTAGAAGTTATTTACGGCGATGCCGATCGCGAGAAAATTATTTTTATTTTAGAACAAGTTAAAGCAGCCTACTTAGAATACTCTTTAGAAGAACGTTTAAATAGTCTGAATAAAGGAATTGACCATATTGACGAACAGTTACCGCAATTAGAAGGAAGAGTGGATGACTTGCAAAAACAACTGCAACAGTTGCGAGAACGCTACCACGTCAATTATCCCGAAGAAACGGCCAAAGATCTGGCTGCCCAAGCGCGAACCCTCAGCACTCAGCGCATCGGCACCCAGGCCCTGCTAGAAGAAGCCCGAGCCAATTATGCCAGCCTCAAAAAACAACTCGACTCGGGCAATCCCATTCCTCTTTTGTTACAAAGCGTGCAAACCCAACAGGCTTATAACGTGCTCATTTCCCAATTGCAAGCCATTGAAGCCAAGATTGCCACGGAATCGGCACAATTTAAAGACGAGAGTCCCCGCATGCAGGTTCTCTTTGAGAGACAAGAGAATTTAAAACGAACTTTGACTCAAGAAGCCAACAAAATTCTCGCCAGCGTCGCGGTGAAGATTCGCGATCTAGAAGCACAAGTAGACTACATTCAAGCCACCGAACGAGAATTACAAAATCGTTTGGATACTTTTCCTCGGGTTTTGCGCACTTACACCGATCTCGAACGGGATCTGAGCGTTGCCGCCGAGAGTTTGAAGACTTTTTTGGAAAAGCGAGAAGGTTTGCAATTAGATGCTTCTCAAAGCGATATTCCTTGGATGTTAATTCAAGAACCTAAAATTTGGCAAATTGCTGAAGGCATACCGATGTCGTTTAAAGGCGGTAACGCCAAACGCCAAGTCGCGATCGCTTTTATCCTTGCTTCTCTTTTTGGCGTTGGCGTTGGCTTTGTGGTTGAAATTCTTCACGCGGTTTATCATACTCCCGAAGAGATCAAAAGAGCAACAAAACTCAGGCTATTAGGTTCGATTCCTACCTTTAAAAAACTCAAGCGTTACGAGAAAAAACTGGAAAAACTGGCAAGTAAAGATCGAGTATTAATCGTTCCTTCTGATTTTCCCAAACCCAACTATCCTCCTGTTTATTTAGAATCTTTCCGCTCTCTTTATACCAATATTGACCTCCTTGGAACGAGCCGCTCCCTTGTCATCGGCTCGGCGGCTCCTGGGGATGGAAAATCAACGATCGCCAGACAGTTGGCAGAAACGGCAGCAGCGATGGATCGGCGGGTTTTATTAGTGGATGCAGATTTGCGAAAACCACAGCTGCATTTGCGTTTGGGGTTGCAAAATAACCTCGGACTCAGCGACATTTTACAGAGCGATCTGAGTTTAAATGATGTCATTCAACAATTTCCCCTCGAAGAAAATCTCTTTTTCCTCTGTGCCGGACAAGCAATCATCGATCCGGTTAAGCTCTTATCATCGGCAAAAATGCAGCATTTAAGCGAACAATTTCAAGGCTTTTTCGATCTGGTTCTTTATAATGTGCCTCCCCTCGTCGGCTTGGCAGACGGTCATATTTTAGCGGCAAAATCCGATGGGATTATTCTCGTAGTGCGTTTGGAAAAAACCGATCGCGGTCTTCTCAATAAGGCGATCGAAAACTTAAAAATTTCCGGGGCTTCAGTGCTGGGTTTTGTGGCCAATAACGTTAAAAATTACGTTCCCGTTCCCTATCTCCTACCGCGAGATCGCCCTTCCCGCTTCCCTCGTTTGGGAATCCCTAAAGGCAATAAACGATAAACAACTATCAACTATCAACTATCAACTATCAACTATCAACTATCAATTATCAATTACCCTTTGACTCCACTGCCTGTTTCTGTAGGAATAATATAGCGTTGAACGAAGACGAAAAAAAGTAAAGCTGGGGCAATGGCAATAATAGAACCTGCGGCCACCAAACGCCAGTTTAAATCTTCTCCTCGGAATAACTTGGAAACGCCTAAAGGCAACGTATAATATTCGGGATCGGTAATCGCAATCAGCGGCCAGAGAAAATCGCTCCAAGACCCGATAAAAACGAAAATGGCTAAGGTGACTAATGCCGGACGTACTGCGGGAATCATGACGTGCCACCATAATCCCAACTCCGTACACCCATCCATGCGAGCTGCTTCTTCAAGTTCTTTCGGGACGCTTTGGAAGGCCTGTCGCAGGAGAAAAATCCCAAATGCAGAGGCGATCGCGGGAAAAATAATTCCTAAATAACTATTGACTAAATTTAAGCGGACAATAATAATATACAACGGAATCATAACAATTTGAAACGGAATCATGATAGTCGAAACAATAGTGGCAAAAATAAAATCTCGTCCTTTAAATTGCAATCTTGCCAAAGGATATGCGGCTAAAGAAGAAGAGAGGAGATTGAGAAAGACCGTTAATACGGCAATTAACGTGCTATTAAATAAATAGCGACCGAAAGGATGTGCCTGCCAAACTTCGCGAAAGTTATTAAAAGTGGGTTCGCGAGGAAAGAGTTGAGGGGGAAAACCGAAAATTTGCTCCGTGGGAGATTTTAAAGATGTTCCCAGCAACCACAGTAAAGGAAATAACATTAAAGCAGCAAGAAGAATCAAGATCGAGTAAGTTTGCAATATCTGCGATCGCGTTTTGATTTGGCTCATTTTTTTTGTTCTTGGTTGTTGGTTATTAGTTATTAGTTATTGGTTGCTCTCCTCTTGGCCTCCCTTCTTTGTCTTCTCTCTTGGGAAGGGTTGGGAGTGGGTTCGGGTGTTGTTCGCCGATCTCGATCGCCAATCCTAATCGCATTCGCTACCATCTGGCATAATCGCCCCCTTCCATTCCACCCAAGTTAAAATTGCCGTACTTAACTCCGCACGGGATAAATTAGCATCGGTTAAATTAACCCCTGTCATATTAGTTCTGGCACAATATGTCTCGATTAAATCAGCTTTACTTAAATTAGAATTTTTTAAATTAGCTCGACTTAAATCGGCTCGATTCAAACGAGCTTCGATTAAATTAGACTGACTTAATTCCGTTTTATCTAACTTGGCATCTGGCATCACTGCCCCTTGCAAATTCACTTGTTTTAAATTTGCTCCGCTTAAAATTACGCGTTCCATTTTGGCATTTTTAAGAATTGCTTCTTCTAAATTTGCTCCTTTTAAATCGGCTTCTGTTAAATAAGCATTGCTCAAATCCGCACCGCTTAAATTTGCCCCGCTCAAGTCTGCCCCGCGAAAATTAACCTCTCGTAAATTTGCCCCGCTCATATCAACTTTTGATAAATCCGCTCCTTTTAAATCTGCCCCTTGTAGATCGACTCCGCAGAGAATTGCACCAATTAAATTGGCAGTATAAATGCGTTTCTCTTCCCGTAAATTTGCCCCTCGCAAACAAGCTCCCGTTAAATTTGCCCCACTGAGATCGCTTCCTCGTAAATCAGCTTCAATTAAATTGGCATCTAATAAACTTGCCAGAGTCATATCGGCACTGCGTAAATTTGCCCCTTGCAAACTCGCACCGTGTAGATCGGCATTATGTAAATCTATTCCTGTCATCGAGGCTTGATTTAAATTCGCACCGCTTAATTTGGCATCTCGTAAATTAGCCCGATCTAATTGAGCGCGACTCAAATAGGAGAAAATTAAGGTTGTACCGTGTAGATCGGCGCGTCTGAGATCGATACCGATCAGATCGGCTCCGAGGAGATTCGTTCCGCTCAAATTAATTCCCTGAAATTTATTTTCTCCAGTTTCATAACGTCTTAAAAATTCTTGAATATTCATTTTTTATTCCTATTTTTTATTTACGTTTAAGGATAATAAGGTTTGATTGCTTTGACAATTGCTTCTGCTGCTTGGGTACTTTCATCGGGTTCGGCTAAACTTCCTGCTGTTTCGTAGAGAGGTTTTTCTAGGGCTTGCAAATTGGGATAACTTGCATACAAATTCTGTAATAGTTCATCAAAAGAAAGGGTTCGCAAACTCGACCACTCCTTACCGGTAATTTCAAATTTATGATGCAGGGTTGAAAATGCTAATATCTTGGCTCGCAAGGGATTAGAATATTTCATGACTTCCAAACGCACGTCAAAGGCATCGTAGTCGCGCATTGTGGATACTTTGGCTGTTTTAGGCAATTCTGCCGCTTCGCTGGCGGGATTAAAATCCGTATCGGGAGCAGGAGTATAGTGAGTCGTATCGTTTCCTTGTTTCTGAGGCACGATCGCGGGTTGAGATGCGATCGTTGCCACTGATGACTCATTGGATAAGCTGTTGCCATTCCATTCTTGTCCTGTAACATAAGCCGCAGGAGTAGCAAAAGCGCTATTATCTTCTGCAAAAGCACTGGCTTCTTCTAGATTTCGATTGGCGTAATGCGTACCGATGGTTATCTCGTCATTATCGCTTGTTAGCGCATTTTGAGTTGCATTTTGAATCGATAAGGAAGCAACGCGATCGCTATCGGGATAAAGAGGAATGAGGCAATTGACAATTAGATTGCTAATTTGAGCGTATTCCTGCTTTCGATTTAAACTATTGACGATTCGCTCTAAATCCAAAGCTAAGTCATTTAAATTTGCATATTTTTGTTGAATTTTTGCTAAGAGGGTTTGTAAGTTGAGATTGAGCAATTTCTGGGGATTATTTTCCCACTGACCGCAATCAATACAAAATAATAATTTTCTAATGCGGAGTGCTTCTTCGTGATGTTCTAATCTTCTGGTAACTTCTATTAAAGGAGACGGGGAAGATGAGAAGGAAATAAATTGCGTTGCTTCATCGCTTGCCGTTGCAAATCTTGTCATCTCATCGCCTGTATCTTCGTAAAGCTGACTCAATTGGGCAATAATCGTATTGGCAATGGTAGAATATTCTGTTTTTCGGTTTAACTGCTGAACAATTTTGTAAAGAGATTCGGTTAATTTTTCAACAGTTGTATTATTCTGGTAAAGTTCGAGGAGTAAGTCGGATAAATTAGAATTGAGCAGGATATCTTTATCGTTTTCCCAACGATTTTTACAGGCACAAAAAATTAATTTGTGGATTCTGACGCGATCGCTTTCTCGTTCCAAAGCACTGGCAATTTCATCCAGCAAAACTAAAACTGACATTGCACTTTCCCCAACAGATACACCTGATTTTGACATTCTCTCATAGCAAACGCAAGTCGTTCGCGGGAGAATTAGCTCAATTGTAACGGCATTCTTACGGGAAATACGCAAAAATTGAAAAGGAGGAGCGAGATCGCGCTTCCTCCTCGAATATAAAAGGATAGGGAAAATAAACTCGATATATTTTTCTATTCTTCAATCGTCATGGCATCGACATCGACGGTTTTGGCTTTGTCAGTGGCGCGATCGCCATTCTCGGTATTGTCTTTCCGTTCGTTTTTCTGTTTGTTAGCAACATCGATCAGCATTTGCGAAACTTCTGTCACCAAAAGACCGATAATAACCCCATCATCGATCCAGCCGACAATCGGAATAAAATCCGGGGAAATATCCAAGGGACTCAACAAATAAATCAAACTCCCCAAAATCAGCCACCAACGATATTTGGGATTGCGGAGGGTGTTGCGATACCATTCATACAAGGATTTCATGGAAATGCTCATGGAAAAATCTCAGATTCTCTATAATTCTACATTGACAAATTCCCTCACGATTCTCCAGTCTGGGAAACCGTTCCCAAATCAATGCAACCGAAGGCAGATAGGGAAAGCATTTGAGCCATTCCAGAAATAACGAAGCGAAACTTCCTCACTCGAGTTTTTGGGAAATGTAGATAACCGATAACTGAAATGATTCGACTGCTCTTAGTTGACGATCAAAGTATTATTCGCGAAGGGTTGAGTAGCTTATTGCAAGCACAACCCGATTTAGAAATTGTTGGCACGGCAGAAAATGGGAAAATGGGGGTCGAGCAAGCCTTATCTCTTCTTCCCGATGTCGTTTTGATGGACGTGCGGATGCCAATTATGGACGGCGTTGCAGCAACGCAAATCCTGCAAGAACAAGTGCCGGATATTAAAGTTCTTGTTTTAACCACTTTTGATGATGATGAATATGTAAGCAAGGCTTTGAATTATGGAGCAAAAGGCTATTTATTAAAAGATACGCCTTCGGAGGAACTCGCTCGAGCTATTCGATCGGTTCACAAAGGATACACGCAACTCGGACCCGGCTTATTAGAAAAAGCGATCGCTCCTCCTGCGGCGATCGAACCCCCTCCAGAGCTTTCTCAATTAACGCCGAGAGAATTAGAAGTCTTGCATTGTTTGGGCAAAGGATACAGTAACAAAGAAATTGCAGCAACGCTTTATATTTCCGAGCGTACCGTGAAAAACTACGTGACGAATATTCTGAGTCGGTTAAACTTGCGCGATCGCACTCAAGCCGCTCTTTTGGCCGCAAATTTGAAACATTAGTATTTAAGAGGCTATCTTTATTCATTTTTGCTTGCTAAAATTAAGAGCATTAAAAATAGCTAAGATCGAGAAAAGCGATCGCCGTCGAGACAACTATGGTTTTACTTTTCCCCGTATTGGGCGCATTTTTCCCCGGATTGGATAGCTTATTTTCTACTCAAGGTATTATGGTCATGCTGTTGGTGGGATATGCCGCAGCCATGTGGATGTTTCTGACCAGTGCCCCGAAAGTTTATACGGTGATGGTTTCGGATTTACGAGTGGCGAAAGAATTTTACGAAGGATTGTTAAATTTGCCCGCAGCCGACGTCCCCCTACATTATTACTATAATTACGAGCAAACAATGGGTGCGGCCAGTATCGATCCGCTCTATATGTCGGCTGCACCTACCGCAATGGGAACGCCACCAACGGGTAATGGTGGCGAAGGATTGTGGTATCAATTAAAGAAAAATACCCAATTACACGTCATTTCTGGCGCGAGTTTTGGCGAGAAAAATCGCCAGCGTCACGTTTGTTTCGATCGCGAATGTTTGGATGCGATTCTGTTACGCATTCAATCTCGTCGTTTGCGGTTTAAAATTCGCAATAAAAAACCGTTGAATTTTTTCGTCAAAGATCTCGAAAATCGCACGATTGAAATGGCAGAAGTCTCTAATTAAATCTCAATCTTGCTTTTTTCTCATTCTCTCAAGGCAATTTTGCAACGGCAGTTATTGGCGTTAATACAATCGGATGAATTTAAGGATATGGGTTCGTTTGCGACGCGAGACATTCCCGTTTATCGACTTAAATCCGACTATCCCATCGTGTATCGGTGTGCGATCGCCCAACAAATTTCGGGAAATGCCGAGGACTTTGCCCGCAAAATTGTTGAGAGATTTAGGCAAGATCCGCGCTTTTCTGTCGAAATTGCTCGATCGCCTTGGATTGATTTTCGCTTAAGCAATCGCGCTTTGGCAAATTGGTTGCACGACGCGATTCGCATTCAGTCCCTCTCGCTGCAAAATTGCACCGCTTCTGGTTGCAATTTGTCTCAATATACTCACGCTCGTTGCCTATCTTTGCTATACTCTGCCTCGAGGCAAGGCTTAATTGTGTTGCATCCTTGGGAAAAAGATTTAAATTGGCAATGGTGCGAACCGAAAACGATTCCTTGGCTGGATTTCTCTTCTGATTTCTCTTCTTTGCGCTGGCAACATCCTACGGAAACTGCATTAATTGCAGGCGCGATCGATTTGTGCGATCGCGAAGTAACTCGGCAAACGACAGACTGGAAAAAACAAGCATTGCGCTTCAGCGAGAGAATTCTAGCTTGCGATCGCGCTTGTCGGATTTGGGGACAACCTTTAGACTTAGCAAGGGGAAGGTTGGGATCGATCGCCATTGCACAACGAATCTTAAGTTGGATTTTGCAAGAAAAATTAATGGTAATTCCGTGGCTGGAGTGCTAGGATACTTTATCTCGAAAAGCCCCTGTTCGAGTGGAAAAGCAAAAATAAGAAATTTTTATTTTGAGTTGACACTGATAAAAATCGTAGGTATTCTAAAGCGGTGTGAGGAGCGAACCAGTTAAGAGAACCGAGACGAAACACGGCAAGTCATCGGTTCTCTTTCTGATCTGGGAAGAGAGACCGATTAAATATTTCCTAGTTATTTTCTCCTATTGCTAAAAAAAACACTAAAAAAACTAGAGTAAAAACTTAGCGATCGCGGCAGCAACGCCATCCTCCTCCACAGAAGGAGCAACCCATTGAGATACCTTTCGTACCTCAGTTGGCGCATCCCCCATTGCTACCCCCAAACCGACGGATTTTAGCATTTCCAAGTCGTTATAATTATCGCCGATCGCCATGACGTTTTCCAGAGAATCGCCGAGAATTTCTTCGGCTAAAAAACGGAGTGCAGTCCCTTTATTGACATTAGGATGAGTAGCTTCTAAAAAGTTAGGAGAAGACTGCGTTAAATAAATTTCTGAGGGCAAATAACGATTTTTCAAATGGGTCGTAATTTGTCGAATTGCCTCAGTGTCGGGACTTAAGGCTAAAACTTTTGTGGGCGGACGATCGAGTAAGGTTCGCAAGTCTCCGCCAATATTGGCTTCAATCCCCGATCGCTTGACATATTCAACGGTATAGGGAGTAGATTCTCGCACGTAGAGGCGATCGTCCCAATAACAATGAACGTCAAGGCGATCTCGCCATTGGGGATCTTCGTAATAGTCTAGCAGTTCCCGGGCGGATTGGAGGGAGAGGGGACTGTGACGGAGAATTTCACCCGTTGTCGGATCTTGAATCCAAGCTCCATTGTAAGCAATAAGTGGGAGTTGCGCCCCGATCGCTTGGTGAAAGCGCAACGCCGAACAATACATTCGTCCCGTCGCGATCGCGACCCGAATACCTCGGTTTTGCACTTCGGCAATGGCCGTTTTAACGACTTCGGAGACTTGATTGGATTTCCCCGCGATCGTACCATCAACATCTAAGACCAGTAAACAAATTCCCACGATCGAGTTCCCAATGATTACGACATCATTCTAAGTGTAAAGTTTTATGGAGAGTTAAAGGCAATCGCGAACGGGATGAACGACGAAAAAAACGCTTATTTTGTCAGTCGCTTGGTGTTGTTGGCGACGCTATGGTTAATGGGGTTGGTCTTTTGGGTTAAGATTTCCGTGGGCTGGGAAGCGCAATCGTTAGGACTGTTGGTGCAATGCCTGCATACGCTCATTATTTGTTTTAATGCCCTGTTGGGATTTTTAGCAGTAATTGGTTCGGATCGCCCGGATGGCAGGGAAATCTACGGACATGGGAAAAAAGAAGTGTTACTGACATTCGCTTTAGTTGCGGGTTTGGCGATCGCCTCTTTCTTATTTTTTGAGATGTTAATTCCTCAATTTCAAGCAGCTTTACAGCGAGAAACTCTCCCTTTTCCCTTAGAAATTCAAATTCCGATTTTGCAATTTCTCGGTTTTGTTTCTTTGCCGATTTTAGGCATTGCTTTTTTTTCTCTCTATCAAGCCAAGCGTTTAGAACACGCTATTCTTGCTTTTAATGCCAATCAATTGTTTAAAGAAGCAGGATTGACTTTATTAGTTTTTGTAGGACTTTGGGGAGTTTGGTGGGGAGAACCGCTCATCGATCTGTTTTTATCGATTATTATCTATATTTTAGTTTTGGATGAATGCTGGCAGGCGATCTCGTGGAATTTACCGTTAATGGTGGAGCAAAATGCTATTTCTGCCGATGCGATCGCTGCCATTGCTAAAAGCGTGCGGGGAGTTTCCCATTGTTATCGCATCCGAGCGCGAGGAATTGTGGGACAATTTGTTTATATTCAAATGCACTTAATTTTAGAGCCGCGTTATGAGAAAGCTGCCACGGGAATTGCACGTAAAATTGAGGAGGCATTACGGTTGCGATATGGCTCTTTACAGGTGACTTTTTATATTGACGCAGAAGCGGTAAAATCGGGGTTTTTGCGATAAAATTGAACCATTCAAAATTGGCGAGAAAATCAAGTAACAATGGGAAAAGAAATCGAACGTAAATTTTTAGTAAAGGGGGAACAATGGCGCTCGCTCGGGACGGGAAAACAATACCGTCAAGGTTATTTATCCGTTGCCGCTCATTGTACCGTACGAGTGCGGATAGCTGGCGATCGCGCTTATTTGACCGTGAAGGGAAAAATCGAAGGACTCTCGCGTCCGGAGTTTGAATATCCCATTCCCGTCCCAGAAGCCGAAGAAATGCTGTCAGATTTGTGCGATCGCCCCCCCATCGAAAAAATACGCTACACCCTCTCCATCGATAATTTAATCTGGGAAGTTGACGAATTCGGCGGCGAAAATCAGGGGTTAATTGTCGCAGAAGTAGAATTAGAAGACGAAGGACAGGCGATCGTTCTCCCAGAATGGATCGGGCAAGAAGTATCGGGAGATCCTCGTTATTTAAACTCTAATTTAGTCCAATTTCCTTACCAACAGTGGTATCAGTCACCAGCGATGCCCTGAGGCCGTTGAGCGAAGCCGAAACGAGCTTGCCGAAGGATCGTCAATCACCAGTCACCAGTTTTTGACAAACAACCATGATTGCCTTAATTGTTTGTATTGGATGGATTTTTTCACTGTGCTTGCATGAATTCGGTCATGCGATCGTTGCCTATTGGGGAGGCGATAAATCTGTGAAAGAGAAAGGGTATTTAACATTTAATCCCCTTAAATATACGGATCCCGGACTGAGCTTAGCGCTCCCCTTATTTTTCCTCTTGTTAGGAGGAATTGCCTTACCGGGAGGAGCAGTTTATATCGATCGCTCTCGCTTGCGAAGTCGTTTATGGGATAGCGGGGTTTCTGCTGCGGGCCCTTTTGCCAGTTTTTTAGCCGCTTTGGGATTATCTTTTCCCTTTTGGTCGGGTTGGATTATCATCGATCGAAACACCCATTGGTTTTGGTCGGCAATCGCGTTTTTAATTTTTATCGATATTTATGTTGTTTTAATTAATTTATTACCCATTCCCCCCCTTGATGGTTATGGCATAATCGATCCTTGGCTGCCTCTCCCCCTGCAAAAAAAATGTCGGCAATTTGGTAAATATGGGCTTCTCATTTTAATTGCTTTGCTTTGGTTTTTCGATCCCCTCAATCAATTTCTCTGGTTTTTGTCTTCAGAGATTGGTAATTTGTTACGCGTCCCTCCCCAAGCAATTTACATGGGCGGGCAATTATTCCGACAAAATTCAGGGATTTTAGTGGTGGGGATTTTAGCAGCACTCTGGATTTTTAGAAGCAAAGAGCAAAGATTGTATCAAAAAGGGGAAAATTTTAGCCGCTTGAAACAATACGATCGCGCGATCGCCGCATACGATCGCGCCATTGAAATCAAGCCAGATTATTACGAAGCATGGCGGAATAAAACCCATCTCTTACATCATTTACAATGGTATGAAGAAGCCTTAGCAGGATACGAGCGCTTAAAAGCATTACAACCTAAAGCCATTAAAGATTGGCAATATCAAGGTTTAATTCTATCTCAGTTACAACGCCACGAAGAAGCACTCGAATTTTATGATTTTATTCTTGCGAAAGATCCCCAAGATCAAGAGTTTTGGTATCGAAAAGGATTGATTTTACATGCATTACAACGAGATGAAGAGGTCTTGCCAATCATTGCTAAAATTGTTGCTATTGATGCCGATAAAACCGAAACATGGTCGATGAGCGGAATTCTCTGGGAAAAATTGGGAAATCGCGAAGAAGCGTGCAAATCTTACGAAAAAATTACTGAATTAAAACCCTACGATTATCAAAGTTGGTATCAATACGGAAAGTTTTTGCAGCGATCGCAATGTTATGAAGAAGCGATCGCTTATTTCGATACTGCCATTCAACGCAACCCCACAGAATCAGAAGTTTGGTACGCTCAAGCGATTTGCTATGCCCGACAAGACCGAAAAGAAGAAGCCTTAGATCGCCTCGAAGAAGCCCTTACTTTAAAAGGAGGAGAACAATGGCAAGAAACCGCAAAAAATGATGAAAATTTTGTCATTCTCCAAGAGAGTCCGCGCTTTCAAAAGCTCATTGGAGTCAGTTAAAAATTAAGTTTTCTTAAATGTTCGCAAGAAAAGTGCAAAAAAATGTTCAAAATATGAATATCAAGTTTTTCTTTTGGTCTCGTTACGCGCGATCGCATCCCCATTCCAGATTAATTGTTACCCGCTCATGTTACAAACCGTCGCCGATTTTATGACCCCCAATCCCATTACGGTTGCCCCAGAAACGCCGTTAAAGGATGCCCTACAAATTCTCGCCCGAGAAAAGATTAGCGGATTGCCCGTCGTGGATGAATCGGGAAAATTAGTGGGGGTCATTTCTGACTCGGATTTAATGTGGCAAGAGACAGGGGCAGAACCGCCACCCTATATCATGTTCTTAGACGGTTTGATTTTTCTAAAAAATCCCGCGCGTTATGAAAAAGAGCTTCACAAAGCATTAGGACAAACCGTAGGAGAAGTTATGAGCGATAAGCCCATTTCTACAACGGGCGATCGCCCTTTACGAGAAGCAGCAAAGCTCATGCACGAAAAGCACGTTCGCCGACTTCCCGTAGTCGATGCGGAAAATAAAGCGATCGGTATTTTAAGTCACGGGGATATTATTCGAGCAATGGCTTTAGAGAATGAAGAATGAAGAATGAAGAGTAAACAGTAATTCCCCATTTCCCATGACTCCAGAATCCGTTCAAGCATTATTGCAATCAGAAGACTACGGCGATCGCATCAAAGGATTGAATCAACTCAGACAACTTCCCCACGAGATTGCCTTTGAGATGATTCAGCCCCTCATTTTCGATAGTAAGACGCGGGTGCGCTACGCTGCCGTCAGTCAAATGGATACTCTCGGCAACGTGAATCGAGAAAAATCCCTCGAAGTTTTGCGAGATCGCCTCCTCAAGGATAAAGAAATTGACGTACAAGCAGCAGCAGCCGACGCGATCGCCGCTCTCAAACTCACAGAAGGATTTGAAGATTTGCAAACAGCCTATCGAGAATCTTCCGAATGGTTATTGCAATTTAGCATCATTGCCGCCCTCGGAGAAATGGGGGATCCAAGAGGGTTCGACTTGCTTGTCGATGCCCTCACTTCCGATAACGACTTGCTGCAATCTACCGCAGTCGGGGCATTGGGGGAACTCGGCGATCGCCGAGCCATTCCTTTACTATTACCTTTTATCAATAATCCAGATTGGCAAATTCGCCACCGTCTCGCCCAAGCCTTAACCCATTTGGGAGGAGAAGAAGTCAAACCTGCCTTACAACAATTAGCCAAGGATGAAATCGAACAAGTGGCGATCGAAGCCAAGCGCAGTTTAACTTAAAAATTGCTTCTCTCTTGATAATGCAAGAGCAATCGCTCCCAAAAACAACCCATTAAAAAAATTGAGCCAAGGTTTGCTTAAACCGCGTGAAACCATAGGTTTCAATGACTTGCAACCTTAACATTTCCGGGCGATCGAGGATCGGATTGGCAGTGTTTTGCTGTAAAATCTCAATCAAACTGCGAGTAATGGCTGGGTTGTCTTCAGGATCGACTAAAATTCCCAATTCTCCCCCGCAAAGGGCATCGATCGCCCCATCCCGATTTCCTCCCAAAACCGGCTTACCACAAGCTAAGGCTTCTAAATAAACAATACCGAATCCCTCTCCTTGGGAAGGCATGGCAAACACATCGCAGAGATTGTAATGAGCGCATAATTCTTCATCGGGAACGAATCCGGCAAGGGTGACGCAATCTTGTAAATTCAAATGGTCAATCAGTTGCTTGAGACGATAGCGATCGTCCCCTTTGCCGGCAATGAGATAATGGGCATTGGGAATTTTTTGGCGAATGGCGGGCAATGCTTGCAAAATTTGGTCGTATCCCTTATATTTTTGGGTCGCATCCAGCCGCGCTACCGTCAAAATAACAGGTTGTTCTGCTGCGAGATGGTATCGTTGCAATAAGTAGGCGGGTTTGGGAGCAGGCTGAAATCGCTCGGCATCAAAGGTATTGGGTAAGAGGGAGACGTGTTGGGAATCGAGATTTTGTTCGGCGAGAAGGCGATCGCGCGTATAGTTACTGACGGCAAGAATGCGATCGGCACGCTGCAAAGCGTTTTGCAAGCTGGTTTGCTTGATATCCCAAACCTCGGTACCGTGGGCAATTACCCAGTAGGGAATGCCTAAAAAGCGCTTGATTTGGTCGGCTAAAACGGCAAAATTAGCATGAGAGGCGATAATCAGATCGGGGCGACGTTGCAGGCAATATTTGGCGAGTTGGGCGGCAAAATTAAAGGTGCGAAATTTGAGGGGAACTTTTCCGGCAAAGTGAAAGCGGGTTTTTTCTAAATAGGGGATGTGGGGGAGCGATCGCGTATCGTGTTTGAGAAATACGTCATATTCTTTTTGGGGATATAATTCTTGTAAGGCTTGGAGCAGGAAAGCCGAATAAACTTGAATGCCTCCTTTGAATTCAAAAATATTGGGAAACCACAAATGAATGGTTTGCGCGTCGGCGGGATTTTTGGCGGACATGGGCAAGATGAATGAAAAGGGCGATCGCTCTGCCTATGGTAAAGCAAATTTTTCCGAGCGTCATGTTGGCAAAAGACACTTAAAAGATAAAATTGTGCTTAAATATAATATTCTCATCGCGTTGAGAATATCCCGAACTCGTAATTCCCAATCTCTAGAAAACACGAATTGCCTCCTCAAGAATGGGTTGGCGAAGATGTTCCCGAAGTGCGTCTATCGTTCCCAGATCGATCGAACAATTCAAGTGTTAAGAATTGACCAAACCTGTTAGAAAATAGAAGATGAGTTCCGATTGGGAGTGGAATTAGGGTGAAATTAACCGAAAGCGATCGCGTGGCGATTTTACTGCATGAAGGCATCGGCAGTCGCGGGGGAAAAACGGGGTTGGCATTTCTGCGTTATAGCGAGGCGAATGTGGTAGCGGTTATCGATCGCGATCGTGCGGGAGAATCTTTACCCCAACTAACGCGCATTCCTCGAGATATTCCCATTGTTGCCTCCATGGAAGGGGCACTCGCGTACAATCCTAATGTACTGCTCATCGGCATTGCTCCCTCGGGAGGAGCCTTACCCGAAGAATGGCTGCAAGAGGTCAAACAGGCGATTTTAGCCGGGTTATCCGTAATGAACGGACTCCATACCCCGATGGCAGGACTCGTGGCGAATTTGCGCGAAAACCAGTGGATCTGGGATATTCGCCAAGAACCCAAAGGATTGAGTATCGGTTCGGGACGAGCCAAGAATCTCACCTGCAAGAGAATTCTCACCGTAGGTACGGATATGGCGATCGGTAAAATGTCAACGGGATTAGAGTTAAGAAAAGTTGCCAAAAAACGGGAGATTTCGACCCGGTTTCTGGCGACGGGACAAGGAGGACTGGCGATCGCCGGAGAGGGTATTCCTTTAGATGCGATCCGGGTGGATTTTGCTGCGGGGGCGGTGGAAAAGGCAACAATGGAATTGGGCTCTCAGTGCGATTTACTCTTGATTGAAGGACAAGGATCCCTACTGCATCCCGGTTCTACGGCAACATTACCCCTCATTCGCGGCAGTCAGCCAACGGGGTTGATTTTAGCCCATCGCGCCGGGCAAACCGCGATCGTCAATTGCCCCGATATTCTCATTCCTCCTTTACCGGAAGTGATCGCCGCTTACGAATGTTTCACCCGTGCAGGCGGCGCATTTTCTCAAGGGAAAGTGAAAGCGATCGCCCTCAATACCTTTCATTTAGAAGAAAAAGAAGCGAAAGAAGCGATCTCCACCGTAGAAAACGAAACGGGTTTACCCTGCACCGATGCAGTCCGATTGGGCGCAGATTTATTATTAGATGCGGTGATATAGTCAATGATAAAAAATTAGGTTTACAATCAAGCCGACCCAAGAGAAAAATATATCCTTTAAAATATCTTTTCTATCTACCGTGGAACGACTATCCTGCCCGTATAGTGGGAAAAATCCTCACTTTAATTATATCAACAATGCCAACCCCCAAAATCCAAGGAATTCGGTATAGTGGAGGACGCCGATGAATGAAAGAGGAGGGCTGCACCTTGGCTGTTGCAATTGAATCGCTTCTGACCCCAGAAATCGAAAGACCCGCTCGCTATCTCGGAAACGAACTGGGTTCCGTTCATAAGCCTTGGGAAAGCGCGATTGTGCGCTGGACGCTAACCTATCCGGAAGTTTACGAGGTGGGCGCGTCGAATTTAGGGCATATCATCCTCTACAATATTTTGAATGCCACCCCCGACCAACTTTGCGATCGCGCCTATCTCCCCGCCCCAGATTTAGCGAAAAAACTCCGCAACACCAAAACCCCTTTATTCGCCTTAGAATCCCGCCGTCCCCTCATCGATTTTGAGATATTGGGTTTTAGTCTCAGCTACGAACTCGGAGCGACCAATATCCTCGAAATGCTGAACTTAGCCAACATTCCGTTAACGTGGAAAGAAAGAGAAAATAGCCAGTTTCCCTTGATTTTTGCTGGAGGACAAACCGCCACCTCAAACCCCGAACCCTACGCCGATTTCTTTGATTTTATGGCCCTGGGAGATGGGGAGGAATTGTTACCGGAAATTGGAGCCGCGATCGCCAAAAGCAAACAAGCGAAACTCTCGCGCCGAGAAATGCTCCTAGAACTAACAAAAGTTCCCGGCGTTTACGTTCCCTGTTTTTACGACATGGCGGAAGATGGATCGATTCACCCCAACCATCCAGACGTTCCCCCTCGCATTCTACGCCGCGTTGCCACCCCCATACCGGAACACTCCATCGGTCTCGTTCCCTATACCGAAACCGTCCACGATCGCCTCACGGTAGAGATTCGTCGGGGTTGTACTCGCGGCTGTCGCTTCTGTCAGCCCGGAATGCTCACCCGTCCCGCCCGAGATGTAGAACCGGAGAAGGTGGTCGATGCCATTGAAAAAGGCATGAGAGAGACGGGGTATAATGAGTTCTCCTTGCTTTCTCTATCTTGTTCCGACTATCTTTCCCTCCCTGCTGTAGGCATGGAAATCAAGAACCGCCTCAAGGATGAAAATATTACCCTCTCCCTCCCCAGCCAGCGCGTCGATCGCTTCGATGAAAACATTGCTAACATCCTCGGCGGCACGCGCCCCATTAGCCTCACATTCGCACCGGAAGCGGGGACGCAAAGAATGCGAGATATCATTAACAAAGGTTTGACGAATGAAGAACTTTTGCGAGGAATTAAAACTGCCGTCGAGCAGGGTTGGGATCGGGTCAAACTCTACTTTATGATTGGCTTGCCGGGGGAGACGGATGAGGATGTTTTAGGAATCGCCGAAACCTTGCGATGGTTGCGAAGAGAATGTTTTATCAAAGGACGCAAGCGCCTCAATTTTACCGTTACCATCTCCAACTTTACCCCCAAACCTCACACGCCTTTTCAGTGGCATTCTGTCTCTACAGCAGAGTTTATCCGCAAAAAGGAACTTTTGTGGAAAGAACTTAAAGCCGTCAAAGGCGTAAAAGCCAACTTCACCGACTATCGCATCTCTGCAATGGAAGATTTTCTCGGACGCGGCGATCGCAGACTTGCGGCGGTGGTCCGTCGCGCTTGGGAGTTGGGTGCGGGAATGGATGCGTGGATGGAGAGTTTGGATCGCGCTTATGGGGCATGGGAACAAGCGATCGCGGATTCGGATCTCGCTTGGAAATATCGCCAGATCGAGGAGGGGGAATGGAATGTCATGGAGTCCCAAAATACGCGCCTCGACAGCAAGCGAAAACGCCTGCAATATTCGTGGGACGATCGCTTAAATTCGCGCCTCCCTTGGGACCATATCGATACGGGAATTGATAAGAATTGGTTGAAGGCAGATTTACAACGAGCATTAGAAGAAACAACGGTGCCCGACTGTGCTTTTGAAGGCTGTTCTTCTTGCGGTATTTGCGGGGATGATTTCGGTCATAATGTCGTCTTTGAACCGCCAGCAATTCCCAACTTTCAAGGGCATTTTAAACCCAATTCCGAGCGGGTGCAACGCTTCCGAATTCGCTTTGGCAAAGTGGGAGAATTGCGCTTATTGAGTCATTTGGATTTAGTGCGGCTTTTCGATCGCATTGTCCGTCGTGCTGCTTTACCGATTTCTTTTACTGGAGGCTATCATCCCGGTCCGAGAATTTCCATCGCCAGCGCTCTATCTTTGGGAATGACCAGCAGTGGGGAAATCGTCGATTTTGAATTAACAAAGCGCATGGAATTAGAAGAATTTCGTGCGAAGTTAACGGAAAAATTCCCCAACGAACTCCCCATCTATTCAGTGGAGGAAATTGATGTAAAATCCCTGTCAGCAAATCGTGCTTTAGAAAAAGCCGAATACGTTCTCGATATTGCTGCTGATGCGTCTTTAGAAGATTGGCAAAGCTGGATCGCTGCGGTAACTGAGAGCCAAGAAATTTTGTTTCAAAAGACAACAAAATCGGGGAAAGTTCGCGAGATTAATTTACGCGATCGCCTTTTTTCTCTGACTCTTGAAAGTGATTCAGAAGCAATTCAAATTCGTTATCTCGGCAGCTACAGTAATGATGGGACGATCTTGCGACCGGAAAATGTAGTGTATATGTTAGAGCAAGTTTCCGGAAAAGAAATCGAACTTTTGCACGCTCATCGCGATCGCTTGTTACTGTCAGTTTAAGAGACTGCGCGATCGCCATTTTCTGAACAAATTGGTATCTTGGAGCGCAATTTTTGCTACGATCCCAAAAGATCGCCCAACCGGGGAGACTGACAAACATGACCAATGTAGCAATCCCACAAGAAGCTATGCCCTCTGAAATCATGTCTTTAGAGGACTTTCTCAACTATGATGATGGCACGGATGCGCGATATGAACTAGAAGATGGGAGACTCTTATTTATGCCGAGTGAGAGTGACATTAACCGACGTATCGCCTCTTTTTTATTGATCTATTTAGCTCAATTAGGAATCCCATTTTATCGGTTGGGTATCGGAATGGAAGTGTCAGTCAGTGGAAGTCGAACAACAGTACGCCTCCCGGACTTAATCGTGTTAACAGAAGAATTAGCCCGAATCATGGAGGGAGCAACTCGCTCTATTGTAATGTTAGATATGCCCCCACCTCAATTAGTTGTAGAAGTTGTCAGTCCGGGACAGAAAAACGAAGAAAGGGATTATCGTTACAAGCGATCGCAGTACCAAGCAAGAGGAATTCGCGAATATTGGATTATTGACCCCAGACAAGCACAAATTACCGTGTTAACTTTGGTCGCAGGACTTTATGAAGAAACCGTGTTTTCAGGAGATACCGCGATCGCTTCTCCTTTACTATCAGAATTGGGTCAAGCGTCGCCTTTAACAGCAGCACAAGTATTACAGTTAAGAGCGGAAACAGAGTAGGATTTAGGAAGTGCGATCGCACGCGAAAAGATTTACAATAGACACGCGATCGGCTAAATTTCCCAATCATTCTATGACTCAACAAGTGACTCTCGCACTCCTCCGATGCGATCGAAAAACTGTATTTAGATATTGATTATTTTAAATAACGTGATGGCTGAAGAGATGCGCGATCGCATTCGTTATATTTGATTGTCGGCAAATGTCTAATTTGAGTTATTGGGATAGCGATCGCAACGAATTTTTGACATAACTTTACATAAAAAAGGGCAGGCATTACACCCACCCAGAAAATTTATTTATCATTCCGCACCGGTAAAGGAGTCTCCAGAATCTCCATCAACAACTCCAGCCGAGACGGACGAGACAATAAAGGAATTAAGTTCGGTAGCGAGTAGTAGTCTCCTTCAAAGGTGAACGTATCTACTTGCACCTCCTCAGTTCGTAACTTGCGTTCCACAAAATCAGAGGCACGACCCACTTTCACGATGATGACGTTGGGTTGTACGTTCAACTCCTTGCAATATGCAGCAAATGCAGTATTAAAGTAAGGAGCGCAGTTGTCCCCCTCATCCGTGACTAAGATGAACTGTTCGACCACCTGTTTCCGCAAGCGCATGGCTTCCACAGAACAGCCGATACTCGTTCCCCCACCCGCATGCAGGTGTTGAAAGGCTTTATCCCAGTCACTCAAGTTTTTACCAGAAGCCGTAATCGGATAAGGCATAGTATCGAAAGCGTAGACAAACAAATCCGCCTCCGTAACCCCAGAAATCAAAGCCGCAATTTGCTTCCCGACTTCCAAAGCCAGATCCATCGAACCCGACTTATCCACCAGCAAAGCCGTGGGTTTTTTAATCGACCCTTTTTGCTTCACTTGCGCGTCCATTACCTGCTCTAATTTCGCCGTGGTTTCTGCATCCAAACCCGCAGCCTCCGCAGCCACCTTACCTTTCAAAGCCGAAACTCGCTTGCTGGACTTCGCCGCCTCCAATTTCTCATCGATCAGCGCTTTCACGTCTGGGTTATCCAACGCGCCGCGTTCTTTGAGTGATTTGAGGTTGTTAATGACTTCTTGGGGAGTCATGGCGTTAATCAACGCCACCAACACCACGGGAGTCACTTGCTTCACTGCCCCGATCGCAATAGTATAAGGAATCTTATTCTCCACGATCGCCCGAGCTTGGTCGGCGGGAGTGTCTGCTTTTGCCAGCATTTTCACCGCGTAAGCCAAACTACCCACGGGAGGGACATCTTTAAACAAGATGGCATCGGCGCGAGGATTGGGCTTAATGTGAAGGGTGGCATACAAGTGTTTCATGGCCTTGCGACCCCGCAAAGCCGCGCGATCGAAGAATTCCGGTTTGGCTTCTCGGTGACGCAGGTAACGACGAACCGCCGTCCGCGCCGATCGCGGCATTTTATTACGGTGTTGCTTCATGAAGTCCACGATCCGCGCCACTTGGTAAGGAGGGAAGTCTTGTAACATCATAAATCCGGCATCTCGGTGCTCCGTCAAGGCACTAGAGAGCAAGTTTCCGGTAAAAACTTCCTTATGGTCGCGCACGTCCCCATTTTTGCCGTACCAAGCCGCTAAGCGACCGTAAAACAACGGGTCGAGTTCGATAATGGTTTTGTGAATGTCTGCAACTTCTTCCAGCTTGCGGTGAGGAGTCGTCAGCAAGCTATTGAGCATTTCCAAACGCAAATCGCGTTCCGTATCGTTCATGGTTGCAATGGTCATTTGGGCTACCTCCTTAACTATTGTAGGGAAATTTAGGGAGGCAGTGCCGCCGTTATCAGTTATCAGTTACCAGTTATCAGTTATCAGTTATCTTTTCTTAGTTATCTTTTTTCACCGATAATTGATAATTGCCTGTTGATAATTGAAAAATGGCCGCGCAAGTTTGGAGGGCAGGATTTAGATCGACTTGGAAATCGAGTGTGTATGCCCAACTTATGAGGGCGCGGCGACATCTGCCAGTATAGCGTTTATTCGGGTTAATGCCAAGAGATTTTCACCCTATTTGAGCGAGATAATTGCCCCGAAAGATTCGAGATTTTGTTTGATTTTTAAACCGTCTTCTCGAGTCACGGCTTGCTTGACAATACTGGGGGCAGAATTGACCAAAGTTTTTGCATTGTTCAAGCCCAATCCCGTAACATTCCAAACCGCTCGAGTAATTGCTGCTTTTTTATTCTTTGGCGCAGTTTCAAGAACTACATCAACCATTGCGATCGCATCAGTTTCGGTTTTCAAACTTCCCCGAATGGGTGCAATAAACTTAACTTTCATCGGAGAGGCATCCACGCCGAAGTTTTTTTCAATTTGTTTGACGAGTTCGGATGCTTCAACCAAGGTCAAAGTTTTCATTTGTTCGATAATTGTCATCACTTTATCAGCCATTTGACTCACCTCCCCGAGTTCCGTAAGCGATTGATTATTTTAATATTTTGCATCTGTCTGAAAATTGGAGGAGTTAAGATTTCGCGCAAGTTAAGAAAGCGGTTGGTGATACGCGGGAATTGAACCCGCAATCGCTTGATTTTGAGTCAAGTGCCTTACCATTAGGCGAGTATGTAAGCTCTCGAAATTAGGGCGCGAAATCGATTTTTGAATTTCTGAGATTGAGGGAGAATGAAGATTTCGCGCAAGTCAAGAAAGCTGTTTGTAATACACGGGATTTGAACCCGTAATTACTCGAATTTAGGATCGAGTGCCTTACCATTAGGCGAGTATGTAAGCTCTCAAAATTAGGGCGCGAAATCAATCTTTATTGTGATGTTAACTGCTTCATTATAGCTTTTATTTCCTTTTTTGTACAGTGCCTTTTATGAAAAGCGTAAACTTTTTTTCCGTATTCTTTCATGGCTCGGCGATCGCTAATCTTTTGATGCAACAAAACATCGAAAGTTTTGTATCGAAGTGGTGTTTTTTTGAAGGAGATGAGATACCAAATCCCATCAATTTTTCGATACTGTCGATCGCGATCGCACTCGACCCGATCGTCCCGCTTTTTCTTCGTTTTTCGAGATGGTTTCTTGGCAAGGCAAAGAATCCCCGTTTCGGGATGGATGTAGAGATTTTCTCTCCATCTCCAATGCCCCAAATCCAAACGCCGTAACTGACCGTTATAGGCTGTTTTACAATAAGGAATGCCATCGATAATGATTGCATCCCGTTCGACTATATCCCAAACGTGGGACAGAATATGCTGTCCGGAAAGGGTACTCGTATCGAGTCGATAGCATAGTTCGCCATACACTCGATCCCAAGATTGTCCGACTTGCGATCGCAACCAACGAATCAGAGGAGAAAGATGGTCGGTAAAATAACGCGATTTCCAGTATTTTGGTTTGAGAATGAAAGACTTTAAAAAGCCATCTTCGCTTGCTTCTTTGGTAATTCGACGAAGTGCTTTTTTATAACCTGTCACTTTCTTGTAGCTAACCCTCGATCCTTCACGAGGACGTTCGATAACAATTCGATCCAAACGATGTTCGCTCACGATTTAATCCTAAGTAAAATACTTTTTTAGACAATATTTTTAAGGGCGATCGCGTCAATATATGCGAGCCGCAACCGATACTTAAATTGACTAAATAATGAAGCATTTTCATCACCTCCAGATATTCTCAAAACAGCGAATGGAGAGAAAGATAAATTTCGCACAAGTTAATAAAGCACTGGCATAACCGCTTTAAATCCAATGTATATCGGACAGTGAGCACGCAATTGTTATCTACGAGAGACTCCAATTGCTTTCGCTAATTCGATCGCTCGAATATCGCTACCTTAGGGACGTTATAGTTACGTAATATATGTAGGCTTTATCGGTAAGGGTGCGAAATGATATCCTCCAAAATAGTTGGCTAAAAATTTAATGATTGAAGGTTGCCGCAAAAGTTAGAAAAGCTGTATTCACAATCTACTGCATTCGACCACTTTGCTACAGATGAAATTCATCCGGTGGGATTCGAACCCACGAGGTCATTACTGACTGATAGAATCCTAAAGCGTGTAGGCTTTTCAAGTTGGGTTGCGGCAGAAAAATTGAGATGCCCGCGCAAGTTTGCAAAGCTGTTTTTTCATACTTCCACTGCTCTACCACTGAGCTACAGCCGCATGGGACGCGGCTGGCGAGGATTTGAACCTGCGACCGATGGATTAAACCAAGGTATGTAAGCTACGCGATGTTGGGGCGCGGGCAAAATTCAGTTACCCGTAGGGACGTTGCATGCAACGTCCGTACACCAGTTACAATTCCAAATAGAACTGACAGAAAGATTTATTTTGAACTTTGAATTCATAATTTTGAGTTGATAGATCCCGCACAAGTTTGTAAAGCTGTTTTCACAAGATGTCTTTTCCATTTAGACTACTAGCGCATGGATGCGCCAGGTGGGACTCGAACCCACATTATCCTCTTTACAGGAGATGCGTGTAGGCTTTAACCGTCAGGGTGCGGGAGAAAGGTCGAAAAGTGTATCCGCGCAACTTTGCAAAGCTATATTTACTAATGGTATAACCCATCGTTATGATGATTGTATGTAAGCTATGCAGTCGGGGTGCGAAAAAACTCGATAATTTAACCGTAAACGGCTTCGGGACGAACGATCAAATCTCCACTTTGCGGGCGATCGATGACATAGTTGGAAAAGCGATCGCGATGGACGTCAAAATATTGCGCCAGTTGCGCTTTAACTTGAGTGTCGTTCATACCCGTATTAATATTGACTTGGCGTTCGGCCACATCGTAAGAACGACCTTCAAAACGAACGTGAACCATTGTCTTTATCCTCTATATTTATCTCTAACAACTCGAAAAGTTTTTAAAAATCGGAAATCTTTTGGAATTGCGTTCCTTTTTTGTTCCCATGACTACATACTACAGAAGTGCTACACAATTGTCAAGGGGATTGGGAAAATTTTTTGCATGGTGACAATCGGGCAAAAAATACTATCGGGCAAAAAAAAAGATAAGAGCAAATCCCTAAGCTCTTATCTCGTTATACCTGTTTGTTGTTCCCCTGAATCCAAAAAAACTGTATTGCCCTTGATGCCTTTTCAGTGGGAGGAGAGATATTGTTTCCCTGTCCTTACTATCGCGCATCGGGCAAATTAGCATGGCGATCGCTCTCTCTAGATTCGTGTGAATTGTATCGGGTCATGGAGCGATCGCGATCGCGTCTCAAAGAAATAAAGTGCGAGGAGTTGGGTAAAAGCACCCACGACGCGAATGCAATTCACGCTCATTTTCCCGGCTTCTGAGATCGCAAGACTCCATTGTTTGTCCTACTCATTATCTCTTGGGGAGGAGATCGTAAAATTCTTGGGGCTATATTTTCCCCGAACAACTGGGTAAACTAAAATAGAGAAAGGCTTTGCTAACTTCTCTCTTCCCTTCTATTATTTGAACCCATTTTCCAAAGACTTATGAAAACCGCTCTCGTTGTTGAAGATAGTAAAACCGAACAAGAATTTATGAACCGCACCCTTACTCAGATGGGTTGGCAAGTTGCGCTCGTATCGGATGTGGACGATGCTCGCGGGAAAATGGCAAGCGAAAAACCCGATATAATCTGCTTGGATGTGATTCTACCCGGTCAAAGCGGTTTTGAGTTTTGCAGGGAACTCAAACTCAACCCCGAAACCAAAAATATTCCCGTTATTATCTGTTCGACCAAAGGAACGGAAGTCGATCGCACTTGGGGCACCATGCTCGGTGCCGATGCTTATTTAGCCAAACCCATCGATCCCGAAGAATTGAAACAGACCGTCAATCGCTTGGTTTAACGATTGTCTTTGGTAGCTGGCGACGGATTTAAGTGTTGGGATAAAGAAGAGAACGAGTGGCAATCGAAACATCCAAAAGAAAAATCGGCCTTTTTTCGGGTTCTTTTTCTGCTTCTTCATTCTTTGGAGATTGCCAGAAAGCGACATATCGAGCCAAGCGGCCGAGGTTGGACTGTCGGGAAGAACTCGGCATTTCCTGTACCGTGTCGAGGGATAAATCCATTGCCGTAGGTAATTCATCAATTTCAATACCGCACAACTGTTCCCGATTATTGCGAATGAGAATAAGATATTTTCCGGTGCGGAGTTCGCGATCGCCCCTATCCCATTCCTCGAGAATCCAAATTAAATTGAGTAGTAAAACCGTTTCCCCTTCAATTTCCAGCAAACCCACATCATCAAAGCCCTCGTCGAGTTCGGGAGGTCGGGATACGATTTTCAAAACGGCTTTGAGAGGCAAGGCAAACCGATACTGATTCACCGAAAAAACAATGACGCGGACGGTTTTCCGCTCTCGGATGGTATTGCTCATAGATGGGGTAAATGGGAACGGGGAAAGCGATCGCAAACTCCCTCAACTCTAGCAAAACCGTAGCGGTTGCAACAGAGAGCGACTTGACTTATCATCAAAAGGAAAGAGACAACTTCCACAAGCAAAGTTGTCGCCAACAACCAAACATCAATGAAAGAGTTTGGCAAAGTGGGTAAAACCCGCTTTTTTTTGTTGAATTCATATTATTGGTTTCATTATCTGGTTTCGCGATCGTGACTCATCCTCTCATCCCTCAAATTCTCGAACTTGCAGCCCCCATCGCCCAACGACTGAACCTAGAGCTAGCAGGAGTCGTTTATCAAACCAATAAAAATCCTCCCATTTTGCGCGTGGATATTCGCAATCTCAACGGCGATACCAGCTTAGAAGATTGCGAGGGGATGAGTCGAGCTCTCGAAGAACGTCTCGATGCTACAGAACTGATTGCCAACGCCTACGTTTTGGAAATTTCTAGCCCCGGACTGTCTCGCCAACTAACAACAGAGCGGGATTTTATTACCTTTAAAGGTTTTTCCGTCCTTGTGAAAACCCAAACTCCCTTTAAAAAGAAAAAAGAATGGCAAGGAAGACTGCAAGGTCGAGACGAAACGAATATTTATCTCAATCAAAAAGGTCGCCCGATCGCCATTCCCCGAGAAGCGATCGCCGAAGTCGAACTTTGGGACAAAGAGGAAGGATGAGAGCCTTGAGAAAGGATAAGGGATGAAAGAGAAATCTCCCCCCGCTCCCCCCGCTCCCCAACCTTCAAACCCCAACCTTCAAACCCCAAAATTTAAAAGGAGATCTCCCCGTGTCCATAGTCAGCTTGCCAGGACTCAAAGAAATGCTCGAAGAGATTAGCGCTCAATATCACCTCCCGGAAAATGAGGTGCAAGAAGCCCTGCGCGAAGCTCTTCTCAAAGGCTACGAGCGCTATCGACGAGCGCAACAATTAGAAAAGCGCATTCAATTTAGCGAAGACTATTTTGATAACTTCGATGTCGAACTCGACACTGACGAAGAAGGATTTCGCGTTCTCTCAACCAAAACCATCGTCGAGGAAATCGAAAATACCGATCACCATATTTCTCTCGAAGAAGTCCATAGCTTGCTCGCCGAAGAACAAGAAAACCCCGAAGAAGCCTTTGTCCCGGAAGTGCAACTCGGAGAAGCCGTGGTGTTAGATGTCACCCCCGACCAAAAAGAATTCGGTCGCATGGCCGCCATTCAAACCAAACAAGTCTTGTTGCAAAAACTGCGCGATCGCCAGCGTAAAATGATTCAAGACGAATTCAAAGATCTCGAAGGAACCGTTCTCCCCGCCCGGGTGCTGCGCTTTGAGCGCCAATCCGCGATCGTCGCCGTGACGAGCGGTTTTGGCAAACCGGAAGTCGAGGCGGAACTCCCCAAACGAGAACAGTTGCCCAATGATAACTATCGCGCCAATGCGACTTTTAAAGTTTTCCTCAAAAAAGTCAAAGACGGCATCCACCGAGGTCCCCAACTTCTCGCCTCTCGAGCGGCGGCGGGGCTGGTGGTAGACTTATTTGCCACGGAAGTCCCAGAAATTGAAGATGAAATCGTCCGCATCGTCGCCGTCGCCCGAGAAGCCAACCCCCCTTCTCGCCACGTCGGACCCCGCACGAAAATCGCCGTCGATACCCTCGAGCGGGATGTGGATCCCGTCGGTGCCTGTATTGGGGCGCGAGGTTCTCGCATTCAGGCCGTAGTCAACGAACTGCGCGGGGAAAAAATCGATGCCATCCGCTGGTCTCCCGATCCCGCCACCTATATTTCTAATGCCCTCAGTCCAGCCAAAGTCGATGAGGTTCGCCTCGTGGATGCAGAAGAACGACAGGCTTTAGTCTTGGTTCCGGAAAATCAACTCAGCCTCGCTATTGGTAAAGACGGTCAAAACGTGCGCCTTGCCGCCCGCCTCACGGGTTGGAAAATCGATATAAAAGATACGGCAACCTTTAAAGCCGAACAAGCCGCCCTCGCAGCAATGCCCGCTCCCGAAGAAGAAGCGATCGCCCCCAGCGAACCGGAAGCAGAAATACAAACGAGTGAAGAAGGCGCAAGAGAAGAAGAATAATCCTACAAATTAAACCAAAACTACCCCTCAAACCAAAAAAAATGAGAAAATGATAAGTAGCGTTTCTCGGATGCCAGCCAAAGTGATGCGAAGGGAATAAAGGAGGCCAATTCTTGCAAAAAAATCTGCGACGCTGCATCGCCTGTCGAAAAATTGCCCCCAAAAATCATTTTTGGCGAATTGTCCGACAAGCGAACGATACCGTCCATCCCGAGCAAACGGTACAATTAGATAAGGGGATGGGACGGTCTGCATATCTCTGTCCCCGACGCGAATGCCTCGAGGCAGCGCAAAAGAAAAATCGACTGGCGCGATCGCTCAAAGCCAACGCGCCGCCAGAAGTCTACCAAGACCTCTACCAAACGCTACGATCGCGCCTGGCAGCGATCGAAGAGCGAGACTCCCACTCACCTTAACCCTTAAATCCTATGAGAGCCAGCAATGTTTAATCCACCATTACACCCAAATAACCATCGAGCGCGAAAACGGGGACTATTGCATGAACAACGGAAAAACCAGAATTTACGATTTATCTAAAGAACTCAATTTGGAAAACAGAGACATTTTAGAGATCTGCAACCGACTCAATATTGCTGTTAAAAGCCACAGCAGCACGATTACAGAAGCACAAGTCGAGCGAATTCGCGCGGCAGCAAAAACCTACAAACCCCCGCAAAAAAACGAGAGACATTCCCCCTCAAAATCTAGAGAGGAACGAACGGCAGCGTTAAAATCACCCGGTCCGAGAGTGCCGCGCAAACCGGAGATTCGCGGCATTGTTAAGAATGCTTCTCGTCCGGAGCGCGGCTCGAGACCCCAGCCATCCCGTTCTAATGCTCCAAATGGCTTAAAACTCGTTGCACCTCCCAGTCGTCCCCAGAAACCCAAACCCGTCGAAACGACAGCAGCATCAACGAATGCGGCCAACATCTCCTTAGCGACCCCCAAGCGTCCCGTACAAAAAGAACGAAATCTCACAGAACAAGGACTCGATCCATCTCCTGTTTCCCCGAGCGATCCCCCCAAACGTCCCCTGCGAGAAAAATCTCGTTCGCCAAAAGAAAGCGTATCGGCAACCCCCGAAGAAAAACGAGAATTACTCGGGCCTCCCAGTAGACCGCAACCGCCCTCCGCGAAAAAACTCGACGAACGACCCGCCCCCCGCAAAGGCAAAAAATCCGACGGGCCGCGATCGCCTCGCGTTTTGGAAGAAGCAGGCAAACCCGCACCTGCAAAATCCGAGCGCAAACAATCCGGCAGCAAACCGGAAATCAAACCCGAAAAAGCAACTGCTAGTGGAGAGGGAAAAAGCAGAGACGGCAAAAAAGAAGGTAAGAAAGATAAAGAAGGCAAGAAAGTCAGACCGGTCGCAAAACTCCAACAAAAACCGCAAAAAGCCGCCGTTCCCCAGTTGCGAAAACCCAATGCGGTCGAGGAAATTTCACCGAACGATCTCGATGAAGAGGTAAATGACGAGAATCAAGAGCTTTTTGAAGAAACGACTCTCCTCGCTCCTCCAGAACGACCGCAATTAAAACTCAAACGTCCCAATGTCAGTCGCAAACCCAAAGAATGGGAAGAAGAGGAAGAAGACAGCGAAGGCACTGCCGGTAAAGCCGGTAAAACCGGTAAAGCCGGTAAAGCCGGTAAAACCGGTAAAGCCGGTGGCAAGAAGAAGCGCAAATCTTTAATTATCGAAGATGACGAAGATGAATTTAATGTCGATCGCGGTAACGCTGTTGCCCCGGCGGCCGTCAGTTTGTCCATCGCCCGTCCTCCCAAGCCCACGAGCAATCGCCCGAAGTCTACACCCCAAGCCAAAACTGCGAAAAAACCTTCGGTGAAGGGAGAGAAAGACCGCACCAAAGAAGACAATCGCGCGAAAACCGAGCGGGAAACTCCCGCGAAACCTCCAGAAAAAGTCGCCTTAACCGGGAGTTTGAGCCTGCGGGAACTCGCAGAACTCATTCGCATTCCCGAAACAGAAATTATCAAGCATCTTTTCTCGAAGGGAATTGCTGTTAATATTACCCAAACCCTAGATCTCGATACCGTCAAAATGGTATTGGGGGAATTGGGCATCGAAACAGAAACCCAAGAAGAAAAAGCAGCGGCTGTCAAGAGCGAAATGCTCGATGTGGAAGATTTGGAAAACTTACAATTCCGTCCTCCGGTAGTGACGATTATGGGTCACGTAGATCACGGCAAAACGACCCTCCTCGACTCCATTCGCAAAACTAAGGTCGCTCAAGGAGAAGCGGGAGGAATTACTCAACATATCGGGGCCTATCACGTCGATGTGGAACATAACGAGAAAATACAGCAGGTAGTCTTTCTCGATACTCCGGGTCACGAAGCCTTTACTGCCATGCGAGCGCGGGGAACGAAGGTAACGGATATTGCAATTTTGGTGGTGGCTGCCGATGATGGAGTGCGACCGCAAACCAAAGAGGCGATCGGTCACGCTAAAGCCGCCGAAGTTCCCCTGATCGTGGCCATTAACAAAATCGATAAGCCGGGCGCCGAACCCGATCGCGTCAAACAAGAACTGGCGGAATTGGGATTGGTGACAGAAGAATGGGGGGGCGAAACCATTATGGTACCGGTGAGCGCCCTCAAGGGAGAAAATCTCGATTCCCTCTTGGATATGATCCTGCTGGTGGCAGAACTCGAAGAACTCTCCGCCAACCCGGATCGCCCGGCAAAAGGAACTGTGATTGAAGCTCACCTCGATAAAACTCGCGGTCCGGTAGCGACGCTCTTAGTGCAAAACGGCACCTTACGGGTGGGAGACTGTTTGGTAGCGGGGGCATCCTTCGGGAAAATTCGCGCTGCCATTGACGATCGCGGCGATCGCGTGGAAGCGGCAACCCCTTCTTTTGCCGTGGAAGTTTTGGGCATGAATGACGTTCCTGCCGCTGGAGACGAGTTTGAAGTCTTCCCCACGGAAAGAGAGGCGCGGGCTGCTGCTGACAGTCGCGCTTCGGAAAACCGCGAAACTCGCCTGCAACAAGCCATGTCCCGCCGCGTTTCTTTGAGTACTATTTCAGCACAAGCGCGAGAAGGGGAACTCAAAGAACTCAATCTCATCCTCAAAGCCGACGTACAGGGTTCGGTAGAAGCGATTTTGAGTTCTCTCGAACAACTACCGCAAAATGAGGTGCAAATTCGGGTTCTCCTCTCGGCTCCGGGGGACATTACGGAAACCGATGTGGATTTGGCAGCAGCAAGCGGCGCGGTCATTGTCGGCTTTAATACCGATTTGGCAATCGGGGCAGCATCAGCAGCCGATCGCGAAGCCGTAGACGTTCGCGAATACAATATCATCTACAATCTCCTCGATGACATTCGCTCGGCAATGGAAGGGTTGCTCGAACCCGAAGAAGTAGAAGAGCCTCTCGGAACGGTGGAAGTTCGAGCGGTTTTCCCCGTGGGCAAAGGCTCTGTTGCAGGATGTTACGTTCTTTCAGGAAAAGTCGTGCGAAATCGCCGCATCCGCGTGCGCCGCAAGGGAGAAGTCCTCTTCGATGGCGTTCTCGACTCCCTGCGACGGATCAAAGAAGACGTGCGGGAAGTCAATTCCGGTTACGAATGCGGGATCGGCCTCGACAAGTTCAATGCTTGGGAAGAAGGCGATATTATCGAAGCCTATCAAATGGTCATGAAACGCCGAACGCTCTCACCGGTTTAATAAGGAAAAGAAAGTCACAATCCCTTGTGCTTTCTCCTTTCTCTTCGCTGTTAACTTTCAACCATCAACTGTCAACCTTTCGGCTTCGCTCAAGGCAAGCTGTCAACATGAACTCATTTCGCTCGGAACCTTTTTTATGGATTCATCTTGCCGGGTTGGCACTCGTCCCGCCGAGTTTGCTGGTCGTATGGTTGGGACTGGCGGCGGGAGATCCGAGCCTTCCCGTCGTCTTGGAGATTGGATTTTTGGCGATCGCGGGAATTCTGCCCATTGCTTGGATGCAGTGGCAACAACCGTTTGATATTTTCAGTTTATTGGTGCTGGCGATCCGTCCCGATCGCCTCACCCTCGAACAGCGAAAAATCTTGCGCCTGTTGAAAACCTTCAAGATTCGCCTTGCCGCCACCGCTATGGCCTTGTTCATGCTTTGGGCAATCTGGCAAATTTACCGAATTGCCCCCCTTGCCGCCATTGCCACTCCTCTCTCCCCGCGCTGGCATCTACTGGGTTTGTTGTCGGCCGCGATCGCCTTTTTCTTCAGCAATCTTTTTTTACAAGTTCCCACAAGCGTTCTGAGCGTATTACTGACTTCAGATGCTCGATTTGCCGAAATCGAACCCTATGAAATCGAAAATATCCGGCGGGATTTCTTCGTCTTTGGCATTAGAATTCAAAATCCCTTTGCCCTCGCCTCTCCCTTAACTTCAACCGATTCACCCATCCAAACCCAACCCAATAACCCACCTGTAGAAAAAATTGACCCCCGAGAAGAAACTGCAACCGATGCTCTCGAAAGCGAAGAAGAACAAGCCGATTTCCCGACTGCCGGAGATAACAAGCAAATAGCTGATTCTTTAGAAAGCGAAGAAAACCAGCAAGATGACAATATTCAAAATAACGAAATTGTCCCGAGCGAACCCCTTGAATCCCCAACCTCAGAAGCAGAAAAAACTGAAGAAAATATTGCCCGAGAAAAAAAAATAACCTCTGAAAATGGAGAAGACTCTTCAACTGATAAGGAATCGTCATCTCATTCATAACTGATAATTGAGATCGTTCGCGTAGCATTCCCCGAGGAAGTAGGGATGCTGAATTGCAGTCGGGGGATGCTGAATTTAGTTCAGCATATCCAATCGACCTATTGATAATTGATAATTGATCGTTGTTTGCCAAATCTTCCCCCATTTTGTGTAATTTGCAGCATAATAAAAAAAGAGAGCGAGATATTGTAAACATATTGTTAAAATAGGGTTAACTTTGGAGGTGCAAATGCCTAGTTCGACCGCCATGAATTTTTCGGAACAAACCCGTCCTAGCAGCGATCGCGAAGTTTGGCAGAGCTTGAAAGACGCAATCGCCAATAGTTCCGGATTTCAGCGCTGGCTGCTGGAACGACAGCTTAAGAAGGCTTCCGCATCTGAAAGTACAGACCAATTGGTGCGTTCTTATTTGCGGGAAACTTTAGAAACCTTGGCTTACTAAACTTTACGATTGTTTAAACCCCATCCATAGCAGCAATTGGAGTTTATTGCTTTTCGATCGATCGGGCAAATCCAACTCCAGAATCGGTTCTCAATTCTATACTGGAAGATAAGACCTTCAAAAAATTGAGAACGGGCAATGGCTCCAAATCCTGCAATTATTAAATCCGTCGAAAAACTCGGGTATCGCGTCACTGTCGGTGATGTTGCAGCACAAACCGGCTTAGATGTCAATCTGGCTCAACAAGGATTATTAGCGTTAGCATCGGATGCGGGGGCAAATCTACAAGTGGCCGAGTCGGGTGATATTGCTTACGTTTTTCCCAATAATTTTCAAGGGATTCTCCGCAATAAATATTTGCGCTTGCGATTGCAGGAGTGGTGGAAAAAAATTTGGCACGTTCTTTTTTACTTAATCCGAATTTCTTTTGGCATTATTTTAATTCTTTCTATTATTTTAATCTTTCTGACAATCTTTTTAATTATAATTGCCCTCAACTCTTCTAACGAGAATGACTCGGGGGGAGGAGGCAATTCGCGGCGCTCTGGAGGAGGGCTAACCTTTTTCCCGCGTTTTTGGTTTTGGTCGGATATTTTTTGGATTTTTCATCCCGGTTACAGTTACTCGGATCGTTCTCGGCGAGTTCGCGATCGCGAACAGTCTCGATCGCAATCTTCTGGCGAGAAAAGCAAACTCAATTTTTTAGAAGCCATCTTTTCCTTCCTATTCGGCGATGGCAATCCCAACTTTGACATTGAAGAGCGACGATGGCAGGCGATCGCTCGGGTGATTCGCAACAATGGCGGGGCAATAATTGCCCAACAAATCACCCCCTATCTCGACGCAATCGACGCGATCGCCCTCGAAGAAGAAAGTTATATTTTACCCATTCTCTCGCGCTTTAACGGCTATCCGGAAGTCTCTCCTCAAGGGGAAATCATTTACTATTTTCCCGAACTGCAAGTGACGGCAAAAGAACAGCAAAAAACCTTGGAATTAACCGGATTTTTGCAAGAATCTCCCTATCACTTTAGTGCAGCGGGAAGCAGTCAAATTATGGGAGCGATCGCTTTGGGGAGCGTCAATTTGATCGGCGCATTAACATTATGGTCGTTAATGCAAGGCGATATTGCTCTTCAAATTAGCGGTTTGGTTGCTTTTGTAGCTTCAATTTATTGGTTGTTATTGGGATATGGCATTGCCTTTTTTGTCATTCCTTTGATTCGCTATTTTTGGATTCAACAAAAAAATGGCACGATTCAACAGCGAAATGAGAAGCGCATTCAACGGGTCAAAACTTTACAACAAGCGGACGAAACCATCCTGCAAAAACTCGATTATGCGCGCCAATTCGCTCGGGAACAGATTATTGGGGAAAAGGATTTAAGCTATTCTACCGAAACCGATCTTATCGACCAAGAGTTAGCCAATATCGAACAAGGCGATCGCGAGTGGCAAAGGCGTTTGGATTCTTAGAAAAAAGAGGAAAATTGAAAAATCTTTTCGAAATTCGCAATCGCTTCCCAAATTCCATCAGAATTTGGGAAGCGATTGCGAGAATGTAACGTTTTGTAAAAAAATAGCGTGTATTTCCCAAATGGTTTTTTTCCCTAATGAGGGGAACTGCAATCTGCGCGTTTGGAGTGAACCGATGAACTACTTTGGGATTGTCATGGAATTTCTGCGCGATCGCGTGGAATTCCTGCAAAATGTCCGTAACGGGAAGCATTTAGAAAAATATATTTTGTCCTTTGCCTTGTGTAGCGCCCTCTTTTTTGCCATCTACGGGGCAATTATGGGGTCGTTTAGCGGCAGTTTGCAAGCGATCGCTTCAGCAATCAAACTCCCCGCACTCTATCTCCTAACGCTTTTAATTTGCCTTCCCGCACTCTTTTTCTTTCACGTCGTTTCTGGATCGAAACGGACATTTTTCCAATATCTTTGCTTATTGCTTGCCTCTATGTCGGCGATTAGCGTCATGTTATTTGGATTTGCGCCTATCGTCCTGTTTTTCCGCCTGTCTATCAACGATTATATCTTTTTTACCCTCTTAAATATTGTCGTTTTAGCGGCTTCGAGCTTCATTGGCGTTCAGTTTTTTTATCGTAGCATGAACTTTATCAACGATCTGCGGGGAAAACAGAAAAAGCAGAGTGTTTCCGCAGTGAAAGGATGGTTGATACTGTATGGATTTGTCGGCAGTCAATTAGGATGGACGCTAAAGCCATTTTTAGGAGTACCGGGAGAAACTTTTGCGATCTTTCGTCCCGAAGCAGGAAATTTTTATGCAGCTCTCATCCAAATGTTTGGCAGAATTTTAGGGTTGAATTAAAATTTTTTTCTCCCTATTTTCCAAAAATTTTGAAATTTGCCCGAGAGAGCATTAGAGCAATCCTCAAACTTGAGCGAAATAAATATGAACTACTTTGCAGTCTTGATGGAATTTTTGCGCGATCGCGGACAATTTCTGGAAAATCTTCGCAATGGCAAATATATTGAAAAATATATTATTGCTTTTGCCGTTTGCAGTTCTCTCTTCTTGGGGCTTTACGGAGGGATTTTAGGTTCTTTTAGCGGGGTATGGCAAGCCCTTGCCTCAGCAATTAAACTGCCCGCACTGTATTTGCTCACCCTGTTAATTTGTCTCCCTGCTTTATTTTTCTTCGATGTCGTTTGCGGCTCGAAACGGACTTTCTGGCAATATTGCTGTTTGCTGTTTGCCTCCATGTCAGCCATTAGCATTATGTTATTTGGATTTGCGCCTATCGTCCTGTTTTTCCGCTTATCCATGAACGATTACAACTTTTTTAAATTATTAAATGTTGCGATTTTGATGACAGCAAGTTTTGTCGGCATTCAGTTTTTTTATCGGGGAATGTTGTTTATTAATGATATTGACGGAGCTCATAAGCAGCGCCGAGATATTTCCGTAAAAGCATGGTTGGTTTTATATGGTTTTGTTGGCAGTCAATTGGGTTGGACATTGCGACCGTTCTTTGGTTCTCCGGGAAAGCCTTTCGAGATATTTCGCAATCTCGAAAGTAATTTTTATGCCCATCTTCTGCATATCATCAGTCAGTTTTTTACCATCAGATAGAGTCTTGGCGGGCATTGCCCGCCTTATCAAAGTTAAGTATTTTTTGCCATTAACTAACAATGAAAGAATTTCACAAACTCAATATTACCTCTCGAGAATTAGAAGAGAGACTGCATATTGACGCGATCGCGAATATTGCTATTGACTTCTATCGAGGAGCAATTCAAAAAAAAGGAAAATATTTATTGTCTACCTTGCTGACAGAATTGGGATTAATCGCGATCGCGATCGTCCTGATTTTACCGACAACAGCACTGGTTTTGCAGGGAACGGGAACGAGCGATCGCGATATATTACCGCCTTTATTAATTATTTCTTTTTCTTTAATTGGGTTGATTGTATTGGGATTTAATATATATTTTTGGCAGAGAGCCAAACAATTCAAACCTTTAACCCATCTCCTCGACGAAATTGACAAGTACAATCGAGTCGTTCATTCCGTCACCTTTGTCGATCGTCTGAATTCCCTGCAATCTTCAAATTCTCCAGAAGGGGAAAAGCGATTGGAAACTTTTAATCTCTTGCAAACCATTCGTCACAGCTTAATGACAGCCTTAAAAGTCGAACGATTAATGCGAGAACAAACTCAATGGATTGCCAGCCGTCACGAACTTCTCGCGACTTTAGAAAGCGATCTCGATGTTTTAATGGAATTTACAGCCAGACAAGATGAGAAGGATAATAGTCAATTATTTAACGAAGCGCTGCAAATTGGCTTAAACGTCCATAAAGAAATCAAAAGATTTCAGCGCGATCGATAAAAACTGCTTGCAATCGAAAGATGGGAATATTAATATTTTCTAAAATTATTTTGCACTCTCGCGTTCTATTGAACCCCCGTAACTGCCTGCCGATTCTCGATCTTTAGAGAATTGCACGATTCTAGAGCGGTTAGGGAATATTATGATGAAAGTAGGGAAAATCTACCATTCCCTACTTTTCCGTTCCACGTTCGATCCAAGGCTGGGATTGCAGCTTTCTGCCTTGGTTAATCTGCCTTGGTTAAACAGATCGTAACTCAAAAGAGGATTATGGCGAGTGGCAAAGTTCTGATTCTCGATGAAAATCATGCGACAAGGACGCAACTTCGAGAATTGTTACCAAAAGGGCAATATGAAATTCAAGAAGCAAGCGATGGAGAACGAGGTTTATCTCTGATCCAGCAAGAACGCGCGAATATTCGCTTTATTATTTTAGACTCAGCGCTCCCCAAGGTAAATGGTTGGGATGTTGTAGAACGACTGCAAGCAGATGCGGAACTACAAAGAATCCCTCTCGTGATGATGACGAGATTGAGCAATATGCCTCCCGTGTCTCATCCAATGATAGAGTTTTTACAAAAACCTTTTGAGAAAAAAACACTGCGAACGGTTGTTAAAAATGCAATCGGGAAGGCCATTTCGGTTTACCAAGAGACATTAGACGATCGCCAAGAAGAGCCTATTGTATCTCCAAGCGATCGCGAAGAATCTATTATTGAAAGACCAGTTATCGAAGAACCTACTGTTGAAGAATCTATTACAACGGTGCAAAATTCAGAGGAAAATTCCTCCATCGATCTGGATAATATGTTTGAATCTTTTGTTGAATCCGAACGCGATCGCACCGAATCCGATGAAGTCCCTCGAGAATTGGAAACAGCGTTAGAATTGATAGAAGCAGAAGAACGGGAACTGGATTTTTCTTTCGATACGACGGGAACGGAAGACGCGATTGATAAAGAAGAAATGTCTGCTTTGGGTTTGAGTTTTCCAGCTTTAGATACGGCGATCGCCACAGAAGCAGACCAAGAAGAGAGTGAAGAACGTTTAGAATTTGAGATTGAAACGACAGAAATAGAACAATCCGTTGAGATCGATCGAATTGCATCCTTCGATCGCGCAAAGAAGGATAGCGAAACAGATTTTTCTTTTGATACGACAGGAACGGATGAAACAATTGATATAAAAAAAATTGAAGATTTAGAATTACGGTCTGGCGACGCATCTTTTCTATCAGAATTAGATGCGTCAATTGTTGCAGATGCGATGGATGAGGAAGAGCTAGAAATTGATGAATTTCCTTCTTTAGATATCGATTTATCAATGGAAGACCTAAGCCCAGAAATTGATGAATTTCCTTCTTTAGATATCGATTTATCAATGGAAGACCTAAGCCCAGAAATTGATGAATTTCCTTCTTTAGATATCAGTTTGTCAATGGAAGACCTAAGCCCAGAAATTGATGAATTTCCTTCTTTAGATATCAGTTTGTCAACGGAAGACCTAAGCCCAGAAATTGATGAATTTCCTTCTTTAGATATCAGTTTGTCAACGGAAGATTCCAATATAGAAATTAACGAATTAAATTTAGATATTTCTTCAAGTGATGAAGAGCAAACTTGGCTTAGCGATCGAGAAGAATACATCTTAAGAGATGAACAAAAAGAAGTTCAAGAAAACTTAGAAGTTGTTTCCGATAAACAAGATGTAGCTATGCAAGCACTAGAACAAGATTTAGAAAATCAAGAAACTAAGGAACTATCCTCTCTCGATACTGCTATTTTCAACCTAGAAGAAAATGAACAAGATCGACAACAAAAAGAAAATCTACTTGATTCTTTTAAATTAGAAGAACTATCCAATGAAACCAATCTACCCAGCACTGAAAATATTTCAGAATTTATTGCGGAAGAAGTATTAACGCCAGCTTATGAATCGAGTCAAGATGATTTGATAATAGGATATACTTCAGGAGAAACAGAAGCGTTAATCGATGAAAGTTTTGCCGATTTGGAAACGGAAGAACCCGCACCAGAACCCAGGGACTCAGAGGCAAGCGATTTGATAATAGAATATACTTCAGAAGAAACAGAAGCGTTAATCGATGAAAGTTTTGCCGATTTGGAAATTAATGAATTACTCTCACCACCAACCTCTAATGATGAAAGTGAATTAGCAACTCGCTTGATTTCTGACGATCCCCTGCCAACAAATCATCCCTTTTCAGAAGAGAGCGAACCTTTAGAAACTCTATCAGAAGAACCTGAAGAATCGGATGTGGGAATTTTTGATGAAGAAAATGAACTTAGTGTTTTTGCAGAAGATTTTCCCCGCGAATTAGAACGGGAAATCGAGCCCTATAATACTTCCGATGAAGATATTCGCGAGGATTATCATCGGTCTCAATCTCAAAATGATAGCTTTTTTGATTCCTCCTTAACCCTCGATCTTACCGAACAAATTCAATATCCTGCTGAGGATATTTTTTCTACCCCAAATACTTCAGAACCGCGATCGGATGATTCTGTAGAATCTGACGATAATCTCTTTATTTCTCCTCCTCCAATTTGGGAAGAAAAAACTAACGCGAGAACTGATAGCAATGAATCTGATTCTATTTTCGATCCTTCTTTGCAATTGGACGAAGAAACGATTACTTATACTGATGAAGCCGATAATATTTTTCCACCTTTGGGAGAAACAGATTTATTCGAACCCGAAGCACCTTTAAATGAATCTTTCGCCAGCGATCCCTCGCATCGCGATACTGCAGGTGTAGAGGAATTCGATCGCGAATTAACTTCCGACACTCCCGCACCTGAAAGCGAAGAAGAATATACTATTCTCGAAGATAAACGCAGCACCTCTATTTCTCTTCCCAAAACTTCAACACCTTTAGAAGAATCGGAAGGAGAACATACTATTTTCGAGGATAAACGCAACCCAAAAATTGTCCTACCTCCTATTGAATCAACCGAAGAAACCGAGAATTTTGAATCCGAAGAAGAATTTACAGTTCTCGAAGATAAACGAAATATCGATCTTGCAGATCGATCTCTAGATTCCGAAAAAGAACCCGATCCCGACTTGGTTCGTTTGGAAGCAGAGACCCCCCTCCAACTGAACAAAGTCTTCATCGAAAGCAATCGCGAAACCGAAGTTTCCCACTTGGTGAACTTATCGGGATTTGAAGATGTTTTAATGCGCTACAAAAGCACGGTTGAAGAAGTTAAAATTTCCGCATTGAAAGAAGCCTTTGATTATGACGAACCGGGTTATCGTTTAATTATTAACGCCCTCCGAGAAGAGTCGTCGGAAATTCGTCAAACTGCCGAACAACTTCTCATCGAACATCTGAAAAAACCCAGAGTGCAAGTTTTACCCCTCCACGAAAATTGGGCTTCTCTCCAATGCTTGCATACTCTGCGAGGTCATTCCTATTGGGTGCAAGATGTTGCGATCGCGCCGGATGGACGCACGATTGTTAGTGCCTCTAAAGATGGAACGATTAAAATCTGGGATATGCTGACGGGACGAGAAATGAGAACGCTCCACGGTCACGAAGCTGCCGTTCTCTCTGTTACAATTGGGTCCGATGGGGAACGCATTATTAGTTGTGGTACTGACAACACCATTAAGATTTGGAGTTTGGATACGGGAGCAGAGTTAAATAGCATTCTCGGTAAATCTCACAAGGTATATGTTCTGGATTTAAGTCCAGACGGAAAAAGTGTCATCAGTGCCAGTGCGGATAATACCATTAAACCCAAATATGACGGCGGTTTGGAAGCCTTTTTAAACCGCATTCCCTCCCGTCGGGTCAATGCCCTTTTGAGTTTGATCGGTATCCTGAAGCGATCTCCTGCCATTAAAATTTGGGATTTAGACAAAGGGAAACCCAAAGGCAATTTCCGGGGCTATTCTCGCGGCGTAACTGATTTGGCCATCAGCCCCAAAGGCGATAAAGTAGTCAGTGGCAGCCGCGATCGCACCATTAAAATTTGGGACTTTAAAACCGGAAAAAACCTCGATACCCTTTGGGGTCATAACGACGAAATTCGCTCGGTCGCCATTTCTCCAGATGGAAAAACCATTGTGAGCGGCAGTCGCGATCGCACCATTAAAATTTGGGACATGCAGTCGGGTCACGTTCTGCGAACCTTACGAGGTCACGGTCAATCCGTCACCTCCGTTGCGGTGAGTCCGGATGGAAATATTATTGCGAGTGGCAGTCGCGATAGCAGTATTAAAATTTGGGATTTTCATACAGGAGAATTTATCAATACCCTTCTCGGTCATACGGATTTAGTGCGCTCGGTGGCGATCGATGGTGACGGAAAAACTATTGTTAGTGGTAGTCGCGATAATACGATTAAGGTATGGGGAAACATTTTTCAGTGACCGACGATCGGAGATCGGTTATCAGTGAGGAAAGCAATTAATCACTCACGACCAACAACAAATAACCAATAACCAACAACAAATAAAATAATGACAAAAAATAAAGTTCTAATTCTAGAAGATAGTGAAGAAAAACTCTCATCCTTGCGGGGAATGTTGCCCGGTGGGAAATTTGTTGTTGTGGAAGCAAGAGATGGAAAAACAGCCCTTGATGCGATCAAAAAAGAAGTTGGAAATCTTCGCCTGTTGGTGATTAAGTTTAACTTGCCGAAAATAAGTGGTTGGAAGATTCTCAAAAAGGCACAAGATCATCCCAAATTACAAAGTATTCCAATGGTTTTGACAGCAGAAGCGAACGATCCGATCGCCGAAACCCTTCCTGCTGCCGATCGCTTTGAAATTATCGTTCATCCTTTCAATCGCAAACAATTTCAAAATGCGATGAAGGCAGCGATCGCCAAGGCCAAAGCCCCTCCGAAACCCACTTCTTCTCCGACTCCGCCTCCCTCCGCAGCCAAAGCCAAAACCAAACCCGCTCCCCCTCCTGCTGCGGCGAAAGTCTCTCCGCCACCTCCCTCCGCAGCCAAAGCCAAAACCAAACCCGCTCCCCCTCCTGTTGCGGCGAAAGTCTCTCCGCCACCTCCCTCCGCAGCCAAAGCCAAAACCAAACC
>JAGHZQ010000016.1 GCA_017746715.1 Cyanobacteria bacterium SBLK
CCGATGGCCTCCTTCAGTTCGTACTGCTTTGATTTTTCCATCAGCTTCCCATCGGCGTATTGTCTTTGTTGACACTCCCAACAGTTTAGCTGCTTCAGATACACTTATTAAGTTAGACATAAGTTAATAATCGCACATTTTATGTCAAACTTTGTGTGGTTTTGTCTAAAATTTTAGTTAACTGTTAATCCCCCCCCCCCGCACTGTCTCTGAATCGGGGGGTTGTTGTTGGGTTGGGTTGGGTTGTGGGATATGGAAAAACGCGATCGCCACAAGGCGATCGCGTATTTGAGTAAGAGAAAAATATTGTAGCAGGTGCGATCGTCGTCAATTCTCTAAAAAATCCTCTAGGTCAAAATGTGGGAGAAGATGTGGATCTGAAAAGTGACTGAGGAAAAACTCATACAATTAGGCTGGGAAGATGGACTCGCCGGAAAATCCAAAAAATTCCCTAATAACAAATTTTACGAGATTGGGTACGAGGACGCACTCGAATACCTTTTGTTTCGCGACGAGAGGCTCATCGATGCAAAAATTGAGCTTGAAGCGGTTTACTGTGATTGACTGGGATTTTTTTTGAGTGTTGTTGTGAAGAGCGATCGCCTCGAGATTAATCCACCACAAGCGACTTAGCCATTTTTGCCTCCTTGCAATGCCCCCTTCAATTGGTGTAATCTCGCGCTTAGAGAATCCGTTCCCGGCGCATCATCATAACAATCGTGGAGAAAATCCAAAAAATCATCCAGCGTGCAAGGCTTCTGCGAACCTCCCATCCATGAATGGAACTCTCGGTGAATCCTGACCTGAATCGTAATCAAATTGTCAAGATTAGCTGCCAAATGAGGGGAGTCCGCCGCCGAATATAAGTGGTGCGCCGCCACTTGCCCCGATTTGAGCGAAGCGGAAACAGCAGAACCAACGAAAATATCTCGAAAGGGGTTCGGTCGTAAAAGCGAGAACATTTAAAAAATAGAATCGCGAACGTAACGCTCAAACCCCAGCATCAAATATTAAAAGTCACGCTATTCTGAAAAAGGCTTTTCTTTGCGAGTTCTCTGAGGGAGTACCGAGAAAATTTCTGCTTAATGCGATCGCTATTAATCAAACGAATTTAATATTAAAGAATCACTGCCGACAAAAGTAGTAAGGTGTGTTAGCGTAATGACATGGAGCGTAACGCACGATTTTGAGACTTTGCGGTGCGTTACGCTGTCGCTAACAGCACCCTACTGGCTAATCCAAAAAAATTGATATTAAACCAGAGTTATTTTAACCCCAAACGCTTTCGAGCCTCAGCCGCAAAAACCGTTTGAGTACCTTGCGATCGCTTCTCTTATCGATAGAAATTGGGAAAAGTCGCCTCCTCCTCCAACACCAACAAATACTCCTTACCCGCCCTAAAAACAGCGCGATCCAAAACGCGATCGCGAGAAAAAACAGAAATCGAACAATCGATCGCCACGCTTCCCCCGAGAGCATCTCCCCCATTTCCCTCCCCAAAAATACCATTCAAATCGGGAGCAACCCGACCCCCAACCCGACAACCGCGATCGCTCCCCGAATCAATAACAATTCTTTCACTCGGCAAGCGATCGCTCTGAGCCTGAATCGAAACAATACGACTCCCCACAACCAAATATTTCGCCTCGATCCGCGCCATTTTCTCCTTACGAAGGGGAACTAAACGAGCGTCAATTCTAGAGCCTACTGGAATGCCAATATTTCCCGCCACATCAAAAACCGGCTGCGTCACCGTTAGCGTTACCGGATGGGGTTGTTTGCCCCCCGCATCGATCGCCTCCGTCGCCGAAAACGTTACGAAAATCGCACTCTGAGGCGGAATGCGAACGGTTTTCGGTTGCACCTCCGCAGGCGTTTCCACGGGTGTAGGGAATTCGATTTCAGTCTGTGCGGCTACCGCTCCCAACGGTGCGATCGTCGCTAGAAGAAAGCCCAGTCCTAAGATTGCGAGTTTCACGATGATAAAAGCGCTAGAGAGGAATTGAGTAGAATATACGTCAAAAAACCGGGCCTTTCAGAAAAATAGAGACAGTCCGGAAAATGCCATAGTATCCCCGAACAAAGCAGCACGGAAGAACCCCCCCCAGCCCCTCCCAAGAGAGGAGTAAGAGGGAAGCAAGCAATAAATTAATGCTATCCTCCAAAAATAGAATCGCGTGTGAGGAAATCAGCGAAATGGTATCATCCCCCATCTCAATCCAAGGAAGCATTGCCAGAAACGGCGGACCCTTTTCAATCTCTAACTCTCAATTTTTACCCCATATTCCCTTACCCAATACTCCCCTCTTCGGCACCGACGGCATTCGCGGTAAAGCAGGAGAACTCTTAAATGCGTCCTTGGCGCTTAGAGTCGGATTTTGGGCGGGTCGCGTCCTGCAAGAAAACGCCACTACACCGGGCGCGATCGCCATCGGGCAAGATTCCCGCAATTCCAGCGATATGCTCGCCACCGCCCTCACCGCAGGCTTAACCTCCGCAGGCATCGAAGTCTGGCAATTGGGCTTATGTCCCACCCCCTGCGTCTCCTATTCCGTGGGACATACCGACGCGATCGGCGGCATCATGATTTCCGCCAGTCACAACCCCCCCGAAGATAACGGCATTAAATTTTTTGGCAGCAACGGCACCAAACTCAGCCAAGACTTAACCGATCGCCTCGAAGCCGCTTTGAGAGGACAAGCCGATTTTGCCAACACGTCCCAACATTGGGGTAAATCCTGCCCTCGTCCCGAATTGATCGCGGGATACGGCGAATTTTTAGCGCGATCGCTCTCCTCGGGGATGGATTTTCAAGGTTTGCGGATCGTCCTCGATCTCGCTTGGGGCGCTTCCGTCCAAATTGCCCCCCAAGTCTTCCGAGCTTTAGGAGCCGAAGTCATTTGTCTGCACGAAGACCCCGACGGCGATCGCATTAACGTCAATTGCGGTTCCACCCATCTCGATTTATTACAAACTGCTGTGGGCGAATATCAAGCGGATCTGGGATTTGCCTTCGATGGTGATGCCGATCGCGTCATGGCAGTTGACAATCGCGGGCGTGCCGTCGATGGCGATTACATTCTTTACCTCTGGGGACGCGCTCTCCAACAGCAACAACAACTCCCCAACAATCTCATTATTGCTACGGTGATGGCCAATTTGGGCTTCGAACGGGCATGGCAAAAACAAGGCGGCAAATTCCAACGCACCAAAGTCGGCGATCGCTACGTACAAGCTGCCATGTTGGAAACGGGAGCCATGCTGGGCGGCGAACAATCCGGTCATATTTTGTGCCATCACCACAGTTATTCCGGCGATGGCTTGCAAACCGCCCTTCATTTAACTGCCTTGGTTCAACAGTCGGGAAATTCCCTCGCCGAATTGGTCAAAGAGAGCTTCCAAACTTATCCCCAAGTTTTACGCAACGTCCGAGTAGAAGACCGCGATCGTCGCGCCAACTGGAAAGACTGCCATGAATTGCAACAGGCGATCGAGCAGGCAGAAACCGCATTGGGAGACGACGGACGAGTCTTAATTCGCGCCTCCGGAACCGAGCCCGTCATTCGCGTCATGGTTGAGGCAGCTTGCCCGGACTCAGTCCAGCACTGGACGGAAGAATTAAGTCGCACGGTGCAACACTATTCCCTCACTTGACCCCAATGAGAAAATCGATTGGCCGCTACTCGATCGCGCGATCGAGCAGTGGCGATTGTTATGGGCATTTGTCATAATTATTGGAGAATCTGCCCGAAGCAGAATTCAAAAATGCGATCGTACGGGCTAAAAATAGGATGTCGATTCAAGTCAAACTAATTAATTATCAGTTGAAAATGCGATCGGATCGAATTTAATTGATCGATGAAAAAATATTATGGCAAAATCGAAAAAAAGAAAAAAGAAACTTTCAAAAAAAGCAAAAAAGCAAGCAGAACTTGCCAATCTAAGCCCGAAAGAAATTGCCGCGCTCAAACGTCAAGCAGCCAAAGACAAGAAAAAATTAATCAACGTTATTTCTGTTGTTATTGGCTGTTTGCTTTTTTTGACCATTCCCTTATCCTTAATCGATCCAAAAATAGGTTTGGCACTAGGGGCGGGAATCCCAGTCATGTATTTTTCTTATCAATATCCGCGTACGGGTCTCTGGCTATTCTTAATCTATATGCCCTTTAGCGGGACGGTAATTTATCAATTTGTTGGTGGAAATGCAATTTTTAATTTAGCCAAAGATGGTTTTTTTATTCCTGCTTGCATTGCCTTGGGGTTAGAGTGTAAAAAGAAAAAACAGCCTCTTATTATTAATAAAAAAATATTATTTACTTTAATATTTATTGTCGTGGCAGCACTTTTAACGTTGTTAGTTGTCAATGGCATGATGCAATTTATTCTTCCTCTGTGTTCGAGTTTGCCAAGAAGAGGAAGAGGAGTGTTATGTAAAGATGGCGTACCTCTAGCTCAAGGAATACTCGGCTTAAAAGTTTTACTAGGCTATGTTCCCTTGATTTTTTGCACTTATTATATGGTCAACAATAAAAAAGATTTATTGCGTTTGGGAAGAGTCCATCTCGTCCTCGCGCTTATTTGTACGATACTTGGGGTATATCAATATTATTTATTAGATTCTGGTGCTTGTGTCGGTACTCGGAATGAGGTCGGAGATGCTTTATTTAAAGCAAGCGTAGATGCAAAATGTTTTGTGGGGGGATCGGTGGGTTTTACACCGACTCAGAACTTTATTCGCTTGCCCGGGACATTTTCCTCGCCTTGGCACTGGGCTTGGTTTTTAATTGCCAATAGTGCGATTACCTTTACTGTTGCGTTTGGCGATACATCTCTCTGGTGGCGAATGGGAGGATTGGTTGGAATGGTATTGGTATTTGTCAATGCTGTTATTTCCGGTCAGCGTATTGCCCTTGCTCTCGTCCCTGTTGTCACGGTAATTTTGTTTGTTTTGACAGGACAAGTAACCAATCTCAAACGCTTTATTCCCATTCTATTAGGCTTAGTGTTAATCTTAGGAATTGTCATCACGACCAACCCCGATCTCATTCAGGAACGCATCGATAGTTTGGCAGGTCGAGCAGAAGCATCTCCTCCTACAGCCTTTATCGAAGAACAGTTTCATTGGGCGTTGAAAGAACAGCGAGGTCCTCTCGGCAGAGGTTTAGGAAAAGCCACAAATTCTACGCGAATTTTTGGTAGATCTGCTTTAGTGGAAACCTTTCATCCTAAACTAATCTATGAAATGGGACTATTAGGCTGTCTGGCATTTTTTTCATTTACGACTAATATTGTTTGGGAAACATTCCGAATTCGGCGTAGCTTAAAAACCCCAACTATTCGAAATTATGCCTCCAGTCTTTGGGTTTTCATCTTAATTATTAGTTTTAACACCTATTGGTATCCTTTAGATACGGATCCTGTGGCTGTTTACTACTGGTTATTTGTAGGACTTTTGTTCAAATTACCAGAAATTGATAAGCAAGAACAAGAACGACTCAAAGCCGCTAAAATTGAAGAGGCCAAATTAGGACTCGATCGCAAGAAATCAAAGGGTAAAATAGCTGAAGAGGCCGCTTAAACATTAATACGGGAGTACGAAACGCGTGAATCTTCCTTCAATTTCGATAATTATTCCCACCTACGGGCGCGAGGTTGTCTTGCGGGATACGATCGCAGATGTTTTAAAACAAGATTATCCGGACTTTGAAATTCTGGTAGTGGATCAAACCCAAAACCACGAACCCGAAACGATCGCTTATTTACAGAACTTAGATGATGCAGGAAAAATTCGCTGGTTGCGCTTGACTTGGGCGAGTTTGCCCGGGGCGAGAAATTATGGGGTTCGCCAAGCGAAGGGGGAAATTGTCGTCTTTATCGATGATGATATTCGCATGGAAGCGGGATACCTCCACCAGCACGCCCGCAATTACGATCGCACCGAAGTGGGGGCCGTTGCAGGGAGAGTATTCGATCGCATGAAATTGGAGGACTCGGGAGGAGATTTGGAAATCGAGGAATTACCCCCCGAAGCAATGGATCCCGGAATTGCTTGGTACTATATCGATTTAGTTCATACGACTAAACCCCAACGAGTGATTTCGGCGCGAGGGTGCAATATGTCCTATCGTAAGGACATTTTTACCAAACACGGGATTTGGTTTGACGAGAGATTTCGCGATTCCGCCGTCCGAGAAGAGTCGGATTTTTGCTTGCGATTGCGAAAAACCGGCTACCAAATTTGGTACGATCCCGAGGCTCATCTCGTGCATTTGGGAGAAGAAACAGGAGGCTGTCACGACATCAGCACGCGATCGCTCAAATATCAAATTACCTTTTATCACAACCATTTTCTCATGGCGCAAAAAAATCTGACACCTTATCAACAATTGCACCTCTATCTCAGGTTATTTGACTGTCACGTTCTCGGCAATCCTCCTTGCAATAAAAGCGGTTCACCCATCAAAATTTTCACCCGAGGAATTTTTTATAGTTTGGGCTTTTTCGATGCAGTCAAAACGCAAATTAAAGGCTTATGGGACAACGGACAAATTTACACTCGTCAGTCACCAGTCACCAGTCACCAGCGAGGCTCTGAGCTTATCGAAGAATCATCAGTTGAAAGCTAAGGGATTCAAACTCCTTATTGCCTACTCCCTACTCTCCATCCCTCATGAAAATTTTAGTTGCCAGTCATACTTATATTGTCGATCTCAATTGCGAAAAATTTAGAGAAGTTGCCCGTTTAGACTCGGGAATTGAAGTCGCGATCGTCGTTCCCAAACGCTGGCGACCGGGAGGCGTACAAAATACAATTATCGAACCCCAACCTCGAAATGAAGGTAATTTTCGCATCGTTCCCATCACAAATTATAGCGAAAACAATCAAGGATTGCTAACTTTTGGTTGGGAAATCGTGTCTTTATTACGCTCTTTTCAACCCGATATCATTCAAGTCGAACAAGGAGTAAAATCATTTGCCTATGCCCAATTTATTACTTTGAATAAATTGTTGGGATTGCAGGCTAAAAACTGCTTTTTTACATGGTGGAATATTCCCTATACTAATAAATTTCCCGTTTCGCTTCTCGAACAATACAATCTGAGCAATACTGATGGATTGGTTGCCGGGAATCAAGATGGTGCGGATATTTTGCAAGAACATGGCTATCAAGGAAAAGTAAAAATTATGCCGCAATTGGGAGTTGATGAAAAGTTATTTTCTCCTCAATTTGAACCCGAACTAACAGAAAAGTTACAAATTGATAATGATGATTTTATCATTGGTTTTGTCGGTCGGTTTGTAGAGGAAAAGGGAATTTTAACTTTAATGAAAGCCGTTGCCAAATTATCCGAAAGTAATTGGAAACTGCTTTTATTAGGACGAGGCGAGTTAAAAGAGGAAATTCAAAAATATGCTGGAGAAGTGGGCATTCTGGATCGTTTGATTATGGTGGAAAGCGTTCCTCACAATGAAGTGCCTCGCTATATTAATCTCATGAATGTGTTAGTGTTACCGTCGGAAACGACTTATCAATTTAAAACCCTCACTGCCGCAGGTTGGAAAGAACAATTCGGTCATGTTTTAATTGAAGCAATGGCTTGTAAAGTTGCCGTTATTGGCTCTGATTCTGGCGAAATCCCCCATGTTATTCGCGATGCGGGATTGGTCTTTCCCGAAGGCGATGCCGAACAATTAACCATGAATTTGCAACAATTAATGGAAAACTCGGAATTGCGCGCCTTTTTAGCCCGCCAAGGCTACGAAAAAACGATGAAACAATATACAAATAAAGCCTTAGCCAAAGAATTATTGGCTTTTTATCAAACATTGTAATTAATATTGCGATCGCCAATTATGCCCGATCTTAAAATTCCTCAACCGCCTTCATTTACTACGATCGAAGAAGAACGCGACTATCGCAAACAACATCTAGCCGCCGCTTTTCGCCTCTTTGCTCGTTATGGTTTTGATGAAGGAATCGCCGGCCATATTACCGCCCGCGATCCTGAATTTCCCGATTGTTTTTGGGTTAACCCCTTCGGAATGTATTTCGGACATATTCGCGTTTGCGATCTCGTTTTAGTCGATCGCAAAGGTGCAGTTATTGAAGGCGATCGCGCCATCAATGCTGCTGCTTTTGCCATTCACGCTCAAATTCACCAAGCCAGACCCGATATTGTAGCAGCGGCCCACGCCCATTCTCTCTATGGTAAGGCATGGTCGAGTTTGGGGAAACTCCTCGATCCGCTCACGCAAGATGCTTGTACTTTTTACGAAGATCATGCCCTTTTCGATGACTATACCGGGGTGGTTTTAGACCCCGAAGAAGGTCGGCGCATTGCCGAAACACTAGGAGAAAAAAAAGCGCTGATTTTGCGAAATCACGGTTTACTAACCGTCGGACATTCTGTCGATGAAGCCGCATGGTGGTTTATTACGATGGATCGGAGTTGTATGGCGCAATTAATGGCAGAACAAGCGGGACATCCCATCGCGATCGCCCCCGATATCGCCCGTTTAACCTACTCTCAAATTGGCAGTCATTATATCGGTTGGTTTAGTTTTCAGTCGCTTTATGAGAAAATTATCCGAGAAGAACCCGATTTATTGCAATAATCAACGTTTAAATGACAGCCGCGCCCCTCAAACACCAAAAAGCCAAAGCCTTAAAACCCGGAAGCCGCCGCCCCGCCAAAGAACTCTGTAGCGAGTGCGGCCTTTGCGATACCTACTATATTCATTATGTAAAAGAAGCCTGTGCCTTTCTCAATCAACAAATCGCCGAATTAGAAGCAAAATTTCACACGAAGAGTCGCGATCTCGACAATGAAAACGAACTTTATTTCGGCGTACATCAAGAGATGATAGCGGCTCGCAAAAAACAACCCATCGAGGGGGCGCAATGGACGGGAATCGTCAGTACTATTGCCTGCGAGATGCTCGATCTCGGTATGGTTGAGGGAGTGGTTTGCGTGCAGAATACCCCAGAAGATCGCTTTCAACCCATGCCCGTCATTGCCAGAACCCCCGCAGAAGTTTTAGCGGCAAAAGTCAATAAACCGACGCTTTCCCCGAATTTATCAGTTTTAGAACAAATCGAACAATCTGGCATGAAACGCTTGCTGGTTATCGGGGTAGGCTGTCAAATTCAAGCCTTGCGAGAAGTCGAGGAAAAATTGGGTTTAGAAAAGCTCTATGTTTTGGGAACGCCTTGCGTCGATAATGTCAGTCGCGAAGGATTGCAAAAATTTCTCGAAACGACGAGTAAATCCCCCGATACCGTCGTGCATTATGAATTTATGCAAGATTTTCGCGTGCATTTCAAACATGCAGATGGGTCGATTGAAAAAGTCCCGTTTTTTGGTTTGAATACCAAGAAATTGAAAAATGTTTTTGCCCCTTCCTGTCTCAGTTGTTTCGATTATGTTAATTCTCTTGCCGATTTAGTGGTGGGATATATGGGTGCGCCTTTTGGGTGGCAATGGATTGTGGTTCGTAACGATCGCGGTGCGGAAATGTTAGAGTTAGTTAAAGAGCAATTAGAGACTCAACCCGTATCTTCTCGAGGGAACAGAAAGCAAGCCGTACAGCAAAGCATTCCTGCTTACGAACAAGAGGTCACATTACCGATGTGGGCGGCTCAACTCATGGGGGTTGTTATTGAAAGAATCGGCCCGAAGGGATTAGAATACGCGCGCTTTTCGATTGATTCTCATTTTACTCGCAATTATCTTTACGTTCGACGCAATCATCCGGAAAAATTAGAGGAACACGTTCCTGAATTTGCACAAAAAATTGTCGGCCAATATAAATTACCCGATTAAGAACATTAGAGTATTTCTAAATCTTTGAGAAGAGCAATAAATCTCTCTGGGGGATTAGCCCCACTTCGGTGCTGCTCAGTGACCGCCCAGACCCCAACAGTGCGCGTTCCCTCTCTTGGTCAGCATTCCCTTGCGTCTTTCGCCGACGCGGGGTCGCACTGCCATTGGGGGACGAGATGCCTCCCCCAAACCCCCTGCATACTGTCGCCTCTGTTTTATCGTTGAGCGGGTTGCTAGAAAATTTTTGAAGTTTTTTCAATGTTTTAATTTATCCCGAATTTGCGTTATTTAACAGGCAAAACCATGAAAATTTTATTAATTATTCATATTCCCTTAAAACGGAATTTCGGCGCATCTCGGGTACAATTAGAACTGGCGGAGGAATGGCAAAAAGAAGGACATATTATTGAAAAATTTGATGTTGAAGACGCATTCCCGCAAACAAAGTCCTCTTTTCTGGCAACACTGACGCAACCCCATTTTTCTCAGAAAGCGATCGCTTACGTTCGCGAACATGGGTACAAGTTTGATGTTATCGACGCGCATCAGGGAAATTTGCCCGCTTCTAAAAAAATGCTGGGATTTTCGGGGTTATTGGTGACGCGATCGGTGGGATTATTTCCTCTTTATTATCAATTGAATCGTGCTTCTTTAACAAGCGTCCCGATCGCAAATCTCAAAGATATAAAAACTAAAATCATCAATGAATTATTAGCATGGCGCGATCGCAAGGAAGTTAAGTATTGTTTTCAAAGTTATCAAACTTGCGATTTGATTAATCTTCCCAATGATTACGAAAGACAATATCTTGAAGAAGCACGAAGATTAGGAAACAAATGTCAGATTTTTCCTTTTGGTCTATCCCACTCCCGACGAGAAAAACTCGCCCAAATTGTTTCTTTGAGACAAAATAATGCTTCTCTCGAAAAAATTGTTTTTATAGGCACTTGGTGTTCTCGTAAAGGTGCAAAAGATTGGCGAGAAATTATTGAGCGAGTTCGCCAAGTTTTTCCCGATGTTTCCTTTCTTTTTCTCGGGACGAAAGTGGACCGACACAAAATTTTGCAAGAATTACAAATTGAAGGAGATGAGGCGATCGAAGTCGTTCCCAGTTATGAAACGGAAATGCTACCACAATTGTTACAAAATGCAACGATCGGAGTATTTCCCAGCTATCTCGAAGGATTTGGATTTGCTGTCTTAGAACAGTTAGCTGCGGGGATTCCTACAGTTGCTTACGATATCCCCGGACCGCGAGATATGTTGCAACGCGTCCAAACGATCTCTTTAATAGTTAAAGTGGGAGATGTTGAGGCATTGAGTTGTAAATTAGTGGAATTGTTAAAATTACCGCTTATCGATCGCGATCGCCTTTCTCGAGAATGCCTACAAGTTGCAGAGAGCTTTTCTTGGTCTAAAATAGCTAAGGATACCCTGAACGCTTATGAGGAGGGTTTGCAAAAATTACGATGAAACCTTCAGAAATTCGCCTAAGTGTTGCCCTTCTCACCCGCAATCGCCCCGAGTCTTTAAAGCGCTGTTTGCAAAGTTTGCGATCGCAAAACGTAAAACCATTTGAAGTCATTGTTTCCGATGACTCCGATCCTCAATGGGTTAAGGAAACGCGAGAGATCGCCGATCGCTGGGATTGTCGCTATATTACCGGCAGTTTGCGCGGATTGTATGCCAATCGCAATCACGCTGCACTCGCCTGTCAAGGGACGCATATTCGCACCATGGACGACGATCACGTCCTTCCCCCAGAACATTTTCAACAGTGTTTGGAAGCGATCGCAGAAGATCCGCAAGCCATTTGGACGACAGGAGAATTAGGATATATCGACGGGAGATTTTATAAAAAAGTAGAAACCGCCAATCAACTTTCGGCTTCTGGTGTAGGAATAGGAATTACCAATCTCGATGATAACTGGGGAATTGCCGATGGTTCTACTATTTATCCTCGCAGTATTTACGATCGCGGTTTTCGCATGTTAGAAGATTATGGATATGGCGAAAGTTTTCTCGAATTTGGTGCTTATTTATATGCTAACGGCTTTCGCTCTCGCTGTATTGTCGGAGCGTATGTCGAACATTATGCAGAAGCTATTACCATTACCCGCCGTCCTTTAAGCATGTATGAAAGTCGCTTATATGCTAGCATTTGCTACAATCTTTATTTTAAAAAAAATTATCCGAAATTTTTGCGCTATTTAACCTCTTATTCTCTCCGGTTAAGTCAAAAGCGAAATCTCGTTCGCTATCTTCCAGAAATCTTTGAGAAAATCAAGAAAAGATGGGGGGAGATCGAACAAAAAAAATGAAAATTTTATCAATTAGTAATTGCCCTCTCGTGGAATCTCAAGGATCCGGCTATGTCGCCGTTAATTTTTGTCGGGGATTGCGCCAACGCGGTCACGAGGTGGATAGTTTTGAACCCGATGATTACGAACCGTTGCAATTTATACGAGGAAGAGCAAACAATTATCGGATTGCTTTGGGAATGTTATTTTTTGTATTACAACAAGTTCGTAAGAAAGACTACGATTTAATTGAATTTTATGGAGGCGATTCATGGTTGGTCGTTCTTGTTTTAGCTTATTTCTGGAAAAATCGATATATATTGGTCAGTCATTCCAATGGTTTAGAAACCCAATTTATTGAGGTTATGAACCAAAATCAATCATTGTTAGAAACTAAACGCAAATGGTATCAAATCGACCAGCGTTTCTTATTTAAAAATGCTTTTAAGTTTGTACGAGGAATTGTCGTTCAATCCGACTACGATCGCGACTATGCCTTACAACAAGGCTACGGAGACGAACAACATGTTCTCACAATTTCTTCGGGTTTATTAGACAGTTATTTGGGTTTAGAAGTAAAACTAGAGCGATCGCCTATTTTGGGATATTGCGGGTCTTGGATTCTCCGTAAAGGAATCAAAACCATACAGCAAGATATTCCCAAAATCCTCTCAGAATTTCCGCAATGTTGCTTTAAAATGATTGGAGTTGGAGAAGACTTCCACAGAGAAGATTATTTTCCGATTGAACTTTGCGATCGCATAGAAGTTATTCCTTTTGTTCGAGATAAACAAAAACTTGCTACAATTTATCAATCGATTGCCATGATGCTCGTCCCCTCAATTTATGAAAGTTTTGGCTTGGTTATTGCCGAAGCCATGGCTTGCGGTTGTGCGGTTATTGCAAGTCAAGTCGGTTTTGCGGCCAACCTGCGATCGGGAGAGGAGATTATATTATTAGATAAACTCTCTTCTCCTCATTTATACGATGCCATCAAACTTTTATTGACAAATGAATCTTTACGCCATACAATTGCGGGCAACGGCTATCAAAGAGTACAAAATTTAAAATGGGATAAAGCCATTCAAAATCTTGAAGCTACTTATGTCAATTGGTTAGATGAAACAAAGTCGCATATTGGAGAGGAAATTAACGATTAAATAAGTCCCAATCGCAAACAACTCAATTCTTTAGTTAGATGTTATTGTTATTAATTATTTGGCTCGGTCTGTCCCTAATTTCGTGGAGTATTGGAGTTGGCATCTTATTTCATCTCGAAGGCGAATTATTGGGACAATCGGGCGATCGTGAAATTTTAGCAATATGGTTGGGACTATCGGTAATTTCAATTTCTCTATTGGGAGTTTGTTTAGTTGTTCCCTTGTCACCGGGAGTGGGATCGATCGTAGCGATCGCATTGATTATTCTCACTCGCCCTCATCGGATTATCCTTCAGAAAATCGCAACTTTTCGTACTAGTTTTTCTTGGAAATGGGCTAGTTTTTTGGGATTGCTCGGTATTATTGTTTCTGCCTTCATCTCTCAAAAAGTTACGGCTTACGATACGGGTTTTTATCATTTTCCAGCCATTAAATGGCTATCCGAATACGGTTTAGTTTCGGGAGTGAGTTTATTGCATTATCCCCTCGGCTATCCTTCTTCTTGGCTTGCCCTTTCCGCAGTCTTCAATGCAGGAATTTTAACCGATCGTGCGGCAACGGTAATGGGAGGATTTGCCCTTTTACTCGCCCTCTCTCAAACTGCAATTTGCGGACAACGAATTATTGTCAAAAAGCAACAAATCAGCGATTGGTTTTTTGTGATTTCTGCATTTCTTTGTCTGCCTATCTTAACTTGGTTTCAACTTCCCATTTCTCCTTCCCCTGATGTTGCGGTTGTTATTTTGTCAACGATCGTGACTTGGACGATCCTAATCTTAAGCGAACTGCAACCTCAGAGGAAAAAACATCCTTTCGATCCCGATTTAATCCCCGTTATTTTGGCAGCAGCAGCCGTAACGAGCAAGCTGAGTGCATTACCTTTGTTTTTAATCGCAGCGCTCTTTTTTGCTTTTAATGGCTCTTGGCAATGGAAACGCGTTTTGAGCGGTGCAATCATTGGCATTCTTTTACTTTGTCCCATGTTTTTATTTGCCACCATCGCTACGGGATGTCCGCTTTTTCCTTCGAGTTTATTTTGTTTTAATAATTTGTCTTGGTCTTTGGGAACGGAAACAGTTCGAGAAATTAGGCAAATCCTGCAAAATTGTGCGAGGTGGACTTGTCCCCCCGATGCACCGCCAAATTCTCTAGGATGGGATTGGCTCGGACATTGGCTGCAACAAGAAAAACGGGCAGTTTTTCTCATTGGATTTTCCTTTGTCTCTCTCTTAGCCTTGAAAAATAGACCGAAAATAGCCGGACAAAATTATTTAATCGGTTTGGGCATTATGGGGACGATATTTGTCATGTATGGCAGCCCTTATGTCAGAATTGGAGTGGCTTATTTTTTCATCATCCCGGCATTACTCCTCGCAACCTATTGTCACGAGCGATCGCCCAAGCAAGCTGCTGCGATTTGGGCAATTGGAGGAACGGCTAATTTATGGCTCGATCTTTCCTTCACTTTAATATTTTTAAGCGCTTTGGCGGTCATTTTTCATATTATTGTTTGGCGATACGCTCGCACGCTCAAGGCATCATTTCTATTAGGGATTTTCTGTCTTTTCGTTGGCTTAGTTCCGCTTAGAATGTATTTAACCACAGACAAATATCAATTTTATTGGTTATTTCCAGCGAAAATTCAAGCCATCAATTCCTCTCCTTTGCTGAAAAAGCATTCCCATAACTTCACTTATATCATGCCCGATCCGAACTATCTTTGGGAGCGATCGCCCGGTGTTTTTACCGCAGAAGATCGTTGCTGGAATATTGAATTGCCTTGCACTCCCCAATTAACCTACCCTCATATTCGCCTGCGAAACCCCGAGCTCGGATTAGCAGGAGGATTTGCACGAATTCGCGAACCATGAAAATTATTTTACAAATTGTTCCAACTCTTCCTCCTAATGTTGATGGATTAGCAGATTATGCTTTTAATTTAGCAAAACAATTACGGCAAGATTTTCAGATTCTAACCCATTTTATCGTGGGTAATCCTCAATGGTCTGGAGCAAGAGAAATTGATGGATTTCCAGTAACTCAACTTGAAAAACGTTCGCCGCAATCTCTAGTTTCTCAGCTCGATCGCAATCTACCAATTTTCCTCAACTATGAAGGATACGGATATGCCAAACGAGGTTATCCCCGTTGGTTGTCCCAAGGTTTAGAACAATGGAAAAAAATATCTCAGAAACCTCTTATTACCATGTTTCATGAAGTTTATCCCTATGATTGCGGTCCTCCGTGGACGAGTTCGTTCTGGTTGTCACCATTACAAAGAAAACTAGCTGCAAAACTATTGCAAATTAGCGATCGCGCTATCACGAGCAAGCAAAGTTATGCCGATCTGCTTCAACAGTTAAGTTCCAAACAATATCGAGATCTTTTAGTTTTACCTGTTTTTTGCAGTATTGGAGAACCTAAAGAGATTCTACCATTAAAACAACGCCAGCGACGAATGATTATTTTTGGGCATTATAATAGTCGAGCCTTGGTTTACCGCAACAATTTAACCGCATTGGAAAGTATTTGTCGAGTCTTAGAGATTGAAGAAATTTATGATATTGGCGTTCCAACGGGTTTGCAATTGCCGCGAGTTAATAACACGATCGTTACAGAAATGGGCGTAACTCCGGCATCAGAAATCTCTCAACTCATGTTAGATTCAATTGCCGGATTTTTGAGCTTTATCCCACCAGAATATTTGGCAAAATCTACAGTTTTTGCCTCCTATTGCGCTCATGGTTTAATTCCAATTTTAACAGCATCATCCCCCCCCACAGCCGATGGGTTAGAATGCGATCTCCATTACTATTCAACCGAGCGCAATGTATCAGTTTTAACCTTCGAACGAGGTCAATATATCGCTGATTGCGCTCGCGAATGGTACGCGCGTCATAATTTACCCAAGCAAGCTGATGCGATCGCTCATCTTTTCAGCACTATTGAGAGAAATTAGTTGTTGTTCATTATCTTTTTCCAATGACAAATCAAAGCTCTATACGCACGTTTTTTCTTTGCGATTGTTGGATTACCTCCATTTTGAAATATTATGTTATTGCCAATTTTATTCTTATTTTAGGAGGAATTATTCTCGATTTTTTTTCGCTTTTGAACGCGAGAGAACTTTGGATATTAATATGGGCTATTATTTTAATCCCACCGATTTTTAAAATTAAAATCCAGAGGATATCAAAAACAATTAAAAAGATAAATACAGTTAAAAAAATATTAACTTTTTCAAATAAAAGCGAACGAATATTTATTTTTTTTACTTTAATTATTGTATTTGTAAATCTATTAACTTGTCTTTTTTTCTATGCATATAACTGGGATAGTATGTCCTATCATCTGGCTAGAGTGATGTATTTTATTCAAAATCAAAATACAGATTTTTTTAATGCGAGTTATTGGGCGCAAGTTTTTCATCCCGTATATAGTTCTTATCTTAATATTGCCTTTTTTATGTTGTTTGGTGATGAGAAGGGAATGAACTTAGTCCAATTTATAGGAGGGTGTTTTTCTGCTTTTTCTGTTTTTGGAATTGCCTTGTTTTTTAGTGAGAATATTATTCCCTCAATATTATCGGGATGCTTGTTTTTAAATTTAACGCAAGTAAACTTGCAAATGACTTCAACTCAGAACGATCTATGGATGAGCAGCTTGTTAGGGTGCAGTTTGTATTTTCTCATTTTGTTAAAAGATAAAAAATCCATTAATTTAGTATTTTTGAGTTGTTTGGGAGTTGCGATCTCGCTAGGAGGAAAATTATCGGGTGTTTTATATATTCCTTCTATTTTAGTCCTCCTATTGATAACGATCGAAGATCGTAAAACTCAATTCTGGTACTGTATTATTTTTGCTCTTCTTGCTTCTTTTATCTTTTTTACATCAGGATACTGGGAAAATTTGACCCATTTTGGGACGATTGCTGGGTCTCAAGAGGTAGTAGAAGAACATTCATTTAAACATTTTACAATAATAGAACGATTGCAATTTGGTGTAGAGAATACTTTTCGTTATAGCGTTCATTTCTTCTCTTTAGATGGAATGCCCGATATTGGCGTAATCAGAGAGGTTCATCGAGAAATGAAAAAAATATCTATCGCCTTCTTTCAATTACTCGGTGCTAACCTCTATAATCAAGAAGGAACAAGATCGCCTTTTGTTATTGATGGGCCTTACGCAAATGAAAATATATCCTATTGGGGAATTTTGGGTTTTCTGGTCTGGATTTCAGTCTTTTCGAGTATTTTTGTAAAGAGATTTCGGCATTTTTCTCCTCTTGCTTTTTGTGCAATTATTTTCCTACTCGCTCAATCTTTTTCTAGCCAATACGATCCTTGGAGAGGTCGCTATTTTATTGCTTGTGCAATTTTTGCCGCTCCCATTACATCTCTAGCGTTTCAACGCTACTCCTATCACAAAATAGTAAGTTTGACATTAATTATGTTTTTAGGCTTGGGTTCATTTTCTTCTCTGACAACTCTATTTTTTAGAGGAGACCGTCCTTTAATTCCTTATCGAGGAATGAAATCAATTTTAACGATGAATCGAATCGAACAACTCACTTCAGAACGAACCGTCTTAACTCAACCCGCGATCGCAATAACGAATTGGATCGATCGATACCCCCATTTTCCTCTCTATACTATACTACCAGCAAATTTTCACGAATATATTTTATTCAGAGGCAATCAAGTTATTCCTCTTAATGGAATTCTTGAATCTTTTCAAGAAAAAATGCTAACATCAATCGATTCGGGATTATTATTATACGATCGCAAAATCTATCCCGATCGCCAAGCGGAAGATATTCGCTTTGGTGCTAATCTTTTTGGCAGAATTATTGGGGAAGAATTACAATAAGTATGAGTAATGACTGTAGAAACTTTAGATAAAATCAAAGAAAGTGATATTAAAAAAATACTTAAATCCAGCTCTCATAAATCGGCACAAACTAATATTAATTATTATTTCAGCGATCGCAATTTTCTGGTTTTGCTTATATTACTTAGGATTTCCCCAACCGATGGGGGACGATCTATTTTTTATTGGTGCGGCAATTAACCTTGCAAAAACAGGAGAATTGAATAATCCTTGGCTATCAATGTGGTCGGAACAAACCATCGATCGCTTTTTTGTTCAGCCTCCTTTTCATTCTTATACTCTTGCTGGCTGGATCGTTTTGTTTGGGAATAATACGAATAGTATCTTATTTTTTCAGTGTATTTGTTATTGTTTATTTTCAATTTTTGCCGCTTTAATCTTGAGAAAATATAAATTTTCTGGGTTATCCATTTTTTGTGTTCCTGTAGTCTATACAACTTGGATGGCGATTGCTGGTTTGCGCCAAGATGCTTTAGGGATGGCTTACTTAGCAATTGGACTTTGGGGATTGATCCGAGATTCTTCCCTACGCTATTTTTGGGGATGTCTGTTTTTAGGTTTGGCAATTTGTACCTCTCCCGTGCTTATTTCTTATGCCATTCCCTTTTCCTTGGGTATAGCGATCGCTAATTTAACTCAGAAATCAAAACTCAATGGGTACTATTTTCTTAAAAGAATTCTTGCTCTTATCTCAGCAGTTTTTGTGGTGTTATTTTTATTACTGTGGGCGATTGATTTTGAACTCTTTCATTTTCTGGCCGATCTTTCTTGGCACGCATCTTTTCGCGTTGTTCCTATCGCTCGAGTGATTCCAGAAGTAACCTTTATCATTACAAATGGTTATGGAGAAATTATTTATGGTTCTCTTTATACAATCTATTTAATTCTTCTCTTTTTTCTGATAAAAAACAGGAAAAGAAGCCAAAATTGCGTTGTTTATTTTGCTTTTATTCTCAATCTTTCTTTAGCAATCAATATATTACTGTATGCGAGTACATTATACTATAATTTTAACTTTTTTTGTTGGCTGGGAGTAGTGATTTTTCTCTTTAATATTAACACTTCTAGAATTTCAAGAACTCTATTAGTTTTTCTATGTATTGTTGCCTTTTTGATTTATCAAAGTCAATTGATTGTGGGAGTAATAGGTCAAAATAGTCCGGCGATCGATAAATATAAATCTATTCTAGAATGGGTTAAAAAAAATCCCGATCGCAATTATGCAATTGATGATGTTGCTGCCCGCTTTGTTTTTGATTATAATCTACCCGAACACTCTATTGCTTGGAATTTCTCCAATAATCCGGCCATTTTTTGGCCGACGTCAGTGAGTCAAAAAAACTCAAATACAATATGGATTATTTCTCCTGCAAAAGCAGCATTAACTCCCGATCTTCCCGACTACCAACGAGTAGAACTTTTTAATCATCGATTTAATAGCATACCGCGATCGCCTTATGACATCGTGATTATTGAGTAGAAAATTAAGGATTAACTTCCATCTCTTCCCAAATCGATGACGAGTTTAAAACATAGAGATAGCGATTTTGAGGATTGCCTCGTAAGCGTAAATAGTCTACTTTTTTAGGTTCGAGTAGGAGTAGATTGAAATTCTCTAGCGGTTCGGATAAAGATTCGCGATCGCGAGGAGAAGAAGAAAACAAACTGCTAGAATTGTATTGTCTCTTCTCTTTGGATGGCGGCCAAGTAAATTGTATTCTAGTTGCTTCTGAGAGAGATTGCCACGTCGATCGCCACTCTTGTTTTAACAACAAGTCACTTTCAGTCTCATCCACGATTATTAATTGACCCAATAAGCGAAATTGCTCTCGCGTTTCGCTGAAATACCAGCAAATTTCTCCCCATTGACAATGTTGGATTTGTTCGAGCTTCTCGCAGCGAGAATCGGTAATAATTTTTAGGCGATCGCTATCTTGAAAAAAGCCCCGAAATACTACCGTGCGGTTAGCAGGATATCCCATTGGTGTAATGGTTGCCAATTGAAAGTAACGAGAAAACGGTAAATGATGATTGCGATCCAAAGCAGTTTCGAGATGCGATCGCCAAGGTGAAAAAGACATCTAAATTATTGCAAAGCAGCAGATCCAAAGGTAGCATTAAAACGACGATACCAGAGCGCGACAGATTGATATTGACTAACCTCAATATTTGCGGGAATTTTATAGGTTTGCGTACATTAGTTTTTTGCCATTCTCCGACAAAGGCATAATCTGCCTCGGCGATCGCGCGAGCGAGAGCAGAAGTTTCGCCAATTACATCCGCCGAACGGTGTAAAATAACCGTTAGATCGGGTCTCAAATTGGAGCAAAAATCTGACGCAAATTTTCAATAATATCCATCCTCTTTTTTAAAATGTTTCACGATGGTTGCTCCTTGGCGATAAGATTTATTAACCGTTTGCGTTCTCAATTGCTACTATCATCATGGCAATTGAACGCAATCTGACAAAAATCTAAGAATCCTGTAAGCATCTTCTGAATTTCCTTTGAGTGATTAAAATTATGCCCAAATTTTCTTGCGATCGCTATTATCGTTATGATGAATTGAGTCAAACTCTCCAAGATTTTGCCTCAGAATTTCCCCATCTTCTTAAGTTGGGAAGTATCGGGAAAAGTTATGAAGGACGGGAAATTTGGCTGCTGGAAGCAACGAATTTTGCCACGGGAAACCCGGAAGAAAAACCCGCATTATGGGTTGATGGGAACATTCATTCTTCAGAAGTGGCCGCTTCGGCACTCTGCCTCTATTTCCTTAATACCCTCGTAAAAGGATACGGATATGATGATGATATTACGCGATGTTTGGATACCCGTGCCTTTTACATTTGTCCTCGAATTAACCCCGATGGTGCAGAACTCGCCCTCGCCGAATCACCTAAGTTTGTTCGATCGGGGACTCGAATTTATCCTCCTGCTTTACCGGAAAAAAACGACTTGATTGAAGAAGATATTGACGGAGACGGACGACATCTCACTATGAGAATGCCCGATCGCAATGGAGCGTGGAAAGTCTGTCCCGAAGAGCCTCGCTTAATGATTCCTCGCGATCCGACGGAAACGGGAGGGGAATATTATCGCCTCCTTCCCGAAGGCACGATCGCTAATTACGATGGCTCTCTCATCAATACTCCCCCTCCCAAAGAAGGCTTGGACTTCAATCGCAATTTTCCCTACCAGTGGCGATCCGAATGCGAACAATTTGGAGCGGGAGATTATCCCACCTCAGAACCAGAAGTTCGCGCCGTTACCGATTTTATCGTTTCTCATGCCAATTTAACCGGCGCGATTGCTTTTCATACCATGAGTGCGGTGTTATTACGTCCTTACAGCAACCAAAGCGATGAGAACTTTCCGATCTCTGATTTGCGAGTTTACGAGCATATTGGCAAAAAAGGAGAGGAGATTACAGGCTATCCCGTCGCTTCAATTTATCACGAATTTCGGCGCGATCGCAAGGATAATACCTCGGGGGCGTTGGATGATTGGTGTTATGAGGAACGAGGAATTTTTGCATGGACGGTAGAATTATGGAGCCCCATCCGTCAAGCAGATATTGAAAACTATCATTATACTCAATGGTTCAAAGAGCATCCTTTAGAGGACGATTTAGCGATTTTACGCTGGAATGATGAGGTGTTGGATGGGAAAGGTTATGTCGATTGGTATCCTTTCGAGCATCCTCAATTGGGTAAAATTGAGTTAGGCGGATGGGACGCTTTTTCTTTTTGGCGCAATCCACCTTTATCTTTATTAGAAAAAGAACTTTCGCCTTTTCCACAATGGTTAGTTTGGCATTTATTAATCTCTCCTTTGCTTGCAATTCGAGAGGCAAAAGTAGAGCGGATGGGAACGCAATTGTATTTAGTTCAATTAGTTGTTGAAAATACGGGATGGTTGCCGACTTATGTTGCTAAAAAAGCACTAGAGAAGAAGTTAACGAGAGGGTGCATTGCGACGATTGAATTACCGGAGGGTGCAAGTTTATCGATGGGAGAACCCGAAGAAATGCTCGGAGAGTTGGAAGGACGTGCTTATCATTCTTCGGCGGTCATTTGGCGAGGAAGCGATGCGACAAAAGACCGTGCAAAAGTAGAGTGGTTGGTGCGTGCTTCTGAGGGCATTGTTAAATTAGAAGTTCGCTGCGATCGCGCGGGTGTTGCCAGAACGGAAGTTGAGTTAAAATAGAGTTTAATAATTTGGTGAAAACGATGACAGCCATTCAAATCAAACCCAAACTAACTTTTCTGGAGTTCCTCGAAAATCTTCCCGATGAAGAGGGTTATTATGAATTGGTTAATGGTGAGATTATGAGAAAACTTCCCACCCGACAACACGAAACTATTGCAGAATTAATTGCAGATATTTTTAAAGATGAAGTCAAACGACTCAAATTAAATTATTGGGTATCCGGTCGTGTTGTTATTGCAACAGAAAACGAGGATGGACGAGAACAAGGTCGCCATCCTGATGTAACTGTTGTCGATAAAACCTTGTGGGAATCTCAACCGACTGCCTATTCTGCACTCCTCGATCCGCCTCAAGTGGCGGTTGAAGTGGTCTCGACAAATTGGGAAGATGATTATATCGATAAACTGGCAGAATATCAGCGTTTTGGGATTGTTGAATATTGGATTGTGGACTATCTCGCGATCGGCAGTCGGACTTATCTGGGAAATCCCAAACAGCCGACAATTTTTATCTTTGCCCTTGATGAAAAAGGCGTTTATCAAATGCAGGCTTATCGAGAAAGCGATCGCCTGATTTCTCCCACTTTTCCCGAACTGAATTTAACGCCTTCAGAAATTTTTGACGGGTTAAAATAGCGGGAACGGTAGGACTTGAACCTACAACACCCGATTTAGAAGATCGGTGCTCTGTCCATTGAGCTACGCTCCCAATTATTGATATTATACTACAATTGTAACACATTTGCAAGTTTGTCGATATTTCGAGATCGATTTGCTATCCAAATGACCGAAAACTATTGGAATATGAGGAGAGTTGATGAAAAAAGAGATGACCAAATGGCAAAAATTTTGTTTGGGTTGGGCGGTCTTTAGCTTTTGTGTCAAGCTGGTCTCTCTCCTCGTCTCAACGGGTCGCGATCGCAGCGATCTCACCTCATACAAAGAGACTGAACCGCCGAGAAAAGAACCGATCGCCTTTGAAATCTGTTCGGTTAAAAAACAGGCGATCGTCGATGGGGATACGATGAGAGTCACTTGTGGCGATCGCGAGTTAACCCTGCATATTTGTGGTGTTGATGCGCCGGAAATCGAGCAACCATTGGGTATTGAAGCGAGGGATTATTTGCGATCGCTTTTGTCTGAGGAAGAAACGATTTTAGTTTCCGCATTCGATCGCAATGCTGAGGGCGATCTTATTGCCCACGTGACGGCGGGTGATGCTGAATTCATCCATGAGAAAATGGTGCGATCGGGGATGGCATGGTACGACGAGAAATTTAGCGAGATTTGTCCTGCAAGCGGTTTGCTCGCGATCGCTGCAAAGTCTGCAAAAGCGGGAAAATTAGGGGTTCATGGGGATCCGAATGCGGTAACGCCTTGGGAATGGAGAGAGACCCGTGAAAGCGACGTACAATAGTTTTTAGGCGACTCGCGACCTTGGTAACATGAGAAGGGTAACGGTAAAATTTGAGTAGAAATTTCAAGGAATGAGAGAAGATGTCAGACTTATCCCCCAACTCCGAACCCTCCCTGTGGATGATTACCGCAACGCCGATCGCTGAGGCATCTGAGGGAGAGAAATCCGGTGACGGTTTTCAAGGGGGTGTTTTGGGAGGAGGTACGCCCGCGAAGGAAACAAAGGCGATCGGGAAAGTTCCGGTTACAATTAGCAAGTTGCAAGAGAATCTCAATCAATTTTTTGGAGTCGTGGGAGATTTGTTCGCACGGGCGGAACAACAGGCGCAAAGTGCTGCAACGGAAGGGGAAACGGAGGACAGATCGGGGATGCAGTTGGAGCAAATCGAGTTTTCTGTGGCGGTGAATGGGGAAGGAGAGGTGGGTTTTTGGGGTTTAGCGGGAACAAAAGTCGGGGGTGCAACGGAAATCAAGCTCACTTTTACACGCAAAGAGAATTAGAACATGGGGAAAAATTGGGCGATCGCGATCGGCATTAATCAATACAGTTATTTGCAGTCTCTCCAGTTTGCTAAGACGGATGCGGAGGCGATGGAGCGATGGTTATTGGATGAGGGGGGGTTCGATCGCGTGTTTTTGTTTACCGATGACTCGCCTCCCATTCCCACCCAACCGCCGATCCCGACGAGTCCCACTTTCGGACATTTGGATACTTTTTTTGATGTGCAATTTGAGAATCAACTCCTGACGAGTGGGGATAATCTCTGGTTTTTCTTTTCGGGACACGGAAATCGGGGGAGGGAGGGGGATTACTTGATGCTGTCGGATAGCAACCCGCAACGGTTGGAGAGGAGTGCGCTTTCTGTGAGTTACATTACGGAACGGTTGCGGAACTGGGGGGCGGGAAATGTGGTGATGTTTATCGATGCCTGTCGCAATGTGGTGGAAAACAGCAGGGGTGGGGCGATCGCAATGGAAGATTATCAGGGAATTATTGCCTTTTATTCCTGTCGTGCTAACGAGAAGTCTTTGGAGATTCAAGCGATCGAACAAGGGGCTTTTACTCACATTCTCTTGCGGGTTTTTGCGGAGACAAAGCAACAGAATTGCTGTTTGACGGTGGCGGAATTAGAGAATTGTTTGATGGGAGAAGTGCCGAAACTCAGTCCGAATCAGCATCCTCTCGCGAGGGTAGAACCGACTTATAAAAGAGATTTTGTTCTCTTTGGAGAAGCGGGGACAAATGATGTAGAATCTTTGAAGAATTTGGCTTACCGGAAATGTTTTGAGGGGAAAAATGAGGAGGCGAAAGAGTTATTGATTCATGCTAATTTGGTGGCGAAAGGCGGGGATTTTGAGGTGATTGAGGCTCTGGGACGCTTGCACGGTTCTTCTCCCGTTTCAATGCCTTCACCTCAACCGAAACCCAATCCTAAACCCTCTCCTCAAAAAAGAGTCGCACCGATTGAAATTCCCGAAATAAAGGAAGCAAAACCGGAAATTGAACTGAAAAGCGAGAAAGGGGTTGATTATAGGAAATTGCGCGATCGCCTCGCAGCAGGACAGTGGAAAGAGGCAGATGAAGAGACATTGCGAGTCATGTGTAAAGTCGCAGATCGGACAAAAGAAGGATGGTTGAGAACAGAAGATGTAGACCTCTTTCCCTGTGAAGATTTACACACGATCGATCGCCTTTGGGTACATTACAGTGACGGAAAATTTGGCTTTAGCGTCCAGAACAAGATTTATCAAGAATTGGGTGGAACAAGGCAGTATAATACAAAAACTTGGAGAAAATTTGGCGATCGTGTTGGCTGGAGAAGGGGAGGAGAATGGTTGAACAACAATGACTTGACTTTTGACCTAAAGAATGTTTTTTCTGCTCACTTGCCAGTGGTTGGGGTTGGGTTGGGTAGGGGTAGTGGGTTGGATTGGAGGTGTCTCTTCTCTCGCACAGAGACTTGTAACCTGTAATATCAGTCACCAGTCACCAGCGATGCGCTGAGCTTGCCGAAGCGTCACCAGTCACCAGTGAAATTCAGTTTTCAGTTTTTCAATATCTGTGTTGAACATAGTATTTAAAAATTGTCCTCAATATCGCAATCCCCTTGTCGCTCAACATGCTGCACATCAGCGAAAATATTACTACACTACCGCAATTATTTTTAACATTTCTTATTCTTCCTCATACCAATCTTCAGCCGTCAAAAGCGCTTGTTTGCTATGACGAACATAAACAATAAAAACCGTACTCTCTCGAATCACAAAGAGAATGCGATAGACATTTTTTCGTTTTCCATAAAGGAGTTGTCGCACTTCCTCGGGAAAAACATTATTTTCAACCGCCAAAGAACAACGCTTGGGCTTTTCCTGTAACGTTGCCAAGCGATTCATCAACCCCCGAAACCAACGATCTGCATAGCTTGCATTGCCTTGTTTTAGCCACTCATAAGTTGCTTCAATCTCAATTTCTGCTTTTCTAGAGATCCGAACTTGAAATACCATGCTTTTGTTGCATTGCTTGTTGAAAATCCTCTAAAGAACGGGTTCGTCCCGCATCGATATCCTCTAATCCTGCTTGAATTCCCGTAATTGTTTCGAGATATTCCATCATATCGAGAATTTTTTGATAGGAAACTGCATCTTGAACGACTAACTCGGCTTTGCCATTAACCGTTAATACAATTGGGTTTCCCGTTTGCTTCATCTGTTCGATGAACTCGGCTGTATTGCGTTTAAAACTAGACAAAGATTGAATGTCGCGACTCAGGTTAAGCATGGTCAGTAGCGTCACTAAATTTGCATTCAATTTAATGCTATCATATTTTCATTGCCGCGATTGCATGGCAAATTTAACAACTCAAATAAATTCTACGCGATCGCGCATTTCCTCGGAATTCAGACTATCCTCAAGAACGCGATAAAAAATAATATAACCCATCAAAGAAATACCTCGCAGATCCGGCGAAAATTGAGCATAAGAACGTCCCAAATAAGGAAAGCGAATCAAATACCGACATTTTTTATTAAACGCCTCAACAAAGCGATCGCCAGCCTCTATACTTTGTTCTAGAAAATAATCGGAAATCTCCTCCAAATCCCGACTCGCACCCACTGTAATAATAAAACGGATCGTACTTGCGCCTCTTGTTCGGAAATGCGGCGCGATCGCACCTTATCTCGCAATCTTGCAATAACTACTTCTCCCTCCAAAACTTCACCGCGTTTTGATTGTGCCAATCCTTCTTCAACTTTGAGCCGCGTTTGTTCTACCCATGCTAAATATTCCGGATTTGCTTCTGTATCCTGCAAGGAAACTTCATCCGCCAAAAGTCCCAAAGCAGTATCGATCGCATCTTCCATCGAAGCATAACCACCATTCCGAGATAATAGTTCTAATAGGCGAGTTTGTTCTGGACTTAAAGTAATTTGCATTGTTTTTCTTACACTCAAAATGCGCTCTTCGCGATGCTGTCAAATCCCTTCTCTCATTATGGCACAAATTTTAGAGTATTATTATAGAAGCGCGATCGCCGACAAACTTGCTTGTGCTCAAATCAACAGAAAAAATTAACATCAAATCATGAAAATCAAATATTTCATCAATCTACATAAAGGAACAACATTCTTTTTTGTATTATCCTTAATGCTCTTCTATGACAATTTTACTATAGCCGCTTGGGTATACTTAGCCCTACATAGTACCTATGGTATTTTATGGTTGCTCAAAGATCGAATTTATCCCGATAAAAGTTGGGAACAAGAAGTTCCGATCGGTGCAGGATTAATTGTTTTTTGTATTGTCAGTTTATATTGGGTTGCTCCCTTTATTCTAATTAGCCAAAGAGCAGAACCCCCTTTACCTTTAATTGCCGGAGCGATCGCCCTCAATATCATCGGCATTTTTGCCCACTACGTCAGCGATGCCCAAAAATACTATACCCTCAAATATCGTAAAGGATTAATTACAGAAGGATTTTTCGCTCGCTGTCGCAATACAAACTATCTGGGCGAAATTTTGATTTATTTTGCTTTTGCCATGCTAACAATGCACTGGTTGCCCTTTTTGATTTTAGGGGGCTTTATCGCCGGAATATTTATCCCTAATATGCTCAAAAAAGATCGATCGCTTTCCCGCTATCTCGAATTTACAGAATATCAATCGCGATCGCTTTTACTCTTTCCGAAGTTTTGGGGAAACCCACCCGAACCCGTAGAAATAAAATAGTTGCAATTAAATCCGAGGACGAATGCCATAATTGCGATAATACCAATAATCTTTAATAATTTTTCCGTGATCGAAACAAAGATTATCGGGGATTTCCCATTGAGAGAAAATCCCCAAACTTTTTGCATCATCTGCCGCTTTTGGCTCTCCCGTCGCCGTTGCTAAAAAGACCACGCTAAAAGTATGTTTGCGTGGGTCGCGAGCGGGATCCGAATAAACGTAAAATTGCTCGAATAGTTCCACATCTAAACTAATTTCTTCCTTCGCTTCGCGAATGGCTGCCGTTTCTACCGTTTCCCCATAATCCACAAAACCCCCCGGAATCGCCCAACCGTAAGGGGGGTTTTGGCGTTCGATGAGAATGATAGGGCGATCGCGGCGATCGGTTAACTCAATAATAATATCAACGGTGGGAATGGGATTGCGATAAGTCATGGGGAATTTTTCAGAACAAAGATTGATGTCATCAATTCTTAAGAATTAAATTTAAGAACTTGTAATGATTTGCTACTATAAGAATGTGTTGCGAATCTTCGGAATGAAAGCTGTCTCATTTTTTCAACCCTACATTCTCACACCCAAATCTCGATCCTAATATTGTTGGTAACAATCGTCAATCCGACGGCAAAAGTCAATGAGTGCATCTCAGTTTTGCAAAAATACGATTTAGCAGAAATTCTCTATCCCCCTCCCGTCCCCTTTCCCCTCCCGTTCCCCTTGGTAAGAGGATGCTTTGCTTTTTAAGGACGGGAAGGCCGATCCTCCCCTTCGTTAGGGGGGATTAACAAATTTGAGATGCACAAAAGAAAAAATTATTGAGATTTGGTTTTTGTTGAATTCGAGAAATTACATGACTCATCAACCTGCTGCGAACCCTGCCGTTTTGGAGACTTCCCCCCCTACAGAAAATTCTCAAGAAGAAAATTTTGCCCCCTTTCCCCCCGATCGCCCGACTCGCTTGACCGTAATCGGTGCGGGAGCTTGGGGAAGCGCCCTCGCGAATGTCTCGGAACGCAGCGACCATCGCGTGCGGTTGTGGTCTCGCCGTAATGCGGAATCTTTAGGCGAAGCGATCGCCAGCGCAAAAGTGATTCTCTCGGCGGTTTCCATGAAAGGGGTGCGATCGATCGCAGAACAACTCCAAAAATTAGAGATCTCCGAAGATACGATCTTCGTCACGGCAACCAAAGGACTCGATCCCCTAACCACCTATACCCCCTCCCAGATTTGGCAAGAAGCATTCCCCAACAATCCCATCGTGGTGCTATCGGGGCCGAATCTGTCCAAGGAAATTATGAAGGAATTACCCGCAGCCACCGTCGTCGCCAGCCAGAACGAACAAGCCGCCGAAATCGTGCAAGAATTATTTGCCTGCGATAGTTTTCGCGTTTATGTCAATACCGATCCCATCGGCACGGAATTAGGGGGAACCTTAAAGAATGTCATCGCGATCGCGGCGGGAGTTTGCGACGGGTTAAACTTGGGAACTAATGCCAAAGCCGCGTTACTGACTCGGGCCTTACCGGAAATGATTCGCGTGGGAACTCATTTAGGAGCAGATCCGGAAACCTTTTTCGGACTGTCGGGGTTGGGGGATTTGCTGGCGACTTGCGATAGTCCCCTGTCGCGGAATTATCAGGTGGGATACGGTTTGGCCACGGGAAAAACCCTAGAAGAAATCTTAGAGAATTTAGTAGGAACCGCAGAAGGGGTCAATACTGCCAACGTTCTCGTTAAACTCGCCGATCGCGAAACCATTCCCGTTCCCATCTCCCGCCAAGTCCATCGCCTTTTGCGGGGTCGCATTAGCCCTCAAGAAGCCGTTCAAACCCTAATGGAACGGGAATTAAAAGCCGAATTCTGCGATTTAGACTTATAAAGGGGAAAGACAAAACGCAGAATATCGGGATGGCACAAACAACAGACGCAACACCCCAAAGCCTCGGGTTTTGGCAAATCTGGAATTTAACCTTTGGGTTTTTCGGCACGCAATTCGGCTGGGCGTTGCAGATGAGCAATACTAGCGCGATTTACGAATATTTGGGAGCAAATCCCGAACAAATTCCCATTCTTTGGCTGGCAGGTCCCATTACCGGACTCATCGTACAGCCCCTTATCGGTTACTTCAGCGATCGCGCTAAAACCCCTTTCGGTCGCCGCAAGCCCTTTTTTCTTACCGGGGCGCTTCTCAGTTCCCTAGCATTGATTTTCATGCCCAATTCCGGGAATTTGTGGATGGCGGCGGGAATGTTGTGGATTCTCGATACCTCCTTTAACAGTACCGTAGAACCGCTCCGGGCCTTTATCGGCGATCGCATCACGGGAAAACAACGCACCCTTGGATTTGCCATGCAGGCCTTTTTTATTGGCTTGGGGGCAGTTGTCGGGGCATTAGCCCCTTGGATTTTCAGTCACCTCGGAATTTTAGATAATAGTTTGCAAAGTGGTAGCATTCCTTTAAGCGTTAAATTCTCATTTTATCTCGGGGCATTGGTTTATATGAGTTGCGTATTATGGACGGCAATGAGCACGCCAAATACCCCGGCAGAAATGGAAGAAACCCCAGAAGAAAGCCAAGAAACAGAAGGGGGAGGATTTATTGATAACATCCGGCAAATGCCGAAAACCATGCGTCAATTAGCCGTAGTGCAATTCTTTACTTGGGTGGGAATGTTTTGCGTCTTTTTGTATTTACCGCCAGCGATCGCGCGGCAGATTTTCGGCGCAACTAACGAACATTCGGCATTGTATACCCGAGGCATTGAATGGGCGGGAATTTTTACTGCAGTTTACAATGGGGTTTGTTTTATCGCGTCATTATTTCTAGCGCGTTTTGCCCGCTTAACCAGTCGCAAATTCGTCCATGGGTTTTGCTTATTATGCGGCGGCGTGGGGTTAATTGCTTTATTTTGGATTCGCGATCGCTATTTAATTTTCCTCTGTGCGACAGCGTTAGGATTGGCTTGGGCAAGCATGCTATCCATGCCCTATTCTATCCTTGCCGATGCCCTGCCTCCAGAGAAAATGGGCAGTTATATCGGTATTTTTAACGTATTCATTGTCGTGCCGCAAATTTGCGTAGCCTTGGGGTTGGGCTGGGTGATGTCAACCTTTTTACATTCAAGTCATTTATTAGCCGTGGTTTTGGGCGGTTTCTTTTTAATTATTGCCGCTTTATTCGTACCGAGAGTGACGGATATAGCAGAAGATCGACCCGATTTAAGAGAAGAAGAAATGATGCGATCGATCGAGGAACAAGAAAGTATTGTAACGAGTTCTTAGGCGCGATCGAAGATAATGCGCTAATATTGCCCGCTATTGCTTGCCGGCTCTGCCTTTCACACCTCTTTATCACGGTAGACAATACCATTCGCAACCAGTACAATAAACTTCGATTGGTTTTTAATCGCAAATGAATTGGTAGAAAGCGAGTTAACACTATGAGTTCCGATTGCGAACGGCACATTCAGCGACAGCGAGAAATTCTCGCCGCTCATCCAGAAATCCGGCAATATTTTTGCAACACCCCTCTTTCAATTGTTCCGATCGCGCTCTTGGTTATCGCTCAATGGAGTATTGCTTCAATAGTCTCCAACATGCCTTGGTGGGCGATCGGATTGTCGGCTTTACTCTGCGGGCAATTTATTCGCCACGCGCTCTTTGTTTTCGTTCATGAAGCGGCTCATCGACGTATTTTAAAGAGTAAGTCTGGAAATAGGATGGTGCTGTTTCTCATCGAGATTGGAGCATTATCCTTCGGCGAAACTCTGAAATATGTCAGCGCGCACGCTCCATCCCATCACAATCACCTCAATGATTACTATCGAGATTTTGGTTGGTTGGATCGCTGTCAAGTCGACAATTTCCTAGCCAAACCTTTATGGCGTTGTTTTGAAGCCTTTCTTCACCTCCTACCGGGGGGACCGCTTCTAGGGTCATTCTTGATGAATCGCTTGGGGGGGCAAGATACAAGACGTTATATCGAACAACACCCCTTTTCGATCGCTTTTCAGTATTTTTTGATGGCAACAAGTTTGAGTCTGTACGTTTTGGCTTGGCAATTTCTGGGTTGGGGTGCTGCGCTTTACCTATTTTGGTCGATTTCTATTTTTTCGGGCTATTGGGGAATTACCGCACAGGGAGAAACGATCGCCGAACATAACGTATGCAGTAATGGCGGGACTTTTTCCACTTACGGTTGGATTAACTTATTTTTGTTCAACGTCGGCTATCACGACGAACATCACACCTTTCCGCAAGTTTCTTGGATGTATCTTCCCAAAGTCCATGCACTAGCATCAAAATCCTTTCAAGAGAGTGATGGTGGCAAATCTTACTTCGGCTGGTGGTGGCAATGGATGCGATCGGGCTTTAAACCCGAAAAATCCCATCGTTATGAGGTTGAAATACAGGCTTCTTAAGATGTTGCTAAATTTGAATCGCGCGATCGCTTAATAATTGCAAAATTGACGAATGCGAAGAAATGTTAAGCTCAACAAAAATTTAATCTATGTTATGGAATAAAACATTCCTACAGTTAGGAGGAATAAAATCGCATCTTGCGAGTAACAAAACGATAATTGCTCTACTTTCCGTGTTTGCTTCCTTAATTTGTTATGCTTATGTTCCTATCCTCATTAAATTAAGTGAATTCACGCTGACTCCCAACGCCACAACTTTTAATCGTTTCTGGATCGCAGCAGCAATAATGGGGTGTTGGAATAGTATCTTGACACTCAAAAACTACAAGAAAAAAGAACCCCCTAACGTCCAAATTTTTCCGAATAATTTTCAGAGCTTGTGGTTGCCATTATTGCTGCTGGGAATATTTTCTGGCACCCATCAACTCCTTTATGCGTGGTCATTTACCCAAACCAGTGTTGCTAATTCAGAAGTTTTACACAGTCTAACCCCATTATTTACGGCATGGTTTGGATGGATTTTTCTCAACCAGCAATTTGAGCGGCGATTTCTTCTCGGCATTGCGATCGCGATCGGCGGTTCTATTGCTTTAGTTGCCCATGATTTTTCAATCACTTTTGACAAATTGCAAGGGGATGGATTGGCTTTAGTCTCTGCTATTTTTTGGGGGGGATGTTTATTAGTTTTAGAAAAGCTGCAATCTCAATTAAGCGCGATCGTCATAACGACTTGGAATGAGTTTATCGGGACTCTCTTTTTGCTCCCAATTTTGTTAGAGATTGGAGATAACTTGATTCCCACGTCAGGGAAAACATGGGCAATTCTTACGACTATGGGAATTATTGGAATTTTCGCGAGATTGCTGATTACTTACAGCCTTAAGCAATTATCTTCAGGTTTAGTCGCCACCATATTACTCCTACATCCGGCAATTACTGCCATTCTAGCTTGGATAATCTTTTCCGAAACTTTGAGCTTTGTTAATTTATTGGGATTTATAATTATTTTGCTGGGAGTATATTTAGCAACCTTAAGTAAGGGAGGAATTAAAGAAATAGAATCTTAATATATTTTTTTCTTTTCTCGCTTTAACCATGCTTCTTTAGTTAATTCCATCCAGACCATATCTACAATCTCGCCATTCGGCATAGACCATGACTCGGCCATAATCTCTCGAACTGAAAATCCTACCCTTTTACACATATTGATCGAAACTCGATTTGACAAAAGAATAGTCGAACCAATTGTTTGTAGAGACAATTCAGAAAATGCGTAAATTGTCATTCGTTGTAAGGCCAACCTGCCATACCCTCGATTCCGATGCTTGCGATCGAGAATAGCGATGCCAACTTCAGCCGTTAATAAATCTCGATTAATTCCTTTTAAGACGGCATATCCAATAGGAGGGCTTGTTTGCTCTAAATAAATCCCTAATACTAGGGGTTGACTATCGCGAGAATAAGGCAAGACAAAAGTAGAAATATTTTGTATAAATTTTTCCGTATCTTCAAGTTCAAAAAAGGTATCCCATCCCATTAAATCGATGAGATCTCGATCGCGAGCAAGCAAGATTAAGTGTTGGATATGCTTTTCCTCTATCGAAGTTAAAACAATACTTAATCCGGTTGCTTTGTGTGTTTGTTCTAGGAAAATAGCCTCATCCATTGCTATTGGATTGATAGATAGTTTACGCTTGCAATATTAGATAGGATTGATACTCTCCGATCTAAATTCTACCCCAAAAGTAACGCATCATCGGTTAAATTTTCTTGTTGTTGTTGATGAAATAAATCGAGTAAATCTCCCACAGTTAAACCCGATCGCGCTTTATCTTGAATGTCAAAAATAATCCGTCCCTCGTGTAACATCAGAGTACGCGTTCCCAACTCTAATGCTTGCGCCATGCTATGAGTGACCATCAACGTCGTTAGGCCATTTTCCTCGACGATTTGTTGGGTTAATTCGAGAATATAGGCCGCCGTTTTCGGGTCGAGGGCGGCGGTATGTTCGTCCAGCAATAGGATTTGATGGGAAGATAACGCAGACATTAATAAACTCACTGCTTGTCGCTGCCCTCCCGAGAGCAAACCCATACGATCGCCCAATCTTTTCTCTAACCCCAGTCCCAAACTCGCCAATCTTTCCCGAAACATCTCGCGCAAGCGGCGATTTAAAGCCGGTTGCAAGCGCCGGTTCTTACCGCGACGATAAGCTAAAGCGAGATTTTCCTCCACCGTCAGCTCGGGACAACTCCCCGCTAAAGGATTTTGAAATACCCTTGCCACCCATGGCGATCGCCTTGCCGTCTGCCAGTGGGTAACATCGCGATCGGCAATCTTCACAATTCCCTGTTGGGGGATGATATCGCCCCCGAGTACGTTTAACAAAGTAGATTTTCCCGCCCCATTACTGCCGATTACCGTCACGAATTGACCCTCGGGAATCGTCAAATTAATATCTTTGAGGGCGATCGCTTCAAGGGGAGTATGGGAATTAAATTGAACTTGAATGTCTTCGAGTTGAATCATAATGACCGAATTTTGAATCACAGAGACACAAAGGAATGCAGAGGAGACAATATTACGGTATCGAGAGGGTTTTCGCCTATGAGGGTAGGGATAATCGAGCGATCGCGCCTCAAGACAATTCCGAAAGCGTCCCGAATTTGTTGACGAGATCGCCCCTCTTTCCGATATCATAAAAAATACTGAAAATTTTATTAAATTTCATTGCCAACAACTTGAGGAAAGTATTAATGAGCGACGCTACTTTTGATAAAGTCAAGAAAATAATCGTCGAGCAGCTAGAGGCAGACGAAGCCGCCGTCAAACCCGAAGCCACTTTTGCAGAAGACCTCGGAGCGGACTCCCTCGATATTGTGGAATTGGTTATGGCCCTTGAAGAAGAATTCGATATCGAAATTCCCGATGATGCCGCCGAGAAAATTGCGACGGTTCAGTTAGCCGTAGATTACATCAACGAGAAGATTTCCACTCCAGCTTAAGTTAACGCGGGAGATTCCCTCAACAAGGGGGTTTCCTCCCGCGTTTTGCACTGCGATCGCCCCTTTTTGCATTCACGGGTTTATCTCCCTCCATCACTCATCTGGAATTATGACGAATTTGCAACGGAAAAGAGTTGTTATTACGGGTCTTGGCGCAATTACTCCCCTTGGCAATACCCTCGAGGAATATTGGCAGGGATTAATGGAGGGTCGCAATGGGATCGATACAGTGACCCATTTCGATCCATCCGAACACGCTTGTCGCATTGGCGGTGAAGTTAAAGGTTTCGATCCCCATCAATATATCCCCAAAAAAAAAGAAGCCAAGCGGATGGATCGTTTCTCTCAGTTTGCAATCTCTGCCAGCAAACAAGCACTACTCGATGCAAAGCTGGAGATAGACGATTTGAATGCCGATCGCATTGGCGTATTGATCGGGACGGGCGTGGGCGGCATTAAGGTTATGGAAGATCAGCAAACCGTGTATTTAGATAGAGGTCCCTCTCGTTGCAGTCCGTTTATGATTCCCATGATGATCGCGAATATGGCGGCGGGTTTGACGGCGATTCATACCGGGGCAAAGGGTCCGAATACTTGCGCGGTAACGGCTTGTGCGGCGGGTTCCAATGCCATTGGCGATGCCTTTCGCTTGGTGCAAGGGGGTTATGCGGATGCCATGATTTGCGGCGGGACGGAGGCAGCAATTACGCCGTTGTCTTATGCCGGTTTTGCTTCGGCTCGGGCGCTCTCTACCCGCAATGACGACCCCAAACATGCCTGCCGTCCTTTTGATAAAAACCGCGATGGTTTTGTCATGGGAGAGGGATCTGGCATTCTCATTATTGAAGAACTGGAAAGCGCTCTCCATCGCGGGGCAAAAATCTATGGGGAAATGGTCGGCTATGGCATGACTTGCGATGCCTATCACATGACCTCTCCAGTACCGGGAGGACTGGGTGCGGCTCGGGCGATGGAGTTAGCGCTGAAGGATGGAGGGTTGACTCCCGATCGCGTCAGTTATATCAATGCTCACGGCACCAGCACCCCAGCTAACGATCCCACGGAAACCAATGCGATTAAAAAGGCTTTGGGAGATGCGGCTTATCAAATTCCCGTCAGTTCTACGAAGTCGATGACGGGTCACTTGTTGGGGGGTTCTGGGGGTATTGAGGCGGTAGCGACGGTGATGGCGATCGCCAGCGATCGGGTGCCGCCGACAATTAATTTAGAAGAACCCGATGACGATTGCGATCTCGATTACATTCCCAATGAAAGTCGCGAGGTTGAGGTGAAGGTGGCGCTTTCTAATTCTTTCGGATTTGGCGGGCATAATGTAACGCTAGCATTTCAGAAGTATGTGTAAATCCCCCCCCAGCCCCCCTTAGTCAGGGGGGAAAATGGCGCTCGATCGCGCTAATTGCTAACCCGAGCAGGAGGAAAATGCTCGTAGTGGGAGCGCAAAGCATCAACGCCAAGCTCCCTCGTTAAATCGTGCCAAACTGAATGAATGTGATTGGCATTATTGCGACTATTATCAAATTCAATAAGTGCAGCCGGTCCGTGCAGGCGATAGTAATGTCCTCGCTCTTTATCCAAAGCTCCAGCTCAAGCAAAGCGAATTTTGTCAATTCCGGCATCGCGGATGTGCTGCAACTGTTGCTCTGCTAAATCCGGTTGGAGATTCTCTACGTAAGTATCGAGCAATCGCAAAGCGAGATCGCGTCCGGCTGCCTCGATTTCTCCTATCCGATATCCCGTGTCGCTGAGGGCAAATTGCCATAAGTTCTCGGCGGCTTGTTTTTGTTCCCAATAGGCAATCGCTCGTGTCATGAGAGCTCCTCTTTGGTCATTTATTTAACTGCAGAATTGCAGAAAAATACAACTTCTGAAACTGATTATCTGGCATTATAGTATTTATATATTAAAGCCTTTAGTGTCCTAGTTTGTGGTGTAGCCAGTCGTGTCTTTGCTTTTTAGAATAACAATACTAATTCTACTGAATTAGACATTGTTACTACCGACTTAACTTGGAGTTTGGAAGCATTTCTCTAACTAAACCCCAAAAACTTCTTCTGTCTTAAAAGACGGAAAACAGTGATTAACCTACCTTTTGGCATTAACGATGAAACGTATTATTACAAGTGCATGTTGCCTAACTCATCCTCGAAAACTCAAAGCGATCTCGCTTTGGCTTCAAATCCTTGCTTTTACTGCAATCGCTATTAACCACGGTTGGCAAATTGTCGATCGTCTGTTTTAAAAACGCGGGAAGGCAAGATTGCCTATGTCTATCATAAATGCGAAAAGAGGACTCCCACTAGACCCGATCTGACGCACGTAAGGATTGGCATTTTAAATTAGCACATCATCTTTGCGATGGGGCTGGTATGATATTTGTGGATATATCTCATCAAGAGATGTGGCGGCGGCTCAAGTCATTCGGAATCGTGGGATTTCGCCTGCGCTCAATCTGAACTTGTCTGAGGTCGGGCTGGTCTCGGACATTAAAGAAAATGCCTGTAGAGACGGTCTGGTGGGGGCAAGAGTAACTTTGCCTAGTCAAGAGTCTGCGAAACAGGAACTCCCGATCGCGAGGTTGGGAATCTCCCGTCAAATCAAAGATTCTGACGGGAGAGAATGTCAAGCCGTATTCCCTATTCCCTCAATGAAACAAGAACGACAAACCGCGATCGCAGCCGTACGCGCGGCAGCCAAACTTTGCGAAACGGTTCGCCAGCAACGCTCTCAACCCCTCACCAAACAAGATGCCAGTCCCGTCACCGTGGCGGACTTCGGAGCACAAGCGATCGTTTGTCAGGCCCTTGCTGCTAATTTTTCCGACGATCCCGTTATTGGGGAAGAAGACTCCACCATGCTGCAACAGAGCGATCGCCAAGAAGAGTTTAACCGAGTCGTTGCTTTGGTACGGGATATTCTCCCCCAAGCGACCCCCGATGAGATTCTTCACTGGATCGATTGCGGTAATGGGAAAATCGCGTCTCGTTACTGGACTCTCGACCCCATCGACGGGACAAAAGGTTTTATTCGCGGCGACCAATACGCGATCGCTTTGGCGTTGGTGGAAGCGGGAAAACTGCAATTGGGAATCCTCGGCTGTCCGGCTTTACCCCTCGATCCGAGGGAACCCGACGGTCCCAAGGGCATTCTCTTTCTCGCCGTCCGGGGGGAAGGCACGCAAATCCTGAGCTTGACCGATAATACAACCACCCTCGCCAAAGTCAACTCCACGGGAGAACCGCAAAAACTAGGACTGATTACAAGCGTCGAAGCCCGTCATAGCGATCGCTCCAAACAGCACGCCCTCGCCAAAGCGATCGGCATGACGCGCCCGTTTTTGCAGATGGACTCCCAAGCCAAATACGCTGCTGTCGCCCGAGGGGAAGCTGATATTTACACCCGCATTCCCCCGCCGGATCGCCCCAACAAGCGAGAAAATATATGGGATCACGCCGCCGGAGCGATCGTTTTGGAAGAAGCGGGGGGGCGCGTGACGGATCTCGACGGCAAACCTCTCGATTTTTCCTTGGGGGCAAAATTAACGGCAAATCGCGGTATTGTCGCCAGTAACGGTACGATTCACGATCGCATTTTGCAATTCACTCGGGAAAACTGAGCAAAAAATCGAGAAGTATTAAAAAAATTTATCAATTGCCTTCGAGGTGTTGACATCTGAAAATTTTGTTGTAATCTAATAGTCAGGTGTGAGGAAAAGTGAGAGAAGACGCTTGGGGTCGAAACAAGGCAAGACTCCCAAGCGTCTTTTCTATTGGGTTATTTTTTGCCTGCCCAGTCTTAGTGAATAAATCACTATATTATCTCGGTCAAGAAACCCGTAAGTGCGTGCCAGCTTTCGGCTCTTTCGTACAACTTTAAACAGGTGTAAGAGTAAAGCCAGTGAGTTGTACCGAACAAGCCCAGATAATTTTGACCAGGCTAACATCACCCTAATTTTAGGAGTTTTACCCATGGGGGTTTTCGTACTAGATAAAAACAAAAAACCGTTAAATCCAACTCATCCCGCTAGAGCGAGAAAATGGCTCAAATCGGGACGAGCTAAAGTCTTTAAACGGTTTCCATTCACAATTATTCTACAAGACGTAGAAGGAGGAGAAACGAATGATTGTCAGTTAAAGATTGACCCCGGTTCAAAGACAACCGGAATCGCAATCGTGCAAGGGAATCGAGTCATCTGGGGTGCAGAATTAATCCATCGCGGACAGCAAATTCGAGATGCTCTGACTTCGAGACGGCAATTAAGAAGAGGGCGACGCAACCGCAAAACTCGGTATTGCTCCCCTCTTGAGAGGGGCTGGGGGTGGGTTTGATACGCTTTGCTCGCTACACTTTACTCGTTGCATTTCTTTTCAAAACAGCGATTGCCCCAGTTTTAGCCGCTCCGCCGCGATCGCCGGATAAAACTGTAGAATGCGAAATCCTTGTTATCGGCGGCGGACTGGCAGGCTCGGCGACGGCTTACGAGGCACTCCTCGCCGGGCGTACCGTTTGCATGACTGAGATTACCGACTGGGTGGGGGGGCAGATTTCCTCTCAAGGCACCTCCGCCCTCGACGAAAAAGGCAAACAGCGATCGCTCTTGTTTTATCCCCGAGGCTATAACGAATTTCGCATTCGCATCGAAAAGAAATACGGTCGCCTCAACCCGGGAGAATGTTGGGTCAGTGCTTCGTGTTTTCCCCCGAGAGATGCTCATGAAATTCTCTTCGAACAATTGCAAGATGCCGCCAAAGAGGGAGAGGGAACATTGCACTGGTTTCCCAGCACCGCGATCAAAGAATTAGAAATCAGTCCCGAAGGGAATGTCATTCAAAGCGCGATCGCCATCCAACACCAACCTGCCCCCAACGCCGTACCCCTCAACAGCGAACCCCTCTCCCAAACCATTGAAGATATTTATACCTATACAGACTCGCCCCGCTTCCACAAAAGTATTATTCGCTTCCTCCCCCAAGGAAAAAACGATCCCAGTTTGGTGAATTGGTACGTCGTCGAGGCGACAGAAACCGGAGAAATTATTGCCCTTGCCGATGTCCCTTACCGTCTCGGCATCGATCCCCTCTCCGCCGTCGAACCTTCCTCCTCGGGCGGCATTACCGAAGGAGATCCCTATTGTACCCAAGGGTTTACCTATACCTTTGCCATGGAGAAAATGGCGGAAGCGCAGACGTATGACATACCGGAATTTTACTCCCGATACGAACCCTATTACAGTTACGAACAGCCTCACTTTGCGAGTATCGATCTCCTTTTTACCTATCGCCGCATTTGGAGTCCCACCACGGGAGAACCAGACGGTTTGGGCGGCCGTAACTGGACGAAAGTTACCCCCGGCGACATCTCCATGCAAAATTGGACTTGGGGCAATGACTATCGACCCGGTACCGAAAGCGATAATTTAATTTATAGCCGTTCCCAACTGCAAGCAATGGGACAGTTAGAACCGGGAGGATGGATGGGAGGACTGCGAACCGAAACCTTGAGAAAAGGCGAAGAACACGCCATCGGTTTTTTCTATTGGTTGGTGCAGGGAATCACCGACTCGCAGTTGGGCGAAGGTGTGAAGGAGAGCGATCGCACTCATCGCTACCTGACGGGGTTGGATTCTCCCATGGGAACCATCTACGGACTCTCGAAATATCCCTATATTCGCGAAGGCCGTCGCATTATCGGCCGTCCTTCTTTTGCCTATCCCGACGGGTTTAGCGTCACGGAATTGGATATCTCTGCTAAAAACTATCGCGACGAATACTATCAAAATACCTTACCCGCTAAAATGTATGAAGATATGTGGCGGCGACTGTCCGGATTGGGGGTTATTGATGTGATTCTCGACGATCTGCCCGCAGAACGCATGACCCGTCGCACTCGTTCTACCTTATATCCCGACTCTGTAGGCATTGCCCAATACAATATCGATTTTCATCCTTGCATGACCCTTTCTCCCCCAGAATTGCCCGGAAATACGGAACGAGAGGGAACGAGACAGGGAGCGGGTTTGACCTATCCAGCACAAATCCCCTTACGCGCTCTCATTCCTCAAGAAATCGATAATTTGTTAGTAGCGGGAAAAAGTATCGCGACCAGTCATATTGCGGCGGCGGCCTATCGCGTTCATTCTTTTGAATGGTCCGTGGGGGCGGCGGCGGGAACGACGGCAGCTTACGCTTTAGAAGAAGATATCCGACCCTATCAATTAGTCGAAACCATGCCGCGACCCAATCCTCAATTGCAAGAATTAAAACTGCGTTTGGTGGAAAATGGCAATCCCAACGCCTTTCCCGATACTTCGATTTTTAATTTGGATTGGGAAAACTGGAAATAGTTTGGCGATGATAACAAACCATAAAATGTGAATTGGAAATAAGGATTATAAGCAATTAAATGTACTCTCCTATTTATAGTTATCTTGATAATCGATTTATTATTTTCTCACGCAATTTCTGGGTTTGACCGTTCTCAACAAGATTAATCGTTTCAAAAACAGAAAATAGAATCATTGCAATCGTGTCAAGCGATTTAAGATTGTTTTAATATCACGAAAAATCAAAAGTTAATGAATTGTGAAAGCAAAAGAGTTTTTGTATTCTGTGCTACAAAATAAAGCGAACCCGAGGAGTACCATACACACCTCGACGCTTTATTTTAAAGAGCGATCGCAATAGTTGATCCTAAAGAGGTAGACAACAAAACCATGATCGAGAGATTAGGACGAAGAAAATTTTTAATGTACGGTTCTGCGGCTTTGGGAACGAGTCTCTTACTCAAAGCCTGTACGACTGAAGAAACGGGAGATTCTTCCGAAGAAACAACAGAAGGTGCTACAGAAACAGCGAGCGGTGAAGATACGATTAAAGTGGGAATTCTCCACTCTCTGAGCGGGACGATGGCCATTAGCGAAACCACCGTAGTCGATGCCGAAAAATTGGCCATTAAAGAGATTAATGAATCCGGTGGCGTTCTCGGCAAACAGATTGAAGCGATCGTCGAAGATGGGAACTCCGACTGGCCGACTTTTGCGGAAAAAGCGGCAAAACTGATCGATCGCGATGAAGTCGTGACTATCTTTGGTTGTTGGACTTCTGCCAGTAGGAAAGCTGTTTTGGATGTTTTTGAATCCAAAGATCATATGCTTTGGTATCCCGTTCAATATGAAGGTCAAGAATGTTCTAAAAACATTTTCTATACCGGAGCCGCTCCCAACCAACAAATCGAACCGGCTGTTGATTGGCTGTTGGAAAATAAAGGTAAAAAGTTCTTTTTAGTCGGTTCGGATTATGTCTTCCCGCGCACTGCGAACACGATTATTAAGGAACAGTTGAAAGCGAAGGATGGGGAGTTAGTTGGCGAAGATTATTTGCCCCTCGGCAATACAGAAGTTACGCCGATTATTACCAAGATTCAAGCTGCTTTACCCGATGGTGGCGTAATCTTTAACTCCTTGAATGGAGATAGTAATGTTGCTTTCTTCAAACAGTTGCAAGGTGCGGGACTCGGACCCGATAAATATCCGGTGATGTCTGTCAGTGTTGCCGAGGAAGAAGTCCGACAAATCGGGCCGGAATTCCTGAAAGGACATTATGCTGCTTGGAACTATTTCCAAACCGTGGATAGCCCCGAAAATAAAAAATGGGTGGAAGATTTTAAAGCCGAATACGGCGAAGATCGCGTCACCAATGACCCCATGGAGGCGGCCTACATTATGGTGTATTTGTGGAAACAGGCAGTCGAAAAAGCTGGAACGGCAGACGATTTAGAAAAAGTTCGCGCTGCGGCGATCGGGCAAGAATTTGACGCGCCAGAAGGGAAAGTCACCATGAATGCCAACCACCACATTTCTAAAACGGTAAGGATCGGCGAAGTGCGCGAAGATGGCCTGTTTGATATTGTTTGGTCGACTGACGGTCCTATCGAGCCCTTACCTTGGAATCAATTCGTTCCCGAAACTAAAGGGTTTGGGTGCGATTGGAGCGATTCCGAAAAAGGCGGTAAATACAAAATAGAAGCCTAGTTGTTCGGTACGGACGTAGCATGCTACGTCCGTACACCAGTCACCAAGGACGCACTGAGGCTGTTGAGCGAAGCCGAAACGAGGCTGTTGAGCGAAGCCGAAACGAGGCTGTTGAAGTGTCACCAGTTATTAGGATTGGTGGCTTCTGGTTGTTTCAAAAAAATTGATAATTGTTCATTGATAATTGAAAGGTGTTACAGCTATTTCTCGGTTTATTTAATGGAATTAGTATTGGTGCGGTATTGTTAATTGCAGCGTTGGGTCTTGCTGTTGTCTTCGGACTCATGGGAGTCATTAACTTGGCTCATGGGGAATTAATGATGCTGGGAGCCTATACGACTTTTGTCGTCCAAAATGGCTTTAAAATGCTCGGCGATCCGTGGTTTGGTGCGTATATTTTTGTTGCTTTACCCGCAGCATTTATTGTAGCGGCGTTAGCGGGATTGGTATTAGAACGAGGCGTGATTCGCTTTCTCTATGGACGACCCTTAGAAACGCTTTTGGCAACATGGGGAGTCAGTCTGATTTTGCGTCAGTTCGTTCGCAGCGTTAATTGGGTGTTAGCAATTGGTTTGGTTATTTTTTGTTTATTATTTTTCGGGGCTTGGGTTTTATTAAGCCGTCGTCTCGATTGGCAAAAAATTCGCAATGGCGCGTTAACAATTTTAGCATTACTGACCGGAGGAATTGCAACGGTAGCCGGCTTTTTATTAAGCAGTCAAAAGGCTTTAGCAAAACCTTGGTTTAGTGCCAGAAATGTCGATGTGACGGCTCCAGCTTGGTTGCGAGGCGGATTTCCCGTCGGTAATTTTCAACTCCCTTACGCCAGAATTTTTATTATTATTTTGACGATCGCTTGCGTCTTGGGAATTTATCTCTTTTTAAATCGCTCGAATTGGGGGTTAAGAATTCGCGCCGTCACCCAAAATCGCGAGATGAGTTCGTGTTTGGGGATTCCCACCAATCAAGTAGATGCCTTAACATTTGCTCTCGGTTCGGGACTGGCAGGAATTGCCGGAGTTGCCATTACTTTACTCGGTTCTGTGGGTCCCAATACCGGACAGAATTATATTGTCGATACCTTTATGATTGTCGTTGTCGGTGGGGTGGGCAATTTATTCGGCAGTATCCTTGCGGCACTGGCGATCGGAACGGTAACCTATCTCGTGGGTTCGGGCACGATCGCCCTCATATTCGTACAAAATCCAGCCTTTCAACCCGTTACCGATTTCTTCACCTTTTTTGCCACGAGCAGCATGGCAAAAGTTATGGTATTCGCTTTAATTATTGCCTTCCTACAATTCAAACCCGCCGGAATTTTCCCGCAAAAAGGGAGGACGGCAGAACTGTAATGAAAAGATGAAGAGTTAAAAACTATGAAATTGCTAAAAGTTAGAAAGGTTGAAGGATGACTCTCGATAAAGCTACGGTTATGAAACGAAAAAAGCGTCGCAAGTTTCTCATTGAAGGCATTGCGATCGCGGCGATCGGTCTTGTTTTTTGTTTGCTCCTCCCGGCAATTTTGCCCGAATTTCGCCTCAAACTGTTAGGGCGTTTTCTTTCCTTGGCGATCGTGGCTCTCGGCATCGATTTAATTTGGGGCTATACGGGGTTATTAAGTCTCGGACACGGTATCTTTTTTGCTCTCGGTGGTTATGGTTTTGCCATGCACCTAAAGTTGCAATTACCCGAAGGCCAAATTCCGGAATTTTTCACCCTTTATGGGGTTGACAATCTACCATTTTTCTGGCATCCATTTTACTCTTTTCCCATTACTTTAATTGCGATCGTTCTCGTTCCGACAGTTGTTGCAGGATTGTTAGGCTATCTCGTTTTTCGCAATCGCATTAAGGGGGTTTATTTCTCTATTTTAACCCAAGCTGCTTTGTTGGTTTTCTTTAACTTTTTTAACGGACAGCAAAAGCTCATTAATGGAACGAATGGATTAAAAACAGATACAGAAACTTTATTCGGAATGGTGGTCAGTTCATCGGGAGCACAACTCGCATTTTACGAGATTACAGTCTTAGTTGTTATTCTGATTTATTTACTTTGTCGCTGGCTGACAAGCGGGCGATTTGGCCGCATTCTCATTGCCATTCGCGATGATGAAAATCGATTACGTTTTTCCGGTTATAATCCCACTTGGTTTAAAGTTTTGGTGTTTTCGATTTCTGGTGGAATTGCAGGAATTTCAGGAGCATTGTATACCGTGCAATCGGGAATTATCACCCCGAGTTTTATGGAAGTTGCCTTCTCGATTGAAATGGTTATTTGGGTCGCTGTCGGGGGACGAGGAACGTTAATCGGGCCGATTATCGGCACGTTATTAGTAACCTTTGCTCGAACTTTCCTAAGCGAACAATTTCCCGAAGTTTGGTCATTTTTTCAAGGAGCGTTATTTTTATTAGTCGTGACAGTATTGCCAAATGGAATTGTGGGGTGGGTACAAAGCGATATTTGGCCGGGGCTGCGATCGCTCCTCGGAATGCAAGAACCAATGGTAACTTATCCCAGCTTAGAAACCGATCCCATGGTTCAACAAGAACGAGAAGAATTAGAATCCTTGCAAGATAGATAGTCGGAGGTCAAAATAATGACAAGCAAAATCTTAGAAATCGATCGCTTAACGGTAAGTTTTGATGGTTTTAAGGCACTAAACGATCTTAACTTTAGTATGGATGCGGGAGAGCTTCGAGTTATTATCGGTCCGAATGGAGCGGGAAAAACGACATTTTTGGATGTAATTACTGGCAAGGTTCAACCGACTGAAGGAACAGTGAGATTTAAAGGGCAAAACTTGCAAGGAAAAGCCGAACATCATATTTCTCGTTTGGGAATCGGGCGTAAATTTCAGACCCCACGAGTGTATCTCAATCTATCTGTTCGAGAAAATTTAGATTTAGCCTGCAATCGCCATAAAAATGTCTTTTCTACCCTGTTTAAGCGTCCTCCATCGACAGATCGACGGAATGTAATTGGCTTATTAGAAACAATTGGTTTAACTGCTAAAGCCGATCTGCAAGCCGCACTTCTTTCTCATGGAGAAAAACAACGGTTGGAAATCGGAATGTTAGTGGCTCAATCTCCAGAACTTTTATTAGTCGATGAACCCGTCGCGGGGTTGACCGATGAAGAAACAGAAAATGTCGGTAATCTACTCTTAGCTTTAGCAGAAAGCCACTCAATTATCGTCATCGAACATGATATGGAATTCGTGCGCCAAATCGCCAGACAAGTAACCGTGTTGCATCAAGGTTCTGTATTGTGCGAAGGGAGTATGGATCGCATACAAAATGACCCCCGAGTTATTGAAGTATACTTGGGTCAAGCCCCTTCTATTGGCGAAAAAGAAATGATTATTTTGCGAATTGCCGCATCGATGGCATGGGCGGATGGTGATATTGCTCCAGAAGAAATAGATGTTATTTTAACGCAATTGAGCCGTCAATTTGCCGATGATAGTCAGCAGCAGAAAGAATTGCAAAAAGAATTGCGAGATTATTTGAGTTCAAATGTAGATATTGCTAATTTAGTCCCTCAATTGGAAACCATGGCCGAGCGAGAAATGGTACTAAAACTCAGTTATGAAATTATTAGTTCTAGTGCCAGACATCCCGATGAGGATTTGATTAATGAAGAAGAAGCGATCGCCTATAAAAAACTAATTCACTTACTCGAACTCCCAGAAGAAACAGTCAAGCACTTAGAACGAGAAGTAAAGAGTAAAGAGTAAAACCCACCCCCAGCACCTTCCAAGAAAGGAGACCGGATGGGAAACAAATAACAAATAACAAACAACCAATAACAAACAATAAAAATGCTAAATATTTCTCAACTCAATGTTTATTATGGCGAGAGTCATATTCTCAGAAATGTGGATCTCAATGTTGCTCCTGGGCAAATGGTCTGTTTGATTGGGCGAAATGGTGTTGGCAAGACAACATTATTAAAAACAATTATGGGATTATTAAAGCCGCGCTTGGGTACGATTAAATATAAAGGTGACGATATTCTTAAAAAAACAACCGATCGCAGAGCAAAAATGGGCATCGGTTACGTTCCCCAAGGTCGAGAAATTATTCCTCGCATTACTGTCAAAGAAAATTTACTCTTAGGATTGGAGGCACGTCCCCAAGGAAGAAAAAGAAAAGATAAAATTCCCGAACAAATTTTTGAATTATTTCCCGTTTTAAAGACCATGTTAAACCGCATGGGAGGAGATTTGAGCGGCGGACAGCAACAACAACTCGCGATCGCTCGTGCTTTGATGGGACAACCCCAATTATTGCTATTAGACGAACCGACGGAAGGGATTCAACCGTCGATTATTTTGGAGATTGAAGAAGCAGTCAGAGGAATTATCCAAACCACGGGAATTTCCGTTCTTTTAGTCGAACAACACCTGCATTTTGTCCGACAAGCCGATCGCTATTATGCCATGCAAAAAGGCGGTATTGTCGCCTCGGGCAGTACCAGCGAATTGAGTCAAGATGTCATTCAGCAATTCTTAGCGGTTTGATTGGATTAAAGCCCAGGATTCATGAAGGTTAAAAATTAATTCGGTAATATTGCGATCGCTAAACTCCCTAATCCATTTTAAGGGATTTTTCCTATGAGACAGGGATTTTCAATCCTTGGCGGATTGACAAAAAGAAGGATAATTGCATTACCAATTTAGTCTCTTAACTTTCATGAATTCTTGGAAATCCAGCACTTAAAAAGTGAATGTAGTTCTTAAAGTAACAATACTCCCCCCTGTTTTAATCTGGTTGGGACTGGTAAAAAAGATAACTCCTGGCGTAATCGAGACGTAATCCGTGAGAGGATAGCGATAAAAAACTTCTAAGTGATAGGGAACAGTATCGTTACGAAAGGTTGCCCCGGTCCCGTCAAAACCGGCCACATAGGGTTGCGCGCCCACAAAAAACCCTAACAAAGCATCTTCTTTAAACAAATCCGGGAAAGCAACGCCCAAACCATACGTCCAAATCTCATAATCTCCGGCTTGCACTGCGGGGACATGAGCATCGATATAGGTAAAAAAGCCACTGAGAGACACCGCATCGCTAATTTTCCAAGCCATTTCGATTCCGTAGGCATTGGTCACTTTAGGGGCTGTGGATTGCCCAAAAGCTGCCGTATTGGCGATCGCGCTCCCCACGGTTCCTTGACTGCCCAAACCCCCCATATCAAACACGGCGGTGTTACTGGGATGATAGCCGTGATTATAAGTGAGTCCGACAGAAAAATCCTCCGTCACGTCAAAGTCTAACTGTGCTAAGAGAGCATAATCGCCCCCAAAAAGACCATTGGGATTTTTCGTGCTGCTAGGTCCTGCAAGATAGCCGAGTGAGAACCGCGTCGGTACTGATTCGATAAAATCCAAATTGAAGTTAAATCCCAGTCCCGCACCTCCACCCAAGCGATAAATGGGGTTGCGAGAGGCAAAAGTCGATAAAGCACCATTACCCCCATCGTAATCTTCAAAATAAGGGTTCAACGTGGGGACAAAATCGCTCCAAAGTCCTCCGTTTGCGAAAACATAAGCCTTAATATTATCTCCGAAAGGATAGGCATAGGAAACGGCGAAATTATTAGTTTCAAAGGTCGTTGTATTAAAGCCAATATTAAAAGTCTGGGTTGTTTCCCCCGTTAACGAATCCGCACCGGTAACGCTGACCCCCGTTAATTCGTTGGCATCCTCAAACATGGCTAAATTGCTGATATCCATGCGGATCGCGAGCAAGTCTTCTCCCGTAAAACTGGTTCGCATTAATAGCCGTCCTCGCCCTCCAAATACGGCTTCGGCATCATCATTATCCGTCAACCCCACCACTTCCGCACCGTTTAATGTCCCGCGAGAGAGAAAGAGAGGGTTTTGATTGATGGCAAGATCGCTGAGGGCAAAGGTCACCTCTCCGGTGAGTTTGGTGGTGGTGGAGAATTGATGGTCCTCGAGGTTGATAATCCGTGCTTCGAGGTCATCAACGCGAGCTTTCAGGTCGTTTAAGGTGGCGGTATCTTCCTCTAATAAGTCTTGCAGATCGACCCACTCTTCCTCTTCAACAAAATCTTCTGTTACTTGTGCGAGCAAGCGTTCTATATTTTGCAAGCAGGAATTAAGGGCGGCGGCGAGTTCGTAACGAGTGAGAGGGCGATCGCCGCGATAGGTGCCGTCGGGATAGCCCTGCAAGCAATCGTAGCGTTGTACTAAGTCTTCTAAGGCTTGGTAAGCCCATTCTTCGGGGGAAACATCGCCAAATTGCTCGACTCCGGCTTGTTGTTCGAGAGCCCGCTTAAGCAGCCAATCTTCTTTAATCCCGTCGTATAAATCCTGCTCTCCTTGCTCGTCTTGGGACAAAACGGGCAAATCTCCGGCAGAAATCGACGACGAGGGTAACGTATATTCTTGGGCGATCGCGGCACTAAAAGGCAGCAATAAAGCAGGTAGGGCAAGACCTGCAAGGATGCGATGAGTTTTGAGCATTGGATAACTTCCCCACACATTGGAGCGAATAGCGCCTAAATTATGGCAAGGAAATGTCAAGATCCGGTCAAGATTTTGAAAAAGTTATTATTCTTACATAAAGTTTATTCTTTCCGCTTCGGACAAGCAGGGCGATCGCTGAGCGATGCCGAAGTGATGCTTGTTCCACAATTGGAAAGTTTTCTCGGATTACCTGAATTATAAATTTACAAATTTGAGATGCACCCTGAAAGAATGGATATTTTATGATGGGGTTTTTACTCTGGCGTATCGGATAATAATTGATTAATTAATTGAGCAACATCAAAATCGAGTTGCGTGAGTCCTCCTGCGTCGTGAGTTGTTAGAATGAGGGTGACTTTATTGTAAGAAATTTCAATATCGGGATGATGTCCGGCATGATCTGCGGGTTCGACTAAACTTTCTACGAAGGCGATCGCTTCGCGAAAATCTCCAAAGACAAATTCTCGACGCAGCAATCGACCTTCTCGCGTCCATTCCGGTATATTGTTTAATTGAGAAGTAATTTCAGTTTCCGTCAGTCGCATGGGAACGGAAAAAACAGGCGTGCAGATTCCCAAACTCAGTATTAATAATCCCAAGATTGCGAATTTTTTGCTCGAATTTTTTGCTCGAGTTCGCATTGCGATCGCTCCAAACTCCAAAGAGAAATCAAATTGTTCGCTGTTAAATTCAAAATCCCATTCTAACAAGATTTTTATATATTTTTGCAGTCAAGATAATTTCCAGCTTTAAGATAACTCTCGAGGAAGTTTAAATTCTCCCGTTTCGTTGGGTTCAAAATCAATAACGCGGACTACTGCATCGAGATTGAGTTCTCCGTAAATATGAGGAAAATTGCCGTGCAATGGCACGTCTTCCTCTTTAATTTCTGCACGAACGAGAGAAGGTGAGATTTCCAACAAAACCAACTCTCTCTCTCCGTGAAAAAAACGATTGGCTGTTGCAACAACTTGTGCGGGGTAGGAACAATGGATAAATCCCTCTGCCTCTAAAGAGTCATGGTAGTAACTTCCCCGTTTTCGTGCGTGCAGCCATTCTGTTTTGCTTGTAATGTGTAAAATAGTATCCATGTGTTTTTGCTTTTTTCGTTTTTCTTTAACTTATCACTTCTTATGTGTCGCTTGCTTGGCTATCTCGGAACTCCAATTCAACTCGATCGCATTCTTTACAAACCCGAACATTCTCTGATCGTACAAAGTTACCAGCCCAAGGAAATGCATGTCGCGTTACATAATGCCGATGGATTTGGGGTGGGTTGGTATCATCCCCAACGAGAGGAAAATCCTTATACTTATAAAAATATTCTACCGATTTGGAACGATCTTAATTTACCTCAACTCGGTCGCTATATTGAATCTAATAGTACTTTAAGTTACGTTCGCAGTGCAACCCCCGGACTTCCGGTAGATATTGGTAATTGTCAGCCTTTTGTTTGCGATCGCCTGATGTTCGTTCATAACGGTTATATCGAACATTTTCGTCACAAACTCCGCAGAACGATTCGTAATTTACTCAGCGAGGAAGCAGAGATATGGATTAAAGGCAATACCGATTCAGAATATCTCTGTGCTTTAATTTTAACTTATTTACGCACTCATCCCGAGATCGGGATAGAAGAAGTGCTGGCAAAAGTTATTAACGAGGTTGGTAAACTCAGCAAAGCCGAAAATCTTAAATTTATTGCCGCTATGATAATTGGCACGGGAAAGCGTTTGATTGCCTGTCGTTATTCGACGTTTGAAGACGTACCAACGCTTTATTGGGTACGAGACGATCCCAATTATCCCAATGCCGTTATTCTTGCCTCTGAGCCTTTATTTGAGGGGAATTGGCAACCTTGTCCAGAACATCATATTTTGACGGTAGAAGAAGATCTAGAAGTACAGAATTTTCCTTTCTAAGGACTGATTGACACGAACTCAATAATTTTTAAAGATGAACAATCCCAGAAAGCAGAAGATATATTTTGGGGTGCGATCGGTATGTACGTTCAAAAATGGGAATATGGCGATCGCGGTATTACTTTACAAAGCGATCCCACCAAGAATTGACTCCCATCCCTAAAGCACGTTGAGGCGAAGATAATTCTTTTGCCAGTTTTAGGACAGCTTTTCTACCGATTTCCGTTTCAAAAACAGAGGAAAAAACGGATTCGATCGCATATTCTTGACAAATTTTACGGAGACGTTGGGGAGAACCCGCGATCGCGGCTTTGATAACGTAAATTCCTCGCCATCCCCGAGCATGGCATTGTTCTAATTGATTTAAAGTCGCAACAGATTCATCTAAGGCAATATCGGTAGTATATTCTCTCTTTAATTTTATCATTTGCGATAAATTTTCTGGGGGTAGCGGTTGCTCGATAAATTCAACATTTCCCCATCGATCTGTCGCTTCTAACCAGCGTTTTGCCATCTCAAAATTCAACCCGCCATTCGCATCCAAACGCAGTCGGACATCAGCAGGGAGTAGGCGAGTGAATTGCTGAAATAGTTTTAACTCTTCTTCTAGAGATTCTACACCGATTTTCCACTTAAAGGTTCTTCCACCTTGCTGATAATCATCTTGCCATTGTTGTAACGCAAATTTACCCGCAGGCAATAAATAAGCAAAAGTAGGGGAATACTTTTCTAAATTCTTGGGTTGTTCGAGTTCTTCTACAGCAGATTCAAAAGCAAACTGACAAGCAGGAAAGCAATCGGGAATATTAACAATATCTTCTCGTTTTATTTCCGCTCCTAATGTCTCAATAAATTGCCATGCTTCTGCTAATGTCTCCGATCCAAACCATGGCAGAGGTGCAATTTCTCCTTTGCCTATATTACCTTCTTCGTTTGTTAAAGAAACGATCATTCCTTCTCGTTTTTCCCAAGTCCCATGATGAGTCATTAAAGGTTTTTTGAAAGGATAGTGATAAATATCAAACCTAAATTTATAAACCATAATAAAATGATTTTTACCACAAAGATACAGAGGATACGGGGATGGATGGAAAGTTGAGGATAATAAATCCCAAAGCAAAGAATAAACCACTCCAAAAGTGGAATTTGACCGCAATAAATTTACAGATTTTTACTTTTTCGGGAATGTTGTGATTGTGCCACACAAAATGAACGAGTTGATAAGCAAATGGAACACTCAAAAAAATTGCTAAAGTCCAGATAGGGAAATAACCTAAAAGAACAAACAAAGGCACTAGTATAAAAATACTTCCTGTTGCTACGGCTAAAACTTTTGCCCCCAATTTTGTCCCCAAACGAACGATCGGCGATCGCTTTCCCGCAGCTAGATCGTCTTCCACTTGATGAAAATGAGAACAAAAAAGAATAATTGAAGTAGTGATGCCAATAAGAATCGAAGCAGCAAAAGATTCAAGGGAAAAACTTTCAGTTTGAGAGTAATAAGCTGCCGCGATCGCCAAAGGTCCAAAAGTAAAAAAGCAAATGGGTTCGCCCAATCCTTGATAACCCAAACGAAAAGGAGGACCTTGATAGCTATACCCTAAAGCACAACAGAGAAGAATAAGTTCTAAAACCGTCCAGTTTTGCTGTTTCCAAGCAATAGAAAATATTCCCAGAATCCCCAAAAAGAGAAATAAATTACTCAACCAAAATACCAAGGCTTTATTGCCCGTTAAATTAACAACTGAGTGTAACTTATTGCGATCGATTCCCGTTTCTGAGTCAAAGAAATCATTGCTGAGGTTTAACCATGCTATGATAGCGATCGCAGAACCTAAAAAAGTGAGAAAAATAGTCCAGTCTAAGCGATCGCTTTGGGCATAAGCAACTGCTGTTCCGACGGTAATGGGAATCACTGCAACCGTATACATCGGCCATTTAATGGCAGCATACCAAAGTTGGCGACGCTCGGGAAGATTTACAGATGTTGTCATTAGTTGTTGGTTGTTGATTGCTCCCCTCTTGGGAGGGGTTGGGGGTGGGTTGTTATTAGTTGTTATTGACTCCCCTCTTGGGAAAAGTTGAGAGCAGGTTGTTGAGGGTTATCTTATAACGATTGTTGTCAAACTTACAACGAATGATTATAATCTTCACTACTCCGAGCTTGGAAAGCGCCAACACTCTTACATTCTCTTTTTGCATGGATTTATGGAAAATGGAGAAGATTTTCAAGAGGCGATCGCTCAACTTTTTTCTCAATGTTATTGAGCGGGTTATTCCAGAGGAGGAAGATTAGCCCTCCATCGCGCTTTGCATTTTCTGCAAAAATTCCCGAAAATTATTCTCGAATTATTAAAAAAGTTAAAGATTTTTTGGATGCCTCTTGACTTTCGTAACATTAATACTCTCTGTAGTTCTATTCTGGTTGAAACCCTCTCTCGCCTTGGTTTGACGACAGCAATTTTGTGTTCGGGATCTCGTTGTACCCCTCTCACCGTGGCTTTTGCCCGACACGATCGCCTTGAAGCCATTTCCATTTTAGACGAACGTTCTGCTAGTTTTTTCGCCCTAGGAATTGCTAAAAAATCTCGCTTGCCCGTTGTCCTTGTTTGTACGTCAGGAACCGCCACCGCCAACTTTTACCCGGCGATTATCGAAGCGAGGGCGAGTCGCGTTCCCCTGTTAGTTTTAACCGCCGATCGCCCGCCGGAATTGCAACATTGTCGCGCTTCCCAAACCATCGACCAAATCAAACTCTACGGTCATTATCCCAACTGGCAGGCACAATTTCCCCCACCGGAAAATCGCCCCGACATCCTGCATTACTGGCGACAAAATGCCATGCAAGCATGGAGGCGATCGCGTTTTCCCCACCCCGGAGTCGTCCATTTAAACTTCCCCTTTCGCAAACCCCTCGCCCCCATCGAACAGCCGGAAATTCAAGCCTTAGAATCGCAAATTAACGAAGAAGATTTTTTTGCTTTTTTGGAGAACCGGGAATCGGAAATCGGGAATCGGGAATCGGGAATGGTCGCAATGCCTTCTCGGTGGCAAAAAGCTCAACGAGGAATTATTATTGCCGGAATCGATTGTCCGCAAAAACCTAACGCTTATTGTTCGGCGATCGCGAACCTCGCCGAAACTTTACAATTTCCCGTCTTGGCAGAAGGACTCTCTCCCCTCCGCAACTATGCCGATCTCAACCCCCACCTCATTTCAACCTACGATATCTTGCTTCGCAATTCCCAACTCGCCCGTAAATTAGCGCCCGAATTGGTCGTACAAATTGGGGAAATGCCCACCAGTACGACTTTGCGATCGTGGTTGCAGGAGGTACAACCCCAACGGTGGATCGTCGATCCCAGGGAAGAAAATCTCGATCCCCTCCACGGAAAAACCCTGCATTTAAGAACGGCGATCGAACAATTACGCTTACCCAATCTTGACCCGCGATCGCCCTCCCCCTATTTATTCCAGTGGCAAGATTGCGAAACCTGCATGAGAGAAGCGATCGATCGCGATCTCGAACAAACCCGAGACTTGTTTGAAGGCAAAATCCCTTGGTTGCTTTCCCAAATCCTGCCCCCCAATACCCCCATATTTATTGCTAACAGCATGCCCGTGCGGGACGTAGAAACCTTGTGGCGACCCAATAACCTTCACCTTCAACCCTACTTCAGTCGGGGAGTCAACGGCATTGACGGCACCCTCTCCACAGCCCTTGGCATTGCTCATCGCAACCGCAGCAGCATCCTTTTAACGGGCGATCTCGCCTTTCTCCACGACATCAACGGTTTTTTACAAGCCAACGCATTTCGCGGGCATCTCACCATCATTTTGATTAATAATAATGGCGGCGGCATTTTTGAAAACTTACCCATCGCCCAATTCAATCCGCCCTTTGAAGAATTTTTTGCCACCCCCCAAGCGATCGACTTTGCCGAACTCTGCAAGGCCTACCGCATCGAATATCACTGCATTACCGCTTGGAAACGCCTCAAACCCCTCTTAAACCCCTTACCCGAAGTCGGCATCAGAGCGATCGAAATTTCCACCCATCGCGGCGCAGATGCCCAATGGCGCAAAGAAAAATTTCAGCAATGGGCAAGCCAGATTTGGGGATAGAGAGCGTCGGGGGCGTCGGGGGCGTTGGGAGCGTCGGAGGAGGCACTAACTGGTGACTGGTGACTGATAGCTGTTCAGATGTCCCCTCCCGTCCTACACTTGTCTTGGAGAAATCACAATGGCAGTTAGAGGTTTTTCGTGAAAAGAGTATTAGGGATCATTCTTGGTGGAGGTGCCGGCACCCGTCTTTACCCGTTAACGAAGTTGCGGGCAAAACCGGCGGTTCCCTTGGCGGGCAAATATCGTCTGATCGATATTCCCGTCAGCAATTGTATCAATTCGGAAATTAATAAAATTTACGTTCTTACCCAGTTTAACTCAGCGTCTCTTAACCGTCACTTAACCCGCGCTTATAATTTTGGCGGTCTGAGTGAAGGATTCGTAGAAGTTCTTGCCGCCCAACAAACTCGCGATCGCCCGGACTGGTTTCAAGGAACTGCCGACGCAGTGCGCCAGTATTTGTGGTTGTTGGCTGAATGGGATGTCGATGAATTTATCATTCTTTCAGGCGATCACTTGTATCGGATGGATTACGGTTTATTCATCGATCGCCACCGGGAAACCAACGCCGATATTACCCTTTCGGTGATTCCGATCGACGAACGACGCGCCTCGAGTTTTGGTTTAATGAATATCGACGCCAAAGGACGAGTCGTTAATTTTAGTGAAAAACCCAAAGGCGAGGCCCTCACGGCCATGCAGGTCGATACAACAAAATTGGGATTGACCCCAGACGAGGCCAAACAAAAACCTTATATTGCCTCAATGGGAATTTACGTTTTTAAGAAACAGGCTTTAATCGATTTACTGGAAAAAAATTCAGAACAAACGGATTTTGGAAAAGAAATTATTCCAGGAGCCGCCAAGGATTATAATATTCAGGCTTATCTTTTTGACGATTACTGGGAAGATATCGGAACTATTGAAGCCTTCTTCGAAGCAAATTTAGCACTGACTATGCAGCCCAAACCCGCTTTTAGTTTCTATGACGAAAAAGCCCCCATTTACACTCGTTCCCGTTACCTTCCTCCCACCAAATTGTTAAACTGCAAGGTCAGCGAATCGATTATTGGAGAAGGCTGCATTCTCAAAAATTGCGAGATCGGTCATTCGGTGTTGGGCATTCGCAGCCGAGTTGAATCCGATTGTAAAATTGAAGATACCCTGTTAATGGGAGCTGATTATTACGAACCCTTTGCCGAACGTCAATCGGGCTTGCAAAATGGCAAGATTCCCATTGGTATTGGAGAAGGTTCGACGATTCGCCGGGCTATTGTCGATAAAAATGCTCGCATTGGTAAAAAGGTTTTAATCCTCAATAAAGATCGAGTAGAAGAAGCCGATCGCGAAAGTGAAGGGTTCTACATTAAAAGCGGAGTGGTCGTGGTATTGAAAAATGCCGTGATTCCCGATGACACGGTAATTTAAGCTGTTTTAAATAAAGACATTAAAAGCGATTGCCTCGAGTCAGAAATGATGGCGATCGCTTTTTTTTGCGTCTACGGAGTTTTAGGCGTACCATTGAGAACGATCGTGGGTTCGCGATCGCAAAGACCGATTTTTATCTGCCAACGGGAAGGAAACTCCGGATCGAGAAAAGTGATTTCCAATTGTCCCCAATGATAGGAGGGCTGGCCATTTGCACCTTCTCGATAGGTATCGCAACGCACGGAAGAAGAGCCTTGAACCCAGTACCCTCGATAAGAACCCCGATTTTCAGAGACTCCAGCCAAACCCTCGATGAAAAGTAGTCCATCGCGACCGTAAGACCAAATCGCCGTTTTATTGCGATCGGATTGGTAGACAACGTTATCGTACTCTTCTGTCGTCCAAACCTCATCAGCCAAGACTTTTGGATGTGCAAATACACAAGTCAATAAAGTTAAGGCAAACAAAAAGCAGTTATTTTTCATCATTGAGTTTCTACAACCCGATACTAACCCTTAAATACTATCGGTAATACTGCTAAAGTTAAAGGCTTTCACTCGCACTCCAGGAACGACGGATTCCCCGCAACGTCGCACGGAAGTTAGGTCGTCAATATCGCGTAACATATCAGGAAAAGATTGATTGAAACGCAAATTTTTCACGGGATGAGATATTTTGCCATTTTCAATCCAAAACGTGCCATCTCGGGTCATTCCCGTCATTTCTAACGTAGGAGGATTGACATAACCGATATACCAGACGCGATTGATTAAAAGACCTCGTTCCGTCGCCCCGATTAAATCTTCTAAAGTGCGATCGCTGCCTTCCATGACAAAGGGAAATAAACGCCCCGTCGGCGATCGATTTTTTTCCTGCCCCCAATAGCGACTATAAGCGAGGGTTTGGGGAATGCCTTGACGAATAATTTCTAGAGCAGTCTTCGGCAAACCGCCTCCAAAAAACGTACTGCTTTGCAAGAGGGGATGGGCGGGATCTCTTCGGACTTGTACGAGGGGACTAAAAAGAGTCTCGCCGATGCGATTGCCGATGGGCTGCCCGGTTTCATCCGTGCGAGACATGAACGATCGCCCTTCATCCGCGGCCCTTGCATCCATATTCCAGATCGTCCAAGCAAGTAAGTTGGCAAAGGCGGAGGGGGTAAAAATAACGGGATAAATTCCGGGAGCAATATCTTGGGGATTTTGTGCTTGTTTGGCGAGCTCGAGGGTTGTTTTGGCAGTGGCGGCGAGGGGAATATCCGCGATCGCAAAAGACGTCTCGCTGCCCCAACTCGAACCGCGATCGCCTCGGGCGGTAAAGCTAAAATCCGCTTCTGTAACGCGATCGCTCGCCCGCAGTCCGGTAGAATTACCAATAGCGGAAATTTGCACCTCCGTACTTAAAGATCCCGAGCCTTCCATTTTGGCATTGCGAGCGAGGGTACAAACGCGATTCACCAACTCGCCTCGTTCTTGAGGAGATAAATTAGCCGTCCCTTCGTCAAAAGCAGGAACTCTCTCATCGTAGGTTTGAGGAGAAAGCAGGGGCATCCATTCGGGATCTTCAGGGGCAAAACGCGCCAATTCCTCGGAACGACGCAGGGTTTCGCGCAAGGCTTCGGGATCGGATTCCGTGGTAGAAGAGGAGGCAGTTCGCTTGCCAAAGTAACTGGTAATTTTCAGTTTAAAGCGATTTTTCACGAGATTTTGCCCGATCTGGTTTTCCGAAAAGCGACTGAGTGCAGATTCTCCAGCTTGCAGGCTCGCGAAAACGCCATCTGATTGAGATTGCGCGATGATGGATTCGATGAGGGAAAGGGCGCGTTCTTTGCTAAATAGGGTGGGAGATAGGGTTGCACTCATGAGGTTTGCGATGGGGGCTATGGGGATAATTCTAGCAGATTTTTCCCGCGCAAGCGATGTTTGCGAGTAGGAATGGGACGGCGGCAATGTTTCCGATAAACCTATTGCATCCATGCAAAGCACTCGAAGGAGATCGAGATGAGAGCGATCGCGATGGGGGCGCGAGATTTGTTCGTTGTATACTCGTTCCCACAAAAAGATGATTGTCTGGAGATCGCCTCTGAAAAAATTCTTCGATGCGATCGCAAATCCTAACCAATATAATTAATAAGAGATAATAACTATAACTCAACTTGCCAGTCGTCAATTTCGAGCCTCCCTTCACAAGAAGGGAGAATCCGGAAGTCCCCGTCTTTAAAAAGCGAAGCATCCACTATCCTCCCCCTTGCGAAGAGGGATAAGAGGAGGATTCTTAAGGGGGATTGCAATTTACGATATTTGTAACTGGCAACTTGGGTTAACTTTACCTCTCCTGTCGCGCGTAACTCATGAAATTTCCCAGCTTTCTGCGTTATTCTTCGTCTATTTTTCCCGTCTTGGCAGGATGTTTAGTGGCTCTGCCCCTATCGGCCCGCTCCATTATCCCAGAAACCAATAGCACGAGAACGACAGTGAATGCCGACGGTACAATCTTTAATATTGACGGCGGCACTTTATCCCGAGACGGACAAAATCTCTTTCACAGTTTTGAGCAATTTGGACTTCATACCGAACAGATTGCCAATTTTCTCGCTTCCCCCGAAATTCGCAACATTTTCAGTCGGGTAATGGGAGGCGATCCGTCCCTCATCGACGGTCTGATTCAAGTGACGGGCGGGAATTCTAATCTATTCTTGATGAATCCTGCCGGGATCGTGTTCGGGCAGGGAGCGAGTCTAAATGTATCGGGAGATTTTACAGCGACGACTGCGACGCGCCTCGGTTTTGGGGATGAGTGGTTCAATGGAATCGGCGCAAATCATTACCCAAGTTTAATCGGCGATCCGACTCGCTTTGCCTTCGATTTGGCGCAACCCGGAGCAATTCTCAATGCTGGGAATTTGCGAGTGACCGGGGAGGCCGATCTCAATCTTTTAGGAGGAAGCGTTCTCAATTTAGGCACATTGGAAACATCGGGAGGAAATGTTCTCATTGCGGCCATTCCGGGGACGAATCTGGTGAGAATTTCCCGAGAGGGAACGCTTCTCAGTTTGGACGTTCCCCGGACTGTCTTAGATACGGGCATGACGGCACGAGATTTACCGATGTTGCTAACCGCTCCAGAAGTGCGGGAGATTCTGCCAGCAAACGCGTCTATTGAGCCGGTGAATTTACGAGATGCGGGTTTGCCATTAGAAGCAGGAGACGTATCGATCGCGGGAAAAATAACGGGAGAAACGGTACATTTTGCGGCAGCAAATCGGGTGAGGGTTGCGCCTCGGGGGAGAACGGGAGAGGGAACTTATAGCACCCCAACAGTCACATTATTTCCAGAGGATGCCCGTCAACCCCTCGCTTATACCTTTATCGATGCAACGGTGGAAAATTATCGAGATTTGCTTTACGGCGGGCGATCGGGAACGGTTTCAGTGGCGATCGCGCCCAATGAAAGTGGGATTTCTGCGGTGGGCGATCGCCTTGCTGAAGCGGCAAAATCGGGGCAAGCAGTGGAGGAAGTCCATATCGTGGCGGAGGGAAATACCGGCAATTTTTGGCTGGGAAGCGATTTTATCTCGCAGGATAATTTAAACGACTATCGAGAGCAATTGCAAGCATGGGGAGAATCTTTGAGCGGGAATGGCTCCATTGAGCGAAGCCGAAATGCAGATATTTTGCTCTACAGTTGCTTGACGGCATTGGGAGAAACGGGGCGGGCATTTATCGCCAACATTGCCGAACTCACGGGAGCAGATGTTGCCGCATCAACGGATATCACTGGAAGTGCAAACTATAACGGCAATTGGCAGCTCGAGTCTCAAACCGGAGCGATCGCCACGATCGCTCCTTTTGCAGAAGGCGTAACGGTAAATTGGCAGGGCAAATTGGCAACCCGCACGGTGACAAATCTCGCCGATACCGGAGCGTTGACCCTGCGCGATGCGATCGACGGGTCTGGGGGCGGGTTTGGCGGCGCGCCCACAGCAGGGGACGAGATTCGCTTCAGTACGGCGGGAACGATTGATTTAGGGAGCGAGATCGATTGGACGGTAGAGGATTTAACCGTAACGGGTTTGGGACAAAGCAATACGATCTTGGATGGCGGCAATGCCAATCGCATTTTTCATATTACCGCGACCAATGCAACCATTCAGGATGTCACCATTCGCAATGGAAGCGCGGCAGCCAATGGGGGGGGAATTTTTCATGACATCATCAGCGGCACTTTAACCATCGATCGCAGCACGATTTCGGGGAATTTTGATGGTGCAAATGGTGGCGGAATTCGTGGGAATGGGACGTTAACCTTAACCGATAGCACGGTTTCGGGGAATACGACCAACGGCAATGGAGGCGGAATTAGTGCGAGTGGGACAGTGTCCTTAATCAATAGCACGGTTTCGGGGAACTCGGGAGGGAATGGCGGCGGACTCAACGTTACGGGGACATTAATCTTAAGCAATAGCACGGTTTCGGGGAATATGACCGGTGGTAAGGGAGGCGGAGTTTATCTGACAGGAGAAGCAAATTTATACAACAGTACGCTGGTTGAGAATAGCGCGGTCAATGGTGGCGGGATTAATTTATCGATAGGGTCAGAACTCCACGCTAAAAATACCATTATTGCCAACAATACCGCGAGTGGGACGGGAAACAACCTGAACGGTGACTTTGCCACCAGCAGTTTTATTGCCAATCTCATCGATGATACGTCCGGAGCCAGCAATCTGACCTTAGATTCCAGCACCCTTGTCGGAGTCGATCCCCTGCTCTCTACCCTGGGCAATTATACTGGCGATACCCAAACCCATGTTCCCCTACCCGGCAGTCCCGCCATCAATGCCGCCGATACCGCCACGGCAACCGCAACCGACCAACGCGGTTACACCCGAGGCACATCGAGCGGTCTTCCCGATATTGGTGCTGTTGAAGTAACCGCCGACCTCAATTTGACTCAAACGACCCCCGATCCCTTCCTTTTCGGCACGAACGATTTAATCCTGACCCTCACCAATGACGGCCCCGATCCCGTGGGAAGCGTCTCCCTCGAGGCATTTATCGATACAGCAGGAATCTCCGTCACGGAGGTCATCCCGGCTTTGGGAAGCTATGATTCCAGTGCCGATCTTTGGGATGTTGGAACTCTCAGTAGCAGCCTGCTGTCTGCCAATGGCGCGCCGACTTCTACCGCATTGGTCTTCCGTATCTTTACCGATACGAGAGTGACGGACATTCCCACCATTCAAGCTGCCAATATCGACTTAACGGGAGAAGGCCCCACGACTGCAACGGTAACGCAGGTTTCAACCTCACAATTGAGTAATAGCGAATCATTGTTCGCAACATCATTTTTTGCGACTCTGGCCGATCTCGTTTCCTCTTCAACCCTTATCTCTTTTAACGATCGCCATTTAACTCACTTGCAATCTCTCAACTTTTTTAACGCGAGACCGAAACTGGCGGCGGATCCCCTGCCAGACTTAGCAATCGATGATTTTCTCGGCAGCGATTTTGCCAACCACTTTGGGATCGACGCGATCGCTACCGTTAACCTCCTGGACATTCAGCAGCGATTGCGAGACTTCACGGCGGCCACAGAAGTCCCCGTTGCGACGATCTATGCGATTTTTGTCCCCTCTGCCCTCCCCCCGGTTCCGGAAACCAGTCCCGGAATCGCAATTGACTCCGAATATACCCATCTCTTGCGATCGCTCATTCCCAGCCCGCAAGACCGCCTCGAACTCCTGCTCATCCTCCCAGAGGGAAACCCCATCCGCAAATCCACCCATGCCAACCGCACCGAAGCCCTCGAGGTTGCCGAACGGTTTCGCCGCACTATTACGAATGTCCGTCGTCCTTCGGCTTATCGAAAATCTGCCAGACAAATGTATGACTGGCTGCTCGAACCTCTCGAACCCCACCTGCAAAACGCCAATATTGAAACCCTCATCTACGTTCTCGATACCGGCCTGCGTACTCTTCCCCTCGCCGCCCTCCACGACGGCAATGATTTTGCGATCGCCCGTTACAGTTTGAGTTTGACTCCCAGCCTCGCCCTTCTCGACCTGCGCCCCCCCGAGCTCGCCAATAGTAAAATTCTGGCAATGGGTGCAGAAAGTTTTACCGAACAAGAACCCCTCCCTGCTGTTCCCGTCGAACTCTCGACCATTACCGAAAACTATTGGCAAGGCACGACCTATCTCAACGAAAACTTTACTCGCAGCAATCTGACTAAAGTTAGAGACAATACCGCTTATGGCATCGTGCATCTTTCCACCCACGCCGACATTCGCCCCGGTAAACCCTCCGAGTCTTACATCCAACTTTGGGATGACAAACTCGCCCTCGATGAATTGCCGGAACTGGGATGGAACGATGCTGAGGTCGAACTTTTAGTTTTAAGTGCCTGTCGTACCGCCGTCAACTCTCCCGAAGCCGAATTGGGTTTTGCGGGTTTGACGGTGGCTGCGGGGGTGCGATCGGCGATCGGGAGCTTGTGGTACGTGAGTGATATCGGAACCCTCGGATTGATGTTGAATTTCTACGATCGCCTGCAAGCGTCTTCCATTAAAGCCGAAGCCCTGCGACAGGCGCAACTCTCTCTCTTGCGTGGAGAAACTCGCTTTGAAGGGGGAGAATTAGTTGTGGGAACGGAACGCTTTCCCCTCACGCCAGACTTGGTAGAATTCGGCGATCGCAATTTTACCCATCCCTACTATTGGAGTGCTTTTACTCTCATTGGCAATCCGTGGTAATCAATCACCCGTCACCTGTTATCAGTTATCGGGCAATCTCTTCAAGAAGCGCGTATCTTGATTAAACTGTAGGGAAGCGATCGCTCTTATATAAAGATCGCCGACCTCGCGAGACTGGAAAGGAACAATGTTACTGACTTCGCACATCGATCGCGCTAAAGTTTATGCGGCTGGGGCAAGGGTCACGAGAATTGCCCGATTGCAACTCGAGGAAGGTCGAATTCCCGATCGCGTGGAAATTGCCGATCTGCCCCTCGCCCTCGAGGATGGCAGCGTAACGGCCAAAGTAGAGGGGGATTTACCCGATACCGCGATCGCCACGGATATTCGAGTCGGCGTTGCCATTCCTCCTCGGGAGGACTGGCAAGAACCCCCCTTAGAAATCGAATTGCGAACCGCCCGAGAAGAAGTCGAACGCTTGAGCGATGCGATCTCCACGATCGAGCAAGAAATCGACCTCCTCAACGGTTTAAAAATTCCCGATCGCCCCCAAGGAGAAAAAGGCAAAGCCCCACCCCTATCTCCCATTGCTCCCAGATTGGCGATCGCGACTTATAAAAGTGAGGAAATCGCAGCGCGACAGCAAGAACAACAGGCGATCTGGGAACGATTGCGAGTCGCAGAAGAACATTATCGAGACTTAGAACAACGCCAGAAGAAAGCCTCAACCGCCAAACAAGCCAGACCCGACGAATTGCGAAAAACCGTGACAGTGGGCTTACAATACGAAGGAGATACGAGTCGTTTTACGGAACAACAAATTATTATCGAATATTTCGTTCCAGGCGCTCGATGGACTCCCGCCTATGCGTTTCGCATCGACAGCCGCCAAAATACCGCCAGTGTTGCCGTCCGCGCCCTCATTTGCCAGCGTACCGGAGAAGATTGGACGAGAGTGGGTTTGGAACTGTCTACCGCAGAACCAACGGCGCAATGGGAACTCCCCGAACTTGCCTCTCTTCGTATCGGACGCACCCAACCGACTCCGAAAAAACAGGGATGGCGCAGTCCGACCGCAGGAGTTGAGTTATTATTTACCGACTACGATCGCGATCGCCAACAATGCCAACCGCAAGCCAGTCGCCCCCCTCAATTAAAAGTACCTCAATTAAATTCTCCTCCCGCTCTAGCCAATCGCACTCAAAAAATAGCATCCTTTCAATCTCGATCGCGCAGCATAACCGAGCTTGCCGAAGAAGAGATGAGTGAGGATATCCCAGGCAGAATGATGATGGCGAAAATAGCCTCACCTTCTCCGCCGCCAATGGCTTCTCCGAGTAGATCTGAAGATAAGGCGAACTATTTTGCCGAACCCCAGCGAGCCAAAAAGAAAACATTGCGGAAAAAAGAGTCTCGCGCCGATAGAGAAATCCAAGAGCGTTCTTTGCAAAGACGGAAAATCCCTCGAGAAATAACGTTTTCCGAGGCAGAATCCCTCGATGCAGATGAGTTTGCCGATACTCTAGCACTGGAAAGTACAACGGAGTCTTTTGCACATTTACTCTCTTACGGATCTCTGCGCTTGGGCAAGATGAGCGATCGCGCCCTACGGGGCAAACTTTCCCTCGTGCAAACATCGGAACTGTATCTCGAAGTCCTGCAACAGCAACAGATTGAGGTGGATTTTAATCTCATGCAATCCATCCGCAAATCCATCAAACTCGCCGAACAATGCTTGGGTCTCCCCTTACCCGAAGGCAGTAGCAACGTACGGCAAGCGGCGGGATCCTTTGATTATGCCTATCGCGCTGATGGGATTGCAGATATCCCCAGCGATCGCCAATTTCACTCCGTTGCCCTCACCCGAGAGCATGCAGAGATGGAAATGCGCTATATTGTCGTCCCGAGAGAGGATGACAATGCTTTTCGCGTCGCTGTATTTCGCAACCCCCTGATTGCCCCTTTGCTTCCCGGTTTGGCAGATATTTATCTCAATGACGAGTATTTATTTTCCCGTCCCATTGAGACCGTACCGCCAAAAGGCGAGATGGAATTAGGCTTGGGAGTCGAACAGGGGATTAAAACTGCTAGAAATACCACTTATCAAGAAACGCGATCGGGCTTTGCTATGGTGGGAGCCAATCGATTCGAACATCGTATCGAAATTGAAGTCGCCAACCGCTTGCCAAAGGTTGCCAAAATTGAAGTGCGCGATCGCATTCCCGTCCCCGAGGAAAATGTCAAAAAAGTTGAGGTGGAAATCGGTGAAGTGTCTCCCCCTTGGGAAAAATACGAACAGCGAGAACGAAACCTTCCCATTAAGGGGGGCTATTGTTGGAAAATCGAACTCCCCCCAGGAGAAAAACAAACCCTCTCGGCAGAATATACGATTAAAACCGGAGTGGATAGCGAATTAGTGGGGGGAAATCGTCGCGAGGGGTAAGCGATCGCTCCTTTCACAAACAATGAAAGGCAAGGATGGTTAAGCTAACTTTGTCACTTCCAATCCACGAGCAGAGGCAGGCCGCTGTTTACAGCGTTCGTACCAGTTCGCAACATGAGGAAAGTTCTGTAGTAGCTCAACCGCATTGTATCCCCAATCGAGAGCGCCTACCCAAGGAAAAGTCGCCATATCAGCAATGGTATAGCCTTCTCGAATCAGATAATCTTGCTCCTGCAAGCGCGTTTCTAAAACGCCTAACAAACGCTTGACTTCAGTTTGATAGCGCTCAATGCTATAGGGAATCTTTTCCTTAGCATAAGTATAAAAATGACCAAACTGGCCAAACATCGGTCCCACGCCTCCCACTTGAAAAAACAACCACTGCAAACACTCACTCCGAGCGACCGGATTATCGGGTAAATATTGTCCTGATTTTTCTGCCAGATAAATTAAAATTGCGCCCGACTCAAACACCGATAATGATTCACCATTCGGTCCATTGGGATCGACAATGGCGGGAATCTTCGAGTTGGGATTAATCGCCACAAATTCATCGGTAAACTGTTCGCCTGCCATAATATCGACTCGATGGGCCTCATAGGGCAGGGCCATTTCTTCGAGAGCGATCGCCACTTTTTGTCCATTGGGAGTTCCCAGCGAATAAAGTTGAATGCGATCGGGGTATTGAGCCGGCCATTTTAAAGTCATAACGAGTCTCCTGGGTTATCTTCAGTTTAAAAAAGTATCGATTTATCACAGCGTTGGCGGTCAGAGCATTAGCTCCACTTAATCGAACAGCCCATGCTAGGATATTGCACTGTTGGACCAGTGCCGGTCGCCGCAACGAATTGCATCGCTTCGAGCAGCTCGGGCTTGCGGTTGGTCGGATCGCCCATACGAGCATCGTCTAATCGCCCGCGATATTGCAGAATACCGTTGGCATTAAAGCCAAAGAAATCAGGGGTACAAACCGCACCGTAGGCTTTGCCTACAGACTGGTCTTCATCAACGAGGTAAGGAAAAGTAAACCCGTGTTGTCGAGCAAATTTTTTCATATTGGCAGGGCTATCGGCAGGTACATAACGGTAGTCATTGGACATCACCGCGACGACGTTAACTCCATCGGCTTGGAGGCATTTGGCATCCGCAACAAATCGGTCAATTACGGCCTGCACATACGGACAATGATTACAAATAAAGGCAACTAATAAGCCTTTTTCTCCCATCAGACTTTCGAGAGAATAGGCGTTCCCATCTGGATCTGAGAGGGTAAAGGCTGAGGCCTGCCGGCCTGCTTGACAATCGGGTGTGTTGAGTAACATTGGTCTTGATTTAAGGATGATTTTTGAGTGTTGTTTTTTGAAAATGCGCGATCGCGAATGGGGGTTAGGGCAGATAGGCTGAGCTTCGTCGAGCTATCGCCTATCTTTGAGACATGGCATGAATCCAGCAACACCTGCGATGCCGATTAAGGCAGCATGCCAGCAAACTGCTTTTCAATGGCTTTGAGTCCCTCCGTAACCCCCGAGAGGACTTGAATAGCAGTGTTGTCGGGGTAAATATCTTCTACGCCATTCTCTAGCCCTTGCAATAGCGCATTAGCAACTTGGCTCGTGGGGGCTTTATCCAAGGGCAGCTCTTCTGCCATTTTTGTATCGATAGGTCCGGGATAGAGACCGACAACAAAAGTGCCTTGTGCCGCAAGCTGCGCGCGAGTCGCTTGGGTCAATGAATGAAGCGCGGCTTTTGCGGCGCTATAAGTGGCTACAGAAGGAACATTCACATAGGAAGCGAGCGAGCAGAGATTGACCAGCGCTCCCCCTGCATTGCGTTTTAAAATGGGTGCAAAGGCCCGAGTCATTGCCAATGTTCCAAAATAAGTCACATTCATCTCCCACTGAGCTGTTTCCATGCTGCTATCGACGAATAGGTCGCCGCCCCCGAGCACTCCTGCATTATTAATCAGTAAATTGACATCCCGAGCCTGCTGCGCGATCGCTGCGATCTGTTCGGAATTCGTCACATCTAGAGTCACGGGTACAATCCGAGCTGGGTCTATGGCAACAACTTCAGCCAAGGAATCGACATTACGCGCTGTTGCATAAATCTTTTGGGCGCCCGCAGCCTGCAAGGCTTCCACAAACGCTCGGCCAATTCCTCTGTTGGCACCTGTAACTAAGGCGATCGCATTTTGAATGTGCATGGATTAGTTCTCCAAAAAAATGAGCTTTTTAGATGCAGTGTTTAGACCACTTGGTACATACTAGCATGGAAAAAATAGTTTGTACAACTCATTCCAAAAAAAAATGATCGAGTTGCCTCAAAGTCTAGGCAATAAGCCGAAGGGCTTGGTCTGCGATCGCTCTCAAAGCGCTTTCTTCAAAGACTCCCCGGCCCAAAACTCTAATTCCGGTTATCAGGGCGACTAAGGCTCTAGCTGTTTCCTGTGGGTTAATGGATTCAGGCAGCTCAGAGCGAGCCCGTCCCAGTTCGATTTGACGTTGTAAAAAAACTTCAACTGCCTGTATGCCAGTCTTGACAATGGTTTGAATCTCTTTGTCATGGGTCGGCAACTCGAGAGACGTATTAACCAGCAAGCATCCTTTTTGGTCGGGATCGCTCAAGGCTTCTTGGATGACTCCTTCAAATAGGGCTTGGATTGCTTGATGGGGATCTTCGATTTCTTCAAGCCGGCTTAGGGTGGCTCTGCTGTTCTCGCGGTCGTATTTACGCAGTGCTTTAACGAATAAATCTCGTTTGCCACCGAAAGCATTATAAAGACTGCTACGCTTGAGTCCTGTCGCTTCAAGCAGGTCTGCAATTGATGTGTCTACGTACCCTTTAGTCCAAAACACGTGCATGGCTTTGTCAATGGCATCTTGAACTTCAAATGTTTTTTCCCATGGCATGAGCTGACACGATTAAAAGATAGAACCATCTTAACATTCGGAGACTAATTGTACCGATCGATTCAATCAATTTTGCAGGAGCATCGTGACAGAAACCTACAGTTATCGGAGTTCGCTTGAATCACTATACTTCTCGGTGAGGGAGCAGAGGAAGCAGGGGAAGCGGAGGAAGAAGAATTTTGCAAGAAAAAGTCTAAGTTCGGATAATTTCCGGATTTGATATAACTTTGCCGAAAATGGAAGGTTGGATAGTGGCGTTTCCCTAGGTCTTCAAGTATTAATTCAGAGTCGAGCGCGATCGCGACATTACGCCAAATTGAGACAATTGCTAACGACACCCGATCCAAATTATCGAGATCGCGTTAAGATAGCTCGTAAACTAAAGCAATAATCTTTAACAAAACAAATTTTATGAGAGCGCTTCTGCTTTATCCCTTATTCCCCAAGAGCTTTTGGTCTTTCGAGAAAGCCCTCGACTTGGTCGGACGCAAAGCCCTATTGCCTCCCCTCGGCTTGATTACTGTTGCAGCTATTTTACCCCGAGAATGGGAATTCAAACTGGTCGATCGCAATGTCCGCAGTGTCACAGAAGCGGAATGGGATTGGGCAGAAATTGTAATATTATCCGGCATGATCGTGCAAAAAGGCGATATGCTCGACCAAATTCGCGAGGCAAAACGAAGGAAAAAGAAAGTTGCGATCGGCGGACCTTACGCTACCTCTTTTTATAAGGAATTGCAAGGTGAGGTAGATTATCTTGTTTTAGATGAAGGAGAAATTACACTTCCCATGTTCGTCGAAGCGATCGAAAAGGGCGAAGAATCCGGCATTTTCCGGGCAACGGAGAAACCCGATGTCACCAGTACTCCCATCCCTCGCTACGATCTGTTAGAATTGGATGCCTATTCCGAGATGTCAGTGCAGTTTTCTCGCGGTTGTCCCTTCCAATGCGAATTCTGCGATATTATCGTCCTCTACGGTCGCAAACCCCGCACCAAAACCCCCCAACAACTCATCGCCGAACTGGAATACCTTTACGAGCTGGGTTGGCGCAGAACCATCTTTTTAGTCGATGATAATTTCATCGGCAACAAGCGCAATGTTAAATTATTATTGCGAGCATTGCAACCGTGGATGGAAGAAAAAGGCTATCCGTTCACTTTTGGGACGGAAGCCTCGGTGGATTTAGCACAAGACCAAGAATTAATGGACTTAATGACGGCTTGTAATTTCGGGACGGTTTTCTTAGGCATTGAAACTCCCGACGAAGGGAGTTTGGAAGTGACGAAAAAGTTTCAAAATACTCGCGATCCCTTGAGTGAATCAGTGCATAAAATTATCAGTTCTGGCATTCGCATCATGGCTGGATTTATTATCGGTTTTGATGGGGAAAAATCCGGTGCAGGCGATCGCGTGGTGGAATTTGTGGAAAAAAGCACGATTCCTCTTGCTCTTTTCAGTATGTTGCAAGCACTTCCCGATACGGCACTCTGGCATCGCTTGGAAAAAGAAGGTCGCTTAATCGGGGAATCGGGAGATGTCAATCAAACCACTTTAATGAACTTTATGCCCACCCGTTCGGTAGAAGAAATCGCCCGGGAATATGTAGAGGGTTTTTGGCGACTTTACGACCCACAAAACTACCTCGATCGCACTTACAAGCACTATCGCATTCTTGGCGAAGCCCCTTGTCATAAAACTCCAAAACCCCGCAAAAAGAAAGCCAAGAAAAAAATGGAATGGGCAACAATTAAAGCCTTATTGATTATTTTCTGGCGACAAGGAATCTTGCGGAAAACTCGCTCTACTTTTTGGTATTATCTTTGGGAAATGTTCCGCCACAACCGTCGCGGCGTTCCTAGTTATTTAACGGTTTGCGCCCAAATCGAACATTTCTTAGAATATCGCCAAATTGTCAAAGAGCAAATTGAAGCGCAGTTGAGTGCATATCAAGCAAGAATGAAAGAGATTGAAGCCGAATCGCAAGTAAAAGAACAAGAAATCAGCGCGATCGCCAGTTAGTTTGTCAAGGAGCGATCGCTATCTCTGCGATCGCTTCTTGACAACTGACAAACAAGCGACGATCGTATAGATTGAATGAAAAAGCTAGAAATCGGGTTGCTCTCAACAGGGCGAGAAATCAATCTTCTCACCCGTTAAACCAGAATCGAAAATGTTCAACAACCCAATCATAATTTAAGAATGAAAGCGTTACTCATTTATCCTCGATTTCAAGATAGTTTCTGGTCTCTCGAGAAAACAATTGCCCTAGTCGGACGAAAAACCTTTATTCCACCGTTAGGTTTGCTGACCGTAGCAGCCATTTTACCTCGAGAATGGGAAATGAAACTGGTCGATCGCAATGTTCGAGAAGTAACAGAAACGGAGTGGAATTGGGCAGATATTGTGATTTTTTCTGGCATGATCGTCCATAAACCCGATCTGCTCTCTCTCATTCGAGAAGCCAAGCAACGAGGTAAATCCGTTGCAGTGGGCGGACCTTATGCAACCTCATTATCTCACGAATGCCAAGAAGTTGGAGCGGATTACTTAATTCTCGATGAAGGAGAAATTACTTTACCCTTATTTGTCGAGGCGATCGAACGAGGCGAAACCTCCGGAACTTTCCGCAGTAATGGGGAAAAACCCGATGTGACTCTCACTCCCATTCCTCGCTACGATCTCCTCGAATTGGATGCCTATACTACGATGTCCATTCAATTTTCTAGGGGCTGTCCCTTCCAATGTGAATTCTGCGATATTATTGTCCTTTACGGTCGCAAACCCCGCACGAAAACCCCTCAACAGTTAATCGCCGAATTAGAATATCTCTACGATCTCGGTTGGCGAGGCGCCGTTTTTATGGTCGATGATAATTTTATTGGCAATAAACGCAATGTAAAATTGTTACTAAAAGAACTGCAACCTTGGATGGTAGAAAAAGGCTTTCCTTTCTCCTTTACCACAGAAGCATCAGTAGATTTAGCACAAGACCAAGAATTAATGGATATGATGGTTGCGTGCAATTTTGGCTCGGTCTTTTTGGGGATTGAAACCCCCGATGAAGACAGTTTAAAAGTGACGAAAAAGTTTCAAAATACCCGCGATACCTTAAGCGATTCTGTCGATCGAATCCTGCATTCTGGCATTCGTGTCTTGGCGGGATTTATTATTGGTTTTGATGGAGAAAAGTCCGGTGCAGGCGATCGCATTGTTCGTTTTGTGGAAAAAACTAATATTTCTCTTGCTTTCTTTAGTATGTTACAAGCACTTCCTAACACTGCGCTTTGGGAGCGTTTGGAGAAAGAAGGACGTTTAATTAACGACTCGGGGAATGGCAATCAAACCACTTTAATTAACTTTGTTCCCACCCGTCCCGTTGAAGACATCGCCCGAGAATATGTAGAGAGTTTCTGGAAGTTATACGATCCCGTTAAATTTCTCGATCGCACCTATCGTTGTTATCGTATTTTAGGATCGGTGAATTATCCCAAAAAAGAAAAGAAAGGCAAGAAAAAATTAGATTGGATAATGGTTCGGGCTATATTAGTGATTTGTTGGCATCAAGGTATTCTTTACGAAACTCGTTGGAAGTTCTGGCCGTATTTGTTCGACATGATTCGCTATAATCCGGGAGGAGTGATTAGTTATTTGACGATTTGCGCTTACCTCGAACATTTCCTCGATTATCGCCAAAAGGTGAAAAAACAAATTGAAACGCAATTGGCTGATTTTAAAGCATTACAACAACAGCAGAAACGAGAAATTGAGGCGAGTCAGAAAGAAGCGATCGCTAGTTAATATTAAAATCCGGAAAATCAACTTTAAATCGTAGGTTGGGTTACGCTGTCGCTAACCCAACACAAGTATTGATATTTTTGGGTTTCATGCAAAAATAGGGTTTGACTCTCAACTATTTTTGTGATATGACTCTCTCTTTTCTGTCTGCCAGAAAACACTTTAAAATATGTGAAGTTTGGATTGGCTTTCGAGTTGAACAAGACAAAATTCAATATAATAAAAGAGTTAGTTTTTTAGATTGATAATGATGAAAAATACCGAAATACTTTCTGCAATATTAAGCCGTACAATTCTCTCTAGTGCATTCCTCACAACATCTGCCCAAGCGCAGATTGTTTCCTACTGCACTTATATTAGTCGTAATGATATATTTAATACTAGCGGCCAAAGATTACGCAGCGTAAGCCAGATTATTCAGCAAGATAGAGCAAACTTGCATAAGTTTAATAGAGGTGACGCTAACGATGGATATGAAAATTACTTTACGACTTATAACAATCGAGTTGCTTTAGCAAGAGCTATTGAAAATTCAAATGTAGGTAGAGTTAATATGAGTAGGGAGCTTCATAATAATATACTCAATGGTAACGCATATGTTTGTGTTGATTATTACGGGGAAGATTCTGTAAATATTTATGATTAGAAAAACATAAAGATTACTATTTTTCAAAGTGAATATCCAGTAAAGATGCTTTATCTCGCGACATAAATCAACCTCGCCGTCCCTAAAATTTCTGCTTGACGAATCCAATTGTGACTTTCTTCAATTGATTCCTTCATTAATAAATCGACCTCTCTTTGAAGGAGGTCTTCTAACTCATATTTCATGCGAACAAATTTTAAACCCCAACGAGCATCGGGTTTAAAGCGTACCATAACATCAATATCGCTGTCTAGTCGAAAGTCATCCCGCAATACCGAACCAAAAAGATAAAACTCTTGCACTTTCCAGCGTTGGCAAAATTCTGCGAGAACCTCTTGACTTAAAGCGATGGGGAGTTGTTCGAGAGGGAGCATTTCTTGAACTGTCATGACTTTCTCCTCTAGATTTTGAGATTTTTGTACGATTATTCCTCAGTACTCCAGTTCACTTTATCATACAAATCGGCAAGGGCAATCTCCAACTCAATCGTACTTAAAAATAAACTGGAATTTTCCCCCTCATATTCGCAAAATAACCACTTTCCATTATCGGTTTTACTGTATTGTTCGACGTGAAAGCGATATTGATCGATAAGCAAATATTCGCAAAAACTGGGAAGCGTTCGATAGGATGCAAATTTTTCATCTTTATCATAACTGCGAGTAGATTTCGAGAGAACTTCGACGATTAAACAAGGATTAACAATTGTATCTTTGCATCCTTCTTGATAAACGAGTTCCCCTTCCACCATGAGAACATCAGGATAGGTATAAAAATTACGATCGCTAATCCATAAGCGCTGATCTGCGATAAAAACTTGGTAGGGTTGACGTTTGAGGGCAAAATTTAAGGCTGCGTACAAGTTGCCTGCAATTTTATTGTGATTGGGAGTTCCACCGGACATCGGGATAATTTCTCCATTACGGTATTCGTGGCGATTTTCGCTGTCGATTTCGCGATCGAGATATTCTTGGGGGGTAATTGTTGGGGGGGCGATGGCTTGTATCATGGTTTGAATAAAATGATAGAGCTTGGTATTTATTCAAATGGTATTACAATAGCCGAGAAGTGGTTTATCGAGGTGTGACGAGGAATGGATCGGCAATTGCGAATACTGCAATTACTCAACAATCCGGCAGTTTTAGGGATGGCGTTGACCCTTGCTTCTGCGTCTGGGACTCGAGCGATGGAATCGGGAATTGTGCCAGATTCGAGTAATATTGAGATCGAACGCACCGATCGCATTCTCAAAGATAAAGAAAAAACGCTTTTTTCCTTTCCCAATTCTCTGGCCTCAGAAATCTTGACAAATGATGATTTTTCTGAAACAGATATCGCACGAGAAATTGAGCCGATCGCCTTACAAACTGAAGAACTCGATTCGGAGTGGGAAAATTTAGATGAATTGGTTGGCATGGAGGACGATTATAGAGTTGAACCCGAAGAAGCGATCGCAAACTCGCGCGAAGAAATCCCTCTCGAAGAAAGTCGCGAAAGAGCAGAAAAACTGCCAGAATTTTTAACAGAAGAAGATGTATTTGTATCCTCCAAAGAAACGAGAGAAGAAAGAGAAACAAGCTCGCAAACTTGGCCGGAGTTTTTAACCGATGAGGATATTCAACGCGATCTCTCCCCTACAAATATCCGTCGAGAATCTCCATCACTCAAAGCGGAAAAAACAATTGCTCCTCTTTCTTTATCCCCCGAAATCGCGATCGCATCTGTTGAAGAATTAACCCCAGAAAATATTGCGAGAGAGACAATTTCGGACTTGCAAACTTCAGCAGAATTGACTCCGTTACCCGAACCAAACAACCTTGGAGATCTTCTCGATCGCATCAATCGCTACAGTACCGAACCGATGGGACAAGGGAATATTGGTGCGGCGCAATTTCGCGATGTTTCCCCTGGAGATTGGGCCTTTAATGCTTTGGATGACCTAGTGCGGCGTTATGATTGTATCAAAGGTTATCCCAATGGCACCTATCGCGGAAATCGCTCGTTAACCCGTTATGAATTTGCAGCGGGGTTAAATGCTTGCATTCAACAGGTCGAACGACTTTTAGCCGCCGCGACGGTGGATTTCGTCGCCCAGCAAGATTTAGAAATGATTCAGCGTCTCACGCAGGAATTCGAGACGGAATTGGCAACCCTCAGCACGCGAGTAGACAATTTAGAGGATCGCGTTGCTTTCCTCGAGGCACATCAATTTTCGACGACGACAAAACTATCAGGAGAAGTTATCTTTGCGTTAACCGATAACTTTGACGGTGGCAGTTCCGTGACGAATGAGATTCTCACAGTCGTTAGCGAGATGGCTTTTGGGGGGCGGGCGCGCTTGAATTTTAATACCAGCTTTACCGGACGCGATCGCCTCGTAACGCGCTTGAGAGCGGGCAACATACAGGCTTATCGAAGCGGTTCTCTCAGTTTCCTCAACAATACCAGTTCGTTTGCGGCCACTCAAACTTTTAACGTTCCCGACAGCGAATCTAATAACGATGTTCTTTTAGATTGGCTGGGATATTATTTCCAAACAGGAGACCTACAGGCTTATGTGGCAGCATCGGGAGGAAATTGGAGTCATATCGCCCCCACATTAAACCCTTATTTTGAGGACTTTGACGGGGGAAACGGATCCCTATCCACATTTGGGCAGCGCAACCCTATTTTTCGCATTGGCGGAGGGTCTGGAGCGGCGATAAGTTGGGGCTTTACCCCGATTAAAAGCGCCCCGCCGAGTACGATAACTTTGGGCTATTTTGCGGGCAGTAATGCTAGCATCTCCGGAGAAGGTTTCGGGGTTTTTAATGGCGATTATGGGGCGATGGGACGCTTGCAAGCGAATTTAAGCGATCGCATTTCCCTCGGACTCACTTACATCCACGGCTATCACGCGGCAGGCAGTCCCATCTATGCAGAAGGGCGATCGCGAACTTCGGGACTGAATGCTTTGGTGGGGAGTTATGCAGCGAATAATCCTTGGGTATTATTGGATAACAACGATGGCGGCGTGCCGATGGTGACGAACTCCTACGGGGGGGAAATATCGGTGCGAATTACCGACGGCTTGATCGTTAATGGGGCGATGACTTATACCAACACGATTTTATTAGAGCGAGGCAATGCCGATATTTGGTCTTATTCCTTGGGGATCGCCTTACCGGATTTTCTCAAAGAGGGCAGTGTTTTAGCGCTTTATGCCGGAATGCAGCCCACCATGAAGGGCATTCGAGCAAGCGGTTTGCAACGGGATCTCGGTCGCACGGATCCCATCTGGCATTTGGAAGGATTCTATCGCTTTCCCCTTACCGATAATATCTCTTTTACTCCGGGTGCAGTAGTCGTGTTTAATCCCAATCAGAATTTTAGCGATCACGATGATGTTATCGGTACATTTCGCTTTACTTTCTCGTTTTAGCGATCGCGATACTCCCGATGCCTCCGACGCTCCCGACGCTCCCCCCGCTCCCGATGCTTTAGAATTCTGCGGATAGGATTTGGGCAGCACTCAACTCGAGTTCGGGAAAAACCCGCGATCGCGGGATGCTTTCTCCTTGAAATAATACAACACTGTAGAATCCCGATACCAGAGTCAAGATGGTGACGGCTTCGATTAAAGGATCGACCAACCAATATTCCTGAATCCCCAAAACTGCATATGCCCAACGCTTGTTTTGATAATTCGTTCTAAATACTTAGAAATTGCGCCATGTCTTCCGGTTTCTACGCTCATGGGAATGAGTTCCCCCTCAACCAATTCATAGCGGCTATTCGTTCCGTCATCATACCGGAGATATTCGGCAAACATTAACTTTTGGGTTGCAATCACCATCGATGAAATTCGGGTAAATTTCTATTGTGCCAAAATACTCAATTTTTTTCGGACTTTTTGAGCCAAAAAAAAGCTGGAAAACAGATAATCTGCTTCCAGACTTTAGCTCCCAAACTTTAAAATTCTGTAAAAATCAGCAAGCGACTTGAATAAATCCTCGATTGAGACGATCGTGGATCGTACGAATGCGTTCGGTTTGTAGGCGATCGCAATTCGTACCGTCTAACATGGCTGTTTGAAGCATTTGCAGTTCGCGGAAGGAGATCTTTCCGGTGGCAAGAATCGTCTCGATAGCGTTTTGGAGAATCATAGCAGTGAAGGCGTTCTGTCGGCTGGCTTATCTCCAGAATGCCTCAAATTTTCGGGAAGTGTAAATATAGAAAAGTTGATAAAATCTGATAAAAGTTGGCCTCTTCGCTTTCCGCCATTACTCTTCAATGGTTAAAAGCGATCGCGGTTCGATTGGCTCGATCGCTTCACAACTCTCATTATCTGCACCATTGCTATTCGTGCTATTGCAACCCGAGACGCTTTGCTCTAAAGTTTGTCCGGTTGTTGTTGCCTCCGTGCTTAAAGTTGAGGAGGTCGAAATTGCCGTCCCACTCACCTCTGTTGTTGCTTGTGTTGTTGGTATTGTTGTCATTATTGCCGCTGTTGTCCCAGTTCCGGAATCCAGTGGGGGAATGGTGGCGCTAAAATCTCCATCCCCTAGCAAAACGACAACAGTCGGAGGAATATTCGCTGCCATTATACCGATAAGTCCTTCCGTTCCGCTTCCCGTTGCTCCAAGGGTTTGATTAACCGTAAAAGTTGTATCTTCAAGTAAATTGATGGAAATTAAAGTCTCTCCGCTTCCAACCTCGATCGCATTGGGATCGCCAGCAAAACTAATCGCAATTTTTCCAGTTGGGAGAGTATCGACATTGGTTTGAGTAATACTTCCTTCAAATGGGAGGGTTACATTAGCAGGCGTGGCAAAGAGACTGGTTGGGGTTGTTACCGTCTGTCCTCCAGCATTAGCCGCACCCGATGCTTTATAAGAATCGACATCTAAAACCTCTGCATTGAAGGGGTTAATCGCGCGCAAACGAGCCGCAGAAATCGCGATCGTACTGCCTTGAGCTTTGCCCGTTCCCCCTGAATGAATCCAGCCATTTAAGGTCACTAAACCATTGTTTGCCGTTATCGCAACTTGTCCGGCATTCCCACCATTAAAATAACCGCTTATCACTTCATTGCTCGAGTCCGAACCTATCGTAATATCGCCGTTGGTGCTCGTCAAAGCGATCGCGCCATTGGCATTAATCCCTTGAATTTGAATATTACTCGCAGCTTGTAGGGTAAGATTGCCAGTCAGTTGAACGATATCGCCATTAGCCGTAATGTTTCCTCCCGTACTGGTTAAATGAATATCGCCCATTCCTCCCCCTAAAATCTCTTGTACGGTAATATCTCCTCCTGCATTCATCGTCAGCGTATTGCCAGAAGAAAACTCTAAATTTTCTTGAATGGTAATATTTCGTCCTGCTTCTAAAGTCAAGTTCTGATCTAAGAGATTGCCCCCCGTGAGAGAGACTCCCGTATTAAAAATAATATCTCTCGTTGCTTCTAAGCGCACATTTCCTGTTAAACCTTGAAGCGTCGCATCATCGATTTCAAAAGTCGTTGCTCCACCATCTGCAAATAAAATTTGTTGGTCGCCTAGCTCTGCATTATTGTCAACGACAAAATCATCGGCTTCGATAATAATATCTTGGGGATCGAATAAGATCGTGCCGTGTTGTCCCACCAATGCGCTAACATCAACATTGCCAGTAAAGAGGAGGTTTTCTTTCCCAGAAATCTCGACAAATCCCCCATCACCGGAAGTTATCCCCCCTTTGGCACTGACTTCTCCATGAAATCGCGTTGTTTTATCCGCCCACGCGATCGCCGTCCCCCCATCGCCTTCCCACAAGGCATCGGCTAAAATTAAGGTATTCGGACTGATGTAAGTATAATCGGCATTATACACATCCCCCCGTCCCTGAAAATCGCCCCCAATTCGCACCTTACCACCGCCAAAATCCCCCGAAGCATCTAACAGGGCATTGTCTATCAAAGCCACGCGATCGCCCAAAATATCGATATTTCCCCCCACTTCCGCAGCAACATCAATTGTTCCCGAGGCGATCGCCGTTCCCCCACCCGTCGGCACGATCGTCCCGGCTAAAGTTTGCGCGGTTTGCCCTGCAAGGACTAAATGGGTCTCTACTTCCGGTGGCATTCCCGTCAGTAACTCGGGCAGATCGAAAGCATCAAACGCAACCATCTTCCCCATCGCATCCCGAGGGGGTTCGATTTCTAACGATAGTACATTGTTAGGGGAGGAAATCCTCACTAAACTCGTTCCCGGTACGGCAGCGATCGCGATATTCCCGCCCTTTGCCGTTAAATTCCCGGTATTGACGACGCTTCCTCCTAACAAGGTCAAATTTTGGCCGGTATTTACTCCCAAGTTGCCTCCATTCACAATAGTACCGGCATTGACGAGATCGAAAGCGAAGTGCGTCGGATTGCCATTTAATGTCCCGTAATCATTACTTCCCATCGCCTCGAACCAATTGCCGTTAAAGCCGATTCCCGTGGCTGTCGTGGCAAAAAAGTCTCCGCTAACCTGCAAACTCGCCCCGTTCCCAAAAACAATCCCTGCCGGATTCATTAAATATAAATTCGAGTTTCCTCCCGTCACTTGAATCAACCCGTTGATAATCGAGGGGTCTCCTCCCGTGACTCGTCCGAGAATATTTTGCACCTGCGGGCTCGAGAGAAAGTTAGCCATTTCATGGGCATTCAAACCAAATTGCCCGAAACTGTGAAATAAGTTCCCTCCATCTCCCGAAAGCGTTCCTCCGCTAATCTCAAAGCGATCGCCCGTTTTGACAATCTGCGTCCCCGTGCCGTCCATTGCGGGGGTTACAGCCATCACCTTCCCAGAAATACCTACGAATGCGGCGATCGCGATCGCCACAGAAATATATCTCGAATAATATCTTGAAAAAACTTGACAAGCGCTCATTTGTGCCTCTTGCGATCGCCTCTACTCTCTATCATCTAATCCTTGCACCCGTCATCCTTCCGCTATTTTACCAATTTTTTGGCTTTGTTAGCGGTCAGACACGGGAGGGAGGGAACGCGCTCCTTTCCCAAAGAAAATATTAATTTTGTTTAACAAGCCTAATTTTGTATCATTTTTTACAGAATTTTCCGTTATAGTGAAAAAGTAAGCAAAAAACAGCACTCGATTTTACGAGGTCGGCAATCAGGAGGTTACAAATTATGGATACTAAAAACCAAGCTAGAGCTTTAATGATGCGTCACACCAAACTCATCCGCAATCGTCAAGAATCGATGTTAGGACGCGCTGCTGCTGAAATTGGCTTGGATGTAGATCCGACGCAATATCATAACAGCATTCAAGGCAAACCCAGTTCCGCTTCTCGGGTTTCCTACGATCGCAGCAATGCTTCCATGAGCTAAACATTGAGAATTTGGCATATCTACAAGAGATCGTCGGTGTAAATTTAGGTGTATAGTTGCATTTTTTCCCAGTTCCCAGTACGAACTGGGATTTTTCTGTTTGATTAAAGAATGTTATTCAAAACGCGGGTAGAGTAATTGCAAATTCCGTTCCGACTCCGATTTCGGAAGTGCACGCGATCGTGCCACCATGTTTGTCTTCCACAATCGAGCGCACGATCGCCATTCCCAAACCCGTTCCTTTACCCACTTCTTTCGTGGTAAAACCTTGGTGGAATATTTTGTGCTTGACTTCTTCAGACATTCCCATGCCATTATCGCGAATTCTGATAATTGCTCGTTCTCCATTAAACTCTGTCGCGATCGCAATACATCCCGGATTCTTCTCAATTTCAGTAATATGCCGCTTTTGAGTGCTTTCATCAATGGCATCGATCGCATTAGCCAGCAAATTCAAAAACACTTGATTTAATTGTCCAGGATAGCATTGTATCGAACTCGAATCGCCATATTCTTTAGTCACTTTAATTTGAGGGCGTTGTTCGTTTGCTTTCAAACGATATTTTAAGATCAAAATAGCACTATCTAGACCTTCATGCAAGTTAAATTCTTGTTTTTCATCCGTATCTCTTCGGGCAAATGTTCGTAAAGATAAACTGATTTTTTCAATGCGATCGATCCCCTTTTTCATTGAGCGAACGGTTTTGGGAAAATCTTCAAAAATAAAGTCTAAATCTTTTTCCTCTATTTTATCGGCGAGTTCTGGACTGGGTTCTCCAACTTCTTTTTGATAGTCTGTTACGATCTCTAATAAATCCTCAACATACTCGCGAACGATATCAACATTTCCCGCAATAAAACCGAGAGGATTATTAATTTCGTGACCTACACCTGCAACTAATTGACCTAATGTTGCCATCTTTTCATTTTGGACGAGTTGCAGTTGCGTTTCCTCAATTTGAAAATATTTTTCTTTTAACTCTTGATTGGCAGTTTCTAGGTCTTGATTGAGTTTCTTCAATTGTCGATTGCGATCGGCTAACTGTTGCGCTTGGATAGAATTAGTTTGTTCGAGCATTTGTCGCAAGCGAAAAAGTTGCAAATGCGTTTCAACGCGAACTAAAACCTCTTCAGCCTGTACGGGTTTGGTAATATAGTCTACCCCTCCTACACTAAACGCTTTAACTTTGTCAAAAATTTCGTTCAATGCGCTGATAAAAATCACGGGAATATTTCGCCACCGTTCAGTTTCTTTGAGATACTCGCACATTTCATAACCGTTCATTTGCGGCATATTAATGTCGAGCAAAATCAATTCCGGTGTAAAATTTTTCATTGCCACTAAGGCCAATTTAGCACTGGGAAATGCTCTAATTTCGTATTTTTTTTCCTCCAGCAAATCGGCAAGCAAATGCAAGTTAGCGGGAGTATCGTCAACAACAACTATTCGACCGTTATGTTCGCTCACGATTTATATTCCTAAGATAAAAAGTTCAATATTTTTTCGTACTCAAAGTTATAAAGGCACTTTTGTAAAGCCTCGGCTAACTCTCCGTACTCTAGGGCAATTTTTTCTACTATACCATTCATTGCTTTGCGATCGGAATTGACAACGGCTTCTTTCAATTCTGTTTGCCATTCTTTGGGTAAAGCCGTTAGATTTTCTCGCGTTAATATCGCCCTCGTTTGCTGGGTCGTTTTTTCCTGTATTTCTTCATAGATAAACTCTACCCCGATATGCTCGTGCATCGCAGCGAAAATATCTTCCTCGCGAAAAGGTTTTCTCATAAAATCTTCGCATCCTGCCGAGAGAATCACTGCTTTTTCTTCTTCGAGAACGCTCGCCGTCAAGGCAACGATCGCCGTTGCTTGCCCTTGTGTCGTGGCTTTAATCGTCCGAGTGGCTTCGTAACCATCCATAACGGGCATCCGCATATCCATCCAAATCAGATGCGGTTGCCATGCTGCGAAAATGTCCACGGCTTCTTTGCCGTTACTGGCTTCTTTGAGTTCAAATCCGAGGGGATTGAACAGTTTTACGAGTAACTGGCGATTGAGAACTTTGTCGTCCACGATAAGAATGCGATAGCGGGGTTGGTCGGGAGCGAGGGCGATAACTCTCCGTTTGGGTTTTTGGCTTTCTACGGCTTCGGCCTCGACTTCTTCGGCTCGAACCTCAAAACAGAAGGTCGTTCCTCGTCCCACTTGTGAGGTCACTTGAATATCGCCTTCCATTAATTGGACGAACTTGCGGGAGATGGGCAAACCCAGTCCCGTTCCTTCTTGTGCCTGTTTGCCGGTTTCTGTTTGAGTAAAGGCTTCAAAAAGCCGGTCGAGTTCTTCTGGGGCAATTCCCGCTCCAGTATCTTCTATGGCAAAGAATATTTTGGTTAAGCGTTTTTGGTCGTTTAACGGGTGACTGGCTTCGGCAAGCTCGTTTCGGCTTCGCTCAACGGTCTCAGCGCGTTGCTGGCGACGGGTAACTGATAAAGTCACGCCCCCTTCTTCAGTAAATTTAAGGGCATTGTTGAGCAGATTGATGAGGACTTGGCGCAGTTTTACTTCGTCGGTGCAAAGGTAGCGGGGAACATTCTCGTCCCGTTCGAGTAACAATTGCAAGCCTTTGCTATCAGCAGTGAGTTGGAACATGTCGTGGATCTCGTCGAGAAGGCGGTGTAGGTCGAAGTTCTTTTCGTTGAGGATGGTTTGACCGGCTTCGATTTTGGAAAGATCGAGGACGTTGTTGATGAGGGTGAGGAGGTGTTCGCCACTGCGGGAGATGATGCCGATATTTTCTTGATGGTCGCGGGAGAGTGTTTGGGAACGGGTCATGATTTGAGCGAAGCCAAGAATGGCATTCAGAGGACTCCTCAGTTCGTGACTCATGTTAGCGAGGAAGGTGCTTTTGGCTTGGTTGGCAACTTCGGCTTTTTCTTTGGCGACTTCGAGCTCGGCGGTTCGCTCTTGGACGCGTTTTTCTAAATCTTCTACTAAGGTTTTTAACTGAGCCGCCATTTGGTTAAATGTCCGTGCTAGCAGTCCCACTTCATTCTCGGTCATGACGGGAGCGGTTTGACTTAAATCGCCTGCGGCTAGAGATTCTGCGGCTAGGGAGATAGCAACGATAGGACGGACGATCTGCCGAGAAAGTAAATAAACGCCTGCTAACAAGACTCCCGCAGAAAGCAAGCCAATGAGAATGATATTTCGTGCCAGTTGTCTTGCGGGAGCAAAGGCTTCGGCTTGAGAGATTTCCGCCAGCAAGGCCAATTCTTGCTCGGGAAGCCAACGATAAACCCCCACCACGGGAGTTCCCTCGTAATTGTCGTAGAGTCCAAACCCATCTTGACGTTCGATCGCGCGATCGATCCCCGTACTGCTAATCGTATCTTGAGACTCGAGATCGTTTTCTCCCTTTCTCGAGATAAAGATCGCCCCTTTTTTGCTGTCGGCGACTAGATAAGTTTCTGCCGTGTCTCCCAATCCCATATTATTGCGGATGAGTCGATCGATATCTGCCAAATCTAAATCGACGGCGATCGCTCCCATTTGGATTTGTTCTTCATCGGCGATCGGCGTGGCAAAGGTAATCGCCGATTTACCGGTGACCGAAGAAATATAGAAGTTCGGGACGATCGCCTCGGCCGTACCCGGGGTAAAAAAGGTTGCGGGAGCGGCGTTGGGTCGATATCGTCCTTTTATTTCTGGATTTTTCGCGTCAAAGATCGTATAACTGCCTCGGGTCGTGAACCGAATATTTTGTAAATTGGATTTGATGCCCGTCCAGCGATCGAGATACTCTCTGAGTGCTTTCTCGGCTTCTTGATAGGTGGGTTCTGAAGCCTCAGTCGTCAGTAATGCTGCCACGGCTTGGCGGATGGGGGGATGCTGACTGGTTAAAAGAATATCTTGAATCTGATTGTCAACCCATTCATCGAGTTGAGCGCTTTTTAATGCCGTGGCGACGGTCAGGCGATCGACGACTTCTTCCGTCAGGGCGCGTCTGGCTTGATTGTAAGCAGCAAAGGCGACAATACCCGTCGTAATCACAGATAACAGGGAAAAATAGCTGGTTAGTTGAACTAAAAGACTTTTTCTAATGGGGAATGCCACAATTTTTCCTCCCGATTTTAATTATTGGTTGTATCGATTGACAATTTTTTGAATGCGAACGATCGCTTCGTCTGCTGCTTCTTCTGGAGAAATACCGTCTCGAATGACCCGTTCTAAAGCAGTTGTTAATATCTTTTGCTCGATTGTCTCTGCAGAAGCTGGATTGGTGGTCGGATAAGGCTGAATCTGCTCGGAAACTACCCTTACCGCGTCAAAATGAGGATCGTTGGCATCTTGCCAAAACGAAGTGTTCGACAGTTCTTTGATGGGAGGCAAAACTCTTCCTCTTTCTTGTTCGATTAACACTTGCAGGTTTTTGGGTTGCAATAAATAAGCCAGAAATTTTTTAGCCGCCTCTTGGTGCTGGGTATGAGCGGGAACAATCAGTAAAGGAAATTCAACAAAAACTTTAAAAGGACTACCGTTGACGGTATTCGGCCAGGGCGAGAGGGTAACGATTTCGTTGAGGTAGCGGTTTTTCTCGTTCTTGGTGTAGGGACTATCCGGTAATTTTTGGGTGGCAGGAATAGAGAGAGAAGTATTGCTGACTAATAAGCATTGGCGATCGAGAAATTGGAAATTGTTGCCGGCTCCCGTCCACTCCATCGAGCTTGGGGGAATGTATCCATCTCGATATAAATCCGATAACTGGGAGAGGGCATTAATGAGTCCCTGACGATTCTCTTGGCGATCGACGATCGATCTCCCTTCATTATCAAAAATGTTGACATTATGACCGTGAAGAAAGTGCAATAAGGTATCTTGACCATCACCGTCATCTTTATTGAGTGTCAGACAAAAGCTGGTAATACCCGTTTCTCCCAACTGGTGCAATCGATCGCGAACTTCTTGCCAAAATTGCCAAAACCCATGCCAATCTTGAGGAATATCGCTGGCTTTGAGTCCGAGGCGATCGAGATAGGGTTTCCAATAGTGAATATTGTAGGTTGTTATTCCTGTTGGAATGGCATAAAAGCTACGTTGGTTTCTGGTTTTGTTGAGGTAGTTAATACTATTTAAAGCAGCAGGATTGAATGAATCTCGGATGGGGTTAATCACATCAGAAACATCTAATAATTTGCCTTCCCATGCTAACTTGCTAACAATAGATTCTCCGATAAATAAAATAATATCGGCAGAGCGGCCTTGTTCGATTCTCTTATAAACAACTTCATCGAGAGGTTCTGGTTTCAATAGTAATGTAGTTTTAATTCCAGAACTTTTTTCCCACTCGCGCACTAGCCGAACTAACACGTCATCGGCTCCTGTGACATAGGATTGCGGCCACCGAATGACGAGTGAATCTTCTTCACTCGCCCGATCGTCTGCCTCGAGATTGGCGATCGCAGAATCATTTTGAAACTGAACTTCAAAGACCGAGCAACTCGTCAATCCTGCTCCCAAGCCAAATAGAAAGAGTAAGATCGAAATGACTCTAATTTTCATATGAGACTTCACCTAGATCGGAAAGTTTCACTTTGAATATACTCAAAAATTGTGAAAAAGTTGTGAAATTTTCAAAGAAATCATCAAGTTATTTTTAGAGTATATTTAATTATTCTGCTCGGAGATTAAATCTCAATCTAATTTTCCTGCGAGATTTCACTGAGATAGAAGTGTTTCCCTGTAAATACACTCAAAAATTTGGAAAAACTTGGGACAGTAATAAAAAATTTATTTTAAGATTGCGTCGATGGTACTCTGAGAGGGTTCAGTGTGGAATACCACGATCTACTCTTGATATTGACCGACAATTTCTTGCATTTGAGCGATCGCTTCGTCTGCGGCTGATTCCGGAGAAATATTATCTCGAATGACTCTTTCTAGGGCTGTTGTCAATATCCGTTGCTTGCTAACTTCCGCGTAAGCTGGATTCAGGGTATCGGGATAAGGTTGAATATTGCCCGCAGAGATAACGCGTAAGGCAGCAAAATGAGGATCTTCGGAATTCATCCAAAAAGGCGTATTTAAAAGTTCTGGCATGGGAGGTAAAGATCGTCCTTTAAGTTGTTCGGTCAATCGTTGGAGATTTTTGGGTTGCAATAAATAAGCCAGAAATTGCTTGGCGGTTTCGGTACGATCGCTATCGGCAGGAGCGACAATCCAAGAGGGCCCGACAAACACTTTAAAAGGATTGCCATTGACAGTATTTGGCCAAGGCGAGAGAGTGACGATTTCGTTAATATAACGATTTTTCTCTTTTTGAGTGTAGGGCGTATCCGGTAATTTTTGAGTAGCGGGAATGGAGAGAGAACCATTCGTGACTAATAGGCATTGGCGATCGAGAAATTGGAAATTGTTGTCTGGATTGCCCCATTCCATTGCTCCAGGATGAATGTATCCATCTCGATATAAATCCGCTAACTGAGAGAGGGCGTTAATCAATCCCTGACGATTTTCTTGGCGATCGATGACCAACTTCCCATCGCGATCGAAAAGATTGGCATTGTGACCGTGAAGAAATTGTAAAAAAGCCTCCGGACCATCATCAGAATCCTTATTGAGGGTAATGCAAAAACTGGTAATATCTGTCTCTCCTCGCTGATGCAGGCGATCGCGCACCTCTTGCCAAAATTTCCAAAATCCTTGCCAATCTCGAGGAATATCGCCAGCATCCAAGCCGAGGCGATCGAGATAGGGTTTCCAATAATGAATATTGTAAGTTCCCATGCCCGTAGGAATGGCATAAAAGCTGCGCTGACCCGTTGTATTGTTGAGATAGTTGACACTATCGAGAGTCCCCGGATTGAATGAATCTCTAATCGGTTCGATGACATCAAAAACATCAGCCAGTTCTCCTTCCCAAGCTAACTTGGGAATTATTTCCGAGAGATCGAACAGGGCAACGAGGTCGGGAGAATTCCCTCGAGCGATCGCGCTTTCAAGTTGTCTGTCGATCGATTCGGTCTTTAATTGTAAAGTGGTTTTAATTCCAGAACTTTGCTCCCATTCACGGACTAGCCGAGCAATTTCTTCATTACCTTCACTAACAAATGCTTGTTGCCACCAAATAACCAGTGAATTCTCTTCCTTGACTCGGCTATCTGCTTCAGAATCGACGATCGCGGAATCATTGGGTGGATGAACTTCAGAGACCGAGCAATTTGCCAATCCCGCTCCCAAACCCAAGAGAAAGAATAAGATCGGAATGGCTCTAATTTTCATAATAAGATTCTACTTGGATGGGAAAATTTCACTTTGAATATACTTGAAGATTGTGAAAAACTCGTGAAAGTATCAGCGAAATAGAAAATTTATTTTGAGAGTATATCTAATGATTTTTCTGGGGGATTAAATTTAAATTTTAGATGGGATTGTACTCCTCCGAGATCGCAGCAATTGCTGATTCTTCTGGAGAAACACCGTCACCCCTGAGAGTTATATTGAGATATTGATAATTTTTTATGGTTCGTGGAAATGACCGCATCGCCGAAAACTCAACCCCAATGGCTGCAATTTGTAACCTATCCTTCTCTCTCTCGTCGGTTAATGCTTGTCGGGCTAACCATTACCGCGTTTTTTGTCATTGTGGCTATTTTTGCACCCGTATTGCAAACATGGGGATGGTTGCAAGATCCAACAGCATCTTTAATCAATCCCATTCACGATCCCCCCAGTAGTCAGCATTGGTTGGGAACGAGCCGTCAAGGGTATGATGTTTTCTCGCGCACGTTATTTGGCTCTCGAGCGGCACTACAGGTAGTTATTTTAGCAACTTCTCTGTCTTTAGTCGTTGGCGTTCCCTTGGGACTCGTTAGCGGCTATTTAGGCGGGCGGCTCGATCGCGTTTTATTGTTTTTAATGGATACGATTTATACTTTACCCGGATTGCTGCTGTCGATAACTTTGGCCTTTGTGGTGGGTCGGGGAGTCGGGAATGCCGCGATCGCCCTCAGCATTTCCTATATTCCCCAATATTATCGCGTCGTCCGAAATCATACCACCAGCGTGAAAACCGAGCTTTTTATCGAAGCGGCGCGAGCGATGGGGGCGACTCCAACAAGAGTACTCTCTCGCTATCTCTTTTTCAACGTCATTCAAAGCGTTCCCGTCCTCTTTACCCTCAATGCTGCCGATGCGATTTTAATTTTAGGAGGATTGGGCTTTTTAGGGCTGGGATTGCCCTTAGATACCCCTGAATGGGGTCACGATCTCAAATTAGCACTGGATTCTTTACCCACAGGAATTTGGTGGACGGCATTATTTCCCGGTTTGGCCATGGCCGTGATGGTTACGGGACTGTCTCTGGTGGGAGAAGGATTGAGCGAAATTTTCAACCCCGAAATGGAAAGATAAGAATCAGATCGTAGGGACGTAGCATGCTACATCCCTACACCAATTCTTGGGAAAGATTTCTACAAAACTATACGGATATCCCCTGAAAGCGCCTGCATTGAGTACAATAAGCAGACTGATAACCTAGCGAATTTTATTGGCTGGGAACTCATCCGAAGGGAACAGGAGAGGGATTCATCAGTCTGTGACAACATTTGCCCATCAGGGTAGAATGCTTATTCGGAGCAAGGATCGAATCATGCCTCTTTCCCAAGAAATTCGGAAATCTATTGTCGCGAATCCGTCTGCCGGAGCGCGTTTATTAGGGGAAACGCCACCCCGTCACCAATCATCACCGTCACCTACCGTGTCTAATTTGCCGCCCCGTGCCGATAATAGCACTGAAATGAACAACAACACTCAACCCCTTCCCGCGGAAACACCCATGACCTCCTCCGCGATCGCACCAGAGCTTGCTTCTACCCGAACTCCCCGCAAGCAACCCATTCCTCCCCCTAGCGAACCGAGACAATATCGAGCGATCGGTTTGGTTCGCGGCTTGTATAAACCCGTTGACGAACAATTGACCCGAGGTATTCTTTTGGGTGAAGACGGTACTGAAATCGATGCTGTTTTGCTCGGACGCACTATCAGTTTAATTAAAAATCACTTGAATTTGGAGGAGTCTCATCTTTGGGTCGTTTATCCTCGCACGCGACAGAAAGATGATGTTCTGCACGTCCAAATTACTGGGGTTTGGGAACCGGAATTATTGCACCCGGAAACTTTTGAAGCCGATGAAGATGAGGAGAATGGCAGCAACATCAAAGAAACAAACAACGGTATCGCACCTTTAGAAGATGGTTATTTTTCAGTCCGAGGAGAAGCCATTTTTTATTCCCAAGAAGAAGAAAGTATCATTATTAAAATTTCGCAAACCCCTCGCAAAGAATCGGACAAGAAAAAATACTTTAAACTGCATCTCAAAGGCATGCTGGCAGGCGGCAGAGTTTTGGGACATTTTTGGGATATTCATATTCTGCGTCAAGGATCGGATTTAACGATCCAAGAAGCGCACGATCTCGGGGAAGTCTTTAAAAAGCGCAAAAAACGATTTACTAAGGGTAAGCCCTTTAAAAAATCTTATAATAAGCCGAGAAATGAAGCCCCCAGAGGAAAGCGATCGGAGATGCCCAAACCGGTTCAAAAGGCCAATCGATCGGTAAAAGATTAAAAAAAGAGCGGGCAAATTTGCCTGCTTCTCGGTCTGCTGGCAATGAAACAAGACGATCGGAGAAAATTACCAAGGATTGCCAATTAAGGTAAATGCGCTCCAATAGTAGGGGTGGGCGAGATTGCGATCGCCCATCCCTTCTAATTCTGGGGGTAGGTCAACGTTGCCGAGAGGGGTCATTAATTGTCCCCCTTCAATGCGAATATTACCTTGTAACATGGCGAGTTGTGCTTGACGCAAGGCTTCGGCTTTGGTGGAATGACTTTGCAGGCGCTCGTAAAATTGGGACATAAAGGCTAAAGTTCCTTCGTCATTGACATACCAAAGACTGCCAAGGGCGCTTTTTACCCCTGCCATGACTGCCAGCCCCGAAAAACCCAATTCTGCTTGGGCATCTCCTAAAGCAGTGCGACAGGCGCTCAAGACCAAGAGATCGACTTGCGGATTGTTGAGTTTTAACTCGTGCAGGCGATCTAAAGCAAGTTTGCGATCCCAAAATTGAATGTAGGAATTACCGGGTGCTCCAGCTTTAAATTCGCCGTGAGTGGCGAGGTGAACGATATTGTAATGGCCATTTTCTCTGGCGGCGTGGAAATTATCGAGGGTGAATTCTTCGTTGAGATAAGCCTTGCCCTGCCACAACGTTTCGGTAATCATGGTCAGTTCTACGGGGACGGCGGGTAGCGCATCCTGACTGGCAAATTTTTCCGCCCCCATGGCCAGAATTTGGCGATCGCGCAGATCCCGATAATTCATATCTGTTAAACTCAAACTCGGCATCATTCCCAAGCTGTATTTTTCGATAGCGAATTGGTTGCCGTCGTGGAGGGCGGCAAGGGGAACGGAGCGCAAACCCGCATCCATAATAAAGGACAGATTATTAATGCCTTGCGCCTGCAAGCGGGTTTCGATCGGAGCGATGAGAAATTGATAAAGCTCTCGGGCGGGCTGGATATAGGCACTGGGACGGCGTAAATTGGTCACGCTGCGACGATATTCGCGTACGGTATCGAGGACTTGTTTTCTCGTTACGTTCAAGGATTTTCGGGTAATGCCCCCTTCTGCAGTGACGACGACTAATTCTAAGCGATCGTCCGGTCGTTCGGTCTCGCGTTTTGGTAAAAAGTTCTGATGATTTGAATTCGTATTTTGAGGGGATTGCCAGAGGAGTTTGCCATCTTCTTTCCTCACGGCTTTCAGGGAATTTTCGGCGGGTTCGCCGGCCGTAAAGAGGGCATAGACGAGAGCGGGTTTAATTCCCGTCTGGCGTTCGATATCTCGGAGTCTGTGTTGGGCTTGTTGGGGGGTGACTCTTTCAACATTCCCCACGCGCAAATGAGCCGCAAATTCTTCCGTAAAATGTTCTTCAACGCTTTCTTCAATTTCCGTGGCGAGTTCTTCTCGAGGGGATTCGACATTTTCGACAAAGAGATCGAATTCTTCCGATAAATTCTCTTCAAATTCTACATTTTCTTTATTTTCTTCCGTCACGATCGCCGGATTTGTCGTGCTAGTGGCTGTTATTGTCGAGTCGTCATTCGAGAAATCGTCAAACGGATCGTCAGTGCCAATGGTAATATTTCCTTCGCGAACGTCGGACTCAAACCACTGGTACGGTGAAATTGTCGCATCTCCTGTTGTAATCGCGCCTGCGGTGCCGTTAATCCCAGCATTGCCTACTTCAAAGGCAATCTCGCCATTACCGCCGTGATAGATAGAAATATCGCCCCCTGCCCAATCACCCACCGTGGAAATACTGGAAAAAAGATTATCCCGCGAAATAAATCCTTCCATCGCGCGAAAATAGGAATCGGTGGAAATATGAACCCGACCGCCGACATTGAGTCCCTCGGCGTTGAGAGCTGTAATGGCAATATCTCCAGATGCCACCAAATCGACATTGCCGCCATCTCCTTGTTGTGAAGACGAGTCCAAGAAGCCGGCATCGATACTGCCGGATTGACTGAAAAGCCAGATACCGCCACCATTTTGCTCCTCTGAGGCAGCAGTAATATTGCCAACGAATAGAGCGCCTTCCGCCGAGAGGGAAACACTACCGCTAGAACCCGCCTCCCCACTCGCATCGACGTTTTGAGTCGTTATATTTCCCCCTTGGGTGGCAAGGGCTATCTCGCCGCCATGGCCATTTCCTCGCGCGATTAAATCTCCTGTTTCAATCTCTCCCCTCGCAGAAATGGAAATCGCTCCCGCATCGCTTTCCGTGCTGCTTGTATCGATCGCGCCGTTCGCTGTAATTTGTTCTCCAGCATTCAGGACAATGCTTCCCCCTCGTCCTTCACCAGCAGAGGCGGTAATCTCGCCGACAAACAGAGACCCCTCGGTGGAAAGGGAGATATTGCCGCCAGAACCGCCTTCCGAACTCGTATCGATGTTTTGAGTCATTACATTTCCCGCTTGAGTGGCAAGAACGATCTCGCCACCATGGCCATTTCCTCGCGCGATTAAATCTCCCATTTCAATCTCTCCCCCCGCGTAGATGACGATCGCTCCCGCATTGTTTTCCGTGCTGCTTGTATCGATCGCGCCATTCGCTGCAATTTGCTCTCCAACATTCAAGAAAACGCTTCCCCCTCGTCCCTCAACAGTAGAGGTGTTAATCTCGCCGACAAACAGAGACCCTTCGGTGGAAAGGGAGATATTGCCGCCAGAACCACCTTCAGAACTCGTAGCGATCGTTTGGGTGCGAATATTACCCCATTGACTGGTCAGGACAATTTCTCCACCGTTGCCATTTCCCCAAGAATAAGCTGCCAATTCTCCCGTTTCAATCTCTCCCCTCGCAGAAATGGAAATCGCTCCCGCATCGCCTTCGGTGCTACTCGTATCAAGGGGGCCATTCACCCGAAGACCTTCCCCCGCACTCAAGGAAATTCCGCCCCCATTTCCGCTAGAAGAAGATGTATTGAGGGAGAATGTATCAAGATTTTGACCGGCTCGCAGGGCAATTCCGCCTTCTAATCCAGTTGTTTGCCAATCTCCATGGAGGGTTAAATTGCGATCGCTATAGACAAAGATATCTTGTGCCGTTCCCGCTTGTCCCCAAACATCTCCAAAACCGGGAAAACTCGGGTCTGAATCCACTGCAACCAATAAGTTTTCCAAACTCTCGGATCCGGTCAGCAATTCCGGTAATTGCAGCCATTCGATTCCTGTCGCATCCCTCGGGAGGTCAATTTCCAAACTCAAAAGCTGTCCGGGTTGCGAAATGCGAACCAAACTGCTCCCCGGTACGGCTGCCACGATAAGATTGCCGTTAGAGGCCGAGAGATTGCCCGTACTGGCAACGGTGCCGGCAAGAAGGCTTAAATTGCCATTATTGACGGTCAACTCGGCGAGGTTGATAATCGCGCGGGGATTGGCCAGGTCGAAGGCAAATTCTGAGGGATTTCCCGTTAAATTCCCATATTCATTTTCGGCGATTGTCCCAAAAGCATTAAACCAGCGATCTTCGCCAAAACCGATGCCTGTGGCTGTTGTGGCGGTAAAATCCCCCGGTACGTTAAGAGAAGCCCCCATTCCGAAGACAATTCCCGCTGGGTTCATTAAGAAAAGATTGGCATTTCCGCCAGAAACTTGAATGAGTCCGTCGATAATGGAAGGGTTGCCACCAATAACTCGCCCCAAAATATTCGCGATCGCGGGGTCGGTAATAAAGTTAGCAATTTCTCCTGCATTCAGTCCAAATTCTTGAAACGTGTGGAAAAGATTAAGATTATCTGTCGATTGATATCCCCCGGTAATGTTATAAATTCCATTATCGGGAACCGGGACGCTCGTACTGGAATCCCCGGAGACAATCGAAGGCAAGGCCCGAGCGTGCAGGGGTTGGGAGGACAGGGCGATCGCGATCGGCAGTGCAAAGAACCACAAAGAGACTCTAGAATTCATGACGTTTAGTCGCATGACGTTTGGTCGATTGAGAACTGTTTGGTTTTGGGAGCAAACAGCGAGAGTATTTTCTCGGTTGGATGGGAGACGCACTGATTGGAAGTAAAACTGGAAGTCAAAAAAGAGGATGCGGGTGACTACACTCTATTATCCCCTCATTTCCACAAAAATGGTGTAACTGCTATCACAAGGGAATTGCTTTCCGAGCTCAATGCTAAAATTTAATCAGTTATCCAAAACTCTTTTCATTACACTCAGTGTCAAATTGAGGGAAAATGCTTATGTGTATTTGCGTAAACTGTCACTATGTCGATCGCTGCATGACCTATCATGCGGTAGAAACCCAACATCAGCAGCCGCATTTGACAGAAACTCCAGATTTTGAACCCCGAGAACCCAGTATTAATGTCAATATTCGCCCCCAACAAGAATATGTGGAGATGGAATGGGATGTCGTGGGATGCGAAAGTTTCTTAGAAGAAACGGGGAAATGGGCGAAGTTGCGTCCGGGAGAACTCATTCCTACTTAGGGACTCACTTCGTTGTATGCTAAAAAAACACGAGACCGAGTTAAAGAATGAATGCCGCCGAAAAGGAAATTTACAACGACAATCTCTTCGATCGCTTGTTTATCGCTCTGTTGGCTTGGAAAATGGCGGCTGCCTTGGGTAAGGGAACGCAATTAAAAGGCTATGATGGCTTCGTAGACTTGTCCAAACAAATCGTTCGGGGTCGTACGCCTCGAGAACAGCAAGAACTCGTTGCTGCGATCTTACAATCTTTAGTTCCCTCCCAACTCCTTGCGATCGTGCGGGCGGTTTTTTCTCCGACTCAATTGGTTTGCGAATTGAATGCGTGGTTTGGGGCAACCTTCTTTCAATGGCTGGTGGGTCCTTGCGAAATTGTCGAGGTTGAAGTTCCCGCAGAAGACGAAACCTTAAGAAAGCAAAAAAGCGGCATTCATATCGAGAAATGCAGATATTTAGAAAATAGCGGTTGCACGGGAATGTGCGTGAATATGTGCAAACTTCCCACGCAAGATTTCTTTACACAAAAATTTGGCATTCCTCTGACCATGATTCCTAATTTTGAGGATCTCAGTTGCGAAATGATTTTCGGTCAAAGGCCCCTTCCCTTTGAAGAGGATCCCGCATATAATCAGCCCTGTTTGGCAAATCGGTGTTCTTTGGGAACGCAATCCCTTCAACCCTGTCCCAAAGTTCGCAGTTAGCTTTTCCCCTCTTTTTGCATCACAATTTTTTTACCAATTTTTTTGCCCAATGACAAGATCGATTGGGTTTCATTTTTGGATGTTCCCATATCGATCTTGTTAATCAAACGATAATTCTGACATTGTAGACATAGAGCAACTCTTAACTTTCTATTAAACAGCCATGAATTCAAGGACATTTCAGACAGATTTTTGAGCGGCATATTCCGGAAACAAAACTTTGAGCGAGAAAGACTGATTAACAAGATAGCGATCGCATCATTTGCCCAAATTATCCCTACGGAGAAGTTCAATCATGTTTGGTCTCTTTAGAAAAACCAATCGATGCCTCGATAAAAAAGATAAAAAATTCGATCTCTGGAAAGGATATGCCATCGTCACCGAAGCCATTCAGCCCAATTGCCGCGGCTGCGTGCAGTTTCGCGGGTCTTGGTGGTTTGCCCGAAGTCTCACGGAAATCACGGTGTCCCCAGGAGTCTGGGTTAATGTCATCGGACGGGATGAGCTGACGCTTTTGGTGGAATTACCCAAAGCGATCGATTTTCAGCAAAATTGAAGGTTTTCTGCATTCCGTTGCCATCGCCAAAAATGTTAAAATTGCAATCTAGATTACAGTATGGCGTTCGGTGGCGATCGTGACTCAATTCGCTCTCGTTATTGGCAATAAAAACTATTCTTCTTGGTCTTTGCGTCCTTGGCTGGCCATGAAATATGCAGGCTTGGAGTTTGCAGAGATTCGCATTCCTCTCGATACTCCCGACACCCATCGGGAAATTCGGCGCTACTCTCCATCGAGACGCGTTCCCGTGTTATTACACGATAATATTACGATTTGGGAATCTTGGGCGATTTGCGAATATATTGTCGAAAATTTCGCTCCGCAATTACTCCCTCGCGATCGCGAAGCAAGGGCAATCGCTAGGGCGGTCAGTTTGGAAATGCACGCGGGATTCCACGATCTGCGGCAAAATATGCCCATGGACTGCCGCAACCGCTTTCCGGGGGAAGGGATGAACCCTAACGTGCGTGCTGATATTATGCGAATTAAAGAAATTTGGCGTAATTGTCGCCATAAATTCGGCCAAGATGGCCTTTTTCTGTTTGGGGATTTTTCCCTTGCCGATGCAATGTTTGCCCCTGTTGTTTCTCGATTTGTTACCTATGACGTTCTTTTAACGGATGTTGAAAAAAACTATGCCGCAACAATTTGGCAACTGCCCGCAATGCAAGAATGGTTGGCTGCGGCTTCGCAAGAGAAGGAAATCATTTCTCATCCATAATCGGTAATCGGTAATCGATTAGGCGGCTAAATTGTTATCGTTTTTTGAACGGGAAGGGGAAAGCGCATTTAGCTGGGTCTCGGAATTAGTCTGTGACGATGAGTTAGCTTTTAAGAATTGCTCTCGATCTATTTTTTGTTGCCATTCTTCTACTTTAAGAACGATAAAATATTCGTAGAAAGCCTGTAAAAGACACCAAGTGAAACCTGCTCTTCCATCTAGAATTCCTCCTAACACGAAATACATGTAAAAGAAGCGAATTACAGGACGGAATGGCAATCGCAATGATAAATCTTTTAATGCCCGCCGTCGTTGAATTTCCGTACTACCTAGAAATAAATCTTTCCAGTTCACGCGTTTATTTTGCAATTGATAAATTGTTTCTTTTGCTTCATCGGTAGAATAGCGATCGTGTTTTTCCAGCCAGCGACTAAAACCTTTCCCACATGTAAAATGAGGATAGGTTGACTGGAGAAAACTCGTGTTCCCCGAACAAACTTCCCGTTCTGCATGACCGTAATCTGAAAACCAAACTTTATCCTTCTTCAATAAACGCAATTGATAGCGGGGATATTGGGTGCAATGGCGAATCCAATGTCCCATAAAAATAACCCGTTCGGCGGCGTAGTAACCTACATTTTCGGGATTTTGAATCGCTTGCAGGCATTCTGCAAATAACTCGGGAGTCATGCGTTCGTCCGCTTCGAGAATATACACCCAGTCATACCGGGTTGCAACATTTTGTAACATCCACGTTCGTTGTTTCCCATGACTGGCAAATTCGTGACCAACAATTTGCACGGGATAATTTCGGGCAATTTCTCGGGTGCGATCGCTGCTATAAGAATCTACGATAATAATGTCATCCGATAATAATGCCGACTCAATACAAGCAGCAATATCGAGTTCTTCGTTATAAGTTGGGATAAAAATAGAAAACATGATTTGGGTAAAGACCGAGACCTGTTATATTTTACTGTCAGAGATAATTTTAGGGAGAATTTGTAACGATATGTTGAGAACCGATGCGATGGGAATGCACCCTCAATAGTGAATGCTAGGGAATTCTCAAAGACTCAACAAACAGAGTACGGTAATAATGACCCCACCAATGGTAATAAATACTCCTGTATTGTCTTCTTCGTTTTGGTCTTTGTCTTCTTTGTTTTTCGAGAAATCCTTGGAAAAGTCGCAATTGAGACATTTCCAGAGGTCTCGATCGATCGAGATCACCGTATGCCGACGGCATTTAGGACATTCAATACCATGAGAAATGCTACAGGGTCCTTGAGACATAAATTTTAACCTCCTGTGGGTGCCTTCTCTTCTTTCTTCTGGAAGGACGAGGAAAATCTATGCAAGTTGCAATACTTGTTAATGTGGAAAAATTTTGCTATAATAATCGAATATGGCCTTGGAGAGGTGGCTGAGTGGTTGAAAGCGGCTCCCTGCTAAGGAGTTATGAGGGTTAAACTTCATCGAGGGTTCGAATCCCTCCCTCTCCGCTCTTTCAATAAGCAATTATCAATATTCTATTCTTCGATAATTGCTGTTAATACATACAACTTTGCAAATTGAGAAGTAAATTGAGAAATAACGATCGCGCTCCCAATTGTGACATCTTCTTCCATACCAACATTGAATTAGCCAACCCACCCAATCTAATGGAGTAGGATAGGCGATCGCGACAAGATGAAGCACCATTGTTCCCCTTAACCCAAACCCAACTCCTCCCAAAAGAGGAGACGGAGAAGAGAGCAAACAACCAATAACCAACCCCCCCATAACTAATCGCCAAATTCTAACGCCTTTCCGCGAACTTCTGTATTTATTTTTCCTCGTTCAAACGCAACTTGACCGCCAACGATGGTATATTGTGCCCATCCCGTTAAACTCCAGCCTTCAAAAGGACTCCAACCGCATTTAGAAACAACATCCTCACGCAATACGGGATGATAATTTTCTAAATCGACTAAAACTAAATCGGCATCGTACCCTTCTTTAATTTGCCCTTTGTTGGGAATTTGATAGGCCTCCGCAGGTTTTGCAGACATCCAATTTGCGACTTGTGCGTAGCTGCATTTTCCTTCTTTTGCTTGGGTGAGCATCAATGCCAAAGACGTTTCTACCCCCGGCATTCCCGAAGGAGAATTGGGATAGCCCTTGGCTTTTTCTTCTAAAGTATGGGGAGCGTGATCCGTGGCGATAAAATCGATAACGCCATCCTTTAATGCCTGCCAGAGAATCTCATTATCTTTGAGAGATCGCAAGGGGGGATTCATTTGCGCCAAAGTGCCGATCTTTTCGTAAGTGCTTTCATTTAAGAGTAAATGTTGGGGCGTGACTTCCGTTGTCACCCAAGCAGGTTTTTCTTGACGCAATAATTCCGCTTCATCTCCCGTGGAAAGGTGGAGAATATGGAGGCGACGCTGATATTTTTTCGAGAGTTTGAGGGCGAGTTGAGTGGCGTTGAGGGCAGCTTGGCGGTCTTGTATGGTGGAGTGAATCGCCGGTTCGGTAATGCCTTGAAATTCCTTGCGGCGATCGCGAATCCGTTGTTGATCTTCGGCATGGACGGCAATTAAGCGCCTTCCCTCTGCAAAAATAGGTTCGATTTCCGCTTCTGTACTGACCAATAATGCGCCGTGTGCCGATCCCATAAAAATTTTAATGCCGCAAGCCGGATTTGCCTCTCGCAAATCCGGTAAATTTTCCGCCGTCGCCCCCATAAAAAAGCCATAATTGGCCAAACACTTTTCTGATGCTCGTTTTAACTTATCGTCGAGTTTTTCCTGCGTTGTCGTTAAGGGGCGCGTATTGGGCATTTCAAGAAAAGAGGTCACTCCTCCCCGCACGCAAGCGCAAGTTGCCGTAAATAAATCTTCCTTGTGTTCCAAACCCGGTTCGCGAAAGTGGACTTGGGGATCGATAACTCCCGGAAACATTGTCAATCCTTGTGCGTCGAGGACATCATCTTCGGGATCGGGGGAGATTGCCTCGGCAATGCGGGTAATTTTGCCTTGGTGAATTTGCACGTCTCCAAGAAAAAATTGCCCGTCGGGTAGGAGAATATTGGCTTGACGAATTAAGCGATCGGTATCGGAAAACATGGGAGGTTAAAATTAAACAACCTACGAGCTATGATAGAGAAATTAACCCCTAAAATTTTTCCAGTCTCCAAACACTTAATCTTTTGTTGTAATTCAGTCGTTATAGATTAGCTTATGTCTCGGTTACAAAGTACTTCAGTCGAAGCACTTAAAACGATCGCCCTGAGTGCGGTGCTGGCGATCGGCATCCGTCAGTTTGTTGCTGAAGCCCGTTACATTCCTTCAGAGTCAATGTTGCCCACCCTCGAGGTCAACGATCGCTTGATGATCGAAAAAATGAGCTATCGATTTCGCAAGCCCGTACGAGGGGATATCATCGTTTTTAACCCGACGGATGCCTTAGAGCGCCAAAACTTTCACGATGCTTTTATCAAGCGGGTAGTGGGGTTGCCGGGGGAAACCGTGGAATTAAAGGACAGGAAAGTTTACATTGATGGGAAACCGTTAGAAGAGGATTATATTGCCCGACCGGACTCAACAGAGGTTAATATTTGCCGCTTCCAATCCGATAAGCCCTATCTTGCCTCTCCCGTTACCATTCCCGAAGGCTCTTATTTGGTTTTGGGTGACAATCGTAATAATAGTTACGATAGTCGGTGCTGGGGAATTGTCCCTCACGAAAAAATTATCGGTCGTGCGGCGGTACGTTTTTGGCCTCCCGCTCGTATGGGAGGGGTGGAAAAAGAGGATTAATTCTTTTTGCCAGCACTCATCTTATGACTTTAGCTCGGGGAGTGGATGATGCAGGGAAAATCGATGGTAAAAGAACTTCCTTGGCTCGGTTTGCTTTGGAGAGCAAGATGAGCGCTATGGCCCTCGGCGATCGCCCGGACGATGGCCAAACCCAAACCCGTTCCCCCAGTTTTGCGCGAGCGATCGCTGTCAACGCGGTAGAAGCGATCGAAAATTCGCTCTTGTTCTTCTGAGACAATGCCGATTCCCGTATCCTTCACGGTAATGCAGGCATGGCGATCGCGTACCGTTAAACTCACCTCGACTTTACCGCCCCGAGGCGTATATTGCAGGGCATTATCCATGAGATTCGAGACCAAACGATACAATTGAGACTCATTGCCCGATACATAAATTTCGCGATCGGGGATTTGGCAGGTTAGGGTAATTTCAGCGCGATCGGCCAATTCTAAAAATTCCTCGGTTAGATCGCTAACGAGATCGTTTAAACAACAAGGTTGGAAGGGTTCGGGTAAGGGATTTTGTTCGAGGTGGGTCAAAAATAGCAAATCGGCAATCGTATGACTCAAGCGCCGTCCCTGTCGTTCTACGGTTTGCAGCATGGTTCGGACCTGTTGCGGGTTTTCTCGAGGCATTCGCAAAATGGCTTCTACGGTTGCGAGGAGACTGGCAAGGGGCGATCGCAGTTCGTGAGCGACATTAGCGGTAAACTGTTGCTGTTGTCGATAGGCGCGATCGATGGGCTGCATGGCGAATTTTGAAAGCCACCAACTGGAAAACAAAACCAAAAGAAGGGTTAAGGGATAGCCGATTGCCAAAATCCAGCGAATGCGAACAATTTCTGCATCAAAAGCGCTTAAGTTGCGTCCGATTTGCAAGTATCCCCAAGAATCATCCCGCGAATGGGTATCGGCACTATGTAGAATTGTGGTGAATTGACGATAGCGCGTGCCCTTTTCGGTCTGGAATGTTTGCCATGGCGCAGGATTGAAGGTTTCGGACAAAGAGGGGGGTTGATTGGGAGAAAACGCCAAGAGTTGACCTTGGCGATCGAAGAGGCGAATGTAATAGGTACTGCGATCGCTAATGCCGAGGGTATGGCGTTCGATAAGCGTGGGCGTTTTGTTACATGGTTGTTCTGGCAAACACAGATCGGGGAAAATTTGCTGCAAGAGTGCGGTGGGTGTTTGTCCTACGGGTAAGAGAGGTTCGACACTATCATGTAGGGTTCCGGCGATCGACTCGATTTCTCGTTCCATCGCCGTTTGGTTCGATTGAATGGTAGCGCGATCGATGCCAAAACCGGAAATTCCCAAAATAATCCCCATAACTCCGGCATACCACAGAGCTAACTGCAAACGACTGCGCTGAAAGAGAGAGCGATCTTGATTCATATTAGTTTTTAGTTACTCCTCACGGTCTTTAGTATTGGACATTATGAGATAATTAAATTTTACGCCTTCTACACAACCTTATGTAGACAATCAAAGTATAGTCTTGACGCATATATAACATAGAGTTAAATTTACCCACTCCTCACTATTTCTCAAATTGTTATGACCAATAAACTGATATTATCCCCCTCCAAAAATTTACAGACAAAAATAATAGCGATCGCAGTATTATTTATAGCTGTAATTGCTATATCTTTTGCAGCAATATTTATTAAATGGAGTGAAGTTGAACTCAGTGCTAATGCAACAACTTTTAATCGCTTTTGGATTGGGACTATAATTTTCTTATTCTGGAATAGTTTCAATTTTGTTTATCTAAAACTATCTAGTTTACGATGGAATCAAGAGTCTAGAAAAGATAACCCTTACACCAAAAATGTGATTTTACTATTGTTGGCATTAGGTTTTTCTGCTCTAATATCTCAATTACTTTGGGTTTGGTCTATCACTCAAATTTCTATTGCTATTTCTACTATATTTCATAATTTAACTCCCATATTTACAACCTTGACTGCATGGCTTTTGTTCAATAAGCGTTTTGAGGAAAAATTTTTGATTGGGATGGCGATCGCTATTGTAGGAATTATGATTGTTAGCATCCAAGATATACTACAAATAGCGAGTGGTAAAATATCAGGTGAGATAGCTGCTTTATTCTCCGCCGTTTTCTATGCAGTGTACTTACTGATCGTAGAACAATTACGAACTAAATTAAATGCTACCACGCTATTAATGTGGAGTTGCTTAACTGGAACTATTTTGATTTTACCTGTACTGATAGTTACTGGAGAACAACTTTTTCCCTATTCATGGGAAGGTTGGTTAGCTGTTATTAGCCTAGCTTTTATCTGTCAATTTTTAGGTCAAGGACTAATCGGTTATAGTCTCAATAAATTATCTGCGGGATTTGTTTCTCTATTTTTACTTATCGATCCAGTTATGACAGCTGTTGAAGCGTGGATAATTTTTTCAGAAAATTTAAGTTTATTGGAATTAATTGCGTTTCTATTAGTTTTATTGGGGATATATTTGGCTTTATCTAGCCAATCTTCTATACACCAGGAATAAGGACTGTAAATACAAGGGTTTATCTACGGCTTTTTCTCCAATTTTTTTGGGAATTTTTAGTAATTAACTTATCTAGTTTCAGGTGCGCTTATTCAAAAATGAATGGGCACTTCTCATACTTATTTGTCTTCGATCTTTCTTTTATAATTTTCGGAAAATTTGATATCATTCTGATGATAATTTCAAAATAAATAGCCTCCATTTTATCAGGATAGGGGCCTTTTTCCTCAAATATTTTATATCATTAAATATTTCTTTATTTCGTCTCTTACTACTTGACCTTATGGACACAGCTGTGGTATTTTCAAGGTATCGATAGCAGACAGAAATAGATGCCGTTCACCATTACACTCAATCTAGAGAAACAACATCAAAAACGTCAAGAATTTTTCACACACTCTCTAGTAGAATTGTCAGACTTTTTCTCAAATGAAATCAAAAAAGAATTGCTTAATGATTTGACGAAAATGTTCCTGCTTAACGGAGTAAGGCGCGATTTTACAATGCAGGCCACAGATTGCACTCCAAGACGAATGACAAATATTGAATCACGATTTTTACACCAGAATAAACGGATTACTAATCTTTATAACGATACGAGATTAACCAGTTTGCTATGTGACGTTGTTGGAGAAAAAGTCTATCCATGTCCCTACGAACCAGAAAAAATTGTGGCAACAAAACTACATAAAGAAGGAGATACGCACGGATGGCACTGGGATGACTATTCTCTAGCACTTGTCTTTGTGCTCAAAGCACCGATCCCTTCAGCAGGAGGTATTCTTCAATGCGTACCTCATACGAATTGGAATAGAAAATCTCCAGACATTATTTCGTGGTTCTTAATAGACAACATTCGCTCGTATTATTTCCCCTCTGGATCGGTTTATCTGATGCAAACAAAAACTACATTGCACCGCGTTTACCCATTACTCCAAGAAGACGAGGAAAGAATAATTTTGAATTTTGCCTATGCAACAAAACTGGATTTGAGGAATAAAATGAACCATGAAACGGTGGATGCACTCTGGAATCCAGAGAGTTGAATTGGGTAAATCCCTTTTATAAGAAGCCAGAGACGAATCTTAGAAGAACATGAATACAACAATAAAAATGGTGCTGCAAGCATGAATAAAATCATTTTTCTAGGCTACGGTGAATATGGTGTATCTACACTATCAGGATTAATTCAATCCGATTACCAAGTCATTTTGATTCTCACCCATCCATCGAAGAGAGGGGCGATTAATCCCGTTCTCGATCTGGCTCAAAAGCATGAGATCGAACATTATTTTTCTTCACAACTTGTAGAGAAGGAAATAGTGGAAACTATTGTTAAAATGGAGCCAGATTTTATTGTTTCCACCAATTGGCGCTATCGAATACCCAGCAAAATTCTCAGGATACCTAAAATAGCCGCTTTAAATGTACATGATTCCTTGCTGCCCAATTATGCGGGACTATCAGCAGAGTATTGGGTAATTAGAAATAACGAAAAACAGACTGGGGTTACAGTCCATATCATGTCAGACATTATGGATGCCGGACCCATTGTTTTACAAGAGTCGGTTCTTATTAATAATGATGATACTTCATTTGATGTTGCACGAAAGCAACTTCGTGTTTATCCAAAAATCATTATAGAAGCCTTGACAGAATTCTCCAATCCCGGATTTACACCCAAGTTAAAAGAATTGAAAGAATACAAGCGTTATCATCGTATCACGAAGAGAGATCGCCGAATTCAATGGGAAAAATCTCCTCAAGAGATCTACAATATGTTTAGGGCTCATAGAGATCCCACTCCCAACTGTTTTTTTCTGTGGAAAAATAAGAAGTTTTGGATAAAATCTCTGGCGTATTCAGACTGCTCTTATTGTGGAGAACCCGGTCGTGTCGTGACTCACCTAGACGAAGGTGTAGGTGTCGTGACTGGAAGTGGCGTATTAGATTCTCATTATCGCTCCGGTATCATTCTCAAACAGGTATCTAATGAAATGAATTGTTTTCTAGATCCAAAAAATATTTTTCCAATTGATGCACAACTTGATTAATTACGATGTTCGTGTGAATTTGAGATGAGAGTTAAAGCGATAACCCGCACCCGGTACCGTTTCAATGGGACAGGGACAGCCATGACGCGCTAATTTGCGACGCAGCAGGCGCATTTGTGCCGCAACGACATTACTGACGGGCTCCTCATCTACATTCCAAAGCTGATAGCGTAGTTTGCTTCCCGGAATGATACGATCGCAGTTCTGCATGAGGTACATCAAAAGTTGAAATTCTTTATTCGTCAAAGTAATATTTTGTACCTCCCTCGATCCCGTCTCGACTTGCAAAATATTATTCGCCGTATCGAGGGTAAAACCCGCTACCGTTAGGTTGAGGGGTTGAAATTGAGGCGATCGCCGTTGCAATGCCCGCAAACGTGCCAGTAATTCTTCCATCACAAAAGGCTTGACCAAGTAATCATCAGCTCCGGCATCCAATCCCGTCACGCGGTTTTCCGGCTGACCCAAAGCAGTGAGCATCAGGACGGGTAAAGGATTGTGACGCGATCGCAGTCGTTGGCAGAGTTCCAAACCGGACGTACCCGGTAGCAACCAATCAAAAATTGCAACAGTGTAATCCGTCCATTTATCCTCCAAATAATCCCCAGCGCGATCGCCGTCCGTCACCCAATCTACGATATATTTCTCTTCCTCGAGCACGCGAGCGATCGCCTGTCCCAAATCTTCTTCGTCTTCCACCAACAGAATTCGCATTGCACCCGAAATAGTAACCACGGCATCGATTTTAACAAGCCCTTCATCATTTCATCTGGATTTCATCGCCCCTATGGCAAACTGTGGAGGATTCTTTAGCACAGATGAAGGAGAGACAATGAAACCCTTGTCATTATTGAGTTCTGTACTTGCTGTCAGTTTGACGATCGCATCCCCTGCTTTCGGACATGCCGGTCATGGGGACGAATTCCAAGCCACGGGAGGCGTAAATCGCGTGGAAGTGAAGACCGAGACGGATTCCCTTTTAGGTATTCAAGTCAAACCCATTCAAACCACCGTCCCCGGAACTTCTAATGTACTCATTCCCGTAACGGCATTGGTGGATGATAATGGCCGGCAACTGGTTTTCGTGCAGTACGAGAATTTTTACGAGCCAGTCGATGTCACCACGGGAGCGACTCAAGGGGAACTCATTGAAGTCACTCAAGGGTTATCTATTGGAGAAAAATTGGTCGCGCAAGGGAGTTTATCCCTCTATGCCGAGTCTCGCAAAACCAAAACTGCAGGGGATGAACCCAGTCCAGAGATCGCCTCTTCCGAACCTAGTCCCGCAGTTACTTCCGATGGGGCTCACCCTCGAGCGGATGCAGAAGGCGTGCCTCACAGCCACGATAACGCGGGGAATATGGTCAAAATAGAGCGATCGAATGGCGCTCTAACGATGATAGTGGGTGCGATTGGAGGAGGAGTTGCATTGGTTATCGGCCTGTTTGCGTTCCTCGGTGGAGGCAAAAAGAAAAACTTATTCTCCGATGATTAAAGGAGGATTTGAGAAAAAATGTTAAGCTCAATTTTGAATCAGATTCTCAAAAACTCTATTGCTCAACGTTGGTTTATCGTCGCGAGTGCCATTGCGATCGCCATTTGGGGAATCTTCAGCGTTACGCAAATGCCCCTTGATGTATTTCCCTCCTTTGCACCGCCTCAAGTGGATATTCAAACCGAAGCAACAGGACTGGCACCGGAGGAAGTGGAAACTCAAATTACCGTCCCGATCGAAAGTGCGGTGAATGGGTTGCCCGGAGTGACGACAGTGCGATCGTCTTCTAAAGTAGGGCTATCTATGGTGCAGGTGGTCTTCGATCGCGAGGCGGATATTTACCAAGCCAGACAAGCGGTAACGGAGCGCCTCCAACAAGTGACTGACGGGCTTCCCGAAAGCGCCCAGCAGCCAGAAATTTCACCTCTCGTGTCGCCGTTGGGGACGATTCTTCAATATGCCTTTACGGTGGGGGATGGGGGAGAAACCTCCCTGATGGATTTGCGCCGCTTGGTAGAAGTAACCCTCAGTAATCGGATTCTGTCCGTGTCGGGAGTCTCTCAAGTGACGATTTATGGGGGAGACGAACGCCAAGAACAAGTGTTGGTCGATCCCGAAAAATTGCGATCGCTCGGAATATCTCTCACAGAAGTTGCCCACGCAGCGCAAGGAGCAAGCGATAACGCTCCAGGAGGATTCCTTATTGGCGGCGGCCAAGAACTCCTCATTCGCGGCATGGGACAGATCCAATCCATCGAAGACTTGCAGCGCTCGGTGGTAAAAGTCCGAGAAGGAAAGCCGATTTTACTGCAAGATGTGGCGGAAGTAAAAACGGGAGTGGCACTCAAGCGAGGAGATGCCAGTTTTAACGGACAACCCGCCGTCGTGATGATGGTGAACAAACAGCCGGAAGTAGATACGCCTACCGTTACGAAAGCCGTGGAGACCGCGATCGCCGCGTTACAGCCCACCTTTCCCGCCGACGTAGAAATCGTCAGAACCTTTCGCCAGTCTAATTTTATCGATGCTGCCATTAGCAATGTGAGCGGATCCCTCGTGCAAGGAACGATCGTCGTTTCGGCGATCGTGCTCCTCTTTTTAATGAATTGGCGGACGGCGGCGATTACTTTAAGTGCAATTCCCCTTTCTCTTTTGATCGGCTTGTTGTTGATGAAAGCCTTTGGGTTGGGCATTAATACCATGACCCTCGGGGGGTTGGTGGTGGCCATTGGTTCCGTGGTGGACGATGCGATCGTGGATATGGAAAACTGCTATCGCGGTCTGCGTCGCAACCGAGTCGAAGATAATCCCAAACATCCGTTTCAAGTCGTCTACGAAACTTCTGTAGAGGTGCGCTTGGCGGTGATTTTTTCCACGGCGATTATTATTGTTGTCTTTGCTCCTATCTTCAGTTTAACGGGGGTAGAGGGACGTATTTTCGCACCGATGGGCTGGGCTTATTTACTCTCCATCGTTGCCTCTACCTTAGTCGCCATGACCCTTTCCCCCGCTCTCTGCGCCATCCTGCTAGCCGGACAAGAACTCCCCCGAGAAGGGACTTTTGTTTCTCGTTGGGCGGAACGGCTGTATCGTCCCCTGCTCGATTTATCCTTGCGATCGCCCCAAATCGTTTTAAGCGTAGCACTAGCTGCTCTGGTTGCAGCAGTGGCGATCGTACCTTCCCTCGGACGGGTCTTCTTGCCGGAGTTTCAGGAAAAATCTCTCGTGAACTCAATGGTTCTGTTCCCCGGCGTATCTCTCAATATTACCAACGGTGCGGGTAAAGCGCTCTCTCAATCCCTGCAAGACAATCCCCTTTACGAATGGGTACAGGTGCGAGCGGGACGCGCCCCCGGAGATGCCGATGGTGCGGGGGTCAATATTGCTCACGTGGATGTGGAACTCAGCGAACTGGCCATGAAAGACCGGGAAACCAGTATTAAACAACTGCGAGAAAAATTCTTGCAATTACCCGGGGTGGCACCGAATGTGGGTGGATTTATTTCCCATCGCATGGATGAGGTTCTCTCTGGAGTGAGAAGCGCGATCGCCGTGAAAATTTTCGGTTCCGATCTCGCAGAATTGCGGCAGGTCGGGGAAGAAGTGCGAGACGCGATCGCGCCGATCGCCGGGGTGGTAGATTTGCAACTCGAACCCCAAGTTCCCATCCGTCAGATTCACATTCACTACGATCGCGCCGCCGCAGCACGATATGGATTGCGGATGGCGACCATTTCCGAGGTGGTAGAAACGGCACTAAACGGTCGAATCGTCTCCCGAGTGCCGGAAAATCAACAGTTAATCGATGTGACCGTCGGTTTGCCCGAATCCGCTCGCAATAATCTCGATGCCATTCGCGCCCTTCCTCTCCGTACGCCTACCGGTGAGGCAATCGCTCTCGATACCGTCGCCGATATCGATTACGGCACGGGAGCGAATATCATCAATCGAGAAGATGTTTCTCGCTTAATTGTCGTCTCTGCCAACGTCGCGGAACGAGATTTGGGGAGCGTCGTCGGGGATATTCAACGACAGATCCGCGATCGCGTGCAATTGCCCGAGGGGTATTTTATCCAATATGGCGGACAGTTTGAAGCCGAGCAAAAAGCAACTCATAATCTGTTGCTGTATAGTCTTTTAGCAGCCGTTGCGATCGCGATTTTGATGTTCTTCTCGGTTAAATCTTTCCCCGCGACCATCGCCATTATGGTTAACTTACCGTTGGCATTGGTGGGAGGACTTCTTTCGATTATCGTCAGTGGGGGAGTTATTTCAGTTGCTTCTTTAATTGGTTTTATTACCTTGTTTGGAGTCGCCATTCGCAATGGTTTATTGTTGGTAGATAACTACAATAAAAAGTTTGCTCGAGGGATTCCCTTGAAAGAAGCGATCGCTCGGGGGTCTTTAGATCGAGTGAATGCGATTTTAATGACCGCCCTCACTTCTGCTCTGGGAATGTTGCCCTTAGCTATCGCAAGCGGTGCCGGTAACGAGATTCTCCAGCCTTTAGCCATTGTCGTGCTGGGAGGACTCTTTACCTCAACGGCCTTGACTTTGTTGGTCATTCCCGCCCTCTACGCTCGCTTTGGTCGGTGGTTGATGCCCGAAGCTCGGGCGATCGCGACAGAGAGGAATGCAATCCCGAGTGTAGAACTCAAACCGATGGCAGGATCTCGACGATAGCACGCAATGCACTCCCCATCATCCTTGGCTGGGAAGCTGCATTTTCCTCAGCCAAGGTAATGCTTGCAAAACCATGTTCTCAGTTCCTCGACTCTTTCAATGTCTGAAAAATCCAACTTTTGCGCGGCTCTATTCGGCTCAAACCGTTAACCTCATGGGAGATTCCCTCACTTGGTTGGGGGTGGCTTTGTTGGCGTTTGAATTGGCCGGAGAAAAGTCCGGACTCATTTTATCTGTTTCTCTCACCTTGCGCGTTGCGGTTTTCGTCTTGCTCTCTCCTTTTGCCGGAGCGATCGCCGATCGCTTCGATCGCAAGCAAATTATGGGTGCGACCCATTTAGCACGGATGACGATCGTTTGTTTGTTCCCCTTTGTTACCCAAACTTGGCAAATTTATGCGATCGTTTTGTCCCTCAATATTTTCTCTGCTTTTTTTACCCCCACCTACACCGCTACAATTCCCCTCGTTTCCAGCCGAGAAGACTGTCCTATCGCGATCGCGCTTTCGAGTGCCACCTATCAGGTATTAGGAATTTTAGGGCCCGGTTTAGCCGGGGCGATCGCGGCTTTTGTCGGGACGCGACAAGTTTTTTTCCTTGATGGTATCACTTTTCTCATTGCAGCTATTTTAATCGTGACATTACCGGGAAAACTCATGATTCCCAACGATCGCAATGAAGCACAAACCCTCCGCAAAACCCTCCAAGACGTTCGCTTGGGAACGACTTGTTTATTCCAAGATTCGCCGATTCGATATGCCTTGTTGATGCAGTTTGCTGCCGCGATCGCCGGTGCTGCAATTTTAGTCAATACAGTCGGTTACGTTCAAGGTATTCTCGGGTTGGGCAAACTTGAATACGGTTGGATAATGGCAGCTTTTGGCATCGGTGCAACCCTCGCTTCTATTGGTTTGGGCAATTTTCAACAGGCATTGAAACCAACTATTTTTGTGAGTATCGGTGCAATCGCGATCGCTTTAGCACTTTTTCCCGCCAATTGGACGGGTTTATTCGGATTATTGCTCTTATGGGCGATCGCTGGAGCGGGACAAACTCTCGTTAATGTGCCTACTCAAACCTTAATCGCCGATCGCGTTGCGGTTGAAGTCCAAGGGCGAGTTTATGGCGCTCACTTTGCTTGGAGTCATCTCTGGTGGGCGTTTTCCTATCCTCTCACGGGATGGATGGGCGATCGCTGGCCGGCTTTGGCTTTTTTGGGGAGCGGTTCGATCGCTCTTGGAGTCGCGATCGTTACTTATCTCCTGTTCGAACCGAAGCGATCGCCTGTGAACGATGGAATCTAGCGCGATCGTTTGCACTTTCACTTCTTCAACTCGCCATCCGTGGCACTTCCATAACAAAACATGAACGATCGCCCGATGCGATCGCCAAAAAGCGCCACAATAAAGAACGGTTCAGCGTTAGGAGAAAAAGCGGTGCAAACCCAACAACTGGAAGCCTTTTGGATGCCCTTCACCAATAATCGCGCCTTTAAAGCCAATCCTCGCATCCTCGTCGCGGCCAAAGATATGTACTATACCAGTGCCGATGGTCGCCAAATCCTCGACGGTACCGCCGGACTCTGGTGCGTCAATGCGGGACACGGACGGCAAAAAATTGTCGAAGCGGTGCAAAAACAGGTGGCAGAATTGGACTACGCACCGCCTTTTCGCATGGGTCATCCGGGGTCATTCGAACTGGCAGAACGTTTAATCGCCCTGTTTCCCGAGGGATTCGATCGCGTCTTTTTTGGGAACTCCGGCTCCGAAGCGGTAGAATCGGCCTTAAAAATTGCGATCGCCTATCATCGCGTGCGGGGAGAAGCCTCCAGAACCCGTCTGATCGGGCGAGAGCGGGGCTATCACGGAGTCGGTTTCGGCGGCATTTCCGTCGGTGGAATGGCCAATAATCGCAAATTTTTTGGCAGTCTCCTTCCCGGTACGGATCACCTTCCCCACACCCACAATCTCGAAAAAAATGCCTTTAGCAAAGGGCAACCCCAATGGGGGGCGCATTTAGCCGATGAATTGGAACGCATGGTCAAACTGCACGATCCCTCCACTATCGCCGCCGTTATCGTCGAACCCGTCGCCGGCTCCACGGGGGTTCTCGTTCCTCCTATGGGCTATTTAGAACGCTTGCGAGAACTTTGTACGCAATATGGCATCCTCCTCATTTTCGACGAAGTGATTACTGCCTTCGGACGCTTGGGAGCAACTTGCGCGACGGAATATTTCAACGTCGTACCGGATTTAATTACGATGGCAAAAGGGATTACTAATGCTACCGTCCCAATGGGAGCCGTACTCACTCGCAAAGGTATTTACGATGCTTTCGTCGCCGCTGCCTCGGAACGGGCGATGGAACTGCCCCACGGGTATACTTATTCCGGACATCCCCTCGCTTGTGCCGCCGCTTTAGCCACTTTAGACGTTTACCAAGAAGAAGGACTTTTCGATCGCGCCAAAGAACTCGCCCCCTACTGGCAAAAATGCGCGCACCATTTAAAAGATTTACCCCATGTTATCGATGTTCGTAACATCGGCTTAGTGGCAGCCGTAGAATTTGAATCAATCCCCGATCGCATCGGCGATCGCGGGACTTTCTGCCTGCAACGCTGTTTTGAAAAAGGTTTAATGGTGAGGGCAACGGGGGACATTATCGCCCTCTCGCCGCCCTTAATTATCACCAAAGAGCAAATCGATCGCCTCTTCGCGATCTTCGCCGAAACCATCCAAGAGCTCCCCTAACAAGGGTTGCTTAACGGGTAACCGGCAATGGGTAACCGGCGATCGGTAACGGGTGACTGATAACCGGTGACGGGTGACGGGTGGATAACCGGTGACGGGTGACGCTTCGACAAGCTCAGCGCGCCGCTGGTGACGGGTGACTGATAACTGGTCAGGCATTCATGCAAGGAAATTCCCTCAATCTGCGCGATCGCTTTCGAGAATTTCTCGTGCAAAGAGAGATCGAAATAATACTGACACCAAAACTCGGCAATCTCTAATAAAAAGGGGATGGAATCGGGAATCAATCCTGCCCCATACGCGGGAGAATAGCGTTCGACATACTCTCGCGCTAACTTGTATGCCCAAATCTCGCGATCGCTTTCCGTACAGCAGCGCAACGCATACTCTAATTTAAGCAAGTAGCCGCTCTGGACGAAATGTATCGCCGTCCAGTGAGTCCTGCGGCGATCGATATTCTTGTATTCGGCAATCTTTGTTAAATAGTGTTGCAGGACTTCTGGGGTTTCTTCTTTGGCGATCGCTTCGACGATAGAAATCGCAAAGTTTTGATGAACGTGCCATTCCGGACAGTCTAAGTTTTCCGGTACGTTCGAGGTTATCATTTCTTGGAGAACGCATTGAGAAATATACAATGCAAATGCACGAGTCGCTTTTTGATCCTGACATAAGCTCTTAATACTTGTCAGGCGAGTAACGGGTAAGGCCAAACCTAAATCGCTATTGCGAAGTTGTTTGATGGCATCGAGCCATTTTTTGATTTTGGTTGCAAAACGAGCGCGCACCCTATGCGATCGATCGATGGTCATCACTGAAAATTGAGTTGAAAAGTATGGATCTAGATAGCTAGATTGACACTTTTATTGTCTCACCCGTGTAGAGTTCTGCGTTGGATGCTCTCACCCCTGCCCCCAATACGATCGCTCTCTCTCGGATCCCAATATCTAACACTTTTAAGTATAGATTTAACTGAAAAATAACTTTTCTTTATATTGAGGAAGTAAGATCTTCAATGGTTTGTCTGATTTTGTTGAGTTGAAAATTATCCATCAGATAAGTTAATTTGTCTGCTAAGAGTGTGTAATCTTTTGGAAAATGGTTTTAAAAATTTTACGAGGAGCAAGCGATTGATGGGGCGATCGTCTACGATTAAGATTTTATATTGGGGTTGTCCTGGCTTGAGAGCGATCGCTCGCCAGCGATCGTCGATCTTCTGAATCTTAGCAGGATCGGCGGGTTTAGCTTGAATTTCAAAGCGAAAAACAGTTCCTCGACCCAATTCACTTTTAACCTCGATCTCTCCTCCCAAAAGATGTACGAATTTGCGACTGATAGGCAATCCCAAACCCGTTCTCTCTTGACTTTGCTTACCTGCTTCCGTCTGAGAAAATGCTTCAAAAACGAGATAGTTATCTTTTCTGCTTTATTCGGTTCTTTAACAGAAGATTGAGAATCTAAAAAATTTTCGCCTTTTAGCGCTGACAATACGGAAACTCCACCCGAATCGGTAAACTTAATCCCATTGAGGAATTTTGCTTTGATACCAACCGATAAAACAACCGCTAACCATGCCGGCAACCCCGCCCATTAAAGTATTGACCAAAATTCGAGAAACGCGATCGTTAAAAGCTAGAATACTGCCCCCATTAAATCCAAACCAAGCCAACCAAAGTAACATCATTAATATTATTTTTCGATCGCGTCAATCCCGACTCCAAACACATGAATCCGGGCTGCATCAAAAACACGAGCCCAGAACAAACGAGAAGCCATTGTAGATCGTTCATTCGTTACCCAATCTCACCATTAAACAATAACAATTTTAATCTAACAATCGCAATCCGAAAAAAACATTACAGATGATGGAGCAATTCCCTTCAAAAAAGATAAAATAGACTCGCTTAACCATAAGCGAGTTTTTTGATTAATTGCAATGACACGACTTCTTAAACCTTTGAGCAAAGTTAGCTCGACTCCCTATACCGCAAATATCCCCGGTTCTAAATCATTTACCAATCGCGCCCTTGTCATTGCCGCCCAACGCATGGGAACGACAATCGTTACGAATGCCCTACACGCACAAGATACAGACCTTCTCGCTCAATGCTTGGGTCAGTTTGGCGGCTTGGAAACGGAAAAAACGGCGACGGGCTATCGCGTCACCCGTACCCTCGAGACCCTAAAAGCCCCCGCAGAAGAGCTATACGTCGGCGGTGCCGGGACTCCCACTCGCTTCTTGCTCTCCTTTGCTTCCATGGCAGAGGGCGAAACGATTGTTACGGGCAATCCCCGCTTGTGCGAACGGCCGATGGGAGATATTCTCAACACCTTCGATAAGATCGGGGTTCGGTACGAATGCCTAAAAACAAAAGGATGCGTGCCGGTGAAGGTGACGGGATCTCGTCCGACGACGCGCGAATGGCCGATTGATGGAGGCGTTTCTTCTCAATTTGTCTCCTCCCTCCTCATTTTGGCCGCCCAACAAAGCGAACCGGTTACCGTCACCGTCACCGACAATCTAGTTTCTCGTCCTTATGTGATGATGACAGTGCAAATGATGCGCAAATGCGGGATTGAAGTCGCGGAGATCGGATCGAACGCTTGGACGGTGACACCGGGACAGGCAAATGTGGACGAAATTCCCGTAGAAACCGATGCGTCGGGAATGTCCTATTTCTTGGCTGCTGCTGCCTTGACCCAATCGACAGTCATTATTCCCAAAATCGGCAAAAATTCCCCTCAAGGGGATGTGGGTTTCGCTCGAGTATTGGAACAAATGGGCTGTCTCGTGACCTTTAATGAGGATTCCATCGAAATCGAAGGACGACCCTTGCAAGGGATTGAGGTGGATATGGAAATCATGCCCGATGTCGTCCTGACCCTCGCCACCACTGCCGCCCATGCCAAAGGTTCGACTCGAGTGACGAATATTGCCAACCTGCGGGTGAAAGAATGCGATCGCATTGCGGCTCCCGTGACGGAATTACAGCGCCTCGGGGTGGGGGCAGAGGAAGGACCCGATTGGCTGGCGGTGCATCCGACGGGATCGGTTGCTCCAGGGAAAATCCACACCTACGACGATCATCGAGTTGCCATGTCTTTTGCCCTTTTGGGGTTGCTTTCACCGGGGATCGAAATTGAAGATCCCGAATGCGTCGGGAAATCTTTTCCCACGTTTTGGCAGGAATTAGAACGCTTTTACGCTCATCACGAAGGCTAAAAATCTCGCTAATCATCCCCGTTTGTGGGAACAATAGAGTCGATCGCGCCCGAATCGCGACCCAGCCCGAATTGCCAAATTTTGTGGAGAAAATCTCGTGCCAGTCCAGACAAAATCAACCAAGTCCGCTCTCATCGTGATTGACGGCATCGGAGTCGCTTCAGCCACTGAAAGCAATGCCGTTACGCCAGAGACTCTGCCTTTTTTATTCCAAGTGATGGAAACTCACGGTTACGCCACCCTGAAAGCCGATGGTTTGGCGGTGGGTTTAGAAGAAGGTCAAGTCGGGAATTCGGAAGTCGGCCATCTGACCATTGGAGCGGGGAAAGTCGTCCCCTCTATGTTGCGGCGGATTAACGAAGCCTTTTTGGAGGGAACTTGGGCAGAACACCCGATTTGGCAATCATTAGCCGCTCAACCCTGTCGCGATCGCTCCTCCCTGCATGTTATCGGACTGCTCTCCGATGCGGGGGTTCACGGTCACTGGCGCACGATCGCTCAAGCCGCAAAAATTGCCGCCGAAGCAGGGGTACAAGAAATTCTCGTACATCCGGTTCTCGATGGCAATGACTCGGCGGCGGGTAGCGCTCCGGCACTTTTGCGAGAGTTACAGGCAGCGATCGCATCTCATCCTCAAATCCGCTTGGGCTTGATAATGGGACGCAAGTGGTTTTGCGATCGCAGTGGCAAATTGGAATTAACGCAAACCTTTGTCGATGCCCTCTGCGGCGAAGCAACTCACCCCACGTTTACCCCAGAAGCATTAACGCAACATTTGGCGGAAGCCCCCTCAGAAGTCACTTTTCCGCCCCATCTCTACCCCGACGGACGGCTTTGCGAGGCTTGGGAACCCGTCTTGCACGCCAGCCATCGCGCCGATCGCGCCGTACAAGCAGGACAGCTCATCGGTAAAATTCGCCCGTTTTACTCCGTTATTCACTTGGAAGGGGCTTCGATTCCCGAACGGGTCTTTTTTGCCACCCATCCCCTCAATGCAGGGCTGGCCTTTACTTGCAAAGAACACGGCATCAATCCCGATCGCATCGCCGAACAGTGCAAGTTCCCCCACGTCACCTATTTTGTCAACGGCTTTAATCCGGAATTGGGAGAGAATAGCACCTGCATTCCCTCGATTCCCGATGCCCAAATTCCCGAAAAACCGGAAATGTCCGTCGAAGCGATCGCCGATCGCATTGTAGGGGCAATGGAAAAAGGCGAGTGTTGCTCCATTGTTGCCAATCTGGCCAACTTGGATCAGGTGGGACATACCGGACGGGTTGACTTGGCGAAAAAAGCAGCACAATCTATTAATCGATCCTTAGAACGCATTGCCTCAGTAGCGGCGAGTCAGGGCTGGACATTGGTTTTGACCTCCGATCACGGCAACGCCGAACAAATGGCCGACGATCGCGGCAATCCCCTCGGCTCTCATACCTTTAATCCCGTCCCTTTCACCGTCCTGCCCGCCCCCGGCACGCGGGTGAATTGGCGAGCCAAACAAGGGGGCTTGGCTAACGTAGCAGCCACTTATTTAACGACCCTTGCCGTCCCTCCCGCTCCCCATATGGAAGCGAGTTTATTGCAATTGGAGGAGAGCTTTGAAAGCTGAAGTTTTTGTGACGGCGGCTCGCGATCGCGGGTTCGATTTTTACGTCGGAGTGCCCTGCTCGTTTTTAAAACCCCTCATCAACTACGTCATTAGCGATCCCCAAACCGCTTATATCGGGGCAACCAGCGAAGGAGAAGCGATCGCCATTGCTGCGGGGGCTTGGTTGGGAGGACGAAAAAGTACGGTTATCTGCCAAAATTCCGGTTTGGGCAATACTGTCAACCCCCTCACTTCTCTTAACTATCCTTTTCGCATTCCTTTATTGTTCGTCACGACTTGGCGGGGACAGCCCGGATTGAAAGATGCCCCCCAACACGAACTCATGGGGCAGATTACCGGGGAGCTTTTAAGTTTGATGAAAGTACAACACCAAATTTTCCCCAAAGAATCCGAAGCGGTTCAATCGGCTCTCGATGAAGCCGCAGCAATAATGGCAGAGCATTCGCTGCCCTTTGGTTTCATTCTGGAAAAAGGCACTCTGTCCTCGGAAACATTAACGCAAGCACCCCTCGCCCAATACCCACCGGGGAAGCCTGAAAAACGCTTGACGGGCAACCCGCCACCCCAACGCATTGAAGCCCTCAAAGCGATCGTGGATAGTATCCCCGATCGCGCCGCTCTCATTGCCACGACGGGAAAAACCGGACGAGAATTATTTACCCTCGGCGATCGCCCCCAACAGCTTTATGTGGTGGGTTCCATGGGGGGAGCCAGTGCCATTGCCCTCGGAGCGGCCTTACAGGTGAATATTCCCGTCGTGGCGATCGATGGCGATGGTGCTGCCTTGATGAAATTGGGGAATTTTGCCACTATTGGATTTCAAGCTCCCGACAATCTCATTCACATTCTCCTCGATAACGGAGTTCACGATTCTACTGGGGGACAGGCTACGATGTCGCCTTGGGTAGACTTTGGGGCGATCGCGATCGCCTGCGGTTATCGCAGCGCCCGTTCTACCGACGATTTGGGGATCTTTGCGGAATTTGTAACCCTTGCCTTGCAACAACCCGGACCCCATCTGATTCGCTTGCAAATTCAACCCGGCAGCATTGATAATTTGGGACGACCGACGATTTCCCCGGAGCAACTCGCCCGACGCTTCCGCACTTTCTTGACCCATTCAAAGGAGGAGGCAGCATCATGAACGAAGCCTCGATCTTGCTCACTCCCGGACCCCTGACCACCAGCGATCGCACCCGTGCCGCCCTCGATCGCGATTGGGGGTCGCGAGAGCGGAATTTTATGGAATTAACTCGCAATTTAAGAGAGCGCTTGCTGGCAATTGTAGAAGGGAATGACGAATATACCTGCATTCCCCTGCAAGGAAGCGGGACTTTTGCCATGGAAGCCAGCCTCGGTTCCCTCATTCCCCCAGACGGAAAACTCCTCATCATTGTGAATGGCGTTTACGGTCGGCGCATGGGGAAAATGTGCGATCGCATCGGTCGCCCTTACCAACTTTATGAAACCCCAGAAAACGTTCCCCCCGATCCGGCGGCGATCGCCCAAATCTTAGCAGCAGAGGGAGAGATTACTCATGTTTCGATGGTTCATTGCGAAACCACAAGTGGTATGCTCAACCCCCTAGAAGCCGTTGCTAAAGTCGTGGCTGAAGCGGGTTGTCACCTGTTAGTGGATGCCATGAGTTCTTTTGGGATTATTCCCTTCTCCCTTGCCCAAATTCCCATTGCTGCCTTGATGGCCTCAGCGAATAAGGGTTTAGAAGGCGTACCGGGTTTGGCATTTGTCATTTGTCGGCGATCGCTGCTGGTTGCCGGACAGGCTCACAGTCTCGCTTTAGATCTGCACGACCAATGGGAAGTGTTAGAACGAACCGGCCAGTGGCGCTATACCCCTCCTACCCAAGTTCTTGCGGCCTTAATGGCTGCATTAGAACAATTGGATGAAGAAGGGGGCGTAAAGGCACGCTACGAGCGCTATCGACGCTTGTGCGAAATCCTGCGACAGGGGATGGAAGAATTGGGATTTGAACCCTTCTTGCCACCAGACTTACAAGCTCCCGCTATTGTTACCTTTAAGCTCCTCGATAGCCCTGCCTTTAGTTTTGAAGAGTTTTATCGGTGCATGGGGGAGCGAGGATTCGTCATCTATCCCGGTAAACTCACCGATCGCCCCAGTTTCCGGATCGGCTGCATGGGAGCGATCGCTCCGTCGGACATGCACGACGCGATCGCTGCTGCCGCAAGCGCCCTTGATGATATGGGCAATCCTCTCTCTTAACCCAGCAAAATCTTAAAGCAACAATCATGAGCCATTCTCCAACCCACACAACCACCCCCGAAAAAGAGGCCAGTCGTTACTCAAAACGCAATATTCTCCGTTCCGAACGAATGTATGGTACGGGTTTCAACAGTAGCGGCGGCACGGAATCCATTGAATTTTTCTGTCAAGATGTCCCCCTAGCACAAGGAATGTCCGTGCTGGATATTGGCTGCGGCTCTGGGGGAACGGCGTTTTACTTTGCAGAAAAATATAATGCTACCGTTGTCGGGATGGACTATGCCGCCGATGCGATCGCACTCAGTCAAGACCGCTTGCGGGAACAGTCCCATTTGCCCATTACCTTCGAACAGGGAGATATTCAAACGACAGACTTGGGACGCGATCGCTTTGACTTGATTTGGTGCCGGGATGTCTTTATTTACCTGCAAGACAAAAGCAAAGGCTGGCGCAATATCTATAATGCTTTGAAACCGGGAGGGTATTTTGTTTACTCGGATTTTTGTAAAGGGGACAGCAACCTCTCGCCAGAATTCAGAGAACATTTAGAAATGTGTAACTATCATGCCTGGACGATCGCGCAATCGTGCGATTTAATGCGAGAGATCGGCTTTGAAGTCGTCGACTCTAAAAATCTCTCCCTTTGGCTGGCCGAGAATTTCCAAGCCGACTTGCACAAACTCGAACAAAACCGAGAGGCATTCCTGCAAGAATTCGGCGAAGAAGAATATCAACATTTAACCAGTCGTTGGCAAGTCAAAATTAGATACTGTCAGCAAGACGATCTCGTGCAAGGTCTCATCATTGCGACAAAACGTGAATTCGAGATAAGCTAAAACTTCGAATACTCAAACTTGAAGATATCTTAAAAACGGACCTGCAACCCTATTAACGAAACAACAGAGGCGACAGTATGCAGGGGGTATGGGGGAGGCATCTCGTCCCCCAATGGCAGGGTGACCCCGCGTCGGCGAAAGACGCAAGGGAATGCGCCCTGTTGGGGTCTGGGGGGCTAGCCCCCCAGCAAACTTCGGGTTTGCACCAGAAGCTCAATGATAACTCTAACCTTAGAAGCTCATCAAATAATGCTTGCTTAATCCGAACAATAAATACTCATTGGTTTAATTACCACTCTAACCTTAGAAGCTCATCAAATAATGCTTGCTTAATCCGAACAATAAATACTCATTGGTTTAATTACCACTCTAACCTTAGAAGCTCATCAAATAATGTTTGCTCAATCCGAACAATATTAACAATGAATACTCATCAAACGTCCCGCGATCGCGAAGCCCAACGCTTCTCCAAACGCAACATATTCCGCGCCGAACTCATTTACGGTCAAGGCTTTAATAGTCCAGGAGGAACCGCAGCAATTGATATGCTTTGTAAAGATGTCCCCAAATTTCCGGGAATGTCAATTTTAGATGTAGGTTGCGGCTCGGGGGGTGCGGCTTTTCATTTTGCCCGTAACTATGAGGCAAAAGTTGTCGGAGTTGACTGCGTTGCCGAAATGCTGACTTTATGTCGAGAACGCCATCAAGAACAGTCTCATTTACCCATAGAATTCCAACAGGGAGATATTCAAACCCTGCCCCTCGATGCGAATACCTTCGACTTGGTTTGGTCTCGGGATGTTTTTATGTATCTCGAAGATAATGAAAAGAGTTGGCGCAAGATCTACAATGTTTTAAAACCGGGGGGCTATTTCGTCTATGTCGATTTTTTCAAAGGCTATAGCGATATCTCGCAAAAATTTGTCGATTACATGAAAATCTGCAACTACTATTTGCAAAACTTGTACGAGTGCGATCGCTTGCTGAGAGAGTTGGGATATGAAGTTATGAGAACCGTTGATATTACGGCTTGGATTGCCGATTTATATGGAGACAATTTGGTCGAACTCGCCCAAAACGAAGCCGAGTTCGTTCGAGAATACGGTCGATCGGACTACGACCATATCGTGAGTCGCTGGCATGGAAAAATTGAATACGGTCGTCAAAAAGATTTGCTACACGGTCTCGCGATCGCTCGCAAACCCAAGGAATAAAAATTGTCTTATTGTGGAACAAGTATCACCTCGGCATACTTCGACATTGCTCAGTACAAGTCGCTCAGCGACCACCCTGCTTGTTCGAGAATTTTGTTATTAGCTTTGAGCGATGCACAAACATCCCAACGTAATCAAAATAGCCGCACCAATGCGAAGTCTCGGAGAAGGTTCCCGCAAAATTAACGTTCCGACAATGACCCCCAAAACAATACTAATTTGACGCAGTGAGGTTAAGTAACTAACATGGGCGCTAAACTGATAAGCCAACAACATAAACCAGTAAGACCCAAAAACAAAGAGACTGAAAAGAATTGCCGATTTCCAATTCGCAAAGAAAGAAAATAGAGACGAGCGCAATGAGATGGGTTGTTCGCCTGAAGTCTGGTATACAGTTTGCAATTTATTGGGATCGTGCGGACGTTCCTCCTCAATAAATTGCAGCATCAGCCACAAACAGGGAACGGTAAAGAAGGCTTGCAAGAGTTCGTAGCGAGCCGAGGAAGCCATGTGATGGGGTAGCAACACATCCACGGCAACCTTATCGATCGTGGTATAAGCCACTGTTGCGAGGACGATCGCCAAAACCCACACGGCTGACCAATTCCAGTAGTCCCGAAAAGATATCGCTTGCAATGATTGGAGGGGGGCGATCGCGCAGCCTGCCATCACCAGGGCAATACCCGACCAACCCAGTAAGGACGGTTCGTATCCGCGCAGAACGTCAAATCCAGCCAAGAATAGCACGGGTAAGGCTCGACTGACCGGATAGACTATCGTAAAATTGCCGTGGCGGTATCCCATGGTCAAACCAAAATAATAGGCCGCGTGAACGATACCCGAAATTAAGATCGCTCCCCACAGTAAAATCGAGAAGCGATCGCCGTGCCATTCTGCCACTAACTCGGAAACAAGCCCGGCAAAACCCGCAACGATGAGACAGCGCAAAAAGAGATTGCCGCTAACTTTTTGCTGGGAATGGGCCAGCAGATTCCACGTTGCATGGGTTGTTGCTGACAGAAAAACCAGAATAATCGCAGCTAACGGCATACCAATCCAAGTTTTGTCAATTTAAAGATTGTCATGCACCCTACGGACAACAGACACCACCCGAAATTAAATTCGTTTCCTGCGATTCGAGGGTTAGATTGCGATCGGGATGGGTATCTGCTACCAGCAAAGCAAAGATTTCCCACTCGTTGCCATCGGGATCCGTTATCCAAACTTTATCCTGAACGCCATAGCAGCAGGTGGTCTCGAGCTCCTCTCGCACATCCAAACCCATGCTTTTGAAGCGGGCGATCGCGTTGCGAACCTCTTCTTGAGTTTCTACTTGAATGCCCAAGTGAGATAGAGCGCCTCCGGGCTGATGTTCCGGGTTCAGTTCTAAACTCAAGTTCAGGGCTGGATTGTCCAGATCGAACTTGGCATAATCTCCCTTGTACTTAATCGGTGCTTGACCCAGCATTGTCTGATAAAACTCGACAGACTGCTGCAAATCTTTGACATTGAGAGCAACGTGGGTTTTAAATGTACTCATTTCACGACCTCCTCGAGGTTATTTAAGAATAAAGTTTCAGGATCGGAATTTTCGGAACTTAAACTCAGATCGTCTATGCCTCGACAACAGTTTTCTGTTAAGTAATAGATCAAAGCATTCATTTGCTGATAGTGGGCACTATAGATGATATAACGCCCCTCTCGGCAAGCGCAAACTAATCTTGCTTGACTTAACTGCTGCAAGTGAAAAGAGAGCGTCGCCAGAGGAATATTCAAAGTTTTTGCGATTTTACCGGCTGGCATTCCCTCGGGTCCTTGCCGGACGAGTAAGCGAAAAATGGCAAGCCGAGACATTTGCGCTAGGGCGGCTAAAGCCCTTACGGCTTCTTCGCTTCCAAGTTTTGCGTCCATATTTTTAGGCAGTTAACGTTGAATCGAGCAAGATTGCGATCGAGGCGTTTCGGTTTCTGATTGGTAATTCCATATTTCCAATAATATGAAATTGTTAGACAAACGTCAATTACAATCCCCAAAAAATTTAATTTCCGATTGTTAATTTTATGTTTCCAATAATATCGAAATAATAACGCGAAGGTTCATAATTCCGAAAAAATATCAATAAAAAATGAAAAGAGAAAAGAAAAATTCTTTAATCGAGAGATAAACTTTAAGTTTTTGTATAGCTGTGGGAAAATTCAACAAATTAGAAGCTAAAATTGCCGGATATCTTGATTGCCGCTCATCTTGTACGAAGAAATACGCACAAAACGATCGCAACAAAATGCCAAGTTAGCATCGTTTGATGAAGAAACTCGGGCGATCGAAACTTAAGACTATCTTAGATCGAGATAATTCAATCTGCTCTAATGGATATCCAAAATGAACATGAAATCGAACATCATTAAATCTTTAATGCTCTGTTTTGTTTTGAGCCTGTTGCAAAGTTGCGGGTCAAATGCTTCTAGAGGAAATTCTTCAGCAACAGAACAAGAACCAAAGCTAATTATCACGGGTTCGAGTACGATCGGACCTCTCGTGTCGGAAATGGGCAAACGCTTTGAAGCGCAGAACCCCAAATTGCGAGTAGACATTCAAACCGGCGGCTCCTCCCGAGGACTGTCCGATACAGCGCAAGGACTAGCCGACATCGGCATGGTTTCTCGAGGACTCAAAGAAGGAGAGACCGAAGGACGGCGAGTTTTTACGATTGCCTTAGATGGCGTCAGTCCGATTGTGAATGCAGACAATTCCTTGATCGAAATCGATCGCCAACAAGTCATCGATATTTACACGGGTAAAATTGCCAACTGGCAAGCCATAACCGGTCGAGATGCGCCGATTACCGTCGTCAACAAATCAGAAGGACATTCGACTTTAGAGCTTTTTTTGCAGCATTTTCAACTAGAACCAGAACAAGTCGAAGCCACGGTGATTATTGGCGACAATCAACAAGGGATTAAAACCATTGCTGGGAATGTTGATGCGATCGGGTACGTTTCCATTGGTGCCGCATCTTACAGTATCGAGCAAGGCGTTCCTATTAAATTATTAAAACTCGATGGTGTCGAAGCAAAAGTCGATATGGTAATCGATGGCAGTTTTCCCTTATCTCGTCCCCTCAACCTCGTGACCCAAGGAAACCCCAATCCCTTAGCCGAAAAATTTCTCGATTTTGTTCTTGCAGAGGAAAACCATGATCTCATCCGCGAACAAAACTTTGTCCCTCCAAAAAATTGATCGGATTTTAGTTTGGTTGTTGCGTATCCTTGCAACAGTTGCCGGGGCGATCGTCGTCCAAATTTTTATTTTCCTCTTTCTAGAATCCTGGCCGATTTTGCAAAAGATGGGGGTTTTTCCCTTTTTGCTGGATCGGACTTGGCTTCCTTCCAAAGGACTTTATAGCCTCATGCCGATGCTCCTGGGCACTCTCTTTGTTGTTGGAGGCGCCTTGGTATTGGCTGCTCCTTTGGGCATCTTATCTGCCCTATTTTGCCGTTTCTATGCTCCTCCTTTTTTAGCGGGTCTTTATCGCCACCTCTTAGAATTGCTGGTGGGCATTCCGGGGGTCGTCTATGGTTTTTGGGGTTTGGTGGTCTTAGTCCCTTGGCTGAATCAATTTCAGCCCCCCGGTAGCAGTCTCATGGCAGGAATTTTAATATTGGGGTTGATGGCACTACCGACGATCGCCTTAACCACAGAAGCCAGTTTTGCCGAAGTTCCTGTTGAATATCTCCGTGCTGCTACTGCTTTGGGTTTGTCTCGCTGGAGCATCATTTGGGGGGTTGTCTTACCCGCAGCGCGATCGGGGGTATTTGCCAGTTTTATTTTAGGGGCGGGGCGCGCTTTAGGGGAAACAATGGTCGTGCTGATGGTGTGCGGCAATATCGTGCAAATTCCCCGCAGTTTATTCGACCCCATTCGCACCTTACCCGCCAATATTGCTCTCGAAATGGCTTACGCGTTAGGGGATCATCGCGCCGCTCTTTTTGCGAGCGGACTTTTGCTCTTACTGGTCAGTCTGGTTTTAGTTGGGATTGCCGAAGCGATCGCGGAGAAAGAGATTTATGGGCGTTGATAACAACCAAAAGATTGCTATCTATAAAGATTGGGGATTAAAGTTGCTCGTTTGGGGAACGGTACTCTTCATTACCAGCATTTTTCTTTGGATTGCGATCGATGTTGCGAGCAATGGCATCGGGCAAATTTCATGGGAATTTCTGACAACAGAACCGCGAAATGCAGGGCGATCGGGGGGAATTCTTTCGGTTCTCATCTCGACGGGTTTAATTCTCTTGGTTTGCTTGGGGAGTGCCGTCCCCCTCGGACTGGGTACGGCAATTTTACTCGCAGAATATACCCCAATCCAAAATTGGTTTGCGCGTTGGGTGCGTCGCAGTTTGGACTTACTGGCGGGGGTTCCATCCATTGTTTTTGGTTTATTTGGCAACGCTTTCTTTTGCATTTACCTGGGCCTGGGTTTTTCGATTTTATCGGGAGGATTAACCCTAGCCTGCATGATTTTACCGATTTTAATTCGCACCATTGAAATGGGTTTGCGATCGGTTCCCCAAGACTATCGCTTGGCTGCCGTTTCTCTTGGTCTCAGCCGCACTTCAACCTTAGTTCATGTCCTGTTACCGTCAGCCATTCCCAGTTTGCTAGCCGGGCTGATTTTGGGGATGGGACGGGCGATCGCAGAAGCTGCGGCCTTAATTTACACGAGCGGTTATGTCGATCGCACGCCCGAGTCTTTATTCGATTCGGGGCGCTCTTTATCGATTCACATTTACGACCTGTCTATGAATGTTCCGGGGGGAGATAAAAATGCTTATGCTTCCGTTCTCGTTCTGTTGGTATTGTTACTCTCGATTAATAGTATAACAACAGGTTTCAGCCGCCTCTGGATATCCAAATAAATTGATTATTTTATTGTTCATTATCGATAGATCTCATGATACAAACTCCGACAATTCCCGCTGTTGAATCCGACTTGACAAATAGTTATTTATATGCAGAGAATTTGAGTTTGTATTATGGTAATAAACCGGCATTTAAAGAAGTAACAATTGGGGTAAAAAAAGGTCAAATTGCTGCCTTAATCGGTCCATCGGGTTGCGGAAAAACCAGCTTTCTTTCTTGTTTGAACCGTCTTACGGATTTGCTCCCGAACTGTCGGGTTTCTGGGAAAGTGCAAGTGGGAAAATGGGATGTCATGCACCCGAAAACGAACTTAATAGCCTTGCGCCGTCAGGTCGGGATGATTTTTCAAAAACCGAATCCGTTTCCGTTTTCAATTTGGAAAAATATTGCGTTTCCGCTCAAAGAACATGGCATTCGCGATCGCGGCGAACTCGATCGCATTGTCGAGACAGTCTTACAAGATGTGGGACTTTGGGATGAGGTTAAGGATCGTTTAAATTCCTCAGCTTTGTATCTTTCTGGAGGACAGCAACAACGCCTCTGTATTGCTCGCAGCTTGGCTTTAAAACCGGAGATTTTGCTCATGGACGAACCCTGTAGCGCATTAGATCCAATTTCAGGAGGAGTCGTAGAGGATCTCATTGCCAGTTTGCAGGGCAAATACACGGTTTTAATTGTTACCCATAATTTGGCCCAAGCGAAACGAATTGCCAACACGGCAGCTTTATTTTGGGTACAAAATGGTTGCGGTTGTTTAATGGAAGCGGGGTCTGTCGAACAAATTTTTCAAACGCCCCAACACCCGATTACCAAGGCTTATGTTAGCGGGAGTAAAGGGTGAGGATTTTTGAGGGAGTGGGAGGGGCGCGATCGCCAGCGAACCCGAAAAAAACATTACAGATGAGGGCGCAAGGGACAAAATCCCGTTTAATACAGATTAAAATAGATAGTCTACCCCAGCCAAAAACTGCGATCGCCGCAAAACCCCTACCCCAACCGCCGCGATCGCGCTACAAGAACCCTAAACTCGACAGTCAATGTTAAATCCCAACTTGGATGAAATCCAACTGACGAAAGAAGAATACGAGCGCTATTCGCGTCACATCATCTTGCCAGAAGTAGGGCTGGACGGGCAAAAACGCCTGAAATCCGCCAGCGTTCTCTGCATCGGTACCGGCGGTCTCGGGTCGCCCCTGTTACTCTATCTTGCGGCGGCAGGCATCGGGCGCATCGGCATTGTCGATTTTGATATCGTCGATAGTTCCAACCTGCAACGCCAAATCATTCACGGAACCTCATGGGTAGGCAAACCGAAAATCGAATCGGCTAAAAACCGCATCCATGAAATCAATCCCGATTGTCAGGTGGACTTATATAATACTCTCTTGAGTTCGGCAAATGCCCTCGATATTATCAAACCTTACGATATTGTCGTGGACGGAACCGATAATTTTCCCACCCGCTATCTGACGAACGATGCTTGCGTTCTCCTCGATAAGCCCAACGTTTACGGCTCGATTTTCCGCTTTGAAGGGCAAGCAACGGTCTTTAATTACGAAGGCGGCCCCAATTACCGGGACCTGTACCCCGAACCCCCCCCGCCCGGGATGGTTCCCTCCTGTGCGGAAGGTGGCGTACTTGGCGTTCTACCGGGGATTGTTGGCACGATTCAAGCCACGGAGACCATTAAAATCATTTTGGGCAAAGACACGACCTTAAGCGGGCGCTTGCTCCTGTTTAACGCCCTCGACATGACATTCCGAGAATTAAAGTTGCGTCCCAACCCCATTCGCCCAGTTATCGAGAAACTCATCGACTACGAACAATTCTGCGGCATTCCCCAAGCAAAAGCTGCTGAAGAAAAAGAACGACAAGCACTGTCGGAAATGAATGTACGGGAGTTAAAACAGCTTCTCGATAGCGGTGCGGATGATTTTGTTTTGATTGACGTTCGCAACCCCAACGAATACGAAATCGCCAAAATTCCAGGGGCGGTTTTAATTCCCCTACCGGAGATCGAACGCGGTGCGGGGATTGAAAAAGTCAAGGAACTGGTGAACGGTCATCGTCTCATCGCCCATTGTAAGGGCGGCGTGCGATCGGCAAAAGCTCTCAGCATTCTCAAGGACTTTGGCATTGAGGGAACGAATGTTAAAGGCGGAATTCGCGCTTGGAGTCAAGAAGTCGATTCTTCCGTACCAGAATACTAAAAATTGGTAATGGGGAATGGGGAATGAGTCATTGCTCATTCCTCGTTCCCTGTCTTACACTGAGCGAAGTCAAAGTGTTGCCTATTCCTGATTCCCCATGAAAAAGTTTTTCTATCGTGCAATTTCTCTGGGCATGAGTGCCCTTTTACCTCTAAGTGCCCTCTCGATCGCAATGCCTAGCGAGGCCTTTGATTTTGACATTTTCAGCCGCCGCTATCGCCACGGTCAATTTACAGAAGAGTTTGAAGAATGCGCGACGGTATTATTAGAAGTTGGAGTTAGAGAAGACCAAACCGCGATCGCCTGTTCGGAAGCCCTAGAACCCACCCATCTCTCGGAATGCGTCAGCAATATCGACACGGAAACGGTCATTAACGAATTATACGCCCTCTTTGCCTGTTTTCGCGTCAGAAGACCCCTCGAACTGGCAGAATGCGTGGTGACCATTCACGATAACGTTCTCGAAACTCGGGCGGAATTGGCGGGCAATATTACGGTTGCAGCGACAGATTTAGAACCCCTCGCCCTCTCAACTTTAGATCATTGCCGTCGCAGTTTGCTCCCCAAGCGCTTATCGGCTTGTGTTGTCGGGTTGAGTCAACAAATTCCTCTCACTCCCGCCCAAGCTCTAGATACTTGTATTGAAGCGGAAGATTTCCCTCGAGAGCTGTACGTGCCGTCTACCAATGCAACCTTACAAGAAGAATCTTTACCGGGAGAAGGACAAACGAGTGAACCGCCGAGTTTTGATTTTACGGAACCGGAAGGGGAGTTTGATTTTACTCCTTTAGAGCCTTTAGAATAATAAACTATTCAGAGGTTCTGATTTGCGTTTTTTTCTTCACAATTCCCCTGTGTAAGGGGAATTGAGGAGGATAGAATAAAATATAAATTCTCGATATCCTGTCATATAAAATTTTTAACAAATATGAGAAGTTAGAAAACTATTAATGTGAAAATTTGCACGATTTTTGATATTATCCCTGTTCGTCTTTATTCTCTTCCGATTCAAGGAGATTGTCATCTTCTGTTGCTTGTTGAATTGCTTCAAGAATTTGTCTTAGATCTCTATTATAATGGCGCTTTTTCAGTTTCATGAAAAGTGATATTGTGTCAACCTTTTTCGAAAGTTCAACTTTTTCTTAAACTTTCATCTACCGATCTCGTTTTTTATCAAACATTTAACTAATTTTAGAGATGAGAAAGGATATGATGCTGGGGATAACTCATCTCTAACTGTAATAAAATCTTATTGTTTAGATAGCTTTTCAACAAACTCTCGATGTTCTTCTGTCGCGATTCCTGTCTGCAAAACCTCTAAAACTTTCGCCATATTTCCCGATAGCAATGCAGGGACATCCAACCATAAACCCGGATAAATTTCACTTTTAACGATGCCTTTTGCATTGGGTTGAAGTTGAGTATATTTGCCTTCTTTCAGTCTAAACCAATCAATTTTTTTGTCATAAAATCGCCAAACTAAATATTCTTGAACGCGATCGCGCTGATATGCTCTTTTTTTATCGTGGAGATCGATAGAAACGGTAGAAGCAGCAATTTCAGCAATAAATTCCGGCGAACCTTCAACATAACCGTTCTGATTAATGGTCGATTGTCCGCCTTTTTTGATTCTCAGTAACGCATCGGGTTGCGGTTCGTTTTCTTCATCGAGAATCACCGTACTATTATCCCCTAACTGTAAGTTGGGTGTAAAGGCTTTATACACGCTCAGCCATCCCATAATATCAGCATGAGGTTCTCCATGTTGCTCGATGCGTAAAGGCGATCCCATATACACCACTCCTTCAATTAATTCAGCTTTTTTGAGATGAGGCATTCTTTCGTAACGCGCTTCAAATTCGAGGCGCGTCAAGCGATCGCCATTTTCTAAAGGAGGAAGAGAAAGACTTTCTTGAATCAGAGTTTGAGTCATTGCCATGATGAGCGATCGGCGAAGGATAACTACTACTGTACCAATTTCTCCAAAACCGCACCGACAACGCGGGGATCTTTATCTTGACGCAGGCGATCGCGAGCGGCTTCTGCTTGAGGACGGTTGAAAGCGTTGAGAGTACGCGCCAAATAGTAGCGAGTGCGCCATAAGTCTGCATCCATAAACGTTAACAGTTTTTCTAAGGCTTCTTCTTCTCGATGAGAGCCTGCTAAAAGTCCCAAACAAGACATTGCCGATTCTTGCACGGTAATATCGCGATCCTCGAGTCCCATCATACAGATTTCATAAACCGCTTCTAGATCCGAGATTTCTGCCAATATGGCTAAAATACTGCGCCTGACGAGCCAATGGGTATCCCGTTCGAACATTTGCTTGAGATGGGGAAGAGACTTCTCGCCATATTTTGCGAGGGAGTTTGCTGCTTCTGCTCTCACATTATGATCTTTGTCATGGGCGATCGCGTCAAGCAAGCAATCGTAAGCCGTCTCGTTTTGCTTATTCCCCAAACCCATCATGACAAAGGAACGGACTAAAAATGCCGGATCGTACAGCTTGCTTTGCAAGAGAGGAACGGCTATTTCGATATCCCATTCCCTCAAAGCCGTTAAAGCTCTGAGCCGATCTTGGGGATTTTCGCTATTGAGTTGCGTTTTAATATCTGCGAGTTCCATCAATATTTGCGGGGTTAGAATTTGTAATATAACTTTACACTAGCAAAAAAGTTAAGCAAGTTGCCAATAACAAACCCAAAATTCTCATTTTTTAGCTTAAATAACTATCCTTATCGATCGCTTTCTGAGAAACATTAAGAAATATTTAACGATTTTTACACTTTATAACCGACCCTGAAACTATTGGCCTAATGTTGATATGGTGTTTTTAGGTTGATGGAGTAGGTATATTTACTAAACCTCGATCGCGAGGAATTACTCCTTTAACTATTTTAGAACCTTTGTTTAATACCCAAAAGAATACTTAAGGAAAACGAATGACAATTCCTTTATTAGAGTACGCTCCAAAAACTCAAAATCAACGAGTTGCGGGCTACGAAGTACCGGGAGACGAGCAGGCTAAAATTTATTCGCTAGAAACCCTGCCTTCTGGCGAGGAACTCGATCGCCTCATTCAATCGGCATACCGTCAGATTTACAACGAACAGCAAGTTATCGCCAGCAATCGTCAAACTGGCTTAGAATCCCAATTGCGCTTCGGTCAAATCACCGTGCGAGAATTCGTGCGGGGACTGGCCCTCTCGGAAAACTTCCGCACCCGCAATTATGATTGCAGCAATAACTATCGCTTTGCTCAAATGTGCGTGCAGCGCTTTTTGGGACGCGATGTTTACGACGATCGCGAAAAACTGGCTTGGTCCATTGTTATCGCCACCAAAGGCTTAAAAGGCTTCATCGACGCTTTAATCGATAGCGATGAATATTTGGATAACTTTGGCGATAATACCGTTCCTTACCAACGGCGGCGAATCATCCCCCAACGCACCCTAGGAGATGTCACCTTTGCTCATATGCCCCGGTACGGTGCCGATCATCGCGCCCAACTCGAAGCAATGGGTTATTTCGAGCACAAAGAACCCATTACCCCACTTCCTCCCTTTGTGGAAAAACTTTGGATTGCCATTGCTTTGGCAGGTGGTGGCGTTCTGGCGGCGGGCGTTGTCGCCATCGCCCTAGCTGCTTGGGGAATTATTACCCTGTAGAGGGAGAGAAACGCGATCGCTTCGGCTTCATTTTCAAAGTGCAAGATTGAAGGAGTATCTCAAAACATCATCAAAGAATTCAAGAAGCGTTACAATTCTTTAATTTTTCTCATTTTGTAACGGTTTATCCCTATGATGGTCTTCGATGAAGCACGTTTTGTGCGGTTTTTCCGCAATGATGACGAGCGATCGCCAAAGAGGAATCGGCGCGTTTGCAATACTTGCATAAAAAAAAGTGCTTTTAGCAACAGACGCGCCTCCAAATTGAGCGATTTGAAAACAGCTTAAATCAAAAGGAGAAAATTTGAATGGTTTTTGGACCTGCATCCCAACTCGGGGTTGCCTTATTTGAAGATACAGCACCGTTTGAATGGTGGCCCGGACGCTCTGATGAAGACGCAGAAGCCACCATCCGAGCCGCGTATCGTCAAGTCTTTGGCAATGCCTACGTGATGGAAAGCGAACGAGTTACCGTTGCCGAATCGCAATTGAAACTCGGAGAAATTAGCGTGCGGGAATTTGTGCGACGCATCGCCAAATCCGACACCTATCGCGCTCGTTTCGTCGATCCCTGTCCCCGCTATCGCTCCATCGAGTTGAACTTCAAACACCTCCTCGGGCGCGCTCCCGACGGGTTTGAAGAAATGAAAGCTCACAGCAAAATCCTCGACGAGGAAGGCTATGAAGCCGATATCGATTCCTATCTCGATAGCGACGAGTACCAAGAAAACTTTGGGGAAGACACCGTCCCGTTCTACCAAGGGTATAAAACCCAAACAGGTAAGAAAATGGTCGGCTTTACCCATATGTTCCAAATGTTGCGCGGCGCGTCCAGCAGCGACTGCAAAGGTAGCTTGTCCGGGACGAGCCCCGCCCTCAACAAACTGGTCATCCAAGAAACCCCCGTCGCGATCGTTCCGCCTTCTGGCGGCGCTCTAGGCGGCTGGTCTTTCCAAGATACTCCCGTGGGCGCTCGAACCCGTCACGGCGTTGGCGCGAGTGCGGAAGGCAAAGTTTATCGCATTGAAGTCACGGGCTACCGTTCCAATGTGGTCAACCGCGTTTCTAAATTCCGTCGCAGCAACCAAGTTTATATCGTGCCGTTTGAAAAGCTCTCTCAAGAGTACAAGCGAATTCATCGGCAGGGTGGCGTAATTTCTAGCATTACCCCGTTGTAAAAAAACCTTTTACCAACGTAAATCTTTTAAAAAAGTAAGGACAAACAAGAATGGTTAGTACAGCACCTGCCGTTAAATTCGGTATTGATGCTCTGGCTGACGGTCCGGTAGAACTCTGGCCGACGAGCAATGCCGACGACAAGCAAGCGGTCATTCGCGCCGTATACCGTCAAGTGTTGGGCAATCCCCACATGATGGAAAGCGAACGCTTGACCAATGCCGAATCGCAACTGTGCGATGGTAGCTACACCGTGCGAGAATTCGTCCGCGCCGTGGCCAAATCCGATATGTATCGCGATCGCTTCTTCTCGACATCTGCTCCCTATCGCTTTGTCGAGTTGAACTTCAAGCACCTGTTTGGACGCGCTCCTCTCAGCCAAGCCGAGCTTTCCGAACATATCTGCCGTTGCATCGAAGAAGGCTACGACGCAGAAATCGATTCTTATATCGATAGCGAAGAATATGCCACCCACTTTGGCGAAAATATCGTGCCTTATAACATTGCCACGAGCAGCCAAACGGGTTGGAAGCAAGTGAGCTACAACCGGATTTTCTCCCTCTTCCGGGGACCTGCCGAAGCCGATTATGCCACCAAATCCGCTCAATTGGTCGCAGAAGTTGCCGGCAACTCCACCAGCAAAATCGTTCCTCCCCTCTCGGGCGGACGTTTGGTCGGCTATCAAGATGCCACGGAAAAAATGTTCAAAATCGTGGTTACGGGTGCAAAATTCGACTGCAAGCGCCGTCGTCGCAGCACCACCGAATACGTTGTTTCCGGAAGCAAGATGACCCCGCAAATTCAGCGAATTAATCGCAGTAGCGGCACCATCGTCAGCATCACCGAAATCAACTAGAACTTTTTGGGTTCTTAGTTGCTGCGGGGTATTCAAAATTTTGAATTTTGAATTGATACTGCCTCGGGCGAACTAAGGACTCAAATTGATTTTTAACCCTGTTTTTTTAATCATTGTTTTGCACTGCAAAGACCGGATACGTCTTTAAAAAATCAAGAATTGGGAGAATTTGAGACCATGTTTTGCGTTACTGATACCGAGGCTGTAGAATTACGCCCGAATTTTACTGAAGATGACTTGCAAATTGTTATCCGCGCCGTTTACAAACAAGTTTTAGGAAACCAGCACATCTTAGAAGGCGATGCGATCGAGGATGGCGAATCCATGCTCCGCAACGGCGATATTACCGTCCGGGGTTTCGTTCGCATGGTCGCGCAGTCAGATTTATACCGTTCTTTATTCTTTGAATCGTCTTCTCCTTACCGTTTTATCGAACTGAACTGCAAGCACTTATTAGGACGCGCCCCCGCCGATCAAGCAGAAATTTCCGAACACGTTCAACGCTATATTACTGAAGGCTATAGCGCCGATATCGATTCTTACATCGATAGCGAAGAGTACGATACTAAGTTTGGTGAAAATATCGTGCCTTATCCTTGCAGCACCAGCACGCAAACGGGCATGAAAAATTCTGCTTACACTCGGACTTTTGCCTTAATGAGCGGTTATGCGGGCAGCGATCGCTCGACCGCAGCCATTTTAACCAGCGATCTTGCAGGGAACTTACCCACCAAGATCGACTTACCTGCGGATACTTCTGGTGCTTATGACAACACGGGCAAGCGCTTCCGCATTCAAATTAGCAAAGGTGGCGTAACTCCCGTGATGAAGCGCAGCAATATGACGGTTGAGGTTGGTTTCTCTCAACTAACCCAGCGCATTCAAAGCATTCAGAAAACGGGCGGTACAATTGTTGATGTTACCGAAGTCGCCTAATCAATTCAAAATTATCAATTCAGAATTCAAAAAAGAATTTTGAGTTAACAGAGTGCTTTCGAGCAGTCTTCGTTCTTTAGGGAAATTCTTTATTGAAGGAAGATTGCTCGTCATTCTGAGAAACAAGTTTTCCAAAAAGATGAATATAGATGAATTCGTGCAAAACTCCTTCGGTCGTTGGAAATCGCAGCGTAGCGGCCACAACTTAGCTTTTCAGCATTTTGAAGATGTTCTCTCAACAATTGATATTACTCCAGTAGCATCGGATGATAACGCCGTACTCGCCCTCTGCAAATTGTCAAATATTCTGCCAGAAAGTGTCACCAATCCCTTTAAAATGGAATGGGAGGGGCAATCGGATTGGGATGATGATGAAATTACGAAGGGGAGTTGCATTCTCGTTCCCGTCCCCGATCGCGAGACTCCCAATACCGGACAACTCTTGCGATCGCAAGGTTATGCGGAAACCATTGCGGCAACGGGTCGCTATCGAATTACAGAGGATGATGTTTTCTTTTTAGAAACCACCTACGATCGCGCCGCCGCCGAAGAGCGAATCTGGTTTGGAACGCCAAATCTACGCTTTCGGGTTTCCCTGATTAAAACTAGCGATGGACAAGGAGTTCTGACGGCTTCTTTTGCCTCGGAAATTCGTTTGATGAAAACTCCTTCAGAATAGTTCGATCGATGTTTTGTAAATTTTGAATAGTTAATTGTGAATTTTGAATTCTGACTTTTTACGATTGGCTCGCTGGATGGCGGGAGAGTTTAGCAATCACCAACAGTCGTGGGATAATCCCGCGCTATATGCTCATATTCGCGTTTTCTTTCGGCCTTTGCCTTGGGAATTTTTTTCGGGTATAGGCTTTTATTCGGAACAAGTTTACGATTACGATTTGTGGAGCCCCTATCGCCAAGGCGTGCATCGTATGGTGGAAAAAGGAAGGGAAATCTATATCGAAAATTACGGTTTAGAAGATCCCATTCGTTATGCTGGCGCATCTCGAGAAGACAGCATTCTTGCCAGCATTACACCAGACTGCTTGCAACACCGTCAAGGTTGTTCGATGGTCTTTACATGGAACGGCGATCGCTTCTTGGGCGGTGTCGAACCGGGAGAATGTTGTTTGATTCCTCGTAATGGGCATCAGACTTTTTTGGTGAGTGAAGTCGAACTCACAGAGACGACTTGGGTGAGTCGCGATCGCGGATTTGATATCAAAACCCGCAAACAAATTTGGGGTTCCGCAAAAGGAAAATTAAAATTTACCAAAGAACGAAGTTTCGCTGATGAAATTGAATTGACAAACCGTAAAAACTGATACCCGGTGTAGGGACGTTGCCTGCAACGTCTCTACTGGTGACCGATCGCTGAAATGTTACCTCCAAAAGCAGAAAAAAAATTAAAAACATGGATTCGCAGTCGGCACTTAATTTGTTCTGGCAATTTCTTTTTGTTTGATAGTTTAGAGTATTCCACCGTCGAACGATTTACGGATTGTGTAGAAACATTGGGTGGAACCTTAATTTGCGTCGAACCCCTAAAAAAAATTTGGATGGGCAATCATCGACAAGTCATTCTTTATCGTGCTAAAGCAAGTTTGCATACACCTCACCACGATCTTAAGGAATATTGGATTAAATATGGTGGATTTTATACTCGATTTGACGAACGCGGTTAGCGTTTCTCCTCGATAGAGAAAAAGACAATGCGATCGCATTGTCAATCCACTTTTTTCTGCAAAAATTACCCAAAAACGCCAGATTTATCGAGAAACCCAAGCCGAGATGGCGCGATCGTAAGCCTGTTTTTCTTCGTCGTTAGCTTTGCGGAGACAATCGGCATGAATGCACTTTAAACCCTCAATATAATCGCGATCGCCCGCATAAAGCGGATTGCGGCGAATTGATGCAATTAGCATCAGTTGGGTGAGGAGGGGGAGTTTTTGGAAAGTATCAAAACGATACTGTACGGGAGACATGGCAATCAAGAGGGGGAGGATTTTGAATCGATTAATATCAAACTACTAATCCCCTACCTCGCTTTCCGGAAATAAACTCAAGAGAAAAAAGCAATTTTTTTCCTTTAAAAAACGAATTTTTCCGGACTTTTATTGTGACAGTTGAGAGATTGTCTCTCGCCAATTTTTGAATTGATAATTTTTAATTTTGAATTGAAATTATTCTCCCACGCTTTTAAAGAAATCAATGGTATCTTTTAACGCAACAATAAAGCGATCGATTTCGTCACGCGTATTGTAGAAATACAAGCTCGATCGCGCGCTACCCGTCACCCCCAAAATGCGATGTAAGGGTTGGGTGCAATGGTGTCCGGAACGAATGGCAACCCCTTCATGATCCAACAAGGTAGAAAGGTCGCTAGCATTCAATCCTTCAACGTTAAACGCGGCTAATGCTGCCCTGCCCTTACCCTCCCGATCGGGTTTGGGTCCGTAGGTTCTTAAGTTGGGGACTTCTGCCAGTTTTTTAAACAAATATCCCGTTAATTCTTCTTCATAAGCATGGATTTTTGCCATGCCGATATTAGACAGATAATCGACTGCCGCACCAAGGGCGATTGCTTCCCCAATTGCTGGCGTTCCCGCTTCAAATTTATGGGGCAATTCCGCACAAGTAAAGCGATCTAAAAATACATCTTGAATCATCTCTCCTCCTCCAAAAAAAGGCGGCATTGCCTCTAATAATGCCAATTTGCCGTAGAGAAAACCGATCCCCGTCGGGGCGCACATCTTATGTCCCGAAGCCACCAACCAATCACAATCCATGACTTGCACGTCAATGGGGAGATGGGGAACGCTTTGGCACGCATCAATTAACACTCTTGCCTCGTATTGATGGGCGAGTGCGATAATGTCTTCAACGGGATTGAGACAGCCTAAAGTGTTGGAAACGTGAACGACTGCCACTAATTTCGTGCGTTCTGAGAGTAAGGATTTATAGTGTTCGAGATCGAATGATTCTGTTTCCGTCAGGGGAACGTGTTTGAGAACTGCCCCTGTTTTTTGCGCCACCATTTGCCACGGGACGAGATTGCTGTGATGTTCCATGACCGAAACAATAATTTCATCCCCCGGTTTTAAGGTGGTTAAACCCCAACTATAGGCAACCAAATTAATCGCTTCCGAAGCATTGCGGGTATAGACGATTTCATTGCGCGATCGCGCGTTAATAAAAGCGGCGACCTTATCTCTTGCCTTTTCATAAGCATCTGTTGCTTCTGCACTTAAGGCATGAGCCCCTCGGTGAACGTTAGCATTAATTTGTTCGTAATAATTCCGCAGAACATTTAAAACTGCAAGGGGTTTTTGAGAAGTGGCGGCACTATCAAAATAAATTAATGGTTTTTCATGGACATCTCGCGCCAAAATAGGAAAATCGGCACGAATGCGATCGCCTAGGGTTTTTTCTTGCAATAAGGTCATTTCAGTTATCAGTTATCGGTTATCAGTGATCGGTGAAAATATCCCCCCGTCCTAAATCCTCCTCCCGTCCCCCTTTGTAAGGGGGAAAGCCAGAGGATGCTTCGCTTTTCAAGAACGGAAAGCTAGAGGATGCTTCGCTTTTCAACGGTGGGGTCAGGGGGGATCGAGCATCTAAAATGTTCGACAGGCGATACATTGGGCGAGGGATTTTTGTAATGAAGGAAGGGCAATGCGATCGAGTACTTCGGCGGCGAAGGCATCTAAGAGCAAATTGCGGGCATTCTCGATATTAATACCGCGGCTTTGCAAATAAAAAAGTTCATCCGCATCAATTTGACTGACGGTGGCACCGTGGGTGCACTTCACATTATCTGCCGTAATTTGCAATTGAGGTTTAGTATCTACCCTTGCTTTGGGAGAGAGCAGTAAATTGCGGTTGAGTTGGGCGGCGTTAGTGAGTTGGGCATTTTGGGGAACGAGAACTTTGCCGTCAAAAATGGCGTGTGCCTTATCATCAACAATACATTTGTGAAGCTGATCGGTTTTACCGTGGGGATAATCGAGAAAAATTGCGCTGTGAGTGTCGGCAATTTGCTCTTTTGCGATCGCGGTTAAGCCATTCAAGACGGTTTCGGTTTGCTCTCCTTTTTGCCAAACCTCCAAATTATGGCGAGATAATTTTCCTCCCAAAGAAATGGCATTGCAAGTATAGTGGCTGCTGCGCTGTTGCGAGACTGCGGTTTTGCCGATATGAAATCCCTCTGCCGATTCGCGCTGATGGCGGGTATGGCGAACGCGAGCGTTATCTTGGAGGAAAACTTCGGTCATTGAATTGGTAAAGTAGGGGCGATCGCCTTGGGTATCGGGACAGTTTTTGTCAATCGCTCCATATTGTTCGACAACTTGCAAACTCGCCCCCACTTCCGCGACAATCAATCCCCTCGGCTGATAAAAAATCGGTTCGGCTTCGGGAATGGTGAGGAAGAGGATCTGAATGGGGGTATCCGTTACGATGTTACGCTTTGCCCAGACGATTGCTACGTCGGGAAAACCCGCCGTATTGAGGGCGGTAAACACTTCTTTTTCCCCATCTTGATGAACGATGTATTTGACGGCATCGTAGCTGTCTTCGAGGGGCAGTTGGGTTAAGTTCCCGGCAAAAATGCCTTCGGGCAATGCTGAAATATCGGATAATTCTGGGGCATAAATGCCATTTACAAAAACAATACGACTTTGGGCGGCTTCTGGCAGAATTAAATGAGCGATCGCGCTCTCATCGACTTTTACGGGTTGGGCGGCAGAAAAATCGATCGCCGTGAGTGTCGAGAGATCCGTAAAGCGCCAGTCTTCATCCCGTCCCCCGGGCAGGTGCAATCGCGCTGCGTCGTAAGCTGCCCTTTGGCGCAGTTCTTGCAGCCAACCGGTAATTTCCGGATAGGTTCTGATTTTTTGCCCTTCGCTATGTCTGAGTAATTTGCTCAAATATTCATGGCGATCGCGAGTGGCTGGAAATGAAGAATTTTCAGGAGAATTTTCAGAAATTTCAACTGTCATTAGGACTTCACCTCCATTAACGATTCATCTTCGAGAAAGTCATAGCCCTTCTCTTCTAATTCTAACGCCAATTCTTTACTGCCACTGGTAATAATCTTCCCACTCTGCATGACATGAACGAAGTCGGGTTCGACGTAATTTAACAAACGTTGATAATGGGTAATCATCACCGTTGCATTATTAGAATTTGCCAATTGATTAACGCCATTAGCAACAATTTTTAGGGCATCGATATCCAACCCGGAATCGGTTTCATCTAAAATCGCCAGAGCGGGTTCGAGCAACGCCATTTGTAAAATTTCATTGCGTTTCTTTTCACCGCCGGAAAATCCTTCGTTCACGCTTCTTTCTAAAAAGCTAGCTTCCATCTGGACGACAGATAGTTTTTCTTCTACTAAATCTTCAAAGTCAAAGGCATCTAATTCTTCTTGACCTAAATATTTACGACGAGAGTTATAGGCAACTCGCAGAAAATCTAAGTTACTCACCCCCGGAATTTCAAGGGGATATTGAAAAGCGAGAAAAATTCCTTTTAAGGCACGTTCTTCCGGTTCGAGTTCGAGAATATTTTCTCCTTGGAAAATAATTTCCCCTGCCGTCACTTCATAGTCGGGATGTCCGGCCAAAACTTTAGAAAAGGTACTTTTTCCCGAGCCATTCCGCCCCATAATGGCATGAACCTCTCCGGCTTTCACGTCCAAGTTAACCCCTTTGAGAATTGGCGTTCCTTCAACATTGGCGTGTAAATTACGAACGGATACGATAACTTCGCTGTTCTCTTTAATCATTGCTGGATGTCTCTTTTAGCTGCCCGAGAATACATAAACGGTATATGCCAATTATTACACCTGCTGGCGACCTTCCTGCCGAATGAATGCCGACCAGAGAAGAAAACCAATTAATCCCAGTCCCGCCAGCCCGTCAGAACAGATGAATAAGTTCATTGTAATGGATGATGGTCGAGAGAATATTAATGACAAGAATTGCTAATAGCCATTGAGAAGAAGAAGTCATGGTTTGAGGAAGAAACAGGCAAGAGCAGGGCGAGCGCACTTTGCACTCAGCCCTAGTAGTTTGTCAAGATTGTTTGAACGGACGAGGGATTGCCCGCCAAGGATCGCCCTATAGTCGTCATTTTCAGTATGACAAATCACTAGAGGAATTATCCCACGGTTCCCTCTAATTTCAAACTCAACAATTTATCGGCTTCAGCCGCAAATTCCATCGGCAGTTGGTTGAAGACATCTTTACAAAAGCCGCTAATCAGCATGGAAATGGCATCTTCTGCACTAATTCCTCGTTGAGCAAAATAGAAGAGTTGATCTTCTCCAATTTTCGAGGTTGAGGCTTCATGTTCGACTTTAGCGGTATTATTCTGCACCTGAATGTAGGGGAAGGTATTGGCTTCGGCTTTATCTCCGATGAGCATGGAATCGCATTGGGAGTAGTTTCTTGCTCCTTTTGCTTTTGCTCCCATTTTCACCAAACCGCGATAGCTATTTTGGGATTTTCCGGCCGAGATGCCTTTGGAAATGATCCGGCTGCGGGTATTTCTGCCAATATGCACCATTTTCGTTCCCGTGTCTGCCTGCTGTTTGTTGTTGGTTAGGGCGATGGAGTAAAATTCCCCCACGGAGTTTTCTCCCACCAAGACGCAACTGGGATATTTCCAAGTAATGGCGGATCCGGTTTCTACCTGAGTCCAAGAAATTTTTGAGTTAACACCTTTACACAGTCCTCGCTTGGTGACGAAGTTGTAAATGCCCCCTTTGCCGTTTTCGTCTCCAGCGAACCAGTTTTGCACCGTGGAATATTTAATATCGGCATTATCGAGGGCGACAAGTTCGACAATGGCGGCGTGGAGTTGGTTGCTGTCGTACATGGGGGCGGTACAGCCTTCGAGATAGCTGACGGATGCCCCCTCTTCTGCCACGATTAAAGTCCGCTCGAATTGTCCCGTATCTCCGTTATTGATGCGAAAATAGGTGGATAATTCCATCGGACAGGTTACGCCTTTGGGAATGTAAACAAAAGATCCATCGCTGAATACGGCAGAGTTGAGGGCAGCAAAAAAGTTATCTCCTGCCGGGACGACGGTACCGAGATATTTTTTGACGAGATCGGGATGGTCTTGCAAGGCTTCCGAGATGGAGCAGAAAATAACGCCATGTTCGGCAAGTTTTTCTTTGAAGGTGGTGGCGACGGAAACGCTATCAAAAATTGCATCAACGGCAACATTGCTCAGGCGTTTTTGTTCTGAGAGGGGAATGCCTAATTTCTCAAAGGTTTCGAGGAGGGCGGGATCGACATCATCAAGGCTTTCGAGTTTTTCTTTGCTCTTTTTCGGGGCAGAGTAGTAGATGATATCCTGATAGTTAATGGGAGGATAGCCCACGTGCGCCCAATTTGGTTCTTCCATCTCCAACCAATGTCGATAGGCTTTGAGGCGAAACTCGAGCATGAATTCCGGTTCGTTCTTTTTGGCAGAAATCAAGCGAATAACATCTTCGCTGAGTCCGCGAGGAATGGTGTCGGTTTCGATATCGGTGACAAAACCGTATTTATAGGGTTGGTTGACGAGGGTTTTAACCGTGGTGGCACTCATTGATGCAGGGTTCTCCTAGATGGGCTCCGCTTGGGCAGGAAAGTTAAACAACAATTTGGTTGTTTAACTATTTATAGGCTACATTAACAACAAGGATGTTGTCAAAGTCTGACGCAAAATTTTTCATTTTCCTTTCTGTAGTAGTCCGCGATCGCTCTCTATCGAACCATGACCGCAAGCCAGCAAGTCTCCACTAAAGAAGAAATTCTCCGCTATCTCCTCAAACAAGGTCAGGCCACTGCCCATGAATTGGCAGAGGCCTTGAGCATCAGCCCGCAAGCCACGCGACGGCATCTCAAGGATTTAGAAACGGCAGAATTGATCGAGCATCAGTCGATACAGGTCGGGATGGGTCGTCCCCAACATAAATATTCTCTCTCCCATCAAGGGAAGGAGCATTTCCCTCACCGCTATGGCGATTTTACCGTATCGTTTTTGGATACGCTGATAGAAACGGTGGGTGAGGAACAAGTGGGGGCGGTATTTCGCAAGCAGTGGCAAAGAAAAGCGGTGGAATATCGCGATCGCATTGGTACAGGATCTCTTAAGGAACGAGTGGAAACGTTAATCCGCATCCGCCAAGAAGAAGGGTATATGGCTGAGTTGCATTCAGTTGATGCAAATCTGGGAAGCGATCGCGAAGAGTATATTTTTGCCGAGCATCATTGTGCGATTTCCGATGTGGCGGAGTCTTTTCCCACGGTTTGCGATCGTGAGTTAGAAATGTTCGAGGCGATTTTACCGGACTGTACGGTGGAGCGAACCCATTGGATTAATAATGGAGAGCACCGGTGCGGATATTTAGTACGAGCCCGCTAGATTGACCTGCTACTCAAAATTGAATGTTTTGCGATCGATTCTGCATTATAGTGAAATAAATGAAAGGTGAGAGAATTTTTATAACTTTTCTAATTTGGCTACTTTAGGATCGATAATTTTTTGACCGAGTTCGGGAAATTTAATGGCAATATTGGTCTTTTTTCCCGTGCCGAAAACGTGGGTGATTTCTCCTTCTCCAAACAGATTGTGCAAGACGCGATCGCCGACTTGCCAGATTGCCGTTACGGAATTTTTGGGCGTTGCGATCGCACTTTTCTTTTTCTTGCGAGATGAGGGGGTGATTTTAATATTGCGATCGATTAAATCTTCTGGCAGTTCTTCGAGGAATTGTGAGGGGATGCAAGATTCTTTCGACCCCCAAAAATAACGCTCTCTGGCATGAGTAATGAATAATTGTTCTTGCGCTCGCGTAATTCCTACATAACACAAGCGGCGTTCTTCTTCTAAGCCTGCCGGATCGCGTATTGCTCGCGCATTGGGTAATAATCCTTGTTCTAATCCTACCATAAAAACGACGGGAAATTCTAAACCTTTGGCAGAATGCAAGGTCATTAAGGAGACGACTTCTTGCCCGTCTTCTAAGTTATCTAAATCGGAGGCAAGGGAAGCATTGGATAAAAAGGCTTGCAAACTTTTATCGTCATTATCTTCTTGAAACTGTAAGACTGCGTTGCCGAGTTCGCTAATATTTTCTAAGCGATTGTTAGCTTCTTCTGTATCTTTTTCTTGCAATGCTTTGACATAGCCGGAGTCTTCCATGATGCCATCTAAAATTTGGTATGCTTCTGCGGTTTCGATTTGTTCTTGATAGGTTTTAATTGTTGCCGCAAACTTATTAATCGCTTTTGCTGCTCGTCCTGCTAAAGTATTCACGGAAGTTTCATCGCTAATAATTTCCCAAAGAGGAACGCTTAATTCTTGAGCGGCTTTCACTAAATTTTCTATGGTTGCTTTGCCAATTCTGCGAGATGGGGTGTTAATAATGCGGAGTAAACTGACTGTATCGGCAGGGTTGGCGATGGTTCTCAGATAAGCCAAAGCATCTTTAATTTCTTTGCGATCGTAGAACTTTAAACCGCCGACGATGGTATAAGGAATTTCTGTTCTCAAGGCATCTTCAAAGGCGCGAGATTGGGCATTGGTGCGATATAATATGGCAAAACTCCCCCATCCTAATTCGGGATTTTCTTGGGTCAATCGCCGCAGTTGTCGCAGGACGAAATGAGCCTCGCTTTGGTCGCTATCTGCTTTATAAACAAAGATTTTTTCGCCTTCGCCTCGGGTTGCTTTGAGGACTTTATCGATGCGTTGGGTGTTATTTTCGATTAAAGCATTGGCAGCGAGGAGGATATTTTCTCGCGATCGGTAATTCTCCTCTAATTTTACCATGGTTTGGGTGTTCTCATCCGACAAACCATCACCAAAATCTTCTTGAAAGCCGAGCAAAATGGTAAAATCGGCCATCCGAAAAGAATAGATAGATTGATCGGCATCGCCGACGACAAATGTGGAGCGTCCTTGCCAATTCCAATCTTTTTTATTTTCCGTCCCATTGGTCGATAATAAGCGAATTAAATCGTATTGAATGCGATTAGTGTCTTGATATTCGTCAACAAGAATATGATAAAACTGCCTGTGCCAATAATCCAATACGGTTTTATTTTGTTGGAAAAGGCGCACGGGAATCAAAATCAGATCGTCAAAATCAAGGCCGTTGTTGGCGGCTAACTGAGATTGATATTCGTTATAAACTTCTGCAATAATTTTACCGCGATAGTTGGGATTTTCTTTTTGGTAATCTTCTGGAGATAAGCCTAGATTTTTGGCATTGCTAATCGTATAGCGAACTCTACGAGGATCGAATTTTTTATCATCTAAATTGAGTTGTTTGGTGACAATATTTTTAATCACGCCTTGTACGTCGGAATCATCAAAAATGGTAAAATTTCTATCCCACGATCGCCCTCGCTCGTCTTGATATTTGTTGATGTCATAGCGAAGAATGCGAGCGCAAAGACTGTGAAAAGTTCCCACCCAAAGGGGTTTGGTATAGGTACGATACACTTTCGATTTTAGTTGCACTTGCTCTTCTGGGGTGAGAGAATCCAAAAGTTTCTCGTGCTTGTCTAATGCTAATTTTTGAGCGAATAAGCGTTCGATCCGCTCTTTCATTTCCCGTGCGGCTTTATTGGTAAAGGTGACGGCTAAAATATTGTCCGGTTCGACGCGATGTTCGTTGATGAGGTGATAAATGCGATAGGTTAGCGCCCTAGTTTTACCCGATCCGGCTCCTGCAACCACGAGAAGTGGTCCCTCGAAGTGTTCGACGGCGCGACGTTGGGAGGGGTTGAGATGGGAGAGAAGGTCGGATTTGGCACTCATGGGGCTGTTGGCACAATACGGGCAGCGTAATTATTTTAGGCCATTTGCGATCGCATTTCTCAAATTATTATTTTAAGGTGCTCTCTATTCCTCGCCCCAAGCACTCAAAAACGGGCAGGATACCCGTTCCACTTTTTTGAATTCAATTACACTAAATTCATTTCATCTGGGTAGCTTTGAGAATTTGAGCAACGGTTAGGGTGAGTTCGGGAAAAACTCCTGATACAATTTTTTCTTCTCCAGTAAATTTCTGAGTTTTATATTTTCCTTGTTCGAGTTGATAAACGAATATTGTAGGTACTTTTGGATTACCGAGATAGCTGCGACTAGCAACAGCAAGATAGTCTACAATCCAATATTCTTGAATGCCTAATTGTTCGTATTCGGCGAGTTTATCGACATAATCATCATCCCAATTTGTCGAAACTACTTCTACGGCTAATAAAGGCGGTTCGGTTAATGCGTTATAAGTCATAACATCTGCATTCCACACATTAGCATCAACTACAGCAACATCCGGTCTTCTTGCTTGGCGGGAATTGGTTTGAATGAGAATTCTCGTATCCACAATCAGATTTACTGATGTTCGTCGAATTTCATCATTGAAACCAAACATCAAGGAACGACTAATATTCTGGTGTGCTCGTATGGGTTCCAATTTGACAATCTCTCCGTTAACTAATTCATAACGCCCATCTTCCGGGCATTGTGCTAGGAATTCGGCAAAGGATAAGCGTTGAGTAGCGACAACCATCGGCTTTTTCGGACGACAACGATATTATTTTAACAGATTGCGATACATTTGCACTTTTTTTGTTGGGATGCGATCGCATTTTCGAGAGAAAAATTTTGCATTGATGAGATTGCACCTTGCGGGTTTAAGATAGAGATGTAGTTATTGCAACACATAAATTCAGATGGAATCTCGTACTGAAAGAATTCCCGTTCAAGTTTCTAACGATGTTACCGTTATGGTTGAAACGACGATCCTCGAACAAGAACAAAGGGTTAGTTTGAAAACTCGCCCTTTTGAACAAGTGACTCAATCAGTAGAAGCGATCGCGGCAGCAATGGTGAAGACTTTTGAAACAGTACAACCAGATAAAGCGGCGATCGAGTTTGGTTTAGAAATGGGGTTAAAGGAAGGAAAATTAATCGGTTTAATCGTGCAAAATTCGACCAAGGCCAATTTTAAAGTGACTCTAGAATGGGAGAAGTCTTAGGATGGATTAGAGGTTGAAAATTTTACAAGGCGATTGCTTTCTTCAATATCGATAGATTGTCGTCCATGACTGAGAAAACAGAACTTTTACAATCCTGTACGGTTAAATTAAGTCTTGTTCAAGAGAGCAGCAACGATTATGTAACGGGATTTTTTATCTCATCAACGTTAATTTTAACTTGCGCTCACGGAATTGCAGAAAATGCAGGGATTGGGGGGCAAGTTTGGGGGAATTGGCAAGGGCAAATTTTTTCGGCAAGGGTTGAGAAAATGCTGGAGGATTGCGATCGCTTTGATTTTGCTTTATTACAACTCGTTTTGCCTCTTGACAATTCTGCCTTTTTAGAGTTGGATTCATCGTTAAAAGTTGGGGATATTCTCTACAATTTTGGCTATCCCGACGCACACAAAATCGGCGAACCCAGTACGTTTAAATATGAGGGTTTGGATGGGGACGATCCGCCTTTACTCAAGTTTACTGGCGATCGCGTTCTGTCGGGATTGAGCGGATCGCCGTTGTTGAATCAAAGAACGGGAAAAGTTTGCGGTATTGTGGTTTTAAATCGAGATTATAAGCTCGATTTTGGAGGTTGGGGGGTTCCAATCAGTACGATTTTTACAGTATTTCCGGAGTTACAACCGCAACCTATTACTTTTCCTGCTCATCCTTTTGTTTCTCATCGAGCGATCGACGATCCTGCCTATCTTTTTGGACGGGAGAGGGAGCTTACGTTTATTTTCGATACTTTGAATGTGGGGTCGGGGGTGGCTTTAATTGGGGAGACGGGAATGGGAAAAACGGCGATTTTGAAGGCGATCGCTTCTCAAACCGAATCGCGTTTGCAGGAGTCTCGCCAACCCGTTTACGCGAATTTGAGCAACATTTTTAATGAGGAGGAGTTTTATTTGACTTTGTGCGATCGCATTGGGATTGAGTTCTGTCGGGGAGGGTATTGGTTTGCTCGCCGATTGCGCGATCGCCGAATTTTATTATTATTGGATAATATCGATAATATGAAATGGGAGGGGTTAGATCGACAAGTTCGTGCTCAATTTCGAGATTTGGCAAATCAAGGTAAAAGCTCTCCGTTACGTTTGGTGGTGGCGACGAGAACGCCTTTAGAACGTCTTTTTGACGATAGCGGTGTGGATTCACCCTTTGTTAATATTTGTTCTGAACGAATTCTTAAACCTTGGGACGATGCGATCGCTCGGGATTTTATTGAAGGGTGTTTGCGAGGACATTCGAGACAATTTTCAGAAAAGGAAATTTATCAAATTATCTTGGATAGCAAGGGAATTCCGGCAAATGTTATTGATGAGGGTCGCAAACTTTGCGATCGCTATCGGTATGATGGAGAATAAACCGTGCATTCACGAACGTTCAGAAATGATTTTAGTCATTACATCTTTGCTTTCGTTTGCGATCCGCCTTGGATTCAAATCCAAGGCTTATAGCGAAAGCCATCTAAAGAAGGCTAAGAAAACAACCGAAAATGGATTTCAGCCAACCCGTTTTAACGGGTTTTCGCTATGAGACGGGGGTTTTAACCCTCGGCGGATCGACAATCAGAGCATCAATATATCAAAAAATACAATGTCTTACAGTAACTTCACCAATCTTAATATCGTTCAACAAGAATTCAACCTCATTCTGGAAGAAGATCGCAATCTGTTTGCCGATATTACCGAAATTCTACCCTCGGATTATCTGCGACAAACTTTAGCGGAATATCTCCCCCTCGCGACGGCAATTAATACGGAAAAAGCGCGATCGGAGTTTCTTCTCGCTCCTATTTTAGCAGAGGTTCGCCGCCAAGCAAACTACAAAATTAGTCTCTTTTCTGGGACGGAATTTGAGGTGGATCGAGAACGGGGTTTGAGCGGGTATTGCGATTATTTAATTTGCTGTTCTAAGGAACAATATTTTATTCGCGCTCCGGTTGTTACCATTGTAGAGGCGAAGAACGAAAATATTAAAGGAGGGTTGGGGCAATGCGTGGCAGAAATGGTAGCGGCGCAAATTTTTAACCAACAACAGCAATTGAGTATTCCTAAGATTTATGGTGCAGTTTCGACGGGGACGACATGGAAATTTTTATTATTGGACAAGCAAACGGTTTTTATTGATGCGATCGAATATTATATCAATCAAATTGCGGTAATTCTCGGCATTCTTTTACAACCGATTCGAGATGCAGACGTAAGGTGCGTTAATGCAATGTAACTCACCCAAATATTATCGAATTGGTGCGTTACGCTGTTGCTAACTGCACCCTACTCCTCAATTAAAATAATGAGCAAAGATAACCCTGTCCTTCGTTTAGATTTAGCGCCAAAGTTAAAGCGTCCTCTTTCTTTGTGGAATCCTTTGGATTATTTGTGCTTGTTGTATTGGGTGTTATATTTTCCTCAAGCGTTGCGTTGGTATGTCAATGAGTTTGGAGGGGGGGAGAATTTACGAGATGCTAAGACATGGCGAGAAAAAATTAATTTTTTTCAAAGAAATCAAATCCAATTAAAATTGGTAATTCAAGGTATATTCTTATTGATTGAAACGTTAGTAGTTTTGAAATTAGTTATCACCGAATTAGGATTATCCTTTAGTTGGTTCGGTGTGGCGTTCGGTGTGGCGGGAGGTGTGGCGGTAGGTGTGGCGGTAGGTGTGGCGGGAGGTGTGACGTTCGGTGTGGTGTTCGGTGTGGCGGTAGG
>JAGHZQ010000017.1 GCA_017746715.1 Cyanobacteria bacterium SBLK
GCAAAAACCAATTTTTGTTATTATTTCTATTCTGCTCGGAGCAATGTTTTGGTTTTCCTCTCCAGCTTTGGCGTACAATCAAGCTGATTTGGAAAAACTTTTACATACTAATTCTTGCCAATATTGCGACTTGTCCGGTGCTGACCTGATTGAGAAAAATTTACAAGGAGCGCATTTAGAGCACTCGAATTTAGAGCGTGCAAAGTTGTTTGGGTCGCATTTAGCAGGAGCTATTTTTGATGATGCAGTTTTAAATAATGCGGATCTGAGAGCCTATTTAAATAAGTCTAGCTTCATTGGTGCTCGAGCATATGGTGCAAATCTAATAGGCGCATCTCTCGAGTCTGCCAATTTTGGAGGTGCCAATTTTGAAGATACCGATTTAACAAGAGCAGAGCTCAGATATGCCGATTTTGGAGGTGCTAATTTTAGAGGTGCTAATTTAGCAGGAGCATCTCTCGAGTCTGCCAATTTTGAAAGGGCCAATTTTGAAGATGCCGATTTAGCAGAAGCATCTCTCGAGTCTGCCAATTTTGGAGGTGCCGATTTTGGAGGTGCTAATTTAACAAGAGCAGATCTCAGCTATGCCAATTTTGGAGGTGCTAATTTTGAAGTTGTCAATCTAACAAGAGCTAATTGTTCATTTGCTCAGTTTTACGATACCGATCTCCTTTTTGCTACTTTAGATAATACTATCTTAATAGGAGCAAGATTTTGCAACACAATAATGCCAGACGGTACAAATTCAGGTATCGACACTTGCATTTAATTCTCTCAATACTTTAGATTTGTTATAAAACCACTCAGTAAACCGAATAGGATTTTCGATCGAGTTCGTTTTTGACCAGAGCGATCGCCCATCCGCATCCCAATTTTCTAAAATTGTGAAGTTTTTGCGATCGCTCTGATCAAACTACTGTCAGAAGATTGTAAAGCGACTGTAAAGTTGCCTGCAAATACATTGACGCGATATCCAGAAAAAGGCATCGTAGAAGTGTAGGAAACGGCAACTTATTTTTCTGTTGATATAGAATTTTAGTATTAATCATTTTTCATAACCCGATCGCCCATCGCATTCTACCCCCACAATCATGCCCGCTCAATCCGATCCCAATCAATTAGAAACAGACCTGCGTCTGCTCGATCGCCCTGCCTTTATTCCTCCTTCCGATTTAGACCGACCCCTCGCCAATTCGCCCTCTGCCGCCAGTAACGAGCCAGCCCTTCCTCCTCCCCCCAACAATCAGCCGAAATGGGAATTCAATGCGCCTCTTGATGGAAGCTACACCCTCAGCGATACCCTCGTGCTGGCAGGATGGGTAGAAGATTTCGATGGAATTGCGGATGTCGATCGCCTCGATTTCGAGTTGATCGTGAATGGCGATCGCTTCGATCTCGGTGGAGTTTCCCAATTTGTCACCGATCCGTTGAATTCCAACTCCTTTACATTTCGCCATCAATTCGATCTGAAAAATTTGGCGATCGCGGAAGGATTTCACGATGCGACTTTAGAAGGGACTGTTTACGATCGCTCCGACAGCCAATTCTTCAAGAGCACGGGATTCAACCTGAGCAACTTCCTGCCCGACTTTCAACCCCATCTGGCTGTCCGAGACTACGGTGCAAGCGACACGCTAAGACTCGATAATACTTGGGTTGAAGACGGAGATGGTTTAAGCGATTTGAGTCATATCGATTTCAAACTGCGTCGCTTAGATGATGGCGATAACTTTATCGTCGATCTCCCCGATGCTACAGAATTTATTGCCGATGGAAGTTTCGAGAGGGGACAATTTAGCTATTCTCTCGATCTAAGTACCGTTAATCTTCCTGTAGGAAACTTCGAGTGGAACTTAGAAGGGACTCTTTTTGATAAAGCAGGAAATAGCCAGTATTGGGAACAAATCGTTCGCACCTATAATCACGCCCCGCAAAATTTCCACTTCCAGCAGAGTGGGGGATATCAAGGCTCGATTGCTGTCGGCGAGACTGTCTCAATCAATGGTGGGGTCGAAGATATCGATGGCGGAACGGATATCGATCGCATCGAACTTGAATTAATTATCGGCGATCGGGTTTTTGAAATCGGTCAAATTACTGAATTTATCAGCACGTCTGACAATTCTCAAATTAACTTTCACCATAGTTTCGATCTGAGCGGTTTGGGACTCGAATTCGGCCATCATTATGGACGTTTGGCCGGCATTGTTTACGATCGCGCCGGCAATGGAACGGGGCACGCAATCGATTTCCAAGTCTTCAACCATCGCCCCAATTTTAACTTTTTTATTGACCGCTTCGACTATGGAGCAGACGAAACGATTGCGTTCAACCCTGACAATTCTTGGGTAGAAGATCCAGATGGCTTAAGCAATTTGAGTCATATCGACCTACACCTTCGTCCCTCGAGTGGTGGAGAGGAGTTGATTATCGATCTCGATGATATTACGGACTTTACTTTTAATGGTGCTTACGATCGTTCGCAATTGTACTACCAACTCGATTTAAGTACCTTAAATTTACCCTTGGGAGAAGATGAATGGGTGTTGGGCGGCCATCTTTTTGATAAGGCAGGAAATAGCAGCGATTGGTTCGGGCAGGGCTTCCGCATCTACAATTATGCTCCCAGTTTTCAATTCGATTTCGAGCGCCGCGAATATTCTGCCAACGAGACCATTACCCTGTTCGACACCCAGGTGGAAGATCGCGATAACAACCTCGATCGCATTGATTTCAAACTTGTGGTCGAAAATAATGGTTTCGAGCAAACAATTGATTTACCCGACGTTACGGAATTTCTCCGCGACCATCAATACGCTCCTTATAGCCATTTTGCCTACACGATTGATTTAAGCACCCTTCCCCTGCCAATCGGCGATTATAACGTTCGCCTAGAAAGCATTCTTTACGATACAGTCGGCAATCATGCCTTCGGACCCCTCGAAAGTTTCTCCGTCCGCAAGGAAGAATCCGCCTTTAGCTTCGAACTCCATCGCGATCGCTATTCTGCCAACGAAATTCTCACCCTGCGAAATCCTCGCATCGATCGCGGCATTGGAGAGCTAGAGTACATTGATTTTCGAGCGATCGTCCTCAATGAAAACAATCGCGTTATCGATGTTGCCGATACAGCAAACCTTATTCCCCGTTACCATAACGCTTCCGATGGCACTTTTGATTATCGCCTCGATCTGACCGAGTTAAACCTTGCCCCCGATCGCCCTCACAATATCCGACTCCTGGGCATCGCCCACACGAAAGCCGGAATGGCATCCTCCTACACCCAAGACTTTCGAGTTGACAATGTCCTTCCTAGCAGTCTCCAATTCCAACTCGATCGCCTCGACTACACCTCTCGCGATACGCTAACGCTCTTCCGAGGGGGTGTTTTTGATGATGACAGCCCGGCAGATATCGAGCGCATAGATTTCCGCTTGCGTACCGATAACGGGATATTTATCGATCTGCCAGATGTCACCACCGTTACTGAAAATCCCGACGCTCCCGGTTGGACGATGTTCGATTACAGTTTCGATCTGAGCTCTTTACCCCTTGCTGCGGGAACTTATAATCTGACCCTCGAGGCGATCGCTTTCGATCGCTCCGGTAATGGCAGTTCTCTCTTTGGCCAAGCCTTTCAATTCCACCAAGAAAATGCAGGAATGACACCGGGACATCAAACCCATTTGAATTTCGCCCTCGATCGACAAAACTACGCGGCAGGAGATATTCTAACCCTAGAAAACGTTTTCGTAGAAGACTTGGATGGAATTGCAGATATCGATCGCATCGACTTCATCGTACAGAACGATCGCAATACCTTCATCGATATTGCCGATGTCACGCAATTCATTCGCAATCCCAACGATCCCAATTTGGCCACCTTTAACTACGAACTCGATTTGCGAGAATTGAACCTCGAATTCGAAAGCGATCGCAACTATACCCTCATCGCCACGGTTTACGATCGCTTTGGACGCAGCGGACAGCAACAATTTGCCCATTTCGACCTTCGCAACTATGCCCCCAATTTTGCGTTTGATTTCGATTCTCGACCTTATAGCATCAGCGAAACCCTAACCCTCGGTCGCGCGGCTTGGGTAGAAGATCCAGATGGTCTTGACAACTTGGATCGCATTGAGTTTGAAGCGATGGTCAATGGTTATGAAATCATCGATCTCCCGGATGTTACGGAATTTATCCCCGACTCGGGCAACCCAACCCGGGGATTCTTCGAGTACGATCTCGACCTTTGGCAAGTGCCACTTCAACCCTACCACTTTCACCAAGATATCCGCATTTTCGGGACGCTTTACGATCGCTTTGGGAACGCCAGTCAGACTATCGAACGCAACATCTCCATCGACCGAGGCTCTCCTCGCTTTGAGTATCGCATCGAGGAGCGATCGCAACCCTATTCCGCCGGAGATACCCTCGTCCTCAAAGATGCTTGGGTCAGAGACTTTACCAACATTGCCGACCTCGATCGCATTGAGTTCTTTGCTTGGGGGAATGGCTACGAGATCGCGCTACCCCACGTGACAGAATTTATTGCCTCTCCCGAGGGGAATGAAGCCGTCTTCAACTACAGCATCGATTTGCGGGACTTGAAGCGAGATCCCGACAACCCCTATTATGATTTTAACTTGGAGGGAATTTTATATGACAAAGCCGGTTATCGCTATCGCTACAGCAGCCAGCATTTTCAGGTTAACGATTTCCAACCTTCCCTTGATTTTCAAATTGAAAACGAGAACATTTTTGCGGCAGGGGATACCCTAACGTTAAAAAATACTCGGGTAGAAGATCCTAACGGCATTGCAGATATCGATCGCGTTGACTTTGGCATCGTGGTGAACGGAAATAAAGTGTTCGATCTGCCGGACGCGACCCAATTTTTCAGCCTCGATCCCAATACCCCTCAAGGTACATTTAATTATCAACTCGATTTGAAAACCTTGGGTTTAGATGTCAACCGCAACTATGACCTGTACTTAGAAGGGATAATTTTTGATAAAGCGGGTAATACTTCCGTCCATAAACAACAATTTCGGGTTAGCAATCACCTGCCCTTCGTTGATGTCAGTCTCGATCGCAATCAATACGGCTTTAACGACACCTTAAACCTGCAAGGTTGGGTAGAAGATCCCGATGGTATTGCAGAGATGGATCGCATCGATTTGCGCTTATTCGTCGGTAACGAAAGTCGCTATATCGACCTTGCCGATATTACCGATATCGGTATCGACTCCGGAAATCCACAGCGAGGAGCGATCGACTATGACCTCGATTTAAGCAGTTTAGGACTGGGCTTCGGTCACTACGACCTTTTCCTCGACATGACCGCTTACGACAAAGCTGGGAATGGAACGCAAGGAATGACGCAATCGTTTATCCTTGCCAACCACAATCAAATTCCCCAACTCAATTTCAACCTTTCCCAAGGGGAATATCTACCCGAGGAAACCCTTGTGGTAACCGATGGTTGGGTGGAAGATTTAGATGGATTTACCAACATCGATCGTATAGAATTCTCTCTCCGCAATCTCATCAGCAACGAGATTATCGATCTTGCCGATATCGGGACGTTAATTGCCGATCCGATGAACTTCCATCGGGGAACTTTCGACTACAGTCTGAAGTTAGAAACATTAAATTTAGCGGCAGGCAATTACGCGCTAGAAGGGATAATTTATGACAAGCAAGGCAATCGCGGTTCTTTATTCGAGCGCCAATTCGCCATCGGTTTCGGTCAAATTGCCCCGCAAGAGTTGCGTTTTAATCTCGATAACAGCACCTATGCCCCGAACGAGACAATTTTCTTAGAGGATGGTTGGGTTAAGGATGAAAATAGCGGCGAAGATATCGCCCGCGTCGATCTGCGCTTATTGGATGCAGATAACAATCTCGTTGCCGATCTCAATGACGTGACGAGTTTCGAGTTAGCAAGTTGGGATTCTCTCTGGGCGGGTTTTAGTGGGGCAGTTGACCTCAATGGCTTAAATCTAGCCGACGGAATTTATACATTATCGGCGATCGCTTACGACTACGCCAACCAAACCAGCAACTGGTTCGAACGAGATTTTGAAGTTCAAGCCCCTACCCCCAATTTTGCCCCCGCTAATTTAACGTTTGGTTTGGATGGCAACAGCTACAAACTGACAGATACGATTCATTTAACTAATGGCTGGGTGCGGGATGAAAATGGAGCCAACACTCTCGATCGCATCGATCTCCGCATCCTCACCGAACAAGGCACAACCCTAGATATTGACGACATTACCGACCTCAGTCCCACCAGTTGGAATCAAGAATGGGCGAGTTTCCAATTTAACGCGAACTTGCAGGGTCTAAACTTGCAAGGCGGCTCGCACAAATTGATCGGTATTGCCTACGATGCAGAAGGAGCCGCCTCCGAACAGTTCGAGCGAGGATTCTTCCTCGAAGTTCCCCAACCCAACCTCGCTCCTTCAGATTTGCGCTTTACCCTCGATCGCAATACCTATCGCCCCACGGATACCCTGACTCTTAGCAACGGTTGGATTTCCGATGGGGACGGTGCCGAGGATATTGAAAGCGTGAGGTTTAAACTCGTTGATGGGAATGGCAGCGAAATCGAATTGGGGGCGATGGCGGATTTCTCTATTGCCAGTTGGAGTCCGGAATGGGCGAGTTTTGCGGGCAGTTTCGATTTGAGTCAATACAACCTCAGCGAAGGCAACTATACCCTCATCGGCATCGCTCGCGACAAATCCGGCGGCAAAAGTCAGAGCCTCTCTCGCGAGTTTACCATTGAAACACCCCAAACCAACAATACAGCTCCGGCAAACTTGCAATTCGCTTTGAGCGGCAATACCTTCTCGGCAAGCGATACTCTTGAAATTACCAATGGTTGGGTCTCTGACGGGGATGGAAATCACGACCTCGCAGGAGTCGACTTCGAGTTAGTGGCAGAAGATGGCACGATTATCGAGCTCGAAGATAGTTTCGATTTGAGTGCCGCGACTTGGGATTCCTCGAAGCAGTGGAGCAGTTTCCGTTATAACGTCGATTTTAGCCTTTTAGGATTGACATCGGGAATCTATACATTGCGAGGAAAAGCCTACGATCGCGCCGGAGACTATAGCAATACCTTCTCCCGCTCTTTTACCTTCGTTTAACCGAATCATTGCAGTGGAACGGGCATCAGTGCCCGTTTTTTTATTAATTTAAAATCAAAAAACAACCGTAAAAATACTGAATATCTCGACTGAATAATGGGTATTTTAAAAATAGAAGCGATCGCGATCGCACCTCCTCAATCTCAATTTTGAAAATTCTGTGAAGACATCGTGAAACAACCGTAAAACTACCCGCAAATGTTTACAAATCTGTTGACGAGATTGGCGAAAAAAGACATTGTGAAGATGTAGAAAAAATAGACTTATCCCTTAAAAATATAGTACAATAGTACAAAGCCATCAAAATAAATTTATCGTTCCTTACCCTTCCAAACCTCAATCATGCCTGCTCAATCTAACCCCAACGCTTTAGGAACCGATCCGAGTCTGCTCGATAATCCTGCCGTCTGGGTTCCTCCATCCGACTTAGACCGACCCTTGGCCAATTCTCCCTCAGCTTCGAGTAATAGCCCCGCACCGCCAGACGACCCACCAGAAAGGCGACCGGGTGAGGCCAAGGTGAATCGCTTGGGAACCGAGAAAAGCGATCGCTTACTCGATATTGCCCTACCCTATTCGGGAAGTTGGTCTTCTTACGCCGTCGGCTATACAACGGGACATCTGACCGACATTCCCGGTGGCAACAAAGATATTATTATTGCTAACTATCGGGGCAACGATTTTATTGACTGGGAGCGACAGTACGGTAGTGCGGGAGATGATGTGGCCACCGCGATCGCTTTCGCTCCCTATAATCCGAGCTTTTTTGGTGCCACCGGCTATACCGACGGCGACTTTGCCGGAGCTGGATTTGGCGGTAAAGATGTGTGGTTTGCCAATTTTACCCCCACCGGACAAATTATTGACTCGGAAACCTTTAAATGGGGCTCGGCAGGAGATGATATAGCCGAAGCGATCGCGATCGACAACGAAAATAATATTTACCTTGCCGGATCGACAACAGGGGATCTTGTCGGGAAAAATAACGGCGGCAAAGATGCGTGGGTTGCCAAATTTAACCGAGAAGGGGTTTTACAGTGGACGCATAAGGTCGGCACCGCAGGCGATGACGCAGCCATGGGAATTGCCATTGACGATACGGGCAGCATCTTCGTGACGGGTTACAGCACCAATACTTGGCAAGATAACAATCTCGGTAGCGGTTCGTCCAGTGCTTGGATCTTCAAACTCGATCGCAACGGATTGCGCGAAGGGCAAGATTATATTACGGGTGGAGATACAAAAGCCTATGATATTGCCGTGGGTAACTATGGCGATGTTTACATTACCGGCAGTACCACGGGAGATTTAAACGGAACGAATGCAGGCGGCATGGATGCGTGGTTTGCGAGTTACGATCGCTATTCCTTCCGTCCCTATAACCAAACTAACCCCAATTGGCTGCATCAACTGGGTACGACGGGAGACGATATTGCCTACAGTATCAATCTTGATGGAGAAAACCGGGTTCATATTGCCGGCTCCACCACCGGATCTATAGCGGGGACTGCCGTTGGTGGTAAAGATGCTTGGTTTGCCCAATACGAGACGCACAATGACCCCATGCAGCCTACCTTGAAATGGAAGCAACAACTCGGCACGACCGGAGATGATGTGGCCATGGGAATCGCCTCAGGCCGCGATGGCTATCGGCACTTTCTCACCGGATACTCCGACAAACAACTGGGCAATCATCGCAACTACGGTCCCGATCCCATTGGCGGTTCTGAAAGTAGCGAAGATATGTGGATGGCTGCTTATACCTCGAGGAATGAAGCCCCGAATCTGTTGCACTTTAACCTCAATCGCGGGAATTATCAGCAACGGGATACCTTAGAAATTTCCTATGGAGAAGTGGGCGATCGCGATACGATTTACGATATTTCCCACATCGATTTTCGTATCATTAAATCCGACGGCACGGAAATCGACCTGCCCGATGCCATTGCAGATATTCGACCGATGGATTGGCAGCAACAACGGGGCTATTTTAATTACAGCATTAACCTCAATCGTTACGGTTTAGAACAGGGCAATTATACCTTAAAGGGAACGGTTGTCGATCGCGCCGGACATACCGATGGCGCAACCTTCGAGCAAATGTTCTCGATTGCCTCTCCCCTCACCAATCAAGCACCTGAAGGATTAGACTTCCACATTAAAGACGATTGGCAGACATTTACCCCAGGACAATTCCTCGAGGTGGAATACGGACGGGTTTTCGATTACGATGGCGCCTCGAATTTAACGCAGATTGACTTTGAACTCATCAGCCCCGATGGTACCATTATCCAACTGCCCGAAGCAACGCAGATATACGCAGAATCGGGATATCCCGACGATCCTTACGCTCGTTTTGATTATCGAGTGCAGTTGCCGACGGATTTGCAACTATCGGGAGCGTATTTCCTCAAAGCCATTGCCTATGATGGGTCTGGCGCAACGAGCAATATCGCCGAGCGCTATGCGAACGTGAATATGCACGGCGGTTTTTCTTCGGGTCCCTACTTCAACCTCGATCGCTACGATTATGGCGGTCATGAAACCATCAAACTGGAAAAAGTCCGCATTCATCACCCCGATGGCATTGATAAAATTGAGTCGGTGCAATTCTTTGTCAGCGACTATCGAAATAACACGGAAATTGCCCTCGGTAAAGTAACGCAGTGGACGGAATACGGCTTCTCCGATGGCGAATTCGATCTCAATATTAACTTAGGCACTCTGGGTCTCGAACAAGGAGACTACGGACTCTTTGCTCGTATCTACGATATTGCCGGACGCCCCTCAGATCGTCTCAATACGCAAAATTTCTACGTGCGATCGCATGACTATCACAACTATCCTCCACAATTCCAATTGGCCAGGGATCTACCCGAATACAAAAACACGGAAATCCTAAGCATTCGCGACGGTTGGGTATCCCATTACGAAAGCATTGACGGTGTTTCTCGGGTGGATTTCCGCTTGCAAAAAGCGAGTGGGGATTATAGTTTTATCGATTTGCCCGATGCGATCGAATTTAACGTCCAAGACCCGTTGAATGCAACGTTCGAATACGCCGTAGATTTGAGCCAATACGACTTGGAAGTCAATCAAGAATATTCATTGTGGGCTGTCGTTTACGATGCCTTGGGATATTCCAGTTCTCCCATGTTCCAGCAATTCTACGTGCGAGAAAATATGGCACCGATGGGAATTTCTTTCAATCTCAATGCCAGTTATCTATCTACGGAAATTATCAGAATTAACGATGGCATCATTCACGATCCCAACGGTAGCGCAGACATCAATCGCATTGAGTTTGCCTTGAGGAATCCCGACGGTACGATGCTCGATCTCCCGGATGTTTTCAATTTTACCCCCCATCCCACTATCTCCGAGGAAGCGAGTTTCGCTCACAAAATTAACTTGGGAAATTACGACCTCGATCCCGGCGCTTATACTGTAATCGCCACGGGTTACGATATCGATGGCGCAATGGGACATACTTTCGAGCAATCTTTTGAGATTCTTTCTTCCAACTCCAGCCCGGAATCCCTGCGTTTCAGCCTTGATAAAATCGACTACAAACCCACGGATATCTTGCAGATTAAAGAGGGTTGGGTACAAGATCCCGATGGGGCGCAAGATATCTTGAATATTCGCTACGATCTTCGCAAAGATGACGGCACGATCGTCAAGAGCGATATGATTGGCGACCTAACAGCAGCATCTTGGGATCCGCTTTGGGTGAGTTTTGAGAGCGAGATCGACCTCGGTACCTTGAATTTAGCCAACGGAATTTATCGAATATCCGCGATCGCCTACGATATTGCCAATACCGTCAGTAATTTATTCGAGCGCTCTTTCACCGTTACCGCACCTCCTCCCAACGTTGCGCCTTCTAACTTAACCTTTAGCTTAGATCGCGGCTCTTATACCCCCACCGAGACCATTAATCTTGACAATGGCTGGGTGCGAGATGCCAACGGTGCGAATACTCTCGAATACATCGACCTTCGCATCGTTACCGAACAAGGCAATACTATCGATATTGCAGACATCGCCAACTTCAATGCAGTGGATTGGAATCCGGAATGGGCGAGCTTCCAACACGCGATCGGCTTAACCGACCTAAACTTGCAAGGAGGCGCTCATAAATTAGTCGGGATTGCCTATGACTGGGATAATGCGGCTTCTGTTCAATTCGAGCGCGGTTTCTACCTCGAAGTTCCCGAACCCAATCTCAGTCCTGCGGATTTGAGCTTCAGCCTCAATAAAACCACCTATAACCCCACAGATACCCTGACCATTGGCAATGGTTGGGTGCAAGACGGAGATGGCTGGGAAGACCTCGCAAGCGTCTCGTTCAAAATTGTTGCCAGCAATGGCAGCGAAATCGAGTTAGGGGAGCTAACCGATTTTATCAATGTCGGCTGGACGCAGCAATGGGCCAGTTTCTCGGGCGGTTTCGATCTGAACCGGTATAACCTCGCGGATGGGACTTATACGCTGGTTGGCATGGCAAGCGATCGCGCTGGGGGTCAAAGTCAAACCCTCTCTCGCAGTTTCACCATTGAAGCGCCCCAAACCCAGAATAACGCTCCGGCGGGCTTGCAGTTTGGTTTGAATGGCAGCACTTTCTCAACAAGCGATACCTTACAAATTACCAACGGTTGGGTCTATGACACCGATGGGAATAGCGATCTTGCTGGAGTCGAGTTCGAGTTAGTGGCAGAAGATGGCACGATTATTGATGTGGAGGATAGTCTCGCATTAACTCCGGCAACATGGGATTGGTCGCAACAATGGAGCAGTTTCCATCATGGTATTAGCTTGGGGGCTTTGGGTTTAAGTGCGGGACGCTATAGTCTGCGCGGCAAGGCTTACGATGGTGCTGGAGATTACAGCAATACTTTCTCGCGCTCTTTTAATCTGGTTTAATCCTGAAGGGGCGTTGCAGGCAACGCCCCTACGGAAGGGCTGGGAATACCTCCTCAGCAGTGCAGATTTGGTATCGCCTGCCATTATTGGCAGACAGATTTATGGGGATGCTTCGGTTTCGCTGTTTTGAGAAAGTGGGAGCGATCGCAAATATTGAGGAACTCCAGATTAACTTTCAACCCCCCGATCGCTTTCGTGTCAAAATCGCTTTTAGTACCTCGAAAGAGAAATTTTCTGAGGAGCACTCCTTTTCGGTAGACCCGAATTAAGAATTACCAAGGATTGCCAACAATGGTAAATCCCGCCCAATAATGAGGATGACTCAAATTGAGATACTCAATTTCGGCAAATTCCGGCGATAAGGAAATCCCATTCTCTAATTCGGTATTCTCTAAACCAATACCATACAAGCGGCCGTTTTCAATATACACTTGACCTCGACTCATGGCTAATTGCGCTTGCCTGAGCGCTTCCGCTTTAATTGTTTTCTCGCGACTTAATGCGTGATAAAACTGCGTCATTAATCCCAATGTCGCCAGATCGTTCACTTCCCAGACGCTCCCTAAAACAGACTTCACTCCCAATCGATGGGCGTATCCGGCAATTCCCAACTCCGCCGACCCATTTCCCAAACTGGTTTGACAAGCACTTAATACCAATAATTCTATGGGAGGGGCGTTGAGTTTTAAATTTTGAAAATCAGAAAAGGTTAACTCTCCTTCTGAGAGGGCAATAAAAGAATCTCTGGGATTCTCGGAATTGAAAATACCGTGAGTTGCCATATGAACTAAACCATAAGGCTCTTCATTGCGTTGCGTTTCAATATTTGCCAGTGTGAAATCCTTTTCCTCTAAGATTTTCCCCCCCATTGTCGAAATCCATATTTTATCGATCGCATCAATTTCAATGGGAACGGCAGGTAAAGAATTCCAATGAGGAAACTCAGAAGCTCCCATTGCTAAAACAGGTAATGCTCGCAGATCTCGATAGCGCGTATCGGTAAGACTCACACTCGGCATTAAACCCACGCTATATTTCTCGATCGCAAACGCGCCACTATTGGGGTTGTCGGGATCGCGACCGCTATGGAGGGCGGAGAGAACTGCGAGGGGGAGCGATCGCAGTCGCTCGTCGAGAATAAACACTAAATTTTCAATCTCTTCTGCTTGTAAATCGGCATCTAACGGGGCGATCAACCATTGATAAAATTGTTGGGAGGGCTGCAAATATTGGCGGTGTCCGACGGTGTTTTCATCCTTGAGAGAGCGGCGAAATCTTCTGGCCGCTTGCGTCACGGTTTCATAATCGGCATTGGCGGGGGCTCTGCGAATGGGAGTCTTTGTCTCGGCCGTTACCAAGACGAGTTCCAAGCGAGTATCGGGCGATCGCGTTGCTTGGTGCAGGGCGTTACCCGTGGCGATTCCTTGGGGGGCGTGCATGAGATCGGATTCGCGGATCTCCAATGGCGAGGCATTTTGCAGGCGATCGTTCCACTCTTTGGGATGCGAACTTTGCGGCCAAAAAGAGGCATAGATAATCGCGGGTTTGACTCCCGTTTCGGCTGCGATTTTGGCTAAAATATCTTGGATTTCTGCGAGGGTTTTGTTTTCAAATTCGACCGAGTCGATCGAACGCGGATTCAGTTGCGGGCGTGGCGTTAACTCGAACTCCGATGTCAAAGTAAAAGAGGAATCCGTCGCCTCTGTCGCCGCGATCGCTTCGGTAATGAGTTGAATATTCCCTTGTTGAAAGGAGTCGGCAAAAGAGCGTAAGGGAAAAAGAGTATTATTCGAACCTGTCGTGATAGCGCCCGCCGTACCGTTAATACTGGCATCGCCGACAATAAAAGACGTTTCCTGCGCTCCGCCGCCATGTCGAATCGCGATTGCTCCGCTTTGCCGTCCTCCGGCTGTTGAAATGCTAGCTTCAATTTGGTTTTGGTCGATAAATGTTCCGGTCGCTCGGAAAAAACGACCGGCGGTAATGTCGACATTACCGCCGTTGCCACTTGCTCCCCCTTGGGCATCGATCGACACTACTTCTATATCGCCACTGGGATCGAGGGTGACATTGCCCCCATTCCCCACGCGACCGCTACTGTTGATGCTGCTGGCCGTTATCGCCGTCGATGCCTCGAGGGAGATCGCCCCACCATTGAAGCCCGAACTATCGATCCCGGCAAAGTCTCTCAACTGTCCCCCTACCGTTGCCGTAATATTTTGGGCGGTAGAGGTATCGATGGCGCCGTTGGTGCTTCTGAGGGAAATATCTCCCCCGCGAGTGCCGTCGATCGAGGTAGAAATCAAATGTCCCGTGACGATATTCCCAGACGCGCTTAACTCGATATTCCCACCATTCCCGGCAATGGCGACGGAAATAATCCCCGTCGCCCCGTCGAGAGAGGAAACTTCGCGATCGCCAAAACTTGCAATCTCTTGGAAAGAGAAACTGCTCCCGACTGTCGCATCGATCGAACCATTAGCGCTCTCAATGCGGATATTTCCCCCGTTTCCCCCGGCGATCGCGGTGGAGATGGCGCTTCCCGCGGTAATATTTTCTGTTGCTTTCAGGGTAATCTCGCCACCCCTGCCATTACCGGCACTCGCGTTAATGCTTCCCGTCGCAATCGTTCCCGTCGCCTCGATCGCCACTGTCCCTCCCGAACCATTGGCACTACTCGCATCAATTCCAGCAAATTCTCGCGAAGTTCCTTGCCGGTCTGTCGCCGTTAAATTTTGGGCGGTTGTGGTATCGATCGACCCGTTGGTACTTGTGAGGGTTATCGCCCCACCGCGATGGCCGTCAGTAGAGGCAGAGAACAAATTGCCCGCCACGATATCCCCAGAAGCCTCAATGGCGATCGAGCCACCATTTCCCGTCCCCGAACCCGCAACCAAGGCAGCAATCTCTTCTGAGGGGGTAACGCGGACCGAGTCCCCTAAAAATTCGGCAATCTCTTGGGAAGCGATACGACTGCCGAGGGTTGTATCCACCGAGCCGTTGGTACTTTGAATGCGAATTCCCCTGCTATTGCCCGCGATCGCTCCCGAAAGGATGCTGCCCGTCTCGATATCCCCTGACCCGTTCAGGGAAATCTCGCCACTCTCTCCCGTACTGGAACTGCTATTGAGAGTACCCCCTCGGGTATCGATACCGCCACTGCTGCTTTGCAGGGAGATATTGCCGCCATTACCTGCGGTTGCTGAGGAAGTCATCTCTCCTGTTGTAATCTTTCCGGCTGCATTGAGGTAAATTGCACCGCTATGGCCGAGGCTAGAACTGCTCGAGATCGTTCCTCCACTGGTGTCGATCGCGCCATTGCTGCTAGCAAAAGTAATATTTCCGCCTCCCGACGAAATACTGGCATTCCCGCTCAGAGAAATATCGTCATTGGCAAGAAAATTCAGGTGCAAGCGATCGGACAGCGAAGAAATTGACGTTCCCTCGATCGCAATTCCTCCGGCTGCATTCAAGATTAACGTATTCTCTCCCGTTACGCTACTTAAAGCACTTGCATTTATCGTAATATCTCCATTTTGAGCTCCCGCCGTTCCTAGGGTTGAAATAATCACGCTCGCTTCGCCAGTCAAAGCAGCGAGGACAAAATTAATCCCCAATTCTGCATTATCCCCCGAAGGAAGGAAAGGAGATGTATCGGGAATTTGAGATGCGATCGGGTTATCGGTAATCGCGAGATTATGCGGATCGATCAGCCAAGTGCCGCCATCTCCAACCGATGCGGAAATATCTGGAGAACTCATCACTTCCAAATACCCCCGACTGCTGGTTTCCACCAATCCGCCATCTCCCGCATGCTCTCCGCCTCTCGCACTCATCTCTCCATAAACGCGAGTGGTTTCCTCCGACCAAACAACGATCGTGCCGCCATCTCCATCCCATCTGCCATCGGCACGGATCGCAGAATTTTCATCGACTGCGGTAATGATTGCATTGGGAATGTTTTCCTCTCCTTTGTAACCTCCGCCAATCCGAACGCTTCCGCCCCCGTGGGTTCCAGAAACATCAATTTCCGCCCCGATCAACCCCACAATCTCCCCTAATATGTCTGCATTTCCGGCGATCGCCCCCTCCGTTTCCAATTCTCCCGAAACAATCGCCGTCCCGCTTTCTGTCGGAATTGCCGTCTCCGCGATCGTTACTTCCCCCGACGACATCGTCAATCCCGTTTCTAACCCCTTTGCTCCTTCCGTCAGCAATGTTGGTAAATCCATTGGTGCAAATGGTAAGACTTCTCCTTGCCGATCTCGCGGCGGTTCGACAACCAAACTTAAAACCCCGTCATTTTGCGAAATCCTCACTTTATGAGTTCCCGGAATGGCGGCAACGGTAATATTGCCCGATTCTGCTTGCAATGTCCCGGTATTCACCACCGTCCCGGCCAATAGGGTCAAATTGTGCCCTGCTGCTACCGTCAATTCCCCTGCATTGATAATGCTGCCCGATCGCGCCAAATCGAAAGCAAATTGGCCGGGATCTCCCGTTAAAATGCCGTAATCGTTCTCCCCAAACCCATTAAACCAACCCCTCTCAAAACTAATCCCCGTTGCGGTCGTCACCGTCAAGGATGCTGGAAGATTAAGCGTTGCATTGCTGCCAAAAATAAAGCCCGCCGGATTCATTAAAAATAAGTTTGGCGTTCCTCCCGTCACCTGAATTAATCCATCGACAAGGGAAGGCTCTCCCCCGACAATCCGAGTTAAAATGTTGCGAAGTTCCGGATGGGCGAGAAAGTTAGCTATTTGATGGGTGGAGAGACCAAATTTCTCTAAACTGTGGAATAAATTTGCTCCATCTGCGGATAAAGAACCGCCGTGAATATCAAAGCGTTCGCGTAGTGTGGCATCAGCCGTATCGCCATTGGGGGTGACGATCGTTCCCGTCCCGTCGGGAGCGGTCACAATGGGTTGCCCGAAAGCGGAAAGTTCGGGCGAATACCCCCACAAATAAGCTGAAGCTCCCAGTAAAATACCCGCGCTAATATAGGCAGAAGGACTGAAAAAATTCCTTCCAACAAGCGGTAGAGTTTCTCGAACCATTACACCCTATTTTAAGTTAGAATATCTTGTCCGGATGTCCGGAATTTTAGCGCATTTTGCTTCGAGCGTTGAGTTTTAGAAATAGCATTGTAGTAATTCTTAATGATTCATTTATTGACTTTCTAAGCTCTCACAATTTCATCGTATCTAAGCGACAAGAAGCGTTTGATTGCCAATTTGTTCTCTTCACTTCAGATTAACCTAAAGCGAATCTGATATTACTATAAGAGATATTTGTACAAACTGCAATACAATTTTACCAGTAAAGTATTGATGAGCAAAAAAGATATCTTATCAGGGGCTTCCATCGCACTCTTGGTTGCATCTCTCCTACAAACAAAAGCATCGGCTCAAATCGATGGATTCTCGACGACTGACGATCGCTGCGGAGAGCAGGAAAGTAATATCGCCGCGATCGCTCCCCACGCGATCGCAGAACTTCCGATAAGCGAAGAGAGCGCTCTGGATTTCGGGGTATCCATTCCTTTAAATGCTATCGAGAAAAAAGAAAAAAATCCCCAAATCTTACCATCCCTAAAAACGAGCGAAGAAATTCCTCTTTTTGAAAAGAACTTTTTAAAAGAAAACAAAACAAACCTCTTGGAAAGTATCAAGCCAAGAGACAAAATAGAGATTGCCGTTGTGAATGGGGAAAAATCTCCCGATGGCCTCGATTCCATCTCGGAATCTTCCCCCCTCGCGGCGGAGGAAGACCTCGCGTTCGCAGGGTATGACAACAACCCTCTGACTGTTGACAGCGAATCTCGGGATTTATCCTTCGCTCCCCAACCCTCAACGGAGGAACATATCTCTGAAGAAAGAGAAATCGAGAATGAAAGCGATTTAGCAACCCCTGCCTCATCGGAAACCCTACCGGATCCGATCGCGCCGACGGGTCGAGAAATTGCCAATCAATGGGGGGCAATCGAGCGAGAAATGCTGCCTTCTTTTTGGCACGAGGAAATCCTGGCCTCGCCCGTTAAATCTGCGCCCGAGGTTGAGAAACGCAGAACTTCTCAATCCCCAACCCATCGCACCGAGAGAAGACGAGAGAAAAAAGAGCATTTAAAGAAAAAAAGCAAAAAAGAATTATCCAGATCGTTTCCCGAAATCCCAAGCAGTCCGAGATCGGCACGAGGAGCATTCATTGAGGGCGGTATTTTTCCGCAAGAGTCTTTATGGCAGGCCACTGTAGCAACTCTCGAGCAAACCCCTGCAACTGCAGCAGAATTGCCTCCAGACGGAGCGATAGCCACAGGAGAACTCTGTCCGATCTCCTTCCCTGCAATTGCCAACGAGCCTATTGCCATTGGTAATTTAACGATATCGGGGGCGACGGCATTCAGCGAAGAACGAATTCGCTATATTATCAGTCAAGCTCTAAGAGAGCTCGGCATTAGTCTAGGCGATCGCCTCTCTCCAGAACGGCTTTCCCCAGAACAACGAAAAGCTATTGCCAACGATATTACTCAACTTTATCTAGAATCTGGTTATTTGACCTCTAGAGCTTTCTTTCGAGACGATAACATCCTGAAAATATCTGAAGGACGCCTAGCTGAAATTACCGTTCGCGGTCGCAAGCATCTCAACATTGATTATATTTGCGATCGCCTCCTGCTCGGGGTTGAGACTCCTTTTAATGCAGGCAAACTAGAGGAACAACTGCGATTAATGCAGGAGAGTCCCCTCTTTGAAAATATCGAAGCCAGTTTAACCGAAGCGGGTTTCAGAGAAGAAAGCCATTTAACCGTGAATGTTACCGAAGCCAAGAAATTTTACGGCACCTTTGGCGTAGATAATTACTCCCCCGCCGCAGTAGGATCGGAACGCATGGGTCTCAGTTTGGGCGATCGCAATTTGACCGGGAGGGGCGATCGCCTTCACGCGACTTATTCCCGCAGTACCACTGGCGGTACTGACCTTCTCGACTTGAGCTATCAGATTCCCCTTAATGCTAAGGAGGGAACGTTACAATTGCGATTTGCCCCCAATTGGACGGAAATTACCCAATCGCCTTTCGACCAATTGGATATCGACGGACGGCGCAGATTTTATGGCATTCACTATCGCCAACCCCTCGTCCGTAACTTGCGTCAGGAATTTGCCCTCTCTTTGGGATTTAACCGTCAAGAAGGGCAAACCTTCATTTTCGATCGCCCCTTAATTAGCTTTGAAGGGATAGAGGAGGATGGCTCGAGTCGCACCAGTACGATTACTTTTGCCCAAGAGTATTTACACCGCGATCGCCAAGGAGTCACGGCGATCGGTTCGCAATTTAACTTTGGGGTCGGACTCTTGGGGGTGACGACGAATGAATCTCCTACCCCTGATGGTTTATTCTTCAGTTGGTCGGGTCAAGTGCAGCGAGTTCAACGACTGGGAGACGATCGCTTGCTCTTGGCACAACTGGACGTACAACTCACCCCCGATGCGCTGTTACCCGCCCATCAGTTTATTATCGGCGGCGGTCAATCGGTGCGGGGTTATCGCCAAAACGCCAGGGGGGGGGATAATGGCATTCGCCTGCTCGTTGAAGGTCGCCTCCCGGTTACTCGCAACGCCGCAGGAGAGCCGGAAATTCAACTCGCCCCTTTTTTTAATGCCGGAAAAGTCTGGAATCATCCCAATAATCCCAATCAATTGAGCGATCGCAAATTTTTAGCGGGCGTTGGTATGGGAATATTATGGGAGGGTTTCGGCGGCATCGATAATTTAAAAATGCGCTTGGATTATGGCGTTCCTCTCATTTATCTCGCCGATCGCGGCAAAAACGTACAAGATAACGGGTTGTATTTTAAAATGCAGGTTGAGTTTTAATGAGATACACCAGTTTTAAGGAACAAAACAATGCTATTGAAAGGATTTAAATTCGCAGTTTTAACCATTTTAGTTGCCTTTTTTGCAGCCATCGCGATCGCGCCAGTATTGGCAAAAGAAACCCAAGTTCTCTCTCCCGTTCGAGATAATACCCTGATTGAAAGTGTTGCGGGCAATCTCAGCAATGGTCGAGGAGAAGTCTTTTTTGTCGGTCGCACCAATCAACCGGAAAACAGTCTCAGACGGGGTGCGATCGCCTTTGATTTGACAGAAATTCCCGTTAATGCCGAGATAAGCGCGGTCACTTTAACGCTAATGGTAGAGCGATCGCCCGGGGGAGATTTTCCCATCGAATTGCATCGTATTTTAAAAAACTGGGGAGAGGGAGAATCTTATCATCGCGGAGGACGCGGCGATCGCTCGAGCGAGGGCGACGTAACATGGATTCATCGATTTTACAATCGAGAGATGTGGTCTAATTTAGGTGGGGATTTTGCATCTCGCGTCAGTGCGGTACAAACTGTGGGAGATATTGGGGTTTATACTTGGGAATCGCCAACAATGCTGATAGACGTACAACAATGGATCGACTCTCCCGAAGAGAATTTTGGTTGGTTGTTGTTGGGAGACGAAACAACGGCGCGATCGGTCAAAGGGTTTGCCAGTCGAGAAACGCAAAATTTCTTAGCAATTCCACAATTAAGTGTTACCTATCGGCAATAATTAAGCGATAGGACTAGGAGAACCCGATCCCGTGGAAAAACCGCAACCTCGCTCTGTTTTATTAATCGAAAAATTAGATCGTTTCCGCGATCGCCACCGACTCTTTCTCGTACCGATTCTACTTTTTTTATCGAGTGCGATTATGGCGATCGCTTGGCTGGGACACCTGAAATTCAAACAATTGCCGTTTTCTTTAGCAATTTTCTGCTCTTGGCTGCTGGTTTTACCAGAATATTTTGTGAATATTTCTGCGATTCGGCTGGGATGCAATCTCTATACAGGGGCGCAAATGGCAGCATTTCGCCTTTGTTCGGGGGTGGTTTGCGTCGCCCTCGTCTCCAGCTTTCTTTTAGGTGAAGAACTCACTCCACGTCAATTAATGGGTTTTGGACTCATGATGATTGCTATGCTCTTTATTGCTCGCAAATCTCCTAATTCTTAAAGTCAAAATTTTCTCGTTTTTGAATTCGCGATTTGATGGAAATCTATGCTAGTAAAACTAATTGTAGTTCCTTTAATGCTTTGTTTGTCGAGCGTTCTGATGGCCTTTGCTTGGTTGGGACATATTCGCTTCCGAAGCCGAGGTTTTTTCTTTGCTCTCCTCGTCAGTTGGGCGATCGTTTTGCCTGAATATATTCTGAATGTTGTTGCAATTCGTTACGGTCATGGGGTATATACGGGAGGAGAAATGGCGGCATTTAATTTATGCGCGGGGGTGTTGGCAGTTGCTCTCGTATCCCGTTTGTTTCTGAAAGAACCGATAACTTTTTCGCAAATTTTTGGTTTTTTCTTGATGACTTGGGCAATTATTCTCGTGGTTGGCAATGGCTGACCATTTTTGAATTCAAAATTTAAAATTCAAAGTTCAAAAATTCTGGCCCTAACTTAATTGAATAATTGTTAAATTAAGGATTCAGATTCCTCGTTCTTAAGAACGAAAAAGTCAAAAGAATTTCTCCTTATTTCAAACCTCTGGCTTTAGGCAGAGATAATAATTTTGAATTGATAATTTTGAATTGTTTTGATTGTTAACGCGATCGAGTTATTCCTCAAAATCGGTGTCGATCGCGATCTCTAAAGTCTCCTCGTCAATACAAACGTAAAGAACATTCGGACGGCAGCAAACCTGACAATCTTCTACATAAGATTGAGTATACCCCGCACTCACATCTACAAAAGTTGTATTAATTTCGCCGCAAAAAGCGCAACAATATTCCGCAGTTGTTTCCATATTTATTATTTGACTGCACTGAGCGAAGTCGAAGTGTTATTTGTTGTTTGGCTGCTAATCCTCAATATCTCCCTTATCCCCAAAATCTATTAACCATTTCTCGTTCCCAATAAATAAAGCAATGCCATGCGAACCGCAACGCCACTGGCTACTTGTTGGGAAATCAAACTCAAACGCGGATCGTCCATCAAATCCGAGCTTAATTCTACCCCGCGATTGACGGGACCGGGATGGAGAATTTTTACATTGGGATGGCAAATTTTGAGGCGATCGCGGGTAATGCCGTAGCGTTGATGATATTCTCGCAAACTGGGTAAAAGATTGCCAGTCATGCGTTCTTTTTGCAAGCGCAAAGTCATGACAAATTCGGCATCTTGCAAGGCAGGATCGAGAGTCCAGTGTAAGGTAACATTCCCCATTTTGGCAAAATATTCTGGGAGTAACGTGGGCGGTGCGGCTAAATGCAAATCGACTCCCGCCGCACTCAAACTCCAAATATTCGATCGCGCGACCCGAGAGTGTAAAATATCCCCGACGATGGCGATTTTTTTGCCTTTTAAGACATCCAAACGCGGGCGATCGCCATCCAAAAGCGAACAAATAGTAAATAGATCCAGCAGGGCTTGAGAGGGGTGTTCGTGCTGTCCGTCTCCCGCATTTAAAACGCTCGTTCCGGTTTGCAGGCGATCCATTTCTCGAGCGATCGCGTCGGGAACTCCTGCCTGTTTGTGACGGATGACCATAATATCGGCTCCCATTGCTAAATAGGTTTTTGCCGTATCTAAAATGGTTTCCCCTTTGGTTAGGGAAGAACTTCCGGGGGCAAAATTGAGGGTATCGGCTGAGAGGCGTTTTGCGGCTAATTCAAAACTGCTGCGGGTACGGGTGGAGGGTTCGAAAAATAAATTGGCTACTACTTGTCCTTGTAGGGGAGGGACTTTTTTCGTGCCGTGGGAAAGGACTTCGCGAAAGCTGGAAGCCGTTTGCAGAATAGTATCGTATTCTTCCGCGCTGAAATCGGCGAGAGAGAGGATATGATGGCGCGTCCAAGACTGATTCATAACTCGATTAATGTCGCGATTACCTATGACCGATAGGGGATCTGTCACAAAATTTCCCGATTTCGCGATCGCCTCCCTGAAAACAATATCTAGCAAAGATATGCAATGTTTTACCTTATCAAAAATTGGGGGAGGTTTCGATGCAACGCCACCAAAAAATTTTTTCTCTTCTCTTTGGAATGACGGCGATCGCCCTCGGGGGTTATGGGGTATCCAATGCCAAGCATTTCAATGAACCCGCAGGCAAACCCGTCACCATTTCTATTACTCCCTCCACCGAACCGCAAACCATTACCATTCCACCCACTCCCAGTTTACCCGCCGAGATTACCATTCAAACCCAACAGGCGATCGCTCCCGATGCGGTTTCCGTACAGATTTTCTCTCCCGATCGCCAATGTTTGGAACTCGTTCCCCAACAGGTGTCGGTTCCGCAAGCACAGTCTTTAGAAAATGCGATCGCGAAAACCATCGATCGCGTCAGCAATGGCGATTTTTCTCTTGCCGGTTATCGGGTACAGGTAAACAATGGGGTTGCGACGGTAGATTTGCGTCTTTCTCCGGAAAGTCAGCGTCATTTTGCTTCTCTTTCTCCCTGCGAAACTTTCGGCTTATTTGGTTCTCTTCGTCAAACTCTCACGCAAAATCTACAATGGAATATTCGCGATGTCCGCTTCACCGAACAAGGACGAGAACTTTATTTATAGATGCGGTAGGATGCCGTTAGTAACGCACCATTTTTCTCAATTCTGATTAGCCGTCTTCGCAATTCGATATTCGTAGGGTATTGAGGGCTATTTCTTCTCGATGAAATGAATTGGATGGCGCGATCGAGAATGCGATCAACGAAAAACCAAGTTAAGTGGTTTAAGATTATGTTCAACATCATTTGATATTGTCGAGATAAAGAATGTAGGGACGTTGTATGCAACGTCCCTGCGGGGTTTCGGCGAAAATGGGAGGATAAATAAAACAAAAGAGCGATCGCATCGGATCGCCCTTTTGGATGCACTCTAACTAGCAAAACTGAGGAGAAAAACTTAACGAGGACTTACCACCAAAGCATCGGGGTTTTCTTGACGATCGCGATTGTAGAGAATGTTTTCTTTCGTCGTCTCGTCTAACTGCATAATTTCCTGTTCCATACCGAGGGGAACTTCAGCAAAACCCCCAATTGCCAGATTACAAGGCAATTCACCGAGAGGCGCAACCATTAACCAAGGATTTTCCGCCACATTACAAGCGACAACCCCCTGTAAATCTTCCACACCGCCCATTTTTTGCAGATCTTCAGCAGATGCCGTTTGGGTTAATAGTGCCACGCCAGCGAAAGAAAAGATGCCAGCTTGTAAAAGATTGCGGGTGATGCGATTGAAATTCATGGTTTTCTCCTTTGACACTCGATTGTCCTTCGTGTATGATGAAGGGACTTTTGCTTTCCACACTTTCAGTATCGACTTTTTCTCTGCAAAGAGATACGATCGCCATCTCCCCAAATTGTGAAACCCGTCGCAAATTCAAGCGATCTCATCCCCCTCCCAAGCACGATCGCGATCGCGGCAAATTCCCCGACAATCCCCTTTATTTTTTAATTAACGGGTGATTGGTGACTGATTAACGAGCGACTATTGACTGACGAACGATGACAGCGTTTTAAGTAAATTTGAATCACGCGATCGCCGGGATAGACTTCCAAACACTCCTCAAATAAATGTCCGGCTTCCTCGACAAAACCCATAAAATAGAGAAATAATCCTTGCTCGAATTGGGTTTTCGTTTCCAGTTTCGCGTCTTGAACCTCGAGAGAATCCCCATTAAACACCTCAAATACCGAGATCGGATCGGCGCGATCGCTCCCCTCGAGGCGATGGATCAAGCGAATGCGATACCCTTCGGTTTGAGAAAGTTGTAAAAAAGTTCGATGGGTCATGAGTAAAGGCGTTTCATATAATTGCGTTAGCGCTTCTACCCGTGCGGCAGTATATTGAGTATCCTTAACAATGTAAGGCAAGCGACCGATTTCCTCGTCATCCGATTCCGCCAGTAGGGTTCCCGTATCTAGTCCGATGCCGATTTTTGTATAGAGTGTATTGGTTTTAACGTATGTGCTGCCAGCAAAACACTCGATCGCGGAAAGAGCTGCATCAAGGCATTTATCCACCTCCTCGGCAAATAAACCCACGATCGTATCTCCCACGGATGGCGCGATAATTCCTCCCCAACGGGCGATCGCGCTTTCGAGTTCGGGAACGTAGCGATCGTCGAACTCGGCACTCATATCGTAAACTTTGGCATACAGAACGGACATTTTTTTTAGTTGTTTGTACGGATACACTCTGAATAGCCACATTTTACGCAACTGAAAACTCAAAAGTCAAAGATTAAAACGAAATATTTGTCAAGAGTTTTAAACTTTGCAGAAATAATTTGTAAACTTGGAACAGGATTTAACTCCCTTCGTCACGAGGGAGAAAATTTAACTTTTATTCCTTGGGATTCCTCACTATGAAACCGATCGGATATTCTCTCTCGATCGCCTCGGGCATTCTTTTTTCTAGCGCGGCGGTATTGACTCCCATCCCGAATAATTCTATCGCGATCGCTATGGAGAGCGAAAGCAGCTCGGAAAACCCGACTCGATCTGAAGACCCTCCAGCCTTGTCATTGTTCCTTGATGAAATGGCGATCGCAGATTCTCCTTTAGAAAGCAAATTTTTATCCGCAGAATTATTCCTTTTCGAAGTGGAGAAAAGGGAGGGAAAAAAGGCCTATCAGTACGCGAGTGGATGTGCCTTTGGTGCGGTACAACCCATGACCGCGATGTGAACGCAGCACGAAATATAAAGAAAGCCTGCGCTGAGCAAGGCCGAAGCGTCGCGGGTGGGCAATCCGAGACGAAAAAAGCGCATGGAGGAAAGCAGAAGACTACCGCCAAGGTAGCAGCATCCGGTGAAGTGCGAACCGCCCCTAGATATGAGCAATTATCTCTGTTCTAGGGGAATCCCCGTCCGTTTCACGGCGGGGAGGATGTCAAATACTAGGTTCGGTAGACCCTTAATTCTAATCTTGGCATAAGGAATTACGGAGTTTCTGAAGTTCTCCGACCAATATAGGGGATGGATTTTGGAGGGCAAATAGTTCTTGCAGGCCATCAACCCATAATTTAGCATCGGCAAACACATCGGCTCGTTGTAAAGCCAGTTCTTCCGGACTTAGATTGGGATTTTGGCTTGCTCGCTGCTGGAGTTCTCGAGCCATTCGATCGCGATCGCCTTCTGCCATAATATCAAAATCGATTTCTGTGGGAAACTCTTTCTGATTCAACTCATAGACTACCTTATATTGATATTCGCCAGAAGCTAGGGGCATTCCCGTATATACCAAAAACTGTTGAGCGGGATCGATATTATCTTCAGACCAAATAGTTTCTTCCGTGTCAAAATTCACGATAGCAATTTTTTTGACAGTAACTCCACGTTTAGTCTTCCAGACCAATAACGGCATATTATTCCAAAGGATACTGCCCAGATTCGGACTCGGGACGATCGAACAGAAGGGCGATCGCGATCCCCCTCTCCGTTCGCGATCGCCAAAGAATTTTTCGAAAAAACCTTTTTGGCGATGAGTTTGTTCTCTATTGGCTCGAGGGATTTTTGCACCCAACATCCCCGGAATCGCGATCGGTATGCTAGAGATTATGCTAGAGGTTAACCCCATCGAAAACAAGAGAGAAGCGCGAATAAGAGAAAATTTACGCATTGAAAATTTACGCATTTTTTCTTCTCCACATCGAAATGATAAAGAGCCAAAACGAAACAGAGGGTAAAAACCAAGGAAATAGCGTTGAAATTGAAATATATAGCTGTATTGTAACAATACCATAAAATCCAGTAATAACCCCCAAATAAATAATATTTTTTTGACATTCTTTATTTTTTTGATTGCTCAAGAATAGGCAAACAATTCGACCCAATAGAGCCGCGACCAAAACGCTCCAAAATGTAGGGATCAAAGTCACCCAATTGCTCCGAGATAACCAGTGGTGAACCATATAAGCGTGAGCTTCCCCTCCTACAAAACTTGATAATACCGGTTTTCTTTTATTTCTCCATTGCCAATACTGAATTGCCATGGGGACTTCAAAATTATCATCTGCTTGTTCGTATCCACCCGGAATGATAATGACCAATTTTTTCTCGATCCGTTCTTGGATCTTGATATGATTGCGATCGCTAGAATTTTCTAATAATTGGCTTGCCGAGATATATTGATACACTAAACTTGGAGGAATTGAGAAATCAATCAGACGATGGAAGCGATTACTTTTATTCTGAAAGCGATCGAGATTATCTAATTCTTTCGATCGCAATACAATAGGTTCTTTCGATTGATTTTCAATATCATTAAATCCTTCGCGCTTAAATGCCAATAAATTTTTGAATGTGTTATTCTTTCGGGCAGTATAAGCAAGAGCTAAAATGTAAGAAAAAGGACAGTTTTCAAAACAATCAGGAGCGGGTTGAGAAATCTTCCAATAGGGAAAATATGTAACCGATATATCTCCTTGCAAAATATTTTTTTCCCGAATAATGGTATCGGTGACGCTTAAACGTTCGTTGGGATCGTTTAATTGTCGATCGTTACCAAATACGAACCAACTTCCCCGATCTTCAATAGCGTTACGAAGAGAGACTTGTAAAAATTTATCTTCGTTTTTGTTGGGCGAATCTAAAAGATAATCAATACCAATAACAATGCCATCTAATTGAGAGATTTTATCTACTAATTTTGCTAAATATTGACGATCGATAGGAGTTATTTTATGATTATCGATTTGTGCTTTTATAAGAGATTTGCGATCGATCCCTACTAAAGTAATCGGAGAGGAAGACCGTATCGATAACTGCCGCGTTTGTTCTCGATAAATTGCTTGCACGACTGCCCGAAGATCGTATAAAATAGCGTGAACCGGAGATAACAGACTCATGAATAAGAGAAAACCAACTGCGATGGCCTCTCGTTTTGTCGGCAATAATTGCTTGAGACGGTGTTTCCAACCATAAGGTTCGATGCGAACGGGTTCGGCATTCCAAGGACTAAAAAAAGAAGGAATTAAATAAGCAGAAGGAAAAGCAAACGGTTCTGACTCCAAATATTGACGGGCTGAAGATAGAGCTTCGAGAACATTTTTATGAAGGGAAAGTTGCTGGCAGAATTGATTGAGAAAAACACGAGCCGTATCGTTGTGAATGGGTTCTCGCATGACGACTGCTTGCAATCCTAAATCCACCAAACGGGTGGCAATACTCAAGCCATTACAAGAGTTGAAAATTGCCAAGCGCAAGCCATTTTTTCGCGCTTGTATTAATGATTCCTCTAATTCTCCGAGTGCTAAAGAAACTTTTGGGGACAATTCCAAGCGTCCTCCCGTGTATTGTGTTTCATCGCTGTGTCCGGCAAAAAACAAAATATCCCAACCGCGATCGTCCTGCAAGGTTTGAGCGATCGCTTGTTTAATCGCTTTGGAGTTTTCTTCGGTTTGCCAATCTAAGGTTTCGATGGTTGCGATCGCTCTCAGAGATCGCCATATTTGCAGATCCTCTTCTAACTCGAGCCGTCGATCTGCCCCCAAAATTGTCAAAATTCGCGGCTTGCGAAACCGTTTATCGGGTCGTAATGCTTTCATCCCCTCGGGAGGATTGGTTGTTGTTCGAATCAAACGAACGGTATCGGGAGGACTTCCCCGAGGAGCCAAAGACCACGCTTCCCAAGGCAATCGCGCCAATTCTCCATCGCAGGACAAAAACAGGTCAATTCCGCAGGCCTCCCCTGTTTTCGAGGCACTCTGGGCTAAGATCGTTAACTCTTGCCAAATGCGTTCTTGAATTTTCCGAACCTCTCCTTCCCCCAACCAGTGCAGAAAGGCATCGAGCATCCCCTCTCGAGCCTCAATCAGGTTATTGGCAGCATCTTCTGTCAATAGCTCCAAACTCCCACTTTCGGGCAATTTAGAGCCTTGGGACCCCTCGGGGGCGATTTTAAATTCATAGAAGCGAAAATAGCGTTGCCGCCAGCGTTGATAGCGTTTTTGCAATTCGCGAGGATAGGGAAGCGTTGCCGAAAGATCGTTTCGACGATCGCCCCACATTAACAAGAAGAAACAAGTATCTCCTTCTGCTCCTCGCACTTTCAATTCAAAAACGGAACGCATTCTTCAACTATCAACTATCAACTATCCATTATCCATTATCAGGAACACAGGCATAGGGGGGTAAATTCACGAGAATTTCTTGCAACGTGTTTTGTTCGGGGGCAATAATCGTCGCAACAAATCTTTGATCGGGATGTCCCTGAACTCGCGCATAGAGAAAGGGTTCGTCAAAATCCGTTCTGGGGGAATGCAGCACTCTTGTTAAATTGCTGACTTGTAGCGTTAATTCTTGGGGAAGATACGTCCCGGTTTGCATCCCCAAAATCAACAAGAGCGCCCATTGCGGGAGTTTGGTTTTGGGAGTTAGTTCTCGCAGGGGCCAAACCATCGCGCAAAGACGCAGGGGAATATCTTCAAAATCAATATCTTGATAGAGGGGACAGGCACTCGAGGGAATATCGAATCCTCGGACTTTGAGGAGCGAGATTGCCTTTTCAAATTTATCGATGGAACCGGAACGACATAAAGAATAAGCCGGTACAAATCCATCGAATAAACTTTGGGTTGGGCGATCGATTTTTGCATCTAACCAACGTGCCGTATCGATCGCGGGTTGGGTTAATAACGTCCACAATTCTTGCAAGCGAATAGCTGAATTTTTACGAGATCGAGCGATCGCAGCAGGGGAATTTTCTTTGAGCTGTTCTTGATAAAGCAATTGCAAAAATTCCGGACAAGTTAAAAGGATTTTTCCTTGTTCCCAAGTCAAATAGTCCCATAATTTGCGATCGCCCGCTTTCAGCTCGGCCAAAAGCGTTTTGGATATACCCAGATTATTTCTCAAAGATTCATCTTGACTGACAGGCAAGGCGATCGCTTTGGGATCTAAATATCGACAATATGACAATAAATGATTGGGTTCGGGATCGAACTCCGACAGGGAAATGCGATACGTCCAATCTGTTTCGGCTCTTAAACTTTGTTTTTGCTTTAATTCTAGCCATCGATCGTAGCGCAAAATTCCCCGAATCGTGGCTTGTTCTGCTTCTTCTTCGATCTCTATCAAAACATAAAAATGACTGACAAATGACGGTAATTCTAAAGCCATTCGAGGTAAAGAAATGTCGCCTCGATGCAAACTTTCACAAGCAATCAAACAGATGCGAAAGTCTCCTACTTGTAGATTGCAGACTGCTTCCAAAATATTCGCGAGATGAGGTTGGAACAACGTGCAATTTTCTCGTTGAATCGGGCGATCTTGAAGTCGCTCCAACCACCATCGCTCAAAGGAAAATAATGCTAATCCATTGAGATAAGTTTGCCATTGATGCGCGTCTCCCAGTACGGTATGACTGAGAGATTGCGCTTCTAATACCCGTTCTGGTTCTAAGGCGATCGCTTCTGGCAATAATTGGCGAATATTCATCGGTTTAAAGGGCTGTGGAATCATTATGCTTGAAATTCTTGCGATCTCGATAAGAGAATCTCGATCTCCAGATTTTTTTGAGTGTTAAGAGCTATTATCTTTCTTTTGGGAATAACTGAGAGAAGCATTTTCTTGTAGGTACTGGCGAAGCGCACCTGCATATAAACTCTGCATTTGACGATTTTTCCCGCGAAATTCTTTGGCTGCTTCGTTAAAGACTGCTTCATCAATAAATGATTCAATTTGCTTCATTAAATGATTTAGAGTATCGGGATGGGTCGCAAGATCTTCGCGCTCTAAATTCAATTGTTCTAAAACGACCTGGAATAGGCGATCGACTGCGCGATCGCGAACGTGTAGGATTAAATCTCCCAATTTTAAAACCCGACTGACTTGAGATTGATTGGTTAATCCCAATAATCCAGCAACTTCTCCTTGGGATTTTCCTTCGCTGTAGATGAGATGCAAGCCGTTTAAAAAGCGATTGGTAAAGGTTTGATAGTGGCGACTTTGGGCTAATCGTTCGAGTCTTTGGGGGATCGCCGTCGCGATCGCAATCGTTAAAGCCTCCATCACCCAAGGATGTAAAAACTCTAAAAATCCGAGTTCTTCTAATTCGAGTTTGGCAGTTGGCACAATGCGAGGATTGACTTTTTCCGTTCGCAAGTTCGCTGCGATTTGTTTGAGTTCGTCGAATAAGTCTTGCTCTGACTCGAAAGTAATTGCCTGTGATAACAAATAGGCTAACATTTCTTGCAGTTGTTTCGAGGAAGGATCTTTACATTTTCCTCGCTGTCCGCGATCGCGTCGATCGCGACGATAAACTCGATGAAAGGCTTGGATGACAAGGCGATCGCGATCGGGATATCGTTCTAAAATGTGGGATTTTGCCTGATTGAGTAATGCCCAGTCCGTCTCTAAGAATAATTTATACTCGACGTTTAAAACTTGTTTTAGTTCGGGATTTTGGCGCGTCAAAGTATACGTCCAATTGTGCAAACTTTGCTTAGCGGGATTATACTGACGCAATAGGTCGATCGCGAAGAAAGAATAGTCGTTTTGGCGAAGAGTCCCATCTTTGAGATTGACAATTGCTTGCGTGCGACGATTGTTATTGAAAACGATCGGATCCGTTCCCGTATCGGTTAAGACAATGGGCAGAATATCCCGAGGGGAAAATCCGTAAGTTGCTCCAAATTGTTGCACCAGTTGAGCACAGGCTTGAGCAATGGAGTGGGAAATATAACAGCGCAAACACAATCCCGCGATCGCCTGTTGCTTTAATTTCTCCAAACTCTCGACTTCTGTTAAAAAATAGGAGAGGAGGACTTGCTGGATTTCTCGATCCTGTTCTCGGGATAATTCGGCGAGATCGATCCAATCGGGAAAATACTCTTGAAATCCTTGTTTCGCTAACGGAAGGGGTTTTTCTCGATATCCTTCTCTTTGTCCAATGGAGTTCGAATTCTGTAGATCGACAATCCGCAGAATCCAATATCTCGATGGCGCGATCGTGACGATAGTAAATTACCCTAACTCGTTAATGCCGACATCCCTGTCATAGACTAACATCCATTTATAGATATCGAGAGTTTAAACTTATGCAGTAGGCGACAGTCTTCACTCATCGCAAGCGATCGCGATCGCCTTCTGCAACTCGGTATCAATCCTAAAACCCTCTTCTAAGTACGATCGGTTGGTTTTTGTGAGTTTAGGGGTGCGTCTTGCTATTGCTGACGCACCGTACCACGAGCTGCGATTCACGTAAACGTCTGAAAACCTGTAGGGACGTTGCATGCAACGTCCCTACAATGCGGATTTGGTATAATGAATGCTCCTACGAAAATCTTAGGCGCGATCGCGTGGGAAATAGCGATCGCGCCTCCTTAACTACCTACAGGCTTCTATAATCTTCACTGCGACTTCTCCAGCCACGAACAGCAGGAGACTGAGGGATATAGCCACGGTGATTACAAGCTCTACCTTCGAGTTACTTACTGCTCTTCTACCCACGAACAGTAGAAGGCTGAGGGAAAGCCCCTCAGCTATCACAAGACCTGCGTTCGGGTTACTTACTGCTATAGCTTCGATGCTCTTAGCAATAGCTGAGAGCATTTGTATTGAGGTATAATTTTCCATTAATCGTCAATGTAAGAGAGGGATTCTAAGGACTTTCTGCGCTCTTGTGGAGGAATATTATACTTGTAGCGCTCTCCTCTTCTCTTACTACTCGCGCTACCCCCTCTACGTGCTTGGCCGGGTCTGCCTTTCTTCTTCATCAACTTATCCTATTATAAAAGATATTTCAAATTGTGTCAAGGCCATTGACGAATTTCTTTTTTTCTGATAAACAGAACTTCCAAGACGCGATCGCACTTCGATCGCTCCAACTCTCCTTTTTGCTCGGGGTCAACCTCGCGAAGTTGTTGTCAAAAACTTGTTAAGCTAAGATTTGTTGCCAATCCCCATTTTCCGGCCAAATCGCCAAAGTCATCCCCGGACTGTAAATATTGACAAACATGGTTTTACTGTCAGGGGAGAAGCAAACACCTGCCAACTCGCTACCATTGTAAATATTTTTGGCAAAGCGATCGCACCGACCGTCCGCACTCACTTTCACCAAACCATTCACCCCTCGACCATCTTCGCAAACGATCAAATCTCCCCAAGGGGCCATAATTATATTATCGGGAAAGTTCATGATTTGGCGATCGCCGGGTTGTACGATGAGGGATATTTCGCCGCCATCTTGAGGAGAAGTTCCCGGAGTATAGCGCCAAATCTGGCCATTTTGTGCCGTCCCGCCGTTGGTACAAGTAAAATAAAATTGCCCGCGATCGTAGCAAATTCCTTCCCCTCGGGAAAATTGCGCCGCACCTTTAGCAAAGCCTTCTTGACGGATGGTATCGGAAGGTGGGTTTACCTCATCAATTTTGACCCATTCTACTCCCATAGAAGTGTCGATCGGGAAATTCAATTGGGTTTTTGCTTGAGGAAATTCTTTGATTTTTAAGGCTTCTAAAACGCCTCCAGCTTTCAGGTTTTCCGGTTCGTTGGGAAGAAAGCGATAAAAAAGTCCGTCGCCACGATCTTCTGTTTGATAAATAATATTGGTTTGGGGATCGACGGCGATCGCTTCGTGGAAAAAGCGACCCATCGCGATTAAAGGCTCTGGAGAAACGGGTTCTTTGGCTTGGGAAGAAACTTCAAAATTATAACCGTGGGGTCGTGAAACGTGAATTTGAGGGTCGTTAAAAATGTTTTCTGAGGGAGTCAAAATATGCTCCTCGCAACTAATCCAAGAACCCCAAGGTGTTGCTCCACCCGCACAGTTTCGCACCGTCCCGGCCAGAGAAACAAAATGTTCCTTTAATTCTCGTTCGGGGGTAACAATTAAAGTAGTCGTTCCTCCTTTACAGGAAGGATCGTATTTTTGAGATGAATTGACAGTAACTTCAGTCAAATCATCAGGCATTAATTCGTGATTGCGAATGAGCGCAATATTGCCATCCGGCATTGTAAATGCAGCCATGCCATCAAATTTTCCGGGGGTTAAATAACCATCGCTCATGCGATCGCCTTCCCGAGAAAGCAGGCGATATTTTAACCCTTTCGGCAAGGCCAAAGGTGCATCTTGATGTCCGCAACCCGTTAATTTCGTCCCGATAACCGCAGCACTAAATAAAACTAAAAAATGCCGCCTCGATAAACTATTCACTGATAACTGATAACTGATAACTGTCAAAGTGCTCCGGCAGCAGTTTTATCTAAAATTCCCGACCCTAAATAGGTGGTTAGATTAATGGTTTGCAGAACGGGTAATCCTTCTGCACCATCGAGATAATCGATGACGCTAACCGCACCATTTCCCTGTTTGATATTCCAGAAATTTTTCGGTTTTAAACCCAATAAAGCGCAGAGAATGACTTTATTGATAGCATCGTGAGCGGAAACCAAACCCACTTTTGGCTCGTCGGGATTCGCCTTGGTTTGTAAGATTTTATTCCATGCTGCGATCGCCCGGTCCCAAACCTGTTGTAAATTTTCTCCTTCAGGCATTTGTACGGTTTCCGGGGCATCTTTCCACTGTTGCAATAGGTTGCCAAACTCTGCCTTAATTTCACTTTCGAGTTTGCCTTCCCAAAGTCCGTGACTAATTTCTTTAAAGAGATCTTCCGATTCTAAAGGCACGTTGGGATGGTGTTCGAGAATAATTTCCGCCGTTTCTTTCGGACGCGATAAAGAGCTCGTGACGGCAAAATCGATATGTACGTCTTTAAGGTATTCTGCGGCTTTTCGTGCTTGTTCTTTGCCGTTTTCATTGAGAGGAATATCCTTCATCCCTTGGAAGCGAGACATCCGATTCCACTCCGTTTCCCCGTGGCGAACTAATAATAAACGCAGGGCGGGAGGTTTGGGGGGACGAGGCGGCGGCAGAACAATGCCCATATGAGAGACTTGATTGAGGGATTCTAACTGCACTGCATCGCCAAAATCGCCGCTAAAATTCAAAACATTAATGCAGCAATTAGATTGTTGAATGGTGTGGTAGCGTTCGGGAGGAATGCCGATCGCACTGAGAATCAAACAGCGATTAATCCCGTTATGGGCAACGATCAGAATAGTTTGTCCTTGATGTTTGGCGATCGCTTCTTGCCAAAATTGCTTCGCTTGTTCGTAGAGAGAAAGTACGGGAAAATGGTCGTATTCTCCTTCTGGAGAAGACACTCGCATTTTAAATTCGTGAGGGCGTTGTTTCCAACAGCAATAATCTTCGGGAAACTTATCGATAACCTCTTGTTTGGCCAATTTTTCCCATAAGGGGAGATCGATTTCTTTGAGTTCTTCTTTTGCTTGCGGGGTTGGGCGATCGGGCAGAAATTTTTGAATAATAGAGGCAGTTTGAGCGGCTCGTTGCAAGGGACTGTGATAAAATGCGTCAAAAATTACGCCCTGTAATGTCGCCCCAACTTTTTCCGCTTCCCCTTGTCCTTTTTCCGTCAGCACCGATTCGTCGCAACGGCCTTGGATTTTTTGTTGGGCGTTGTAGGAACTTTGTCCGTGACGCACGATAATAACCCGAGTAGTCAAACTTCAGTCCTCCAAATCTTTAGTTATTGTAGTAGGGATTGGGAATGATTCCCTGACTCAATATCAAGTATTTATTCTTTTATCGATCGTGGCTATTCAAGAAGGTCGTTGGGATTGTTCGACTTGCGGAACGAAAGGGATTTTAGGGCGCTATCGGGAATGCGACAATTGTGGCGCACCCCGTCCCGAAGGCGTTCGCTTTTATCTGCCCGAGAATGCCTCTGAGGTAATGAATGCGGAACAATTGGCGATCGCTAAAGCGGGGGCGGATTGGATCTGCGAGTATTGCGGAGCAAGCAATCGGGCAAAGGAAGAAAATTGCGTGGAGTGCGGTGCGCCAAAAAGCAAGGTTACGCAGGCCGTGAAAGAATACAGTTCAAGTAACGTTCCCCGCAGTGCCGCAACGCCAGTAATGTCCTCGGGTCCCTCTACAATTCCCACCTCGATCGCTCGTTCTCGTACGAGTCAGTCGAAAGGAAAAGGGAAGGGATATCGTTGGTGGTTGGGAATGGTGGCGATCGCTGCTTCGGGGATCGTGGGCATAACCCTATTTTTCACCCTTCCCATGACGGTTGAGGCAACGGTTTCGGGGTTGAGTTGGGAGAGAAAAGTTACGATTGAAAGGTTGACAACACTCACAGAATCGGATTGGTCGGTTCCGGCAGGAGGTCGTCTTTTAAGTCAGCAACAAGAGATTCGCAGTTACGAAAAAGTTATCGATCGTTATGAGACAAAAACTCGTCAAGTCTCTGAGAAAGTGAAGGTCGGAACGGAAACTTATACTTGCGGCAAGCGAGATTTGGGCAATGGCTTTTTTGAGGATAAGAAATGCACCCGGAATGTTTATCAAACCAAGACTCGAACGGAAACTTACGAAGATCCCGTCTATCGCGAAGAACCCGTGTACGATACGAAATATACATACCAAATCGATCGCTGGGTGCGCGATCGCGTTGAGGTTGCCTCGGGGGGAACAAAACAACCCTATTGGCCGGAATTTGCTCTTGGAGCAAACGAACGGGAAGCCAGACGATCTCAAACCTATCAAGTGTTTTTCGCCGGACAAAAGGGAAAAAGTTATACCCTCAAACTCGACCCCGGTTTGTGGAATACTTTCGATCCGGGGGAATCTCATACTCTGAAAATCAATCGCATGGGAGGGGTTAAATTAGCCGAGAATCATTAAGCAACCTCAAGACGATCGCCTTTGAACTCAGTGCTCATTTTGAACTTTGAATTGATAGTCTCTTTCAAGAAAAAACCTCGAATCAAACATTCGAGGAAGTTAAAAAAATCGCATTAACCGGGATGAAACGCCAAGGCGCGATCGCCCCAATTTCCTGCTAAATTTTGCTTGCATCTGCTATTTTGAGGTTGTGCTAAACGTACCTCTTTTTGCGTTTCCTCCGGCGATCGTTCTGCCTTGCGAGAAGCCGCTTGCTTGAGTTCTCGTTCGACAATAAACACGTTGGCATAAAGATTCGCCACGATTTGCCGTCCGGCTTGAGTCACATTTAAGTATTCAATGCCGGATTCGATGTAAGGATAAACTACATTCCAGAAAAATCCAGGGAAACCCGCCCGCAATTCACCGGGGTGAGAATATCCGAGTTGTCGGTTCGTACCGTTTTCCTCAAATTCCCGATACAATGCTGGCAGTTTTTGCAAGTATCGCGGATCTGCCAATTGACCGATGAGATCGGCGGCTCTCACTAAACCCGGATAGTCGATAGTATCCTTATATTCTTCCCCTTGAGGAACGGGAAAGCGCGTTAACTCGATATTCCGCTGCAAAATGCCAATATCGATCGACTTATGATAGCCAAATCGTTCGCTAACGAATTGTTTGCCGCGATCGACATGATAAGGCGTGAGACTGGCATCTGTATCTCCAGGAGAGAGTTTGACCGTTTCTCCATTTTTATCGATGATATAAGTTTTGTTTTCTAGGTCATCTTGCGAACAAATGCCTTTGATATAGCCGATATCATGGCACAGAAGGGAGAGGATACAGTGCAGCCAATCTTCTGGAGTCACTCCCCCATCGCGAATTTGCTTTCCTCGCAAAATCTCTTGACCTGCAAGCGCGACCAGTACGGTGTGTTCCACGTCGTGATAGGCTGCATCGCTACGACTGATATTCTCTAAAGCCATGGTTGTCGCCCAAGCGATAATTTCTGGGTAATCCGGTTTTAAACTACCATAAGTGCTGTAATATCCAGCTTGCAGGTGCTTGATACAAGTGTTGATGGTAACTTCAGTGAGACTGAACATAGCTTCCCCCGATCTATAAAGTGCTGGCTAAAAAAATTAGAGAATTTCAGGAATTGTTAAGCGGTTTGCTGTTTTCTTATCTATAGTTTCCCGAAAATCTTCCTCGTTGCAAACCAGAAAAACTCATGAGTTTCGCTTGATTTCCTCAGTTTTTTTCTTTCTCGGAAGATTGTTATCGGCGTCCCTCCCTCGAAAACCTCATAAAATTGCGGGAAACCTCAGAAAACCTCTGGAAACCTCATAAAGATCGATGGATTTTGTAGAACTGCCCTTAGAATAGACACCAGAGAAAAACGGGAATTGTTTGGGGTAGATGTTGCTTCTTTCTTAAATGGTAGTTCAATTTAGCAGCAGTCGCGATCGCAATCCGGATGTTAAGATGAGAATTTACGATCCCCCCGGATAATAATCTAGGGTAACGATCCCAAGGGCGATCGAAAGGATATCGATCGGGTTGTGCCAGACCCGCGATCGCGATTGTTCGTCAATGACTGCCGCCAAATCATCAGCCAATCTGCAACATATGATGGACGTAAAAGAAGCGTTAGAACTTGCCGATCGCTTAGTTTGCGCGAAAACCGGAAAGCATCTCAACGATTTGGAAAGAGAGGTGTTTACCGGGTCGTGGCAAGGGCAAACCTACGAGAAGATTTACCCCCTCAACCCCCAATACGTTGAGAAATACGTGGGTTACAAACTTTGGCGCAAGCTCTCCCAAGCATTAGGAGAAAAAGTCTCCAAAAAAACAGTCCGAGGCTCTCTCGAACGTTTAGCGAGAACTCATCCTCTCACGCCCGCCTATCGCATTGCCATCGCCCATCGCGATCGCGAACCCGATATTCGCTTGGCCATTCCTCTCGCCCAAACTTTGGCAGAGAAAGGGCATCGCGTTTTTCGAGCAACGGATGCACTGGGAGTGTACCCTCTCGCTCAAATCGAGACAGAATTAGCTCGATGCGATTATTTTATTTTACTATTATCGACCGAGACGGCTGTGAGCGAAATCGCTATCGAGCAGTTACGTCAAGTTAAAGAGTTTCGTGCTTCCGGACAAGCGCCGATTATTCTGCCCATTCGCGTTCAATTACCCACCAGCTTTCCCCTCAATCACGCCTTGCGGACGTATTTACAGGGGATTCGGGCGCGAGACTGGAACGATCGCAATGGGGATACGGACGCGATCGCCCGAGAGGTCTTACAGGTTCTCGAAGGACAGGGAAATTGGCAAACTCAGGATGAGGAGAGCGATCGCGATCTTCTCCCCGCCCATCAATCGGATATTCCCACTCCAGTGGCCGAACCCGAGTTACCCAAGGGACAAGTGAGATTAGCATCTGCTTTTTATATCGAACGGGAACCCAATGAGGAAAAATGCTATCGGGCGATCGCGCAACCGGGAGCGTTAATTCGCCTTAAAGCACCGCGACAAATGGGGAAAACTTCTCTGATGGCAAGAATTCTTTATCATGCTCGAGAGCAGGGTTATTGTACGGTACCGTTAAGTTTTCAGCATGCGGACAAAACAGTTTTTCATAATTTGAATGAATTGCTGCGCTGGTTTTGTTTAAAAATTTCTCGCAAGTTACGCTTGCCTTATAAAATTGACGATTATTGGACGGACACTTACGGCAGCAAGGATAATTGTACGGCTTTTTTTGAGGATTGTTTGCTAACAGAAACCGATACCCCTTTGGTATTGGGACTCGATGAAGTGGATCGAATTTTTGACTATCCCAGTATTGCCGATGATTTTTTCGGCTTATTGCGAGCGTGGTACGAGGAAGCGGGATATGGTGGGGGCGATAGCGATCTCTGGGAAAAATTGCGCTTAGTGGTGGTTCATTCTACGGAGGTTTATATCCCGATGGACATTAATCAATCTCCGTTTAATGTGGGTTTACCGATTGAATTATCAGAGTTTAGCCCCGAACAAGTGGAAGATTTAGCACGCCGTCACGGGTTAAATTGGACGCGATCGCAAGTCCGGAAACTCATGTCAATTGTCGGAGGTCATCCTTATTTAGTCCGGCTGGCATTTTATCATATTGCTCAAGGGCAATTAGAACTCAATCAGTTAGCAGAAATTGCCCCAACGGAGGCGGGAATTTATGGCGATCACCTGCGACGGCATTTATGGAATTTGCAACAGCATCGGGAGTTAGCAGAGGCTTTTAAAAAGGTCGTTCTCAGCGACGAGGCTGTAGAATTAGAGTCTGTTTTGGCTTTTAAATTACACAGTATGGGATTGGTCGATCTGCAAGGTAATGAAGTATCGCCGCGCTTCGATCTCTATCGAACGTATTTCCGCGATCGCATGGATAATATTTTGTAATCCTAACTAAAATAGAGCGGAATTTTAATGGCGAGTTCGGTTTCGTCGAGAGGTCGATCCGAACTGAAAAGCACTGACCGCTAATTCAGCTAACATTGTGATATCGTCAGTTACGCTATAAGCGAACTGACTTTTTTCTTTGTCGATAAAAGCAACATTGGAAATATAAAAAATCACAGGGATTTCATAGTTTTTTTGTTGTATTTTTTCTAAAAACTCATAACCTGCATGATGATTGCTCCCGCGTTTAACATCTGAGATAATAACGTCAAAATGATCATGTCTTAAAAAAGCAAAAGCCTCATCACTCGAACGAGCAAAGGTTATATTTGCACCCAGTTTTGTAAAAATTTTTGATTCGTAAAGATTATTAATAAAGTTATCGTCTACCCAAAGAATCGAACATCCATCTAGATGAGATTTCTCTTGATAAGACTGCGATTCATAAAAATGTGAGAATTTTTTGGTCTGCTCTTTCACATAATCAGTCAATTGTTCGGGTTTTTCTTTATATTCTCGAACGCCTTCTTCGATCGCTTCCGATAAAGCATTGGAGGCTGCTTTTTGGAGTTCGGAGAATTCAAATTTATTGCCGAGAATTTCTGCTTTTTTTAATCTTGGTGATAGTCTAGAGAGTGCATCGGCAACTTGTTTTTTAAAAAGAATTGCAAATACGAGAAAAATTACAGGCCATTCTGTAAAAATCTCGCACAATCTCAGCACGGCTTCAAGAATTTCTTGAAAATTCATAGGCGTATTTTTCCCAGATCGAGGGATTGCACTCAATTTTAATCTCGGATTTCCATTGTATCTCAATTTTTTGCCTGTCGGACAAATTGAAGAATTTTTTTACCATAGTTAGGATTATCGTAAAATAAATTCCCATTATTATGATTGGCATCTGGAACGAGAAAAAGTGCTTTGGGTTCGGGCGATCGCGCGTACAATGCCTGACTCATTTGCGGGGGAACGTAATCATCTTCTGCACCGTGAATATAGAGAACGGGTACTTGCAAATTAGCAACTTTCTCAATCGAATCAAAGCGATGTCTGAGGAGAAAATTAATCGGAAATAAGCGAAAATGAGCTAAACGCTTGCTCATATCCACAAGAGAAGTAAAGGAATTTTGGACGATTAAACCCGCTGCATCCGGATGTCTTGTGGCAAGTTCGATCGCGATCGCGCCTCCGAGAGAATGTCCGTAAATAAAAATGCGATCGGCGGGAATATTACGCTGTTCTCGCAAATAACTCCAAGCTGCTTCTGCATCTCGATAGACCCGTCCTTCGCTGGGAAAATCGCCTTCGCTGCGTCCGTATCCTCGATAATCGAATAAAAGAACGGAAAAACTGAGCTTTTGAAAATAATGGGCTTGGCGAATATTCGTGCTAATATTGCCGCCTTTTCCATGTAAATAAAGTACTGTTCCCCAAGGAGAATAACGAGAAGGTAAAAACCAGCTATGCAAACGCTCTATTTTCCCTTGATTCTCAACGGGAATCCACACTTCTTCATAAGTGGAGAGATTTAACTGTTCGGGAGTGAGTTCCATTGCAGACATGGGATTAAAAATGAATCGTCGTTGATGGAGAAATAACAACCCTGCGATCGCGCCATAACCCAATAGAATTAATGCGATGAAAATTTGCAGGCTTCTCCACCAAAATCCCCAACTTTGTCGCGCCATCATTATTTTCTCGATTAATTTGTCGGTAGTCTACAAGGATCGGAGATCGAATTCCCAAAAATTAAGAAATTGTCTTGCACTTAGCGCTCAAAAAGCCTTTAAGCGCTTTAAAACCGCTTGCGCTGCCAATCGTCCGGACTGTGCCGCACCATTCATATAACCTTGATATTCATCGCTGGTATGTTCCCCTGCAAAAATTAAATTGCCGTCAGCACATTCTTGGGTTTTGTCTCCTTCTAAATAAAGATAATCTAGAACGAATCCAGTATATTGGCCGGGCTGCATGCAGGCATAACTGCCTCGAGCGTAAGGGTAGGACGGCCAGTGGAGGCGACTCGTTTTTTCATTCCACGTTTCTTGGAGATTGGGAATAACAGGCGCGAGCATTTTGACATACATTTCGGCATTTTTGCGATCGCTATCGCGATCGGAATTTAAACCCGTATTGCCGCCCAAATAAAAAGTTAACGCCCCGGTTTCTACTGGTTGTAATTGCGTTGCATCCCAAAAAACTTGCAAGGGTAAATCGCTTGTTCCTCGACCGCTTAATCCTCGTTCTCGCCAAGGTTGTCGGGTAAATCCCGTCGTGACCTTCACATTATTCCCGTAACCTACTTGACGAATAAAGCGCTCGAGTTTGTCGGGTAGGGTTAAATCGAGATCGATCTGACGCAGAACGCTAAAAGGAATGGCAATAATGACAAGATCGGCGTCGATATTCGTGCCGTTAAAGGTGAGAGTATATCCGTCACCGCGATCGCGCAGGGATTCTAAGGGCATTTCTATTTCAATTTGGTCTTGTAATTCTCGGGCGATCGCGTCGGTAATGGCTTGGGTGCCATTTTGGACGAGAAATCGTTCGTCGGCATTTCCATCGCCGTCAAAAAACCCAATCAAGTTCATTGCGCTCAGTTCTTCGGGTTCGAGTCCCATTTCCGAAATCAGGGCAACCTCTACGAATTTGCGTAGCCATCCGCTAATTCCGAAGCGATCGCAATATTCGGCAATCGAAAGGGCATCTAATTCTACACTGACATTATCCCAGTCTTCATTGAGGCGCTCGGCATCGGCGGCAATGAGTCGAGCAATGGGTAAAAAGGCTTCTGCGAGTTCGCTTTCGGAGATTGTTCGCCCGTCAAAATAGTAAAGGTCATTCAAGGCAGTTTCTTCAGAGACGAAGCGATCGAGGAGGGGAATCTTAAATTCTTGGGCGAGCGATCGCATATCTTCATGATCGCTATTAATAAATTCAGCCCCCTGATTCGTCCAAATCCCCTTCCCGACAACATCTTTCAGGGTAGACATTCGACCGCCAGTACGATTGGTCGCTTCATAAATCGTGGCGCGATAGCCGGCTTTTTTCAACTGGTAAGCGGCATTCAGTCCGGCAAGTCCGGCACCGACAATGGCAATTTTAGCATCGGTTCCTTTTTGAGTAAAAGCGTTGGAAGAGGAATGCTTGCACCCAACTGCCAACATTGTCCCGCCACCAAAAGCCCCCATGATTTTCAGAAATTTTCGCCGTCTCAGTTTGGATCTTCTGAGTTGGCGCTGGTGTCGATATAATTCGGGGAGTTCGTCCACTGGCATTTGCTGGCGGTTTGCTTGGGTTGCTAGATGCAGGGCGCGGGAAAAGAGGCGGAATAGAGGGCTGCGTGCCATAATTTAAATCCGTAAACCAATCGTTTCTGAGATAGTCGGAACTGGGGATATTCTCCCATTCTTTTAGAGACAAAAAAAGAAGACGAGATCGCGCCCTCTCGATCTAGTACTTTTGTTCTTTAATTCTCGTTGTGCGAACTTGAGTATTATTTTTTCAAGGCGATCGCGAGTTTGCAGAGAGAAGAAAGCGCTCGAGCCGAGAAGCCTTGGAAATTATGCTATAACTTGAAAAAAGGAGTTAATTATGCAAAACTACACATTACAAGAAGCGAAAGCAAAACAAGAAGAAATATTGAAGAAAGCAAAGAACGAACCTGTTCTACTTTCAGAACAATCCCATCCTTCTCATATTATTATGTCTGTGCAAGCCTATCAAGAACTCATCAATCGCATTCATGAATTAGAGGATATGGTTTTAGCAAAACAAGCAATTGATGCAGTAGGAGAATCTGAATTTGTCGGAGAAGAAGAATTTATGCGATCGCTTCAGGAGTTAGCGAATGCCTAAACTCGATGGTTTAAAGTCTGTTTTAGATTTTCTCAAAGGATTGCAACCCAAAATTTCCGCACAACTTGCGAAAAAAGTTTTAGCATTAAATATTGAGCCACTACCAGCAGATAGCAAACCATTGAAAGGATATTCGGGAATATATCGTGTTGATAGTGGCGAATATCGCATTATTTACCGATTTTTACCAGAAGAAGACTTAGTAGAAGTTTTGTTAGTGGGTAAGCGGAATGATGATGAAGTTTATAAAAAAATTAAACGCTTGTTAGATGGATAAACATGAATTTTTCATAAGAATCTCTGTGCTGATTTAATTGCTTTGGGACAGAATAGAAAAATTGCGATCGCATCCTAAATCAGACCATGCGATCGCCGCGATTTACATTGTTTCCAAAGGAGACAAATCTAACGATTCAAAAGTTGGGAAAAACTCCAGCAGTTGACTGGCAATTTTCTGTACTCCTCCCGAAACATTAGACTCGATATTCAAAGGAATAACGGGATCGTGTAGGGATAAACGTAACAAAAACCACCCCTTTTCTTCTGGAGATTGACAAGAAACTCGTACGCCTTCGTAATTATTAGGGACAATCTGCCAACCCTCCCGAGTTGCGGCAAATTCTTGCAATTTTTCAATGACTGTATTCCCATATTCCTTAAAGTTATCTACTCCAATTTTTAAACGAAACTCTTTACTTTCTTTTGGTTCTTGTAAATTGGAAATTAAATACGATAACGATTTCCCTGCGAGTTTAGATTTTGCTAATTCAATTAACAATTTAGTTACTAAATACGCCCCGTCATCGAGAAAATGATTCTCTTTCATTGCCCCATGACCCGAAGTTTCGATCGCTAACCAAGACTCCTCTCCTTCTTGATTTAAACGCATCGACTCGTTAATCACGTTTTTATAGCCTCGTTTAAAACGATGGTGTTTTCCCTTTAATTCTCCTTCGATAAATTGCGTTAAACCGTCGGATGTAATCGAATCCGTAACAACAGTAGAATCCGGATGTTCTTGTAAAACAATGGCAGAAATTAACGCAATTAAACGATTGCGATTGAGTTCTTTTCCCGAACTATCCACCGCCGCTCCGCGATCCACATCCGTATCGAAAATAATACCAAAATCAGCCTTATTTTCTAAAACAGCTTGACAAATTGCCGCCATTGCTTCCTTATTTTCAGGATTGGGAATATGGTTGGGAAATGTGCCGTCGGGATCGAGAAATTGACTCCCGGTTGTATCTGCACCCAACGGTTTGAGGACGCGATCGCCATAAAATCCCCCCGCACCATTCCCCGCATCGAGAACGATTTTTAATCCCTTTAACGGTTGCTCGAAATGTTCGGGATGCCGTACGGATTCTCGTACTTTTTTGACTAAACCCGCTGCATAAACTGAGATAAAATCGTATTTGGAAATTGCCCCAGTTTGAGAAGCATTTACAAAATCATTGCGTTCGGCTAAAACTAAAATATCGGCAATATCTTTTTTATCCAAACCACCGCGATCGGTAAAAAACTTTAAACCATTGCGATTAAAAGGCAAATGACTTGCCGTGAGCATAATTGCCCCATTGCAGTTCAATTCCGGCGCGATCGTACTCATAAACATGGCGGGAGTCGAAGCCATTTCAAAATCGTTAATCTTACACCCTAATTCGCTCATTCCGACCATGACGGATTGCATTAAATCGGGTCCCGATATCCGGCTATCTCGTCCAACAGAAATTGTTAATTCCGAAACGTTTTTGCCGATTTTTTCCCCTAACCAAGTTGCAAAAGCCTTCCCTAAGCGACTGATAATCTCAGTCGTTAGATTCACGTCTTCACCCGGAATTCCTGCCAAAGCAACACCGCGAATATCAGAGCCATTTTGGAGCTTTTTCCAATTAAAATTTTCCATGATAATTAACGATCGAAACTAATTTTAGTAGGGGGGGGTTAGAGACTGTTTATAAAATAAAAATCAAGCCAGTAGGGTGCAGACTTCTGGTGCGTTACGCTCCATTCCATTCCGCTAACACACCCTACTCTTTTCATTTAATATTTGCTTTACGAACAGTCTCTTATTGTTTGTCAAACTGTTTAAATTTCCGGTTAGCGTTACTCGCCGAAAAATTCAGAGCCATACTAATCAAAATATACCGATCGCGTCTCCATTCAACTGCGAGAAATCTTAAAAAAATCGTATTTTTTGGCGATCGCTCCTCAATCTCCTCGATATCGTTCACTTATCTGCTCCCGAAGCCCTAGAAGCCGTTGTCGAGGCACGCGATCGCGGCATTCCTGCTTTTGCCAAAACCTGTCCTCACTACTTATTCTTGGATAGTCGCGAAATTGTCGATGGCGATCGCGGGTTGGGAGAAACTGAAAAAGGGAAGTTTGTAAAGCGATCGGCTAAAATCTACAAATGCTTTCCGGTTGTACGGGACAAATGCGATCGCCGAGAGGATTCCTTTCGAGATTCAGCTTTTCTAAACGAGTTAAATTAGCCAGAACGCTTGTATCTTCAATTCGATTATCTCGTAGGGAAAGTTCGGTCAAATTCGCAAGTTTGGCAAGGGGATCGATCTCCTCAATACGATTGTTATCAAGGACGAGTTCGGTCATATTAATCAGATTTGCTAACGGATCGACGTTCTCAATTCGATTACCCTCTAAGAAAGATGCAGTCAAATTGATTAGATTCGCTAATGGGGTAATATCTTCAATCTGATTGTTATGTAAAGCCAGTAATCTGAGATTTTTCAAATTGGTGAGGGGAGTTATCTCCTCAATACGATTATGACCGATATAAAGGACTCTGAGATCGGTCAAATTGGCGAGGGATGTTACCTCTTCAATTTGATTATCTTCGAGCAGCAATGTCCCCAGATTTTTTAACTTGTCTAATGGGGGTAAATTCTTAATTTTATTGTCAGTGAGAATTAAATCTCTCAAATTTGTTAAATTAACCAAGGGCGAGATATCTTCAATTTGATTATCTCTGAGAAACAATCCACTGAGTTTGGTCAAGTTGGCTAGAGGCGTGATATCTTTAATGTTGTTATCATCAAGAAAAAACACTCTGAGATTGGTCAAACTCGCTAGAGGAGTCAAGTCCTCGATTTGATTGTTTCTTAAATCGAGTAATCTTTCCGATGATAAAATACGTTCAGCCCGATCGCATTCCTCTGTCCTCGCTTCTCTTAACAAGACTTCAACGGTATGTTGTGCTTCCGGAGTCAAATTTTCTTTGTTTGCACACCAATCGGTAAATGTAACCCAATCTTCCGGGCGATTGCTTTGGGCTGTAACCTTCATTAGAGGGGCGATCCCTACAAAAACCGAGAGCAAGAAGATTGTTAGGATTTTGCTCATTTTTTTCTCTTTATTCTCATTTTTTTCTCATTAGATCGGTTTCATTAATTCAATATTTTATCCGATTCAAAAGCATTCACTAAGAATCGAGCAATTAGCGCGTGATTAAATGAGGATGGATTCATCAATAATAGTTCCCTATCTTCTAACTCATAGCAGCGATCGCTACCATCGTCATACGCTAAATATTCTGCAAAAGTGAGTTGTTTAATTTGAGTGTTTACCATTGTTTTTGGCTTTGCTTCGCATCTCAAAATTTAAACTGTAAGGTTGTCTGAATTTCAATTTCCCTGCAAAACTTTTTGGACGTTGTTCCAAAGTCCTGTTAAAGTTTGCTTGATTTGGCGCTTGGTCTCCCAACGCGTAAAATCTCGTTCGTAGGCTTCCCCTCGAGTTTGAAAGGTTTTCCACGCACTCAGGGCAATAAATAAACCGGAAATTAAGATGGCGTAGCGCGACCAACTCATCCCACCACCACCAATCAGATCGAAAGCCACCAAAAAACCCCCGAGGATCGCATAAGTCACGGTTTTCTGACGAAATCTCTCCTGACGGTAAAGATTAAAGGCTTGGCGCTTGGTTTGTTGGATCTGCTGCTGCAACCATTCTTGCTGCGCTTCTTGCAATGATGCGGGAGAAATCCCCAAATCGGAAGCCATTTCTTGTAGCTGTGCTTCCGTCAATTCATCACTCTCGGTTTGGCGAGCGATCGCAATTTGGAGAATTTGCTGAATCTCTTCCTGTTGATAGGTTTTGGGTTGGGGAGAGTCCGAGACAGTCATGGGAATTCTCGCTCGATTGATAGGGTGGAAAATCATGATTTTCTTTCATTATGCCGAAATTCGATCGATAGGGAACAGGGAAAGTAGGGAGTCGGGACTGGGCAACAACGGTGACTAGAGGGAATAACCGGAATGAATCCGGGCAAATCCATCGATACAATGAGAACAGAGCCAATCAGAAACAATAACGAGCAATGGAGCAATAAGGCATGAATAACAATATCCGCGTGGGCAGTTTATTTGGAATCCCCTTTTTTATTAATCCGTCTTGGTTTTTGGTGCTGGCACTGGGAATGTTTTGGTTTGGAGAACAGTTTGCCGTCATCCCTCAATTCAATGGCTTAATATCGGCAATTTTTGGGCTAATTACGGCTTTGTTGCTCTTTGCCTCGGTCTTAGCTCACGAATTGGGACACAGTTTGATGGCGATCGCTCGGGGCATTCGCGTCAAATCGATTACTCTCTTCATTTTTGGCGGTTTGGCACTCTTGGAAAAAGAAGCCCAAACGCCTTGGGAATCTTTCCTCATTGCGATCGCAGGTCCTCTAGTGAGTTTTCTCCTGTTCGGTTTTTTCTCCCTCGTTCAAATTTTCATCCCCTTACCCCTCCCTCTATTTGAATTGTGCTTGATGCTCGCTCTGCTCAATCTCATTTTGGGAATTTTTAATCTCATTCCCGGTTTGCCCCTCGATGGCGGCAATATCCTGAAAGCTGCCATCTGGCAAATTACGGGCAATCCCAATAAGGGTTTGCTCTATGCCAGTCGCGTCGGTCAAGTTTTTGGCGGGCTGGCTGTCATCATTGGAGGGTTAGCCGTTGCGGGAGTCAGTCAATATGGTAGTATTTGGACTTTCTTTATCGGTATTTTCCTCCTGCAAAATGCCCGACGCTCCGCCCAATCTGCCCTCCTACAAGATAAACTCGAACGCTATACTGCTAAAGATGCGGTCATTCCTAACAGTCCCATCGCCAAGCAAGGATTGAACGTTCGAGAATTTGTGAACAATTATGTCATTGGCAATGAAAAATGGCGCAAATTTTTAGTCACGGATGAGGAAGGCAAATTAGTCGGGGATATTGCTCTTGAAGATTTGAAAACCATTGCCACTTCCGTCTGGACGGAAACTCCCCTGCAAGCTCTCGTGCATCCGGTGGCAGAAAACATGACGATCGCCGGCGATCGTTCTTTATTAGAAGTCGCCAAATTAATTGAAGGAGAAAATATTCAACAATTTACCGTCATCGGCGAAAATGGCATGGTGCTAGGACTGCTGGAAAAATCTTCCATTATCAATCTTTTATCGGCAAACGGTTAATCCCTCATTTCCGCAAGCGGGCGAGACTTCTGGCTCGAGCTCGAGGTCTCGTTCATTGTTCGTCGGTCATTAAATCGGTCATTAAAATCATCCCTTCGCCAACACGATTAACCGTTGAATGGTTTCCAATAATTTTTCGCGATCGAAAGGTTTGGTTAAATATTCCGTTGCACCCGCCAAACGCCCTTGCACTTTATCAAATGCCCCATCTCTTGCCGTCAGCATGATAATGGGTAAATTTTCAAACTGAGGTAGGCTGCGGACGGTTCGACACAACTCCAATCCATCCACTCCCGGCATGGTGACATCAAGGAGCAGCAGGTCGATATTTTGATGATAAATTGCCGATAGGGCATCCACCGCATTATCGGCAACAATAACGCTGTACTGTTGGTGCAAAGCCTGTCTGATAGATTGTCGTACGATGGGACTATCATCTACCGCTAAAATTGTAAAGGTTTGAGGTGCAGTTGCGGACATGAGTTTAAACTTATGCGCTTGTTCGTGTTTGGTGTTAGGCTTCGCGATCGCCACAGAACCCCCCTCGCTCTATATTAAGACAAGGGAATATTATTTTGTATTTTTGCATAAACTTTTATCGATTTTTGCGACAAGAGATTAAAAGAAATGCGCGAAATCGAGGTCTTGAGAAAAGATGCTCCAAATAATAACAGATTATGGGAATTCTTCCCGCCATTAGAGATATTTTGTCCGGGGATCCCGAATTTCCCATCTTGAATCTTAAAATTTTTCTTAAGAAAAACAGAGAAAATTTCAATTTGTGATATTTAAATGACTTCCCATAGCGCATAATGAAAGATAATGGAAGAACCGACGACCCTAAATCTTTCGGTCGATCCGTTTTTTCTGGGTGCTTGTGATAAGATACTTTTCATTAAAAATACACTTGTTTGGTTTTGTTTAACAAAATTAACAATTAAAAACATAACTTAATCTCCTCAAAAAGAAAAACCAGGAATAGAAATATTCTTCGGTTGCGAGAATGCAGGAGAGCCAGTTAAAAACCCATTGAAAAGATAGTGCGTCGCTGCCATTGCAGCCCGATCGAAAACCGATCGAACGAGCGCATAAAATCAACTTTTTTTTGTCTCGAGAGTTTTATAAGATGGTTGTCAGTTTTATGAACGTACAAATTTTAGAGAGCATCACGGATGCTTTTTTTGTACTCGATCGCAAATGGAAATTTGTTTCTCTCAATTCAGTCACGGAAAAACTCTTTGAGAAAAGTAGAACATTTCTTCTCAATTTCTGTATTTGGGAAGAATTCCCCGACCTAAAGGGTTCGGTGTTCGAGCAGGAATCTCATCACGCCTTGGAAAGCCAGAGTCCTACGCGTTTTGAAGCCTTCTTTCCCATCGGGAAAATTTGGGTAGAAACTTATCTCACCCCCCATCAAGACGGAATATCGGTTTGCTTGCGGAATATTTCCGAACGAAAAAGCGTTGAAGCCGATCTATTGGAACAATCCCGCTTGGCTCGCTTAGAAGCCAAAGTCAGTCGATTTTTGGTTCACGCTCATTCTATTCCCGAAAGCCTGCAATATTGTACCGACGCGATCGCCGAACACCTCGATATTACCGTAGCGGCAATTTGGCTCTACAATGCTCAACGCAATTGCCTCGAGCTTCAGGGTTCGCGTTTGAATCCCGACACTCCACCTGCTATTCTCAACTCCGAACTGTTGAGCCAACCGGAACTGTCCTTAGAAGGATCGGTGGTCGGCGCGATCGCTCAAAATCGGCAACCCGTCTGCGATTTGGTTTTTCCGCCCTTTGGAGATACCATCGGGAAAATTCAGCGCAAGCTCGGGGACATTCGCAGCGATCCTCTTTTTTGCAACCTAGACGCCCAGCGTTCTGCGGGAAGCACAAAACTATACTTTGTCGGCTATCCTTTGCTATTAGAGGAGCGAACCATCGGGGTTTTAGCAGCATGGAGCGATCGCCCCTTCAGCAATTCTTTGCGAGAAGGATTGGAAACCCTCAGCGATAATTTAGCCCTCGATATCGATCGCTGCCAAGCCAGAAGCGCCCTTGCCTCTCGTCGAGAAGCACTGCTCTTTCGTCTTGCCAACCAAATTCGCAACTCCCTCGATCTCGATACGATTTTGGAGACTGCCGTACGTGAAATCCGCAATCTTTTGGATGTCGATTGCTGTAGTTATTTGTGGTGTTGGAACAATGCCAGCAATTCCCCCAGTTTGAGCGTTTCTCACGAAGCCTGGAGCAAAACCCATAAAACCCGAGGCATTCGCACTTGTTCGCCCGACAAGCTCACTTTTTTAGCAAGGCAGATCGAACGGTTGAAAACCATTCGCATTGAAGATATCGCCCATCCCCATCTCCCGAATTTTCCCCATCGAGAGATTGCCGAACTCACTAACCTACTCGAGGGGATTCAAATCGAATCGTTTCTTCTCATCCCCTTGAAAACGCGTTCCGGGCATTTGGGAGCTATTGCTTGTTCCCAAGCGCGAGGAGTTCGTCCTTGGAACGATTCCGAGATCGAGCTTTTACGAGGAGTCGTGGATCAATTGGCATTAGCGATCGACCAAGCCGAATTATTCGCACAAACTCGCGCGACGGCTTTAGCCGCACAAACTCAGGCTCGCGAACTCGAGAGCACCTTAAAGGAACTCAAGCAAACGCAGACGCAGTTGATTCAAACTGAAAAAATGTCGAGTTTGGGGCAGATGATTGCCGGCATCGCTCACGAAATTAATAACCCCGTTAATTTCATTTCCGGCAATCTCAGTTATACCAGCGATTATGTCAATGATTTTCTCGAACTCTTCAAGTTGTATCGAAAAAATTATCCGTACCCGAGCGAGGAAATTCGCGAATTTGCCGATGATATCGATCTGCCTTTTATTTTGGAGGATTTACCAAAAACCCTGTCCTCCATGCAAATTGGTGCGGAACGCATTCGCAAAATCGTTCTTTCTCTCAAAAACTTTTCGCGATTGGATCAAGCAGAGATGAAAGCTGTAGACATTCACGAAGGAATCGATAATACGCTGTTGATTTTACAGCATCGCTTGAAAGCAAAAGGCAGGCGTTCGGAAATTCTCGTCAACAAAAAATATGGAGATTTACCCGAGGTTGAATGTTATGCCGGACAACTCAATCAAGTTTTCATGAATATTCTCAGCAATGGCATCGATGCTCTGATGGACGTTCCCGCTCCTCACTGCATTACCATTACAACAGAGTGGGAAGGAGAAGATGAAAGCGACGGACGGGTATTCATTCGCATTCGCGATAACGGTCCGGGGATGAGCGAACAAACGCGATCGCATATTTTCGATCCCTTCTTTACCACTAAACCCGTTGGCAAAGGAACGGGTTTGGGTTTGGCCATCAGTTATGAAATTATTGTTGAAAAGCATCGCGGTCATATCTCCTGTCATTCAATTGAAGGAGAAGGAACGGAATTTCATATTTCTATCCCCATCATTCAGTGCGAGTAAATCAGTAACCAGTTACTATTTATTGTCGATCGCGAGTTCGTTGTGGGATTTGAGTCCAGCAGCGAACTCGATCGCGAGGGGATCTTGTAACTTTTGCACGCTTTTTGCCAGTAGGAAAGCCAAATATTGTTGCAAGCGCTTTTTTTGCAGGGTGTTAGGGAAGTAGAGAGGGGGTTGGGAATTCAATAAAGGGGCAGCGGCGATCGCCGGATAGGGGAGAAATTCTCGGGATTTTGCCGTCATGCGAACTCGAACGGAGGCAGAGGGAATGAAGCCCTCGGGTAAGTGTCCCGACAAAAAAGGCAGTACGCGCCACAAACAGGCACGGGGAATGCCCCGACGTTCCAAAGACTTAACGATTTCCTCTAAGGTTAGAGGTGCATCGCCGATCGCTCGTAAAAGTTCGGCAAGGAGAAAATAATCGCCATATTGATGGTGCAGGCGATCGAGCATTTGAGGAAATAGAGGCAGGCGGCAGAGTCCTTCAGCAATGGGAAAATGGTTGGGATTATGGGGACGCAGGGCAATCTCGGCTTCGGGAAATTTACCGCAGAGCCAAGATCGAATCAAAGGCAAAATGAGAGTCAGCATTTCTCCACTGCAAAATACTCGCGCGATCGCGCCCGGATACCAACCTTTTTGACTGAGTAATTCATTAATTTGCCGATTTAATTGCGTGTAGAAAGGCTGAAGAATTTTCTCAACCAATGCAGTTCTCGTGACTCCCCATTCTTGTTGTCCGAGATAGGTCGAAAAGGCTTCTTGCTTCTGCAAAATCAGTAAGGTGCGCTTAGCCGTTTCTAAAAGAGATTGTCCTTCCGAAAAGTTTTCGATTTTTAAGGTTGCGCGATCTCGCTTGGGGCGATCGGGTTCTCCGGGTTGGGGAATTTCCAGTTTTAAGTTTTGTAAAAATTTTTGTTCTGGCAACCACTGAGAATAAAGTAACTGGCAAAAGATATCGCAGTAGAGATCCTTCGCACCGTACTCCAATCCTCGCAGCACCCAATCTTCGCGCTTGAGTGCCTCCAACGGCAAATTTTCTACCAATGCCAACTCCGTCGTTGTCGTTCCTCCCTGTAGGATCAAGATTCCCTGCTGCGAACTGTTGAAATCGGAAGTCGGAAGCGATGACGGGTAACTGGTGACTGGTGACCCTTCGGCAAGCTCGTTTCGGCTTCGCTCAACGGCCTCAGGGCATCGCTGGTGACTGGTGATTGATAGGGCGATCGCTTCTTCGAGGAAAAAAATGCGGTCGGGAGTCTCGACCAATTTAGCTTCTAAAATGGCTTCTCGCAGGTTAAAACGGTAAGTATCGCTCCAGAGTGCAGAACAACTCAAAACAATGCCTTCTAGGGACTGTAGTGCGGCTTTCAGACTGTGTTCCGATAACTCTGTCGTACTTGCGAGATACGAAGTTTGGCCCTCGGGATTGAGCGTTTCCAACAGTCCTTGCAAGGCTTGTTGCAGCTGGCGCAAAGAAACAACATTGCGGTCCTTCGCACTGCCAAATTGGGGTTCCCATTGGCGAGATTGGCGATTGTAACAGGGAATTGCCCCGTGAAAATAAGTGGGAAACGGCGCGATCGCAATGGGAAAAGTGGGGTTGTCACCTCCATCAACAGGCAAGCGAAAAATAGGCGATTCTGCTTCATTTTCTAAATTTGCCGACATGGAAGGCGATCGGAGCCAAGAAAGCGGATGCGATCGATTTTGCTGGCGATCGTACAGAACTGCGGCAATCCCCGAGGCACTAAAATCAATTCCCAAATACCAAGAATGAGTCAAATCAATTCAAAATTATCAATTTAAAATTATCAATTCAAAATTATAACCTCCGATAATTATTCATTTCTCTTTCCTTGTTTTCATTTTTTCTCTGAAGGATTGGGAGTTTCGCCCCAAGGATCGGTCACGATTTCCGTGACTGCACGATCGCTCTTTTCAATCCCTGCCGATTTCTGGGGAAACTTTCGCACTTCCCGAGGGGGAGCAGTCGTGTCTGAGTGCTCCCACAAATCTTCATGGGTTGAGAATGTTGTTTCGGGTTTAGGAGAACGCATCGCGGAAACGGTTTTTTTACTCGTTCCCGCACCTGCCAGAATTTGTTTGGGAGGTGGCAGTTCAAAGTCATCATCCACAACGATTTCCAATTGTTGTGGGTTGTTGGTGTCTTGGTGCGCGTTCCCTTGGCGAATTCGATTCGCCGGGGTCGCACCGCTTGTGGGTTGTTGGATTAGTGATTGCTTTTCTTCCCAGTTTAAATCTGTTAGAGACGCTAAGATAGCCGAGGGAGGAATCGCGATCGCTTCTAATCTTGGCGCTTCTGTTTCTTCGGCGATCGCGGTTTCCGGCAGCATCCAGTCCTCATCCTCTTCACTAATAATTTCTTCTTCAAAGGCTTCCTCAAAGGATTCGTCTACCTCCATTGCTGCATTGATTTCGGGGGAATCGAGATGAATTTCTCGTTTGCGATCGGCACTTTCGGGTATCTCCTCGCTCTCTGGGATTCCCTCGGGGGAGGAATTCAAGAAAGGATTTGTTTGGTTTTTTTTGTTAGTTGCGATCGCCTCTTCTGCCGGAATTTCCTCAATTTCGACCGGAGGGATTTCCACCTCTACAACCGGAGCATTGCCTTCAAAATTGGCTAAATCTTCTGTTAGGGTTTTCAGTTGTCCGGAGTCGAGAAGCGTTTCTAAATCTGCTTGCGGTTGGGGTTTAACTTCATCAGTTGCCAATAACGTTTCTCCAGCAGCAACGGAGATGACTTCATCTTCTTCGGTTTCTTCTTCTTCCTCCACCTGCTCGGATTTTTCTTCAAGGAGTTCTGTTAGCGAAGCAATGGTCTCGCCGACAATTTCGTCCAAAGTTTGGGAGTCGGTTTCTGGAGTTGGGAGTTTTTCTTCAGAGGGAATATCCTCTTCAATGACAACCGGACTGATTTCCTCTTCGGTTTGTGTCGGTTCGCCAAACAATTCTACCTCCACCGTTGGAGGTGGAGAAGTAAGATTTGTGGGAGTTTCAGCAATTTCTTCAGCGACAACCTCTTCAGCGACAACCTCTTCAGCAACGATCGCCGGATCTGCCAAACCGGAAAATAAATCGCGGGGAGGCCTCTCGACGGAGACTTCTTCTTCTATCTCCAATTCTGCCTCTTTGAGGGTCAGAACAACCGGGATAGTTTCTTCTTCGCCAGCATTCATCAATTCGTCGGAATGAAATAAATGCTCGTCCCATGCTTCCCATGCTTCGAGACCTTCACTCTTCCCGTCCCCTTCCTCAATATTGACTTGGAAGAGAGCATCAACCGATTCTATCTCCTCTCCTTCCTCTTCGATCTCCCAACCTTGGGGAAATTCTCGGGATGTCGGTGCTGGAGGAATTTCCATTCCTGCAAAGGGGAACATTGCCATGCTCGAACTTTGGGAAGCCTCGAGATCGCTTGTGTCGGGAGCGACCATTTCCTCGAGGGAGAGATTATTAGTTTCCTCAAAGTCGATCCCCTCTCTGGGAGGCATAGAGGGGTTGGGGAGATTGAGGGGAGAATCGGGATTGAGGCGTTGGAAGTAGGCTGCCAGAATGGTTTTCCCCTGTCGTCCCAGTTCGTGCATCTCTTCGATCCCTCGGGATAGAGATTGATGATAGCTTTGCATATCCCCTTCTAAGGACTCAAAAACCTTGCGGAGAGTGCGATCCAAATTGAGAACGAGGAGATCTGCCTGTTGCTGGAGCGATCGCAATTTTTGCAGGCGATCGAGCTGTTGCAAGGGAGTGGAGGCAATTTTCTCCATCCGAGCATCCTGCAATTGCCACAACTGAGTTTCAAACTTTTCGAGGGTCAGGGAAAGTTCTTGCTGTAACGCCTTGCTGCACCGTCCGAGAAGAATTTGCAGGAAATCCGACATAAGTTGTAAATGCCGTCCTTCCAGAGCGCGGATTTCTGCTAAAAGGGACTCCCTTTGTCGTCGTAGATCCGCGATTTCCCCGTGTAAGGGTTGCAGCCAATCTTGCCGGTGCAGGTTGAGCTGTGACATTACCGCCGATGCGATGGCGATCGCTGTCTGTTGTCCGCCTTGCACTGAGGAAGGTTCTCCCGGCTCGATCTCGATTTGATTTCGCAAATCGAGCAAGTACCAGCGGACTTTCTCTAAAACTGCTTGTTGCGCGTTCTCCTTAATACCATTATCCTCGGTCGGCGACTCGGGGGAAGTCTCGACCCGTTCCGAGCGATCGGGTAGAACCCGGTCGATTTCGGCGATAAGAGCTTGAATATCGTTGTATGAAATCACCGCAAATCCCTAAATGAAATCCCTTGCAGCACTTCGGTGAAGGCCGCAGCCTCAGCAAAAACGATCGCTGAATTTCGGCGTTTTGTATTTATTATGCTACTCTTCTTATACTAAAGAATCCCTTGTTATCAAGGAAAGTTAAGTTTAATTGGGAATATCTGGGGAATTTTCAGATTTTTGCCACACGACCAGCGCAATAGCGCATAATAACTTGTGAACGTTCCCGAAGAGCCTCCCTATCGGGTGGAATGACGAAACGTTAGCGCCTGTTCAACTCTTGCCTCATGGACGGAACCAACTCCCGCGAAACCAACCCCGACATTCAAGAACTTATCGAGGCCGCGCCCTTCTTTCAAGGATTGCCGGATGATGCTCTCGATAAGCTAACCCATCATGCCGTCATCCGCAGTCACCCTCCCAACCAAGTCATTCTTTTAGAAAACGATTGGGGCGGATCGGTTTATTTTATTGTGGATGGCTGGGTAAAAATCCGCACCTACAATCTCGATGGGAAGGAGGTGACGCTCAATATTATCGGCAAAGGAGAAGTCTTTGGAGAAATGGCGGCGCTGGAAGAAGTGCCTCGTTCTACGGATGTCATCACTCTAACCACCACAAAAATTAGTAGCGTCCCCGCTCAAGATTTTGTTGCACTCATCACGACAGAACCTTTAGCAGGGGTGCGTCTGGCACAATTAATGGCAACTCGCCTGCGTCAAGTCAACCGCCGCTTGCGACTCAGGGAAGCCGATAGCATGTCCCGAGTCTCGGATACCCTGTTATTTTTGGCAGAGGGACAAGGGAAAGAAGGCAAACAAGGAATTGAGATTCCTAACTTACCTCACCGAGAGTTAAGCAGTTTGAGCGGTTTGGCACGAGAAACTGTTACCCGCGTACTCACAAAATTGGAGAAAAAAGGGTTGATTCAACGAGAGCATGACATTCTCAGGATTCCAGACAAGCAAAAGTTAGAAAAGACGATTACTTAGTTATTGGTTGTTTGTTATTGGTATGGATGAAATGAACTGGGTTGATGCGGGAGAGGACGATCGCGAGGTATCGGTAAAGGAGCGAGAATTACCGCCAACTCAGTCCAAGGGCGATCGCCTGCCGGCTCTGGTGATGGTAGAAACGGCTTTTTTATCCAGTGCGGCGAGTTTGATGTGGTTAATTAATTATTATTTTCCCCTAGGTCCGGTTTTGCAACTCCTTTTCCCTATTCCCATTGCTTTAATCTATTTGCGTCGGGGAAATCGTGCGGCGTGGATGGGGGTGCTCATTTCCGGGCTATTGCTTTCGGTGTTGATGGGTCCGACTCGCAGCATTATGTTTACCATTCCCTATGCGGTTTTGGGGGTGCAATTGGGAGCAATTTGGCAGCGGGGGGGGAGTTGGTATTTCTCGATGGTTTTGGGGACAATTTTGGGGACGTTTGGCTCGTTTTTTCGCATTGTTCTCATTTCTATTTTCCTCGGGGAAAACTTTTGGCTTTATGCCATTAACCAAATTACGCGATGGTTGGATTGGATTTTTATTAAGTTAGGAATTTTGGTGCAACCGGAGATCGGGTTAATTCAAGCGATCGCTTTTGTTATGTTGGTGTTTAACAGCCTTCTCTATACGTTTACGGTTCATCTGGTGGCATTATTGCTCTTCGATCGCCTCAAAAATCCCATTCCTCGCCCTCCCGCTTGGATTCAAGCCTTCGTGGAGTACGATTATTAGGTTAGGGCGATCTCGCGGCAAAAGCAGTAATATGATAAGCAGTATGGCGGAGTGCATCCTAGTTTTGCAAAAATACATACGATTTAGCAGAAATCCTCTATCCCCCTCCCGTCACCCTTTGTAAGCAGGGACTATTCACTGACCGAAGAAAAATGCTACAACCCCTGAAATTCTGTTATAGAACCCATGAATTAATAACGGACAGTCAGGAATTACCATGATTTTCTCTCCTCGATGAATAGTCCCTGCCCCTTTGTAAGGGGGAAGCCGATCCTTCTACTTACAAAGCAGGGGGTTAGGGGGGATTTACAAATTTGGGATGCACCCGTATGGCGATGGGGGTAAAAATGGCTTTTACTGCTTATAAAAACTTGGAAATGTTGGTCAAAACATTCCAGTTAACCTATCAAGAAAATGATTTTATTATTGAATCGCAACCGCCAATTAATGAGTATTTCCAACAACGGTTACAAACCCTTCTGAGAGAAGGTGTAGTCGATAATTCAGAATCGGCGATTTGCGAAAATCTAATTGCACCCATTTTAACCGAAACTTGGTACACCTACAAGGAAAAGTTTTTACTTTGGAGTCATCAAACTTTAATTTATAACGAAGATTTATCGAGTATCCCCGATTACGTGCTCGCGCAAAAATCTCCTTTAGGAAAAATTGTGTTTGATAAGCCTTTTTTGGCAGTAATGGAGGCCAAGAAAGATGATTTTACGGCGGGTTGGGGTCAATGCGGTGCAGAAATGGTCGCTTGTCAAAAAATCAATCAAATCGAAGGACAAACGATTTTTGGCATGGTTTCCAATGGGAAAGTATGGGAGTTTGCAAAATTGTGCGATCGCTTGTTTGTGAAAAGTCTTAAATCTTACCGAATTTCCGATTTAGAGGAGTTATTGGGAGCGGTTCATTATATTTTCGAGCAATGTCAATTACAACTTTGAGCTTCTAATTCTATTTTCAATTTTCGACATTCTTCAGCTAAAGGAATATCTAATTCTGTTGCGATGGCAAGAGCGCGATCGCAGTCTTCAATAGCCAGTTTTCGATTGTCCAATTTTTGATACAATTCAGCTATTTTGTGAAGGCTGTGAGCCTCACCTTCACGATGACCAAGTAATCTAAATATTTGTAATGACTGTTCTAGATTGTTAAGTGCTTCAGGATATCGATCGAGTCTCATGCAATTAATTCCCAGACTGATCAAAGCGTTTACTTCTCCTTGTCTATAACCAATATTTTTAGCGATCGCGAGTTGTTCTTCATGGCAAGCGATCGCTTGAGAATAGTTTGCTAAAGAAGTATAGCAATTCCCGAGTCCTCCCAGAGCATTAGTAAGACCTTTACGGTGTCCTAATTGGCGAGCAATTTGCAAATGTTTTTGATGATAAGCGATTGCTTTCCGAACTTCTCCTAATGAATGATAAACTGTAGCAATATAGCTTAATGTAGAGCCTTCAGAATAGCGATCGCCTATTTCTTGAAAGAGAGTTAAACTTTTCTGATGATATTGTATGGCTTCATGATATAATCCTAAAGAATTAAAAGTATTTCCCAGACCATTTAAAGAACGTGCCTCAGATACAATATTGTTGATTTTTCGTGAAATTTTTAAGCATAGTTGTTGATATTGAATTGCTTCATGATAGTTTCCAAGTATGTGATATATTTCCCCAATTCCAGTTAATGCTGATGTAAGTAAGAATTGATCCTGCAATTCTTTTCCGACTTTCAGATTTTTTTGGTGACAGTGAAGAGCACGATCGTAGTCTCCAAGATCGCTATAAACGCTACCGAGACTATTCAAAAAAATTGCATTCTTTTGAGGAGATAGTTTATCTAATATTTGCATATATAAAGCGATCTGTTGAGTATAGTATCCCCAATAACTTAATTGGATATGTAGTGGATCTTGGTTGGGAGTATTGAGACGAGTAAAAAGAATTTTTGCTGCTTGCTCCCATTGTCGTAAGTTGCAAAGATGATAAAATGTTTCGAGCAATCCTTGAACTTTAGCAAGATTAGAAGCGTCAGAGTCAGGTTGATATCGAGTTAACCAATTGACAATAGCGCGATACTGACTGCGTTTTGAACGAGGTTGAATATATTTTATTGTCGCAGGTGATATCTCTAAATCAGCGAGAATTGAATCAACAGGAGGAAGGATACTATTTTTGTCTTCATCCTGTCGCATTTTCATTTTTTTATCCCTCTCATTTCAAGTTTTTGTGCCTGAATCTGTATCATTCATCTTCATCATCCAATCGTTTTAAACGCTCTAGAGCAACACTGCGAATTAAATTATGTTGCCTTAATTGACATTCATTATCCTTTATGACTTCCTCTACTAAAAAGCGATCGCGCAGAGTTTCCAAAGCCTTAATGCGATCGTCCTCCTCATAATCCCAATCTTCCAAATGAAATAACCACCAACGATCCGGGACTGCACAGCGATAGACAGACCCTTCACAGAGCAGTAAATAGGCAGATTTTACATCATCTTTTAGACGATCGAAAGTGGTTTCCAAACGCGATCGCACGTTACGTCTCAGTGGTCGGGTATAGCGGTCTAATTGCCAGCGATCGCCAGCACCTTTAGTAATTCCTTTCTCCTCTGCTTCCAAAATTGCCTTCTCCACCTCTTCTATTTCCATACCAAATTTGCCCCAATATGCTGCTACATTGCCATAAAAGGGACGACTGCCAATTTCCCCTGCGATTGTTCGCAATGCCAAAGGATGACCCTCATAAGCCTTACCAATGCGCTCTAAATAATTGCGATTCTCCGATCCTTCCTCCAACTCTAAACCTGTCTTTTCAAACAGAGAAAGACGCTCTTTTTCATCCAACCCCATTAATGGTTCAACGTGCCAAAAATTCCGATAGCGAGTCCCCGCATCTTCCACCTGTCTCGGTAAATCCTGTGAAGTCAGAATCATGCGACTCAAACAAGCATCGCTAGAGAACAAATTCTTAAAAAACTTCACCCACCACTCATCCTTAAAATCGCTCCAGCCTTCCTCTTCATTCCCCTGCAAAATCTTCTCTAAAGAATCCATCAGCACCAAACGGCGATTTTCCTTCAAATGCCGCAATAAGCGATACATTAAACGTTGAGTATCTTTGCGATCGTCTGAAGTAATCACCTCTCCCCACTTCTCCAACCATCTCGCTGCAACACTGCCAAAATCGTGAGAATTGGCTTCATCGTCAAAGTTTTCTTGGTGGAAATTTCCCCAATTGCCCTGCAACCAAGTCTCCTGTAATTCTACCGCGACTCGTTCTGCCAAAGCCGTTTTTCCAATCCCGGTAATTCCCACCAAAATTAAGACCCGACAAGACTCCTCAATCTTATTTTTTAGCAATGCAACTGCATCATCTCGTCCGATCCATCCTTCATCATAAGAAAAAAAATCAATCTCCAACTCTACAGTTTCCACGGGACGGCGATCGGCGATTTCCTCCCAATTTTGACCCACTGCGTCGCAAATGCTCTTAAACGCATCCTCTAAGATGGCTTTTCTCATGCGGAAGCGTTTCAATGTTCCCACAGAAGTTTGAGCCGTATCGCACCAAATTTGCGCCGTAGCCGTCCAACCTTTCTCTTTCCGCGCTTGGTCAACAATTGCCAATCCTTGTTTTGATGCTCTGAGGGTAACTGTCATCACCTTTACCAAAAAATTTACTATATTTGGGATCAATTTTGGCTCACTTTCAGTATAACATTCATAACCGATCCAGAATTAGAGCGAGATTCGAGGATTATGAGAATAAGTCGTTAGTGCTAACGAGCTTCATGACCTCTAGAGAAATTGCTGTTGGATAGGAGGGAAAGAAAACAATTATGATTCCAGTTACACCAGAAAAGCTCGAACAATTAATTCACAATGCTGAGGCCGAGGGAGTACCCGCAGAAAAAATACTTCCACTGCGAAACCGTTTAGAAGAACTGCGATCGGGAGTATTTCTCAAGAAAGATACTTCAAAGGTAAGATATAAAGAAGTCAAAAGTAAAAGCGGACAAATTGTTTATTATTCAACTGCTTCAACCTTGACAGATAATGATGTTGAGGAAGATGAATTTGAAGGTTTGGAGATGAGAGCTGTTGAAGATAGCTCTAGCTCAGAAAAATCGATAAACAAGGTTATTTATAGTTATCCTAAAAATCCTCAACAATAGTATTCGCACTTTTGTCTAATCATACTGATTGAGTGCTTTAATATGTTATATTATACTGTTAAAGCGCTTGTTTTTTTGTGAAATATGGGTAACGAGACAGTTCTATACATAAAAGACCATACCAACGAATTAAGCCTAGACGAGTTAGAAGAACTAAAAAATTTTGTATTTGATAGTTTACATTCAACTAATACTGAAATTCGATGGTTGGGTTCTATTGAAATTCGCAATGATGGTATTGCGGCAGATTACTTTGGATTTTGGACAGTTCAAACTTCCGAAGATACTCGAGAGATCGTAGCTAAAATTGTGCTTAATCGCTCTCTTTTACCGACTCTAAACGCTCTAAAAACAACGTTAGCACATGAATATGGTCATCACTGGACATTGTGTTATCTTTTAGTAAATCAAGGAATTGAACCTTTTAGTCAACGATTGCCTTGGCAATATTATGAACTTAGAGGCTTGAACCAAGATTATGCTTACGATGTCAAAACTTGCTCTGAGAGATGGAATGAATGCGATAAAGAAATTATTGCAGAAGACTATCGGGTTCTTTTTGCACCAAATCCCTATAACCAGAACCATGAGATGAATCCTGCACTCGATTTACCCAATCCAGAAGTTAAAAACTATATTCAGAATTTACCATATTTACGAGCTTAACAAAAGATAAAAATTTTTATTAATACAATTTATGCGATCGCAATTACAAACCGACCTCGATCGCACTCAAAAACTCTTAAAACAACATTTTGGCAAAGCGATCGCGAGTTCGAACTCGGAACATGAAGGAGACCAACCTGCAGCTTGCGGACATCCTCAAGCCTAAATAGGTTACAGAAAATTAGAGCAGATTTGAGAATATTCTCTTAAAAGATTGCGAATACGAACAAATTTCTGAGAACACTCATCACTCTGTAAGCCATGTGAAAGCAGTTGGATCAAAATTGTGGTCGGAATTGTCCAAGATTTTAGACGAACATGTCAATAAGCGGAATTTTAAAATAGGGTTTGCTGAAAAAGTTAAGAAAAAAGAGGGTGGAGAACAATTCAATGTCAGATGTGAGAAATCATAACTGGAGATGGTAGAAAATTCTTTCCTGATAAAGAAAGATAATAGTTCGGGTCAAAAA
>JAGHZQ010000018.1 GCA_017746715.1 Cyanobacteria bacterium SBLK
ATAGTTCTTTTGAGCAATCTCCAAATAAGACTGTTTCCCTAACACCTCACTCTTACTCAAAGTCCCCGACCAGAGGACATTCCCCACAGGCGAATTGAGGAAAGCCTGAGATTCGTTAGGAGAGCGATCGCGCACCGTCACCCTGACCGACTCATAATCATCATAAAGATACTGACTCAATAGAGAAGCCGCCGCCGAAGACTTACCCACCAACACGGGAGTCGGCTCATCATTCACCAACAGCGTACCCGGAGGCATCGTCGGATAGAAAAGAGAATTCCAAATCGTCGCCGGCGCTCCCCCATCCTTCTCCCAATGAAGCACCGCACTCGCCTCACCCCCCGGATCCACAAAATCCAACTGGAAATTATACTTTTGTCCAGCCTTCAGAGAAATGCTTTGACTGATATCCCCATAGTAAACATCATCAGCAAGGAGATTCCCATTCGCATCTGGAGGAGTCCCATGCCACTCCCCATCCATCACCAACTGACCATTCACCCACAAGCGCGCCTTCCCATCCAGCTCCTTAAACGAAAACTTATACTCTCCATCCTCCGGTGCCTTAATCTGTCCCGTATAGCGAATGCCAAACTTATCCGCCTCCACATTCAGCCGCACCTCATCATCAAGCCAGCTATCATCCCACAACGGGCCCTTATAATCCCAATCCTCATAAACATTATCAACAAACTTCGCATAAGCGAGATTGCTAAACGTCGTCCCATTAAAATACTGAGCGTAAAGTCCCGTTCCGGGCGGCTCATCTCCCGATGCCGGCGGTGGCTCATTCGTCGCGGGATCCACTGGGTCGAATGAAGGCCAATTGATGCCCCAGTCGCCGCCAGTACCACCACCGGTGCCACCACCGGTGCCACCACCGATACCCCAACCCGTCAACCAACCCCCCGAAATGCCTGCGCTCTGCCGCCTTCCATCGGGAGAAGTCACCCCAATATCAATCGGCGGACCTCCCTCATTTTCCGGCGTATCGGGCCAAGGAGGAGAACAAGGAGAAATCGAGGGCATCTGCATCTGAAAATCGATCGCCCCTGCCGGCAGCAACAAAGAGAAAGAGTTATTCTCGGGTTCAGTGCTAAAAGTCTCTCCGTTAACGATGAAAGTCGCCCCAAAAGGAAGATTAGTATCGAAAGTGTATACTCCGGGTTGTTGGATATCCAATACATCCGACCAATCCGCCGTCACGGGCGCGCACTCGGGTCGGTCATCATCTCCCACGGGAGTCTCGGGTTGTTGTGCCGAGAAGAATTGGGAGGGGATGGCGGCGAGGGTTTGGGAAGGACTTTCCCACAGGAGTTTTAACTGAGCATCTCCGGTTTCATCCTTATATTCCACCTGAACATCATACTTGCGACCTGCTTCCAAGGGAAACGGGATCGTGCCCGATTTATCGACACTGCTATTGCTATCTCTCCAATTGTTGATAATTGAATGCCAAACCCCCGCATCCGGGTCGCGAATCCACACCCGCGTTCCCCCATTGGCGCGTGTTTTCAGTTTAAACTCTTCACTGTAAGGCGCTTCTAATTTTCCGTTGAAGCGAATCGACCAGCCATCGGGAGGCACGGCCCAATTATTGACGCTATTGTGTTCCCATTCAAAATCGAGAGCGGGGGACACCCCTTCCCAATACTGCTCCCCTTCGAGTTCCGAGTTGGGGAAATAACGGTGAAAGATTCCCGTTCCCGGGGCTTCGGGTTGCACGGGATAGAGATATTTGTTCTCGATCACCCGTCGGGTTTGGGTGGAGTTCTCCCACAGCAATTCCAAATCCGCTTCTCCTTCCTCTTCTTGGAATTCGACTTTGAGATCGTACTTTTGTCCGGCTTCCATAAACACCGAAGCATTAGCGGTTTCGAGTTGGGAGGTATTGGGGTCGTTTTCCCAAGCATTGATTAATCTCTGCCATTCTCCATCGGGATGCCGCCACCAAAGGCGCACCTTGCCGTCGGCACGGGTGAAGAATTGGTAGTTATCGCTGCTGGGGGCTTTGACCTGCGCCGTCCAAATCCCCGACCAGTTATCTCCTTGGATTGCCCAATTGTTGGGAGAACCCGCTTCCCAATCTCGGTCGGCAGGAATCTCGTGGAAGACTTGGCGCAAGCGAGAAAAATCGCGATCGAGGTAGTAGCGCGCGTGTACTCCCGTCCCGTCTCCAGCTTCGCTGACCTCTCCGGGATGAAGGTAGCGCGAGGGGACGACCTGCCGCGTTTGCGTGGGGCTTTCCCACAGCAGTTCGATGTTAGAATCCCCTGCATCGTCTTGATACTCGACTTTGATTTTGTATTCGCGACCCGCCACGAAGGGAAAGGGCACTGTTCCAAAGCGATCTCTCGTCCCGGTTCCGGTGTCTTTGTCCCAGCCTTTGACGACTTCGTGCCAAGTTCCCCCATCGTCTTCGAGCCAAACTCGCGTGCGACCGTCGGCGTGGGTTTGGAACTGATAGGTTTCTGAGGTGGGGGCTTCAATTGTTCCGGTCCACAGGCTCGAATGCCCGTCTAGGGATGTTTCCCAAGGGGCGGCGGCTCCCCAATCATAGTTCAACTGACCGACTGCGTTGTATTCGCGGCGCAGGCTGCTGAAATCTTGTTCTCGATACTCTCTCACTTTTAACCCCGTCCCATCCGCGTCTACGTTGGGTTCTTTGCTTGGTTCTGCGGGGGAGAAGTATTGGGGCGGAATTGTTTCGGGGGTGGGGGAGTGTCCGTCCCACAAGAGTTGGAAGTTGGAGTTCCCCGTATCGTCTTGATATTCGATTTTGATTTCGTACTGGCGACCTCCGACTAAGGCGATCGCTCCCCGGCGATCGCGCGTCCCTTCCCCTGTCTCTTCATCCCAACCTTTGACCACTTTGCGCCAAACCCCCCCATCGTCTTTAATCCAGACTCGCGTGCGACCGTCGGCGCGGGTGGTGAAGTTGTAGGTTTTGGTGTCCGGTGGGGCGATGAGTCCCGTCCATCGGATTGAGTGTTTGTCGAGTGCGACTCCCCAGGGTGCTTCTCCCCAGTTCAAGTCGGTGGGGGTTTCTATCCGCTCGTAGGCTGGTTTGCCGAAGTCCGCGTCGTGATAGTAGTATCCTTTGAGTCCGGTTCCGTTTTGTTCGACGGTGATGCTTTCTCCATTGAGGTGGATTCGGGCGCGATCGCTTTCTCCTTGTAGGGCGATGAGTTGCGCGGTTTCGAGTTCTCCCCCGGTTGCCAAACTCGCAAAGATTTCCCCTTCATCCCCCGGTGCGTCTTCGGTTTCCAATTTCACATCGAGGAAATGTCCCAATTCTTCCAATAAGACCCGACCGATGATTTCCGGGTTCTCCAGATGGCTTTCGACGAAGGTATGGGAGAGATAGATCGTATTGCTTTCGATGCCAAAACCCGCGTTAGCATCGCCTAACTCTCCTCGGGTGAGAATTTGAATGGGGGGAAAGTCTTGTCCTGCGACCAATTCGACGATCGCTTCCCTTGCTGCTTCGACTTCGACGTTCTCCCCAAAGGTCAATTGCATTTTCTCGCTAAAGTCCTCGTGATGGGCAAATTCCCACAATTGCTCGGCGGTCTGATTTACGGCTTCGGTTACAGTTTCTCCCCAATCTTGGCGATCGCTCAGAATCAGAATTTCTCCCCCATCCCCAGCAACGGGAAGCGGGTCATCTACTTTCACATAATCGAGCAATTCCTGCCCCAATTCCGTCTCTCGCCAATCGCGATCTTCGGCGATGACCTCATCGAGTTCGATGGCTTCTCCTTCTGCCCCTTTGACCCGAAAAATAATATCGTTGTAATCGCGATCGCTCTTCCCATCCACGCGCAAATCTTCAAATACGAAAGTTTGCCCGCTCCCATCCACATCGGCAATCTGTCCCGCTTGCAACCCATCATCGGGGTTGGCGGTACTCAGGGAAAATAGGGGACGCTTGGCCCCGCCAATATCGGGATTGTCGAATACCTCCTCGACTTCTCCTTTGGGGACTAACATCGCCCCAAAGCGATCGCCCGGACGCATCTGAAACGTTTTCGTTCCCGCATACTCCCCCCGATTAAAATTCCCCTCGCCGAAATTCCCTTCAAACTTCGCCCCTTCGTCGCGATCGCTGATGACAATACGACCCCATTCCGAATCGGAAAGCGATCGCCGCGTCGCTTCTTGGATAAATTCTCTCGATCCCGGCTCGTATTCTTCCATCCCCTCCAAGCTAAATATTGCCAGTTCTCCTTCATAGCCGCCGCCGTCGTAAAGGAACTCAAATTCTACTTCTCCTGATTCTCCCACCTCAAACGTCCCGGATGTAAAGAGTTCCGGGATTTCATCCGTCCCTTGGTCGGTCGCGTCTAAAGCGGCCAGCCAGGGCAAATCTACCCCATCCAATATCGCTGGGTCGGGCATATCTTCACCACCATCAATCAGAGCACTCGGCGTTAAGATCGGTTCGAGAATGAAGGCTTTAAAGTCATCGCTCAATTGCTTCTCGCGACGAGCATGCGCTTTATTAGAGGCGATAGATTTTGGTGTTTTGCCAAGGAGACGAGCCAAGAAATTCATGACTTTCTGAAGAATGAGATAAAAGAAGTCCGAGCGAACCCACCTTCACAGTTGAAGAAAAATCCGTTCTGAAAAATATCTTATCTGCAAAGAAAATAAAATAAAATCCCACTTATTGCTTGATAATTTCCGCCAAATCGCAGTTTTTTATAAAAACATAAGTCGATAAACTGTCAAAATAATCCTTAAGAGTTAGAAAGGACTTACGCAGTGTCATACAATTTTGTCCCCCTAGCCCCTCCCATCTAGAGAAGATCGGAGTTAAAGTTCTCCAAAGTTGGGGAATTTAAGATGCGGATGCGTAAGTCTTATTGTAAAGACTCAAAAAAGGTAATAAAAGAGAAAAAAGAAAAACTTAAAAAACTTCTTAATCCAAGCTGCAGAATTAGACTCTTTTCCATGTCCCGAACTCACTCTCTATTCACTTTTTGTAAATGGTATTACAATGTTTTGCAAACAACTTGAGTATTGGGAAAGCGCAACCCACTAAATGTCACGAGGGGTCTCCCGCTAGAATCTCCGATTTAGCGGTGAGAGAACGTCACTAGAAATCTGAGCGATCGTACATCAGTCGCGACACGTTCTGCGTTTGCGAAGGCGTGGAAACTTCCTCTCAGAAAACCCTCAATCAAACTGCACTTCAACTAGAGAAAGATCGTCATCAAAGCGATCGCTGATACTAATCTCTTTTACCCGCTCGATAATCCGATCCAAATGGCGATCGCTATTCTGACAATACAATTTCAACTCTTCAATAAAATCATCCAATCCCCACATCCCCCCATTGGGAAGATCCAACTCGTAAATGCCATCGCTAAATAGATACAAACTGGCAGAATTATCGATCTTGCAAGTATGTTCGTCATAATCGGCATCTGGGAACATCCCGACGGGAAAACCGGGCGCTTTTAATGCTTCCGCTTGGATTGCTTCTTTCCCATTCGGATTGGGAGAAAGTAAAATTGCTGGAGGATGTCCCGCACTCGAATAAACCAATTGCCGCGTTGTTTTATTATAAACCCCATACCAAATGGTAAAATATTTATCATTGCGCTGGGTCATTTGAAAGGTTTCATTTAACCCCCGCAAAACATCGCTGGGCTTGCGATAATTGACCTGTAACAATTGCTTCGATCGCAATAAATTAATCACCGACACCGAAGGCAAAGCCGCTCGCAAACCGTGACCGGAAACATCGAGCAAATACATCACCAAATGCTCGTCATCCAACCAATAAAAATCAAAACTATCCCCCCCCAACTGACTCGAAGGAATAAAACGCACGTCAATCTCAATATCCGATTCCTTCAGGGGTTCCGGCAAAATAGAACAAACATATTCAGCCGCTTCTGCTAATTCCGTTTCGAGAATTTGTTTTTGCTGTTGCAAATCGCTGCTGAGTTGGTGCAACCGCAACCCCGATCGCACTCGCGCTTGTAACTCAAACATCTCGATGGGCTTGCATAAAAAGTCATCAGCCCCCGCATCCAAACCCTCCACCCGGTCTTCTACGGAACCTTTCGAGGTGAGCAAAATAAAAAAGGTCGTGGAAAGTTCCGGGATGGACTTAATATGAGAACAAACTTCAATGCCATTCATGCGCGGCATGACCCAATCGCAAATCATCAACGCTGGCGCGAGTTCCTTGGCCATCGCCAAACCTTCCGCGCCATCGCTCGCGACGGAAACTTCATAACCTCGGTTAGTCAAAGTACGCTTGAGCAACAGTTGAATCGCAGGGTCGTCATCAACGATTAAAATTAGAGCCATAGCGGTGCGATCGTTCGGATAATATCAACCAAAAGAGCAACTCTGACACCTTTCCCCATAGAGAAAATTGTAACTATTCGGAAAGCAAAGTCAAAATTGACTCTTACTATAGGTTTAGCTTCATAAACAAATTCTATAATATTGGAGAATTACCGCCCCAGACGTTAAAATTTCAGGGGAATTTTCCATTTTTCTTTATTCTATTGGTAACAGAAATAAAGAAGACTAAAGAATTTTGTTAAAATTTTTACCAGTTATGCCAATTTGTCAAGGGTGTTGAATTGCGATCGCAGAGGACAATAAGCTGTTGGACGAACAAAAATTTTCTCTCCGAGTTTCGACGGATTTAAAACAATCCCATCAAGTTCAAGCATGGTTTGACAAGAGTTGTGCTTCTGTTATCGAAACCGATCGAATCCGGTGCAAGCTCGCCTTAATTGAAGCCTTTACCAACGTCGTGCGCCATGCCCATGAAGAATTGTCGCAAGATACTCCCATAGATTTAGAAGTAACCCTCTCTCCCTACAAATTGGAACTGCGAATCTGGGATTTTGGTATCCCATTCGATTTTGACAATCGCCTGCGCGCGGCTTTAAAGACCCTCGATGATGCCGACGGTTTGACCGGAGGAGGGCGAGGACTGCTGATCATCTACCAGGGAATGGATTCGGTCGTCTCCAAGCGCACGGAAGACGGACGCAATTGCTTGTTGATGATCAAACACCTCGCCCAAGATGACGAGGAGGGAGAGAGAGGGTAAATCAATGCAAAATTATCAATTCAAAATTCAAAATGATTGCCGCTTCACTCGTTACCTCTGAGGCGGAAAACCGGGTCTTCTGCGAGGAGGGGGATAGGGGCGATCGCGGCGATCGGGCCGCTGCTGGCCGTTATTTCTACCGCCACCACTACTGGGCGGTCCTTTGCGAAAGCTGCGATCGGGGATTCCGCGAAAACAGCGAGAAACAAAAGGAAATTCTTCGGTAATGTAATAGTGATAAATCCCTTGGGGGTATTCCGGCGTGATACCGACGCGTCCATTGCACTCATCCAAATCCCCCAATCCCGCAATGTATTCAAAATCTTGGGTAAAAGTGCCGTCGTAAGTGCCGTTGGGTCCTCCCGATCGCCTGCCCGATTTCAAGCGATAGCTCGATCGCATTTTCCGAACCCCGCTACCGGGATCTTTCGCATTTTGATAACCGTAAGCCCCATATATGGGAAAGCCATCCGCCGCATAACCCACAAGCTGGAGGTCGCCGCCCAAATTGTCAATTAAGCCTTCAGGCAAACCGTGATAGTGATACATGCCACCGGGTTGAACGTGAGCGTTATTTCCATCTATTCCCAGATTGAGTTGGCCCGAGAGTGCCTCATAATTCCAATCGGCTTCCCTCGCGCCCCGTCCTCCCGATCGCCGTCCCGAAGCCGTCCAATATTCAGCTGTTCCGGGTTCGAAAGGAATACCATTTACCGCAACGCCAAATAACATCCCATTGCCTGAAGTCGGGCGGTTATTCTGCTTCGGATTGAGGGGAACGCGGAAAGAATGATTTTGACTGGAAATCGAGTGAGGATTGCCGCGATTGGGAAACTGACCGGTTTGATGGTCGGGAATGCCATCCGATTCGATGATGCGATAATTTCCTTCCGTTTTGATATTGACTCTTTTCTCATGAGAATGGTCGAGATCGGATTGATGGGAATGGGAATGGTCGTGGGAGGGTTGCGATCGCTCTCGAATTGCTGGAGAAATTTTCGCCTTTAATCCTACGAGTATCATTGCCAAAGACGCTCCCAGTACGAGGAAGGCAACACCCGCCCGCCATTGTTTGAGGTACTTTTTCATCGCTCGAGCAAAAACTTGGTTTGGCCTTCTCTAATTTAGCTTAGGGGCTTTTCTGGCGATCGTGGGAAGAGCGATCGCCGTCCAGTAGGGTGTCGTTAGCGACAGCGTAACGCACCGATTGTTCGCTTGTGAAGAACTGCTTTACAATTGTGCGGTTATGTGACAGAATCCCTAATCATCTCTTACTTTTTCTTTCGCAGAGAAACAGTACCGAGAGCCAGAGAACCTAAAATTCCTAGGGTTGCTGTGGGTTCGGGGACGGGTTCTGGGTCAGGGTTAAACCCTTCTATGCCGTCTGTGTCGGCTACGAATGCCAAGACGGGATCGTTGAAACCATTTTCCCAGACTAGCTCTAGAGAGGTTTTTACGTCTTCCAAAGCTCCCAAAACTGTTCCCGAGTAGTTTTCCTCAGTTGGGGATGCACCGGAGAAACTTCCGAAACGGTTGCCTATTCCAGTTGTTGGGGTCAATTCAGGTAAGAGAATCGTGTCGAAAATGGTATTTCCGGGCAAAGTGTCTATTAAAAGTGAGGAAATAGTTTTTGTTCCTGTATAGGAAAAAATCCAAGCCCCAAAGTTTGTGTTGCCAGCTATAGACAAATCCCAACCCGTACCGCTTGCTGCACCCGAATCTACTCCCGTAGCTGCCCAAATGCCCATCTCAGACGAACCATTCTCAAAACTTACTGTAACTTCTATTCCAACCATGTCCGCACCAGTGATATCGCTGATAAAACCGAAAGCTTTTGCAGGAGAAACAGTAGCAATAGGCAATCCTACAATCGCACAACCCAAACAAAAATTAAAAATTTTCATATTTTTTAATGACAGAAAAAACTTGCTCCTTTAATTTAACTCTATACCAAAAAATCATAGCAATTATCATAAAAAAACTATGAATTTTATATAAAATTTCCATGAAATTCTCAATAATATTGACAGATTAGAATTGTTTAAAAGTTTCAATCAAGCAATATGAAAAAATCTTTTTTAACTAATGTTTTACTCACGGTATCATTATCTTTAATAGCTGTTCCTTTACAAGCAAATCCTATCCAACCCACAGATAAAACTATCGTTAATAAAAATGGCGAAATTTTTAACATTGCAGGGGGAGATTTATCCGAAGACGGGCAAAATTTGTTCCACAGTTTCGAGGTATTTGGACTCAATACTGGACAAATTGCAAATTTTCTCTCTGCACCTGATATTCGTAATATTCTCGGTCGTGTCGTTGGCGGAAATCCTTCAATTATCAATGGTTTAATCCAAGTAACAGGAGCAGATTCTAACCTTTTCTTGATGAACCCTGCGGGGATCGTCTTTGGTGCAAATGCAAGTTTAAATGTACTCGGCGATTTTGCTGCTACTACTGCGACAGGTATTGGTTTTGCTGATGGTTGGTTTAATGCTTTTGGAGAGAATAATTATCAAGATTTAATCGGACATCCTAGTCAGTTTGCTTTTGATTTAACCGGGCATGGCGCAATTATTAATGATGGAAACTTAGTTGTTAATCCAGATAAAAGTTTAGCTTTAATTGGTAGTAGTATTACAAATAATGGGGTGCTTTCTGCATCTAATGGACGCATCACGATCGCATCAATTCCGGGCGAAAATCTAGTGAGAATTTCCCATGAAAATTCACTATTGTCATTAGAAATTATCCCACCTCGTAGTAGTCAAATCACCGCTTTAGACTTACCCAAACTACTGACAGGAAATGAAGGAGAGACGAACATTAGTGGCACTATCTCCACAGTTGGGACAGTTGGCGGAGAAATTAATATTCTAGGAGATCGTATTGTTATAGAAAATTCTCTCATAGATTCCTCCGGGCAGCATGGCGGTGGCAACATCCGCATCGGTGGTGATTATCAAGGACAAGGCAACATTCCCAATGCCAAATTTACTTATGTTAAAGAGGATACGCTGATACAAGCCAATGCTTTAGAAAATAGTGACGGAGGACGCGTTATCGTATGGTCTGATAACATGACTTATTTTTTAGGGAGAATTGAAAGCAAGGGCGGTACAATCGCAGGAGATGGTGGTTTTATAGAAGTTTCAGGAAAAAAGATTTTGGATTTTCAAGGATTTGTCAATACAACTGCTCAAAACGGAAATAAAGGGATATTGCTTCTCGATCCAATGTACTATTCAATACAAGAAGCTGCGAGTATTCCAAATACAGACATGGGAGTAATTAACGCTCTATGGGGAACGAGTCTCGCATTTAGTGATATTTCTTTTCTTCCCAAGGAGACTTTAGAAAGTCTTCCTTCTGAGGTCATAGTCCAAGCCGATCGTCATATCCTGTTCGACCTCCCCGATCTCAACCTTTTAAACGGTCTCCCCGTGACATTCGAGGCCGGAGACACGATCGCCAGCCTAAATCCCCTAACCCTCTCAACCAACTCCGACCTAACCCTGCAAGCCTCAGAAATCCACCTCTCTAACACAACCCTCTCAACCAACGGAGGCAACCTGACAGTCACAGCCCTGAACGGCAACATCGAAACAGGCAGCATCTTTACTCATGGGGGTGATATTGCACTCCAAGCAACAGGCTCGATCGCAACCAACGCATTAGATAGCGCGCCCCCGTTTACCCCTCTCGTTACAGGAGACGGAGGGGAAATCCGAGCCGAAGCCGGAGGCGATATTACAATTGACGGACGCATCCGATCGCACGCCATCCTCTTCGGCGATGGGGGAGATGTCCACCTGCAAGCCAATGGCTCGATTTTAGTAGACGCAGGCGCGGGAACGACAGGCAGAAACGGAGGGGATTTTACAGCCATTGCGGGAGGGGATTTTACGAGCAACGCCAACCTCGTGACCGTTGGCGACGCGAGTGCGGGTCATATCGCGATCCAAACGGGAGGCGACATCGGCAACCTTGGACTAAACGCTGCGACTGGCGCTTTCGGCGGGAATGGGGCAACGATCGCCCTCAATGCAGGAGGCAACATCGCGATCGGTGGCGCGATTCTCGATTCTGACGGAGGAATGGCCGGCTCAATCTCCGCAACAGCAGGGGGAACAATCCGCACGGGAACGCTTTTCGCTCGCGGAACGGTGCCGGGTGGCGGAGACATAGCGATCGCCTCTCCCAATAACATCCTCATCGAGGGCGTTATCCAATCCGACGGCAACGTCAGCATTGCTACCCAGAATAGTTTTACCATAACCGGCATGATGTGGATTGGTGGACTTGAGGGGAGCATCCTCGCCGATACCGTAGAGATTTCCACGGGAACGCCCTTAAACTTTGACAGTCTCGTAGCAGGAGAAAGCTCGATCGCCCTATCAATCGTTGCCGGAAACGAAACAATTTACTACTCTGCCCCTCTCACTACCGATATTGCACTGCCCTATTTCCAATACACCTACATCCCTCCAACCCTCCCTATTCTCCTCCCTCCCCCCACACCAACACCTGCTCTTGCACCAATCGCCATCACCGCAGCCCCTACATGGGCAGAAGCGATCGCCCAAACTTTAGAACGTCCCCTCGCCATCGCAGAAGTCCCCGAAGCCGAAGCGATCGCTTATTCCTGGGGAGATTTTACCCTCTGGCTGCCAATCCCTCGCCCATCAACCGTCACCCGTCACCCGTCACCCATGACCGACGACGCGATCGCATCTATCGAACAAATCGAAAACCACTTTACCCAGCAGTTTGTCAAAGCCTACCCCGAACTCGAAGAACGCCAACCCATCCGCTATACGACGATCCGAGAGTCCCTCGAGCAAATCCACGCCCAAACCGGACAAGAAGCCGCACTTTTGTACGCTTGGTGGGATGTCGAGGGATTGAGGTTGGGAGTCGTGAGACGCGATCGCCCTCCCGTCGTGAAAACCTTGCGAATGGCTCGAGCCGACGTGCAAGCCGAAGCCAAAAGACTCTATGAAACCGTGAAGAATCGCCAACCTTTTGACAGCAAAAAACTCTCCGAATGGATCGTTTCTCCCATTGCTCCAGAACTCAAAGGAGTCGATACAATTCTCACTGCGTTTGATGAAGGATTGAAAAATATCCCGATTTCTTTGCTCCTGAACGATAACGAATTCTTAATCAAACGATTTAATCTTGCCACCATTCCCTCCGTTGCCTTAATGGGAATCTCCAGCAATCTTAAAAATGAAAAAATATTAGCACTCGGCGTATCCGAGTTTTCCTATACTAACCCTTTACAATTCGTTCCTCTCGAACTCGAAAAAATTGCCCTGTATCGCGAGGGAAATTTCTTTTTAGATCAAGACTCAACGGTTAAAAAAATCATCGATTATCCCGCGCCTATCCTCCACCTAGCCACTCATGCTTCTGCCAAAATTATTATACTTCACGATCGCATCGTCACGATCGAAGAATTCAAAGAATTGACCGCCCGACAAGTCATCAAACTATTAGTTTTGAGTGCTTGCGAAGCCGCTTTCGATCTCCCAACCAACGAACATGGTTTTGCTGTTTTAGCAGCACGGGCAAATGTTGATAGCGTCCTCGCTTCTCGTTGGCGAGTCAACGATGGCGCAACCGCCCTGTTTATGGAGATTTTTTATGAGTTTTTGAAAAAGCACCCCAAAGGAACTGCCTTACGACTGGCGCAACTGAAGTACAAGAAGCGTTATCCTCATTATAATCATCCTTATTATTGGGCGGGGTTCGGGTTAGTGGGTTCGCCCTGATTTCGGAGTCTCGAAGCAGTTCCCCAGTGGCTTCCCGCACGAATGAAGTAAAAAGACAAACCCTATTGACGTGTAATATCTCCTCGAGATCGGGACGCTCGCCGGGGCAAAGATCGACATCGGGATCGCACTTTCCTCGCACGATTTGTTCTCTAGCGATCGCTGGAGTTCCCAACAACAGCGCGAGCATCATGCAAACAACCGGGCTTGATTTTTTTAATGGCGCTAACATCATGACCTATCCTCAATAAAAGTTTTCCCCATTTTTCCGCTTTATCGCGATCGCCGAGTCCTAAATCGATCCTCAACGCAAAGCAATAAACATCAAAGTAATAGGGGTCTTCTTCAGTGATTAACTCTAACGCTTTTTGGATGTTAGCCCGAGCAATTTGCAGATCCCCCAATCCAAAATACCCCTGTGCCAATCTTGTCAAACACAGTATCTTATTGTCATTCTTCCAAGGATTGTCAATATTTTTCAGTAAATCGAGACATAAAAAAGCAGAGTCGATCGCGCTTTGGTATCTTCCTCGGGTTAATTCAAGACGGGCAACATTGATAAAGGCTTCTACTGTTCCTCGTTCTGCTGACTTTTGGTAATGTGCTAAAGCCAGATCCTTATCTCCTCGGCGCTCGGCGATTTCCCCCAGATTATAATAGACTTTACCATTATCATCATTTAAAAACTTAGAAACGTGCAAAAGTCTTTCAGATTCAACTAATTTTAATTTGCCTTGTTTGTATGCCTTCGCCCGTTCTCTGTTCACCAAATCCGACGCGGATTCTTTTAGGGAAAATTCCCACGCCAAAGCAGCAGAACCGAGGGTTAAAAATAATAATGTCAGAGAAATTCCCGTTTTCATTCTTCTCCTCAGGGAGTTCCCCAAAACTCCAGTCCACTCCAAAGTTGCCGCGATCGCCTTCTGTTGCTTGCGATCGCCGCGCTTCCCATCAATCGCGGGGGACGGGCGAGAGACCTCAGAACGCTGCCACAACTGTACCAGAGAGAGTATCCCCAAAATATCCGCGTACTTATCTCCAAGACGCTCTCTCGCCTCGTAGAAGGCTTTCCCGTAGTCACCGTTACTCAGTGCCTCAAAGAAGAACTCGGCAAAATCCCGAGCGACCCGATCCGGTACGGGGATTTTCCAAATCAGAAAAGCACTCAGGGGTAAATCCAGCCAAACCAGCCCCGAACCATTGCAGGAGTTGGCAAAGAACAGTTTTGCCCCTTTTTCCGCACTGGCTTTCACCGCCCGTCTGAGGCGATCGCTGGGGACGGCCTCATTAAAATACAATTTTTCCCCATCGCTATGACCGCCGTAATACACGATCTCAGCCCCCGAAGTCCGGAGGGCTTGACAGAGAACATCGAGATCGGGTTTCTCCAGTATCGTTGCCCCGTACTGCTCCAAAATTGAGCGATCGCCCTCACCCATCTTCCCTAAAATCCCTAAAATTCCTCTGCCTTTCGCGCGATTAGCAGGAGAGAAACGAGGCGACGCATAAGAGAGGGAGTAATCTTGCGCCAAAAAGCAATATTCCCACGGCAATAACGCCAACTCGCTGGTTGGGTCGATGACCAAGCTGAGATAGCGATCGCTTTGTTGGAGAGCCTCGCGATCGGCTTGCAAGAAAGCCTCCGAGGATCTGAGCCAAACATTCAAAAGTTCGGTGAGTTGAGAAAATTCCCGCTCGAGATCCCGGGTTAGATTAAAAGACCCGGACTCATCATCGTCCTCCTCAAATTCTATGCGCGGAGCAAAAACTAAATATCGCTGATAAGCCTTCTGCCACTGCGTTAGAGTTTCGAGCAATTCGTCATTGGCCGACAGTTCCCCCTCATAGCGAAAACTGTCCCCCTGCCAAGCAAAAAGAATTTTCTCTTCTTCTTGTTTGAGTGATAAAAACATCGTGCTTTTGCCAGAAACCCAAACCGACAATTCAAGTCAGTTATCGAATAATACCAAATCTTGTCGGAACGTTGCATGCAGCGTCCCGACAGAACGGGATTACTCGCCTCTGAGTCTCGCTTCTGCCTCTTGTGTTAAGAGAAAAGTGCTAAATCGCGATCGCCCCATGCAAACTTCGTAAAATTCATGAGAATTATAAAATTGAATCGGGACTTTTTAACGAAACCTTCAGGAACATCGACTATAACAAGATAAACCCCCTGCAACCGATCGACAGCCATCATGCAAAGCCAGCAAAAACTCCCCGTTCTCCTCGAACGCCATTGGCTCAATATTGCCATTACCGTTTTACTCTTCTTGCTTTATTTTCCCCTTCTCCTGCATTGGGTAGACGGTTGGGTCAATAAAAGCATTAGCGTCGAACACGAGTACTTCAGTCATGCCTTGATCGGGATGCCCTATGCGGCGGCGATCGCTTGGTCGAACCGCAAAAAATGGCAGCGCTTAAGCGATCGCTCCCATCCCCTCGGGGCGGCAATCCTCGTTATTAGTGCCATTTTTTACATCTCCGGAACTCCCGAACTGGTCAATCTCTCTTTTCCCCTCGTCTTGGCGGGAATTCTCCTCTGGTTGAAAGGCATCCCCGGATTGAATCTGAACGCTTTTCCCCTAGCCCTCGTTTTCTTTGCGACCCCCAATAATATCCCCTATCTCATTACTCCCTTTACTTTGCCCCTACAAGCCTTTATTGCCGGAACTGCGGGATTTATTCTCCATGCCCTCAACGTTCCCAATATCGTCGTTGAAGGAATTTATATTACGGTTCAAGATAAATTGGTGGAAGTTGCTCCCTATTGTGCGGGCTTAAAAATGATGTTTACCAGTCTCTATGTAGGAGCAATGTTACTGCACTGGACGGGACTGTGGCGATCGCGCAAAAAAATCATCTTTTTTATCATCGGGATTGTTTTTATCAGCGTCAGCGTCAATATTTTCCGCAATACAATCTTGACCTATTTACACGGCATGGGATATCCGGGATTATTCGACTGGACTCATGCGGGATTGGGGGGAGATTTAATCTCGTTGGTCATGTTAGCCCTGGTGGTGGTCTGGCTCGATATTATCGAACGCTTTGAAACCTACTACAAAAAAGAGCGCATGACAGGCATACTGGACTATAGTGCAATTCTCGAGCTGCCGCAAGATTTATTATCCTTGGTAACGGGGAAAGCCAGTCACCCCCAAGCCTCCTCCCCCTCTGAAGAACCTGCCTCAAATACCGAGGAACCCTCAGCCCCAGAAAGGTCAGAAGCGGATCGGCAGCGATCGGAATCCGATGATGCGTAAATTCAAATCGGTCTCATTGTTAACTTTTAGGGTTATTTGTCACGTCCATGAATCCGCTTAAATCCGAGTCAAAATCTTTCTCGCCTCGATTTTCTTTGAAGGGCAAGGGATCGAGGGCAAAATTGGGAATCGCCATCGTCTTAATTGTCATTTTGGCGATCGGTGCCGTTCCCGCTTACCTGCAAGGAGAATGGATAACCATGTCCTTTGCTGGAATTCCCCTCCCCGTTTGGAAAATTAAAGCCTCATGGCAAAAACCCTTTCCCGTCAAAAATCTCGGTCAAATTCGCCGGATTCGCAAAGAGCCCATCGACGTTCCGGGCTGGGAAACCCTTGAAAATGCAGCCCTACAAATTGGCGGTCACGAGTGGCACGGACAAATTCTCGCTCGGGACGACGATCGCAATGCCATGCTTTTTGTTTTTCCGCAAAAAGGACCGAAGGAACAACCTGGGGTGGAATGGGTCGATGTGGACGGTTTTTTTAAATGGAATATCGATTCTCAACGCTCCTTCAAGTTTACCGCCGAGGTCGGAGATAAAAAAGCCTCCATCACTGCTCGTCTCCTCCTCGCTCGGGAAAGTCGCCGCTCTCCCTTTCGCCTTCATCAAACCGTTGCTGTCGTTCAATGGTACGCTTGGGAGTGGGGCGGTCACTATTCTCCGCTGCGTTGGTTTTGGCTCGACCAGAGATTGCAACTGCAAAAACAACGCCTTCCTTGGATTGCCGTAACTGTAAGAATCCCCGTCGATCCCAAAAGCACCCTCGACACCATAGAGCCCGATGCAGAAGCTCTGGCTCAAATCGTTCAAGCCAGCTTGATGGAAAATGTATTCTCGAAACGCAATTAAATCTGCAAAGACGACAGGCATTTATCCCATGCGCCTGTCTATTTCTTGTTGGTCTCTCGCTGGCAGTTTGGCGATCGCCTTGGCGGGTAACGGGGCGTTTTTCGTCTCGAGGGGTTGGAGTCAGTCTCTTGTATTCGAAGAGTCTTCTCCTGCCGAAACCGAGATCGGCGGGGAAACTCCTCTCTTTCCCGAAGAAAGTGTCGAGCCGGAAACGACATTCGATCCCATTCACGCCCCACCACCTCGGGGATATATTCCCTCACCCTTCGACGATGCCCCCTCGAATCAGTTCAATATCTATCTGTTGGGCATTAACGATAGCGTTACCGTCTCGATTCCCCGATTTCCCGAGTTCCAAACGGAAACTCGCATCGACCCGCAAGGGAACGTCAATATTCCCATATTGGGGCCTGTGAATATCAACGGGCTAACGTTGGAGGAAGCGCAGACTAAGATCGGTCTCGAATTGGGCGATCGCCTGTTGAACGAACCACCAGAAGTTCTCGTCAATTTGATTAGCCCTCGGGAGACCGTCGTCACGGTTATGGGGGCTGTAGGACGGCCGGGATATTACGTCCTTAATTTTAGTTCCGATCCTGTCGATGCTATTTTACAAGCGGGAGGCAGTCTCGAAGGGGCGGATTTGCGGAAGGTGCTCGTGCGTCGGACTTTAGTGGATGGAACCGAAATCGAGCGACAGATCGACTTTTTAACCCCTTTATTGCAAGGGCAGCCCCAACCCGAGCTCTTTTTGCAGGGTGGAGATGCGGTAATCGTTCCCGAACTCGAATTGGGGGAGGAAAAAGACTACGATAGTTTATTGGCGGCACGTTCTAATATCGCTCAACCTTTTATTGTCGTTCGCGTTCTCAATTATCCCACTCAAGGTCTCGGCCAAGTCCAATTGGCTAGCGGCTCGACTTTTGTCGATGCGATCGCGCAAATCAATCCTTCTGCCGCCAATGCCAATTTACGTAAAATCGGTTTGGTTCGTTTCGATCCCGAACAAGGTAAAGCCGTAACGCAGGTTTTAGATGCTAAGGCGGCTTTGTTAGGGGATTTGAGTCAGGATATCCCGTTGAAAAATCATGATGTCATTGTCGTCAATCGCAATTTACTGGCCAAGTTAACTTACAGTTTAAATATTTTTACCCAGCCGTTTCGGGATGTTCTTGGTTTTTTGCTCTTCTTCGATCAATTGAGCAACAGCGCAACAAATTTGTTTAATCCCTCGGTCAATCAATAAAGATTTCCTTTGACGAAGATGTAAAAATCCTCTTTAAAAATCATCGGGAATCACCCATTTAGGCGGTTCGCTGAGCTTTTTCATGCGAGCAATATGGGCAATTTCGTGCATTTTATCCAAAGAGGTTTCCTGCATGAATTTGTTAGCTTGTTCTGCGTACTGTAGGTTAGGGCATTTATCCCCCAAAACGCAGCCGTTAATGCATTCTTTCGTGCAGTCGATGGTGGTCTTCATGTTCTTTTTCGGTCGATTTGTCCTCGCTCATTTTATCAGAGAATTACTGTTGCTTCTCGATCGCTTCTTGCCAGTACGCGATCGCATGACCTTGAAAATGTAGTTCGATAGTATTTTCCCGGCGCTTTTGCTTGCCATGGCGATCGCGATCGTGCCAAATCCAGCGAAGGACTGCGCGATCTCCATTTCCTCAATCTCGATGCGAATCGCCTCGATGGAGCGAAAATAATCGGCAGTGACGCGAGCGATCGCATCTCGCCTGCTAATTTTTTGTTTCCCTCGTCTTGAGATTAACTTATCAAGGGTAAGGACTTTTAAAATCTTTATATTGATCGCAAAAGTGACAATCTTGCGGTTTAATCGCTTAAATTTGACTTAAATCTACTATTTTTTCAATTTTTTTGGTTTGTTTATGTGTAGAATTCTAGATAGAAAATTCAGTACGAAATTTTCCTAATACTGTAGATACAGTTACGTTAATCGAGAAGCGAGCTTAGACTTGATAGTTCTATTATGTCTTGGCCGAACTCAATACGTGCCGAGACGACAGTTAGGGAATATCGATCGTGGGATTTTTGGAAATTACAATTCGGAGACTAACAATGAATACGTGGCGAAGTGACGGTCTTGTCCTCAAGACACGTCAACTGTTAATTTTTATGCTTGCGACCTTGATTTGCGTGGGTGTTGCAGTCAGTCCCGCACGAGCAGCCGTAACGACTGAGCTTATCGGTGAATTCCCAACTCGAGGCCCGGCTCGAGAAGTCGCGATCGCCGACAACATCGCCTACGTGGCCGAAGAAGGTGTTGGGCTGGAAATTATTGATGTCAGCAAACCGGAAGCTCCCAAACTAATCTGGAGTTTCGGTGGTTTTGATGGCTACGGAGTAGCGGTCTCGGATACAGTGGCTTATTCGGCTGTTTACGAAGATGGGCTGGTTATTTTCCCTTTCGACATTGGCGTTTTGCTCCCCGGTTACGTCACCGATCGCCCTGCCTTGAAAGTGGCGATCGCGGACAACGACAACGATATTATTTACGTGGTGGAAGACGGTTTTGGGTTAGAAGTTCATGAATATACCGACAGCGGGCCCAGCACTTATCCCCTCGGCTCTTTTTCGCTCCCCCCCTCTAGCGATCCTTATGACGTCGCGAGCGCAGGCAGCAACGCCTATATGACTGTTTATGATTTCGATCGCAAAAGTCCCAAACTGGAAATTATTAATGTCCGCGACCCGGAAAAGCCCACATCCCTCAACAGTTTCGAGCTTCCGAACAAAAGCGTTCCCTACGGAGTAACGATCGCAGACAACATTGCCTACATCGCTAATGGTTTTGCCGGGTTGGGAACTATTGATGTCCGCAACCCGCTAAATCCCGAATCCCTCGGCTATTTAAATACTCTGGGCACGGCTCGGGACGTCGCGATCGCGGACAACCTTGCCTACCTGGCTGCTGGGGAGGCTGGGCTGGAAATTATCGATGTCCGCGACCCGGAAGATCTCGAAATGGTTGGTGGTTTCTATACTCTGGGCTATGCCTACGGAGTAGCGAGCGCAGACGACATTGCCTACGTAGCTGCTGGAGATGCTGGGCTGAAGATTATTCGCGTTACCCCGGATGCGACCCCGACCATTCCCGTCAACCTATCCGTTGCTCCCCAAACAATTACCGAAACGGGTTCTCCTGCTGTCATCATTATTGCTACGGCTTCCGCACCTGTTGTGGGCGAACAAACCCTCGATGTTACCCTCAAGGGTACGGCAACAGCGAATGATTTCACCAATCCCATCCCAGCAACCATCACGATTGCCGATGGCGAAACCCAAGGCTTTTTTACACTCAACATCAAGGAAGACAACCTGAGTGAAGGCTCGCAAATAGCAATATTTACGATTTCTAATCCTTCCTCCGGGCTGAGTCTTGGCGATACGACGAGCGTAGATATCAAGATCGCCGATTCATCTCCAAAAGTTACGCTGACCCTTACTCCTAATGTTTGGGTTAACTAACAGAAAGTTCCTCTCTATGTGACAGCGAGGCGATCGCGCGATCGCCTCGCCTACTCTCTATTTTCAGGTTTATTCATTCAATCGCTTCTTGCCAGTACGCGATCGCCTCCCCGCGAAAAGAGAGTTCAATGGTATTTTCTGTACGCTTTTGCTTGCCCTCGCCATCCCGAGCCTGCCAAATCCAGCGAATGACGGCACGATCGCCATTCACATTCATCTCTTCAATCTCGATGCGAATCTCCTCAATGGAGCGAAAATAATCGGCAGTGACGCGGGCGATCTCGTCTCGTCCTTGGATTTTTTGCCCTCCTGCTAACACAAGTTTGGCATCCAAGGTAAAAAGTGCGGCAAATTGTATGGCATCTCTTTGCTGGCAGGTTTCTACCGCTTTGACGATCGCTTTTCTCAGTTCTTGGCTCATAGAAAAATGCCTATTTTTCGAGGATTGTTGAGATAATGAAAAATATAGCGTTAATTGTAAAAATTGATAATTGATAGTTGATAATTGATAGTTGATATGACTGCATCCACGACACTCAAAACCTTACAACAAGATACAGAGCGCCTTGAAAAGCGACTGAAGGAAATTCCTCCAGAACCCGGCGTTTATTTAATGCGAGATGGGACGGATGAGATTCTCTATATCGGCAAGTCCAAGAAATTGCGATCGCGAGTGCGCTCTTATTTTCGCGATTCCCAAAGATTGAGCGACCGCATTGCCATGATGGTGCGTCAAATCGCGGAAATTGAGTTTATCGTTACCGATACGGAAGTTGAGGCACTCGCTCTAGAAGCCAACCTAATCAAACAACACCAACCTCATTATAACGTCCTGCTCAAAGACGATAAAAAATATCCCTACGTTTGCATGACTTGGTCGGAAAAATATCCCCGTATTTTTATTACTCGCAAGCGTCGCTTGAAAAACAATCGCGATCGCTATTACGGTCCTTATGTAGACGTGCGTTTATTGCGTCAAACCCTATACCTCGTGAAACGTCTTTTTCCCTTGCGCCAGCGTCCCAAACCTTTATTTAAAGATCGTCCCTGTCTCAATTACGATATCGGTCGCTGTCCGGGGGTTTGTCAGGATCTCATTACTTCTGAAGACTATCGCAAAACCCTTGAAAAAGTGGCCATGGTTTTTCAAGGTAGGAGTGGTGAACTGATCCAATTGTTGCAAAAACAAATGGAAAAAGCCGCCGAAGAATTGAACTTTGAAAGTGCCGCCCAAATTCGCGATCGCATTCGCGGTTTGGATGCTCTCCACGCCGATCAAAAAGTCGCCTTACCCGACGATACGCTCTCCCGAGACGCGATCGCTTTAGCCAGAGACGATCGCCATTGCTGCATTCAACTTTTCCAAGTCCGAGCGGGGAAATTGGTGGGACGTTTGGGCTATTTTGCCGAAACCCTATCGGGAACGCCCGCAGCGATTTTACAACGGGTCTTGGAGGAACATTATTTACAGGTCGATCCGGTGGAAATTCCCGCCGAAATTCTCATACAATACGAACTACCCGAGGGGGAAATCTTGGCAGAATGGCTGGCAAAACGACGGGGACGAAAAGTGAGTCTCGTTGCACCCCAACGCCAAAGTAAAGCCGATTTAATCGAGATGGTGGAACGGAATGCAGGGTACGAATTAGAGAGGACGCAAAAACAACGCGATCGCGACGCACAATCCCTGCAAGATTTAACCGAAATTCTCGATTTGCCGGAAATTCCCAAGCGCATCGAAGGTTATGATATTTCTCACATGCAAGGCTCTAATGCCGTCGCCTCGCGGGTGGTATTTGTCGATGGCGTTCCCGCAAAACAGTATTACCGCCATTATAAAATTCAGAATCCAGAGGTGAGAATCGGGCGATCGGATGACTTTGCCAGCTTAGCAGAAATTATCGGGCGACGCTTTCGCAAATATCTCGAAGATCCGAATTTAAACCGTCAAGAGGATGCGGATTTTCCCGATTTAGTGATGATTGATGGCGGGAAGGGGCAACTTTCCGCTGTGATGGCAGTATTGCAGGGAAATGTAGAAAATCCGGTTTTAGAAGAATTAAAAGTGGTCAGTTTGGCCAAACAACGAGAAGAAATCTTTTTACCGGGGGAATCTTTCCCTTTAGAAACCGATGCAGAACAGCCCGGGGTACAATTATTGCGACGGGTGAGAGACGAAGCGCACCGCTTTGCCGTTAGCTTTCACCGACAGCAACGCTTAAAACAGGGACGGCGATCGCGCTTGGAAGAAATTCCGGGGTTGGGATTCGAGCGCCAAAAACAGTTACTGTCCCATTTTCATTCGATCGATTATATCCGCGAAGCCAGTTTGGAACAACTCCAAGAAGTGCCCGGAATCGGCTTGCATTTGGCCAAGGGAATCTATACTTATTTTCATCCCGATCGCTCGGTCATTGATAGTTGATAGTTGATAGTTGACAATTGATAGTTGACAATTGATAGTTGACAATTGATAGTTGATCATTGGACGGACAATGCCCGAAAATCTTCCCATTCCCACCGATCTCGCCGTTTACACCCAATGGTGCGGTATTTTAACCCTCGTTCTCCTCGCCAGTACTATTTTGGCTTTTTTATTCAAATGGGGATTGCGCTTTCGCCTTTTTGGCGCGACAGCATTTGCCACAGTTGTGACCATTGGTTTCTTCGGACTCAATTTGGGACTCTTCACTCGCGTTGCTATCCCTGGAGTCGTTCGCTATACTTTAGTTTTCGATAACGCGGCAGATAATGTGGTGATTGCACTTCCTCCCGAAACAACGCGATCGCAAGTTGAAGCAACACTCCGTCAAGCTGCTATCGATATTTCCCCTTTCGGACGAATGGGCACCCAAGAGGGTATCGTCACCATTCGCGCCAGAACTGTCATTCACCCCCGACCCGGGGTTTCCGTCCCTCTCTATTTAGGTCAAACGCAAAAACCTGCCAACTCTCGCGATCCCGAAGCTCTCGCCGTCGAACTATTTCCGCAAAATTGGCAAAGACTTTCTTCAGTTAACACTTAACAGATGGAAAAATCTACTTTACAGATCGCTCCCTTGCTCGTTTCTCCGGCTAAAGTTCTCCGGGGAACTGGGATTATTCATCACTGCGGTGCAGAAATCGCGCGCTTGGGAAAACGCCCCCTCGTCGTTGGCGGCGATCGCGTTCTCCCTCTCGTTTTTCCGCCCCTTCAATCGGTGTTAAAACGCCAGAAACTCAAAGTAGAACGGGCTAGTTATGCCCCCGATTGTTCGGAAAGCTCCCTCAATTTACTCCAAGCCGCGATCGACGAGCATCGCGCCGATCTCGTTATCGGACTCGGGGGTGGAAAAGCCCTCGATACGGCCAAACTTCTCGCTCATTACCGTCAACTTCCCATCGTGACGATTCCTACTTCCGGGGCGACTTGCGCGGCATGGAGCGCTTTATCCAATATTTACTCGAATGAGGGGGCATTTCAATACGATGTTGCCCTCGATCGCTGTCCCGATCTCCTCATTTTGGATTACGATCTGATTCAAACTGCCCCCAAACGCACCCTCATTGCCGGCATTGGCGACGCGATCGCCAAATGGTACGAAGCCTCGGTCAGTAGCGGCAATTCTCCCGCAACCCTCACCATTGCTGCGGTGCAACAAGCCCGAGTATTGCGCGATATTTTATTACAAAAATCCCGATCGGCACTGGAAAAACCGGGGGGCGAAGATTGGCGAGAAGTCGTCGATGCCAGTGTTTTATTGGCTGGCGTTATTGGGGGTTTGGGGGGGGCAAATTGTCGCACGGTTGCCGCTCATGCCGTACATAATGGCTTAACTCATATTCTTGAAGCTCACAATATTTTACACGGGGAAAAAGTTGCTTATGGAATTCTCGTTCAGTTGCGTTTAGAAGAAATGGTACAGGGCAATCAACTTGCAGTAACTGCCCGACAACAATTGTTAAAATTTTATCAAGATATTGGCTTGCCTAAAACTTTGGAAGATTTGGGATTGAATAATATTTCTCTTGCAGCTTTGCGTTATGGGGCAGAAGTCGCTTGCAATCCGCAATCCGACATTCACCGATTGCCATTTATCGTGACGCCAGAACAGTTGATGGCAGCAATGGTTTCGACAACCGTGACGATTGAACATCATCGCAAACCTTTACTATTAACGGCGATTGCTGAAGGAGAAGAATGAGGAAAGGCGTCTCTCGATCGACTAGAGCCTGCATTAATGCAATTTTGGACGGTTTCCTTCTTTGGTCATGGTAGATAAATGCAAGGATCTAACGGTTGTTATTCTTATTACTCTCCCGATGTCTAAAAATGCCAATATAGAAAAATTTATCGCAAACGCAAAAGAAAGCGATCGCGGTTATTCGTTATTCAATTCCCTAAAACAAATCGACTTGTTGTTTTATTGCATCCATACAATAAAAACAACACCCCTTATAAAGCAATGCAGCAAGCGAGTTTCCAAAAACACGAGACTTCTTCGCTCAAGCCAATCTGTTCCACAAATTGCTATCTAAAAGTCGTTTTCCACCCCTTCGACCCGTTGCTAGTTTTTTGAGACTGGCTTTGGTGCTTTCTTCTACTCGTTCTCGCTCGCTCGCTTCCGATAAGGCAGGCACGGAATATTTAATGTAGAATTCTCCCCGATACTGGAACTCAATGCGATCGATTTCCATATCTTGGAGAAATGAGGTGTGAGCGCGAAACGCGTCGATCGCTCGATTTAAGTCGTCTCGCTCGGTAAAATTCAGGCAAATTTCCCCCGTGCTCGTCAGGTGCAAGGATGGGAGAGAAATCTCCAAACATACGCCAATTAAGTCTTCGAGCCGTCTCTCCAACTCGTATTCAAAGTGAAAAAATAGACTGTCTTGCATGGTTTTCCTAAGTGTAACTACCGATGGGTTCAATTCTGTCACAAATTACCTTGCATTTTCAAGGGAAATTTAAATTTTTTTTCAAGGTGTCACGATTCATTAAGATTATATCTCACTCTCTCAACCAAAATCCAAAAACGTTATTTAGAATACAAAAAAACTGAAAGATTCAGTTTATAGAGCGATTGCGACTCTCTTTCAAACAATCTCAGTAAATTATACTAACAAAGTCATTCTTTTGGCAGTTGCATCGCGATCTTTTTTTTCTTTACAAATAAAATGCTCGAGATAATTTTACAATTAATAACTTTGTCTTAACTTTATTTAATGCAACTCAACTTTACCTTAACTTTACGTTCGTAAACCGAGAACTACCGAAAAATACGCAAATCTCGATTGCCTTGTCCAATGGAACCGCAATATCGTGACATTACGGTTCTTTCCTTCTGCTAGTATTCTCTTTAGGTGAGTAACGGTAGCGAAACATTTCCCGAGATCGTAACTCTCCGTGCCAACCCACCCGGAAGTTCCCTCGCCCAGGCATTACACTCGAACTTCAACGCGGAAAATTGTCGGTTTGCTGTTATTTTCTTCTTTCCAACCAATAGAGGCGAGAAAATCGGGAATGGATTCGGTTTCGACAACATCCGCTCCCCATTCTCCCGTTTTCAGGGTGTCGGGATCGGAACTGGTAACGGGGGTTTGTTTCTGTCCGGCCAGAAAAAGGATATGGTAAGCGCTATTTGCATATACTTTTTGTTCTTGTCGGGTTTCTGCGAGAATTTCCGCGCAGATTTTTCCGACTTGTTGGGGTTCTAATTGTTCTGAGTCGAAGAGAATTTCCATCATCCAATGGGCATGGGTTAAAGTACGGCCTTTAATATCGGCGCGATCGCCCAGTCCTTCTAGAAAAATAGCCGCAAATGCTTCCCGAGAGATTTCGGGAACGATCGGATCCCTTAGCGCAAAATTATGAGCGAGGAGCATTCGTCCGTTCAGGCGATCGAGATTCATTTTTATCACCCTTGAGTTGGAAGATTTTCGCCCTAGAGTATAGAGCAAGGTGCGCCAACAATCAAGATTACCTCGTTTGAGGTGCGATCGCTCTTGCGGTTGTTGTGTCATTCCATCAAACTGACGAATTGGCGATCGCGCGCAAAAAATTCATTTATATCACTTAAAATTTATCACAATAAATCTCGTCTCGAAAACCATGCTTTTTTGTGAAACAAAATTTTCTTTCTTGAATAAAAAGATATGGTATCTTAATTATAGTATTCCCATTACTCTGAATTTCCCGAACAATCTTGCCCAATCAAGCGATCGGGTGGGAAATCGAGAGTAATGAGAAGCGTACCTCGATAAGAAATTCCTAACTCATCTGACAAGTTAGGGATTTTTTTTGGCGATCGCAGTTATATTTAGATTTGGAGGCGATCGAGTCAATGCCTCAGAGCTTCGCGAAAATCTTGAAAAAAGTTTCCCGATTTCTCGGTTTAGAGAAGAAGAGAGTAATGGTAGATGCACCCCGATGGCAAATCCCTAACTCATTTGATGAGAGTTAGGGATTTTTTTTACTCGGCGATCGCTTCAAACGACTGCACCTCCAAAACCGGGCCGATCGCGGCAAAGGTCATCACGTCTTCGCGAATTTGCCCGGTAATTTTCGCTTTGAGTCCATCCTGACAAAGTTCTGGGGGTGCATCTTTCAACTCGTAGGTTTGCCCCGACTCGGCAACTAGAGCGAATGTACCTACTCCGATATCCTTCCATGCAATCGTACCCGTTATTTCCATTGCGTTCGTAAAGCGTGGCAGTCGCCGTATCGCTCCTCATTCCTTTCCTTTTAACTGTAGCCTATTCCCTGTCTCCATTTAAAGCGGCCTTTGATGCAGCAACGGCCAAGCGATCGACGCGATTATTGAGGGGATCGCTGGCGTGTCCCTTGACCCAAATCCATTTAACTTGATGAATTCGTGCAAGGCGATCGATTTCCGCCCATAAATCTTGATTGGTTTTGCGCTTCCAATTGCGCGTCATGGTATTAACAATTAACTGACTATCCGTATGTAAATAAACCAAACAGGGATATTTTAAGGCTTTTAAGGCTTCAATAACAGCCATCATTTCCATGCGATTGTTGGTGGTTTTTTCCTCTGCCGAACCTGACAATTCTTTACAATGTTCTCCATATTTCAAGATCGCTCCCCATCCTCCTGTCCCGGGATTGCCCGAACAAGCACCGTCGGTATAGATAATCACTTCTTTTCGGGAAGAGGTGTCGGATTTGGGAATAATTGAAGGTATATTTTCATCTTGTTTCGCGATCTGTTTCTTAATATTTTTTGTTGGGGTTAAAGATGATTTTTTAAGATGTTTATTTTTTAAGGCAATAAATTCTTCTGCGATTGCAACCTCGATTTTTCTACCGATTAATGCTTCTTTCCAACCCGATCGTAAGGGATAACTCATCCCTAAGAGCTGTAATTGCGCCTTCGACCAACTGCCGCGATCGCTTCTTCCCGCTGCGAGAAATTCTTCTGTAATTTCGACTTTCTCTAACATAATTGTACTAAGAAATGCTACGGTTTTCTGTTTGCGGCTGTAATTCTCTCTCTTCTACCGTAAGAGGCAAAGAGATAATAAATTCCGTGCCCTCGCCAATCTCAGATCGAAAAGAGATTTTTCCGCCGTGTTTCTCTTCAATAATTTGCTTGCTCAAAGCCAATCCCAAGCCCGTCCCTTTGCCAACTTCTTTAGTCGTAAATAAGAATTCAAAAACGGATTTTTGAATGTCATCTGGAATGCCAGCACCATTATCGCGAATCCGAATTTGCACGGCTTTTTCGGCTTCCATTTCTAAATTCTCCACGATTTCCGTCGCGATCGCAATCTGCTTTTGTTCTTGACTTTCTGTTTCTTCTAAGGCATCAATTGCATTAGCTAAAATATTCATAAAAACTTGGTTCAGTTGCCCCGGAAAACATTTTACTTCTGGGATATTACCATACTCTTGAATCACTTGAATTTCAGGAGAATCTCCACGATCTTTCAAACGATGTTTTAAAATAATTAATGTACTATTAATACCTTGATGAATATCAAAAGGAATCTTCGCAGTGCTATCTTTCCGCGAAAAAATACGTAAAGATTCACTGATTTGCTGCAAGCGATCTACACCTCGATTCAATGACTTAAAAAGTTTAGGAAAATCTTCTAGTAGATAGTCAATTTCAATATCTTCAGCATGAGCGCTAATTTCAGAGCTTGGATTCTTTAACTCATTTTTATATAATGAAAAATGCTCTTTTAAAGAATTTAGATATTCTTGTCCGTGTTCTAAATTACCTTGCAAAAATCCGAGAGGATTATTTATTTCATGAGCAATACCAGCAACAAGTTGTCCCAAAACAGACATTTTTTCAGCTTGAACTAACTGAAGTTGTGCGTGTTGCAATTCCGCAATTTTTGTATTCAGAATTTGATTCAAATTTTCGAGTTCGTAATTTTTCTCTTGAAGTTGTTGATTTTTTTCAATCAGCTCTTGACTTTGCAAAGAGTTAACTTCTTGCAATTTTCTCTGAAATTGATAGAGTTGAATGTGAGTAGATACCCGTACCAAAACTTCTTGAAATTCAAAAGGTTTTGTGATATAATCTACTCCACCGACTTCAAATCCTTTAATCCGACTGAATGATTCATTTAAGGCGCTAATAAAAATAACGGGAATATCGCTAGTTAGTACATCGTTTTTGAGTGCTTGGCAAACTTCGTAACCATCCATCTCCGGCATATTAATATCCAACAAAATAAGATCGGGAGGATTAAGTTTTGTTGTAGATAGTGCCAATTTTCCTGTAGAAACCGGACGAACTTTGTAGCCGCTCTTATTGAGTAAACTCGCTAATAATCGTAAATTATTTGGATTATCGTCAACAATAACAATATTCCCTTTATAATTTTTTTTCGTCGCTTTAGCCATTGGGAGTGCAGTAGGGGTCGGGTTGAATAATCGAACTGGCTTATTTTCAATGATGACAGAATTATCGCAAAATTCTTTCTTCAATTGCACCATTTTGACTCCTCGATCGGATCCTTTTTTTTGTCTCACGATAATAATTAACGTTTGGGTTTAACCTTTGTAAGATTATACCTCTATTTTGTTAGAAAGCAAGATCGGTAAATATTGGGAGAACGAGAGGTACGACCATCCAGACAACAAGAGATAAATCAGAAAAATTACGTAAAATATGCAAGCGGCAAAGATATTCCGGACAGTTTTTTATTCCCTGCTGTTGGTAATTGGGGTAACATCTCGGCGGTATGATAACAAATGAAGAAATTTTGCTATCCGAATTCGCGAACCGCCATGCAAACCCTCGATCCCCCCAAAGTTGCTGCATCTTCCCCATTGGTCGATACCGCCATTCACCGACGCAGAACCCGCCCCGTTCCCGTTGGTAACGTTACGATCGGCGGCGGTTATCCCGTGGTGGTGCAGTCCATGATTAATGAGGATACCCTCGATATTGAGGGTTCGGTGGCTGCCATTCGTCGCCTGCATGAAATTGGTTGCGAAATCGTTCGGGTTACGGTGCCTAGCCTGGCTCATGCGAAGGCACTCGCAGAGATTAAAGAGAAACTCTTTGCCACCTATCAGCCCGTTCCTCTCGTGGCGGACGTTCACCACAATGGCATGAAAATTGCTCTAGAGGTGGCAAAACATGTGGATAAAGTCAGAATTAATCCGGGGTTATATGTTTTTGAAAAACCGAAAGCCGATCGCGAGGAATATACGGAAACAGAATTTACCGAGATTGGCGATCGCATTCGGGAGACTCTCGAACCTTTAGTGATTAGCCTCCGCGACCAAAATAAGGCCATGCGGATCGGGGTTAATCACGGCTCTCTGGCAGAACGGATGCTGTTTACTTATGGGGATACTCCCGAGGGGATGGTGGAGTCTGCCCTCGAGTTTATCCGCATTTGCGAATCCCTCAATTACTACAATTTGGTGATTTCCTTGAAAGCCTCTCGCGTTCCCGTCATGCTGTCTGCTTATCGTCTCATGGCTAAGCGGATGGACGAGTTAGGGATGGATTATCCCCTGCATTTGGGGGTTACGGAAGCGGGAGATGGAGAATACGGACGCATTAAATCGACGGCAGGGATCGGGACGCTTTTAGCGGAAGGCATTGGCGATACCATTCGCGTCTCTTTGACGGAAGCCCCAGAAAAAGAGATTCCCGTTTGTTACAGCATTCTGCAAGCCTTGGGATTGCGAAAAACAATGGTAGAGTATGTGGCCTGCCCTTCTTGCGGTCGCACTCTCTTCAATTTGGAAAGCGTATTGGATAAAGTTCGCGAAGCCACGAAACACCTCACGGGTCTGGATATTGCCGTGATGGGGTGCATCGTCAACGGACCCGGAGAGATGGCAGATGCCGATTATGGTTATGTGGGCAAACAAGCAGGTTATATTGCCCTCTATCGCGGTCGAGAGGAAATTAAGCGGGTTCCTGAAGAGAAGGGGGTAGAAGAACTGATTGGTTTGATTAAAGCCGACGGGCGTTGGGTGGAACCGGATTAGTTATTAAGTTGTTGGTTGTTGGTTATTTGGAGTCAAACAACCAACAACTAACCCTCCCCTAAGAGGGGGAGAGCAAGAGGGAAAAAGGCAAATTATTGGCTATCTGCTTCTTCTCCAGCCAGTAAATTCTCAAAGCGTTCTTTTGACCAACGTTCGTTGAAGTAGGCAACAGCTTCGATCGCCGATAAACGAACCAACCATGTGGTGCGTCGATAGGCTTTATCTTCGATTTCTTCTTCGTCGGAAGTGGAGAGGGCGAGGAGTTCGACAAACTCCCAGTCTACATGAATGGGAACGCCAGCAAAACTATCGTTATTGGTCTCGATGCGAACTTTTGTACCCTGTTGTAGGGCTTCCTCGAGCCGTTCGTAGAGGAGATTGGTCGAGTAGCAGAGGGCATTCCGTATCGCGTTGGAGAGACGTTTGAACGATTCGTGCATTTTCTTCTTAGCGTTTGACGGGACAAGGGCGGAGGTCGCCCTTCCACCTTATCATACGCTTAGATATGCCGTTCTCTCCCGATTTTTTAAGCAAAGGTGGGGGAGGTTCGCGATCTTGCGGGGGGATCTTCTTCAAAGACAGTTAAATTTTTGGGTTTGCATTGGGCAATAGCATATTTAATATCTCTGGCACCTTCTCGTTCTAAATCTTCTAGATATCCGGGTAAATTTTGCTCGGCTTCTTTGGCATGGGGAAAGGGTCCGAAATAATACAAGCATTCAGGGGCATCCGTTCTGAGTTCGATCCAGTAGGCCAAACCGAGACGCTCTAATAGGGAAAGAGAAAGTTCCGATAATCTCATAGTTTCCTCGAGTAGATGTACGGGCGATCGGACAAACGACTAAATTCTAGGCCAACTCTGAAAAAAAAGAATGAGAATCTCGTGAAGAGTTTTTTGGGTGTATTTATTTTTTACATTAATTCCATGAAAAAATAGCTTTACTCGAGGGATGGATAAGGTATGTTTACTCACTCTTCGCAATAGCGATAGTCAAATCTTTTGAGTCCCGATCGCAAGCGTTTTATTTTATGGTTGGCGATCGCGTTTTTATCGCAGGAGGGCTTCGGCGTGTTGTTCGTAGAGCAAAAGAACGCCACTGAATAAAACAAAACAGATAACGATTTGTCGAAAGCGCTTTTTGCTAATTCTTTCTACAATTAAATGTCCCAGCCAGTTTCCCGGAAATGCAGCTAAACCCAAGAGGATTCCATAACCTAAATAAGGGAGGGTGAGAATGCCGAAGACGGTATAAGCGATCGCTTTAACGACTTGGAGAATAGCGCGGTTCATGGCTTGGGTGGCGAGCAATTCTTCTTTTTCCAAGCCATAACTGAGATAAAAGGGAGTCAAAATCGGTCCCATACTGCCGATTAAACCCGAGAGGAAAGAGTAGAACAAACCGGCAGGTAAAAAATACCAACTCCGCACGGGAAAGATTTTTCCATCCTTACGAAAAAGATAGGTTAGGGCGGAACAAATGAGGAAGAAAGCCAGTAATAAACTCAACCATTCTATTTTTAATCGAGTGAGGGTAAATGCTCCCCAACAAGCGCCGATTAACGTGCCGCTAATCTCCCAGCGCACGACTTTCCAGTTAATTTTATCCCAATAAATAGTCGCCCGTTCGACGTTCCCGAATAATGCACCAATGGTAATCGTTGCGGGGACGGCTGCGGTGCCCAATAGAAGACTCACGACGGGGATCAAAATTAAAGAACTTCCCCCTCCCGCGATCGCGCTGACAAACCACCCCAAGCTCCCGGTAATGAGTAAAATTGATACTAACAAGGTCTTATTATTCTAAATTTTTATAATATTTTAATCTTTTCTGGCCGCGAGTTATAGAATCGAGCGAAAAAAAATCGTGCGATCGCGTAGAATTACGGAATTGTCACCTTTTCTCTTCACATTTTATCCGGGATATTGGGAAAGCGATCGCGTTACTCTAGAGATAGTATTGGAGGATACAAAATGCGAGCAAATCTGGGGGGTGAAATTGCACCCGATGAAATTATTGGGCGCGATCGCCTAATCGAACGATTATGGCGCGTTTTAGAACGGCAAAGTCTCATTTTGAGTGTGGAACGTCGCATGGGAAAAACCTGCGTCATTCGTAAAATGGCGGCGTATCCGCCAGAGAACAAATTGATCGTTCTTCGCAATGTTGAGGATCTGGGTTCTCCTTTGGAATTCGTACAAGCAGTTTTGCAAGATGTAGAACAGTATTTGAGCCAATATAAACGCACGGCAGGAAAAGCACGGGAAGTGTTAAGAAATCTGACCGATTTTGAATTGAAAGGGATGGAATTGGGGATCGAACTCCCCGATATTGCGGCTTCTCATTGGAAGATTTTGTTAACGCGAACAATTGAGGATTTGCTCGAAGCGCGAGAGGGCGATCGCTTGATTTTCTTTTGGGATGAAATGCCCCATATGTTGCGTCAAATGGACAAAAAAGAAGCAATGGAAATGTTGGACCTATTGCGACGCTTGCGACAAACTTATGGTGGTTTGAGAATGGTTTTTACGGGGGAGATATTTTAGATCGATTAAAACGGTATAAAGAAGCTATTGAATCTTATAATAAAGCAATACAAATAGAGCCAGAATATGCTTGGGCTTGGTTTCAAAAAAGTTGGAGTTCAGATATCTTAGGTCAATATGAGAAAGCATTAGAATCTTGCAAAAACGCAATTGAGTTAGGATATAAGGACTCAAGTATTTTTTTTAATCGTGCCATCGCTCTCCTAGGTCTTAATTCTTAGCAAGAAGGAATTCAATCTCTGAATCAGGGATTCGATCGCATCGAAAATCAAGATGAAATAAGCTCAGATGATACCCAATTAATAGCTCGTATCTTGTTTGAAAACTATCAAAATACAGATATTTGGCGAACTCGCCTTAATACTTTAATTGAAATTTACGAGAAACACCAAGCACTCTCAATCTTTGCTCAAGGACTCACCCGCAGTATTCCCATGTTAATGACTCCAACTCAGCCAGTTTAAACGATATGTTCGGACAGGTCAACTGTTTTATACATCGTCTATTTTTCAATCCTTCAGAGAGATTGCTTTAATTCATCCAAAGTATAGCACCCAAACTATTCTAAGTTCGGTAGCGATCGCATCACCTAATCGACTTAATAGAAAACAAGATGAAATTACAGGGTAAGAGCATCTAAATCACGCTTGACAAAAGGATTTGAGAATGGTGGTCATATAATCATTATTCATAGCAGCCCGTTTTTGCTTTTGTCGCAAACTGCGTTTGAGAGTAGTTTCCTGACGCAAAGCATTGAGAGCCA
>JAGHZQ010000019.1 GCA_017746715.1 Cyanobacteria bacterium SBLK
CGACTCTAAAAGGTCATCAGGATAATGTCAACAATGCCACTTTCAGCCCCAATGGCAACTTCATTGTCACTGCCTCAGATGATGATACGGCAAGGGTGTGGAGCATTAAAGGCGAACTACTCGCTACGCTTCAAGGTCATCAGGATAATGTCAACAATGCCACTTTCAGCCCCAATGGCAACTTCATTGTCACTGCCTCAGATGATGATACGGCAAGGGTGTGGAGCATTAAAGGCGAACTACTCGCTACGCTTCAAGGTCATCAAGATACTGTCAACAATGCCACCTTTAGCCCTAATGGCAACTCCATTCTCACCACTTCATATTATGATGTAAAGGTATGGAACCTCAAAGGCGAACTACTCGCTACACTTCAAGGGCATGAGCGTGAGATTAATAGTGCCACCTTCAGCCCTGATGGTAAAACTATTGTCACGGCTTCAAGTGATAAAACAGCAAAGGTATGGAACCTCAAAGGTGAACTGCTTGCTACACTTCAAGGACATCAAGATGAAGTCAGCAGTGCCACCTTCAGCCCTGATGGCAAAACCATTGTCACCACTTCATCATTCATACCTCACTACGATTTTGTACCCCCTCCTGTTTCTAATGTAATTGAAAATTCTCACACGAATGAGAATACGGCAAGGGTGTGGAACCTCAAAGGTGAACTGCTTGCTACACTTCAAGGACATCGGGGCGATCTGAAGAGTGCTACCTTCAGCCCTGATAGCAACACCATTGTTACCGTTTCTGATAATACGGCAAGAGTGTGGAACCTGAAAGGTAAACTGCTCGCTATACTTAAGGATCATCAGAATGTAGTCACTAGTGCTACCTTCAGTCCCAATGGCAATTTCATTGTCACTGCCTCAAGTGGTAGTAGAGCAAGACTTTGGAACCTCAAAGGTGTAATGCTCGCTATACTTCCAGGACATCAGCGTAATATCACCAGTGCCATCTTTAGCCCCGATGGTAACTCAATTGTCACCGCCTCCATAGATAATACGGCAAGGGTATGGCAATTTCCTCCTTTGCCTAGATTGACTGCACAAGCCTGCACAACAGTTAGATATTACCTAAAGTATCATCCTGATGTTGACGATGCAGATCGCAATCTCTGCGATCGCATTCCTTAATCTGCCCAATCATAATCCTTTATCTAAAAGCTATCAGTTACTAATGCCACATTCAAACTTATACGCCCTACTCATAGGTATTGACCACTACCTCTCCGACAGAAGTTCCTACGGAAATCTCGGTGGATGCGTCCGCGATATCAACCACGTCGCCGACTTCCTCAAACTCAAACTCAAAGTCCCAGACGATCGCATCTTCAGCCTGACAGCCTCCAACATCGGTCAACCCCAACCCCCGGAACCCCCAGAAAAGTTGCCAACCTACGAAAATATGGTGGCGATGTTCGCTCATCTGACAGACATTGCTCAACCCGGCGACCAGCTCTACATCCATTATTCCGGTCATGGCGGTCGTGCCAAAACTAACTATCCCCAACTTAAAGGAGAAAAAGGGATTGATGAAACCCTCGTTCCCACCAATATTGGCAATGCTACCGCACGCTATCTCCGAGACATTGAATTAGCCAAACTTCTCGAAAGAATGGTGGATAAAGGATTAATTGTTACCCTTGTCCTCGATAGTTGTCATTCCGGAGGGGCTACACGAGGAAATGACTGCGATATTCGAGGATTAGACACCATCGATACGACAGAAAGACCAACCGAAAGTCTCGTTGCAACTGAGGCAGAATTAACCCAAACTTGGGAAGCTCTAACCCCACTAGAAACTCGCAACCTCACTCTCGGAAGTGGTTGGCTGCCTCAACCTAAAGGCTATGTTCTCTTAGCCGCTTGTCGTCAAAATGAGTTGGCTTTTGAATATTCCTTCGATGGTAAAGAACGTAACGGGGTTCTCACTTATTGGTTGCTCGACTCCCTCTACTCCCTTGAACCCGGACTCACTTATAAAGTCCTTCACGATCGCATCTTTGCCAAGATAAATAGCCAGTTTGAAAGGCAAACCCCCCAACTCGAAGGAGAAGGCGATCGCATTGTTTTGGGTTGCGATCGCGCCTCGATTGAGAATACCGTTAATATCATTAAAATCGAAGCCAATCAACGACTTTTACTCAATGCCGGTCAAGCTCAAGGTCTTCGCCAAGGCGCGCAGTTTGCGATTTATCCCCATAACACGACAGATTTTACCTCAGTTCAACAGCGACTGGCTTTCGCTGAAATTACCGAACTCGGAGCAACCCAATCTTGGTCCGAACTCAGAGAAATCTTTAGCAATGAACCCATCAAACAAGGCGATCGAGCGCTGTTCATTCATCCTCGTTCTCTTAAATTAGTTCAAAAAATACGTCTGTTCTCCAAAACAGAACCAGAATTACCACCAGATATTTATAAAATTCAATCTCAAGCATGGGAAACGCTCTCAGAAGCGATCGCAACTGCTCGAGGTTGGCTCGAATTGGCCTCTGAAGATGAAGTCGCTAATTACCAAATCAGTTTAAATGCAAAAGGTGAGTACGAAATTGGAGATCCGAGCGGTACGCCCCTTAAAAACGTGCGACCCGCTCTCGAGGTTAGTGATGCCGATGCGGCGGCGAGGGTTGTGATGCGCTTGGTTCATTTAGCTAAATATCGTGCCGTCCAACAGCTTGACAATTACTATCACAAATCAAATTTACCGGGAAAAAAACTCGCTTTTACCGTAGAGTTAGCCGGAATGCAAACAGACTACGATCCCGTTGAAGCACCAGAACCCCAACCATTGACCGATCCCGGCAATACACCAACCCTCAAGGTGGGTGAATGGGTATTCGTGCGTATCCGCAACGATTCCTCTCAACCCCTCAATGTCACCATCCTCGCCATCCAACCCGATTGGAGTATCGAGCAAGTTTATCCCTATAGTGGAGGAAACTTTATCACTTTTGACTCGGGACAAGAGGAATTGCTGCCCCTGCAAGCCAATCTACCGAACGGATACCAAGAAGGGCAAGACATCATTAAGGTCTTTGCAACAGTGGGAGCAACAAATTTCCATTGGCTAGAATTACCATCCCTCGATCGACCGATTATTTTAGGGAGTAAGAAGGGACCGGAGAACCTCCTTGAAGAACTCCTAGGGGCGATCGCGGCAGAGCAACCCCCCGCGAAAAACTTGAAAACTGCTAAATATGCCTCTGCTGAGTGGATTACAGAACAGATCGCGGTCAAAACTCAACGCTCTGCGGTCAATGTCCGATCGGCTTTATTTTGAACTTTCGGGGAAAATACTGGTAAAGGTTTTGCCACCCGCTTCTACTCGTAATGTTCCTTGTTTCCAACCGAGATCGATGGGAATTCCATCGGGAAGCGATCGATAAAGTTCAAAATGGTTGAACCAGTTATAAACCTTGCCATTTCTGCGGGCGATAGGAAGGCGATCGCGATGAGTTAAAGATAAAGTTTGTCCGAGAATTCCTTGTAATTCTACCGTTCCCGTCGATAAGTCTCCTATATCCAACTGACTTTTTTGCTTGACATTTTGCTTGAATTTTGCATAGTTTCCGTGCGTTTCGGGTTCGCCAACTTCTAAGGCAAATCCGGCATAGCGATCGCCGTTGATTTCGGCTTTTAAGGTTATCTCGTCACGATAACGTCGTTGATATCTTTTATCTTCAATGGTGATTTCCCTATAGTTATCCAAACCAATAGGACGCAAGGCGATCCAAGTGCGATCGAGTTGGAAAAACCAAATGTTTTCTTCAATTTCAGCTTTTGCTGTTTTAGGAATTTGGAAGAAAAAAGGCGTATCGTCAACCGGACGCAACCAAATTAAGAGATTGCGAAATTGTGCGATCTCATCCCTCGGTTTTTTCCCTTCTTTGACCCATTCTCCTCCCGTATTAACCACAAACATATCGGAACCGCGATCCGGGTTGTCGGCAATCAATTTAAAGGGTCCTACATCTCTATCGGGAAAACCAGAAACAATACTCCCCATTTGATAGTGATGTCCGAAAAAAGTCGTTTCCCAATATCCCGGTCGATCTTCTCCCCCTTGTTTCCAATTTTCATAAACGGGTTTTGCTGCCAATAATTCTACAGGTTTTGCAAACTGTTTTCTTGCGAGGGCAATAACAGCTTGAGGGGGACGATAAGCACTGGTAATCACATGAAGAGAATCGCGATCGGGTTTGGGATTATCTTGAGGAACATCGCCAAAATAGAGCCAAAATAATCGCGCTGCATCCGATAAATAAACAGCATTACTATTGCGATCGCGTTTATTGGGTCCGGCCCATCCACCCCGATAATATTTTACTGCGGCAGCTGCAGAAAGCCAATCGAGGGCAGATTTTGCTAAGACTTTCATTTCCGGATCTTTGGCAAAATCGTATAAATTGAGATAGGTTGCAAAGGTGTGACCGTGATAAATGGGTGAGTCCCATTCTCCCATACCAATATGATAAAGCGTCCAAACATAGCGCCGGATTTTTTGCTTGTAAAGTTGTCGAGTTTCCTCATTTCCCGTCTCTTCTGCCATGAGATAAACGGAAATATCTCGCATGGCGCGAAGGTTGTCAGTATTGCGATCTTCGACCCAGTTTCCCATCTTCTTAATATCCCATCCTTCCAAACTGCGATCGCCACGTCCGTGGATGGGGTGGGGACGGGTTAAAGGGTCTCGTTCGGTCCATTTTTTAGCAGCAATAAACATTCGCTCTTTATAGGCGGGATCGAGGAGATCGCCAAAGAGAAAATATTTGCGAATTTGTCCTTTTAAGGTAAAAGAATAGTAGAGATCGATGCCTTCTGTATGTTGGTGTCTTTCCGCTTCTTCATCTTCTGCTTGCAGCGCGGCGATCGCTTTTTTGCGATTGCCTGCCAGAAAGTCTAACATAGCGAGGGGATAAGCCTGTTTTTCCCGTTCTCCAAAGGTCGGACCATAGTCTTTTCCCGCATAATATTCAATGGCAACTCGGGCGCGTCGTTGAAATTCTGCTTCTAATTCCTGCGTCCAATCGTTTTGATATTGGCGATCGACTTGCGGCAGAGAAATCTTCCATTCTGACTCTAAATCAATAGGAGAAAGAGCTTGAATTTGGACTGTCGTTTCCGAGCGATCGCCTGTAGGTGTCGCGCACCCGATAAAAAAAAGGGTTAGCATTACGGCTGTTAAATGGAGATTGCACCGATCGCGAAAAATCATTGAATAATTGAGAGTTGACAGTTGACAGTTGAGAGTTGACAGTTGAGAGTTGACAGTTGAGAGTTGACAGTTGACAGTTGAGAGTTGGTGACTGATTAATGTACGGCAATTTCTAACATTTCATCGGGAGTGAGATGGGAGTGTATGACTCGTCCGTCCATTAACCAAACAACGCGCTGGGTTTGCTTGGCAACTTCTGTTTCGTGAGTGACCATGACCACCGTCATCCCCGATGAGTTGAGTTCGCCGAATAAGTCTAAAATTTCCGCCGTCGTGCGAGAATCCAACGCTCCGGTGGGTTCGTCTGCCAGTAAAATTGCCGGATGATTGACAATTGCCCGAGCGATCGCTACCCGTTGTTGCTGTCCCCCGGAGAGTTGATTGGGCTTATTGTAGAGGCGATCGCGCAAACCCACCCGCACGAGAGCGTCTTCGGCGCGATCGCGGCGTTCCCCTCGGGAGATTCCTGCATAAATCATCGGTAAAATAACATTATCTAAAGCTGAAGACTGAGGCAATAAGTGAAACTGCTGAAAAACGAAACCGATTTTTTGATTGCGAATTTCTGCAAGGCGATCGTCGTTGAGAGAAGACATATCCACGCGATCGAGGAGATAAGTTCCTTGGGAAGGACTGTCCAAACAGCCGATGGTGTTCATTAAGGTTGACTTTCCCGAACCGGAAGGTCCCATAATGGCACAATATTCCCCAGATTCTATGCTTAAATTCACGCTATCCAAGGCGCGAACCTCCACATCCCCACTCCCGTAAATCTTGGCGATATTTTCCATTTGTACGATGTTAAGTGGCGAAACCTTGTTCGCGATCGCCTTGAGAGGCGCGATCGCGGGGGAACGGTCGAATTTAGAGGAATTACCTACCATAAAATTAAAGAAGTGGACTTGAATGCTAACCCATTACCCATAACCCCATTATGGCTTATTGTCTCAACCCCGAATGCCCCCGACCCAAAAACCAAAAAAGCGATCGCACCTGTGTCGGCTGCGGTTCTCCCTTGCTTCTCAAAGAGCGCTATCGGGCGTTAAAGGCGTTGGGTCAGGGGGGATTCGGGCGCACTTTTTTGGGGATTGACGAGCATTTTCCCAAGCATCCCACCTGCGTTATCAAACAACTCTACCTGCAACAGGCAACACCGGAAGTCACGGCAAAAGCAATGGATTTGTTTCGGCAGGAAGCCGTCCGGTTGAGCGAATTGGGCGAACATCCTCAAATTCCTGCCCTGCACGCTTATTTTGAAGAACGAGGTTATCTTTTTTTAGTGCAAGAATATATTGACGGTTTTTCCCTCGCTGCCGAATTATGGCAAAATGCCACCGACAAGGAAGAAAAAATCTGGCGACTTTTGCGAGATTTACTTCCGGTTTTAAAGTTTATCCACGATCGCCGAGTCATCCATCGCGATATCAAACCGGAAAATATCATGCAGCGCCAGGAAAACGGGCAACTGGTACTCATCGATTTTGGGGTAGCGCGACTGTTTACCGGAACGGCAATGATGGGTGGGGCGACGATTATCGGCACGCCGGGGTTTATGTCCCCAGAACAAATGCGAGGAAAAGTCTTGCCCGCCAGCGATCTCTACAGTTTGGGGGCAACGTGTTTGAATTTATTGGTGGGGGCGCATCCCGACGATCTCTTCGATGTCATTGAGGAGCGCTGGAAATGGCGCGATCGCATCCCGGAAGGGGTGCGGGTCAGTCCTAAATTAACCAAAGTCTTAAATCGTTTAGTCGAGCCTTCTTTACGCCAGCGCGCCCAATCTGCCGAGGAAGTCATGCGGGGAATCGGTAAAATTCCTGCCGGAAATCGACCGATTGCCCCATCTCCGACGACCCAGATCCGACGGCGATCGACCCCCAAACAGTCGATCGCCGATCCCCAGCAACCGACCCTCAACCTCTCAGTTCCACCCACTTCTAAGCCTCATAAAACGCAAGCAGGATTGATGCCGAGACAGGAAAGTGCCGCAGAGGAAGTGGAGATGGAGGATTTGCGCTTAAAATTATCGGGAGAGGAGGAAGCATCTCGCGTCCGCATCGATTATACTCACTTAAAAAACCTCCTGTCTCGGAAACGCTGGCAGGAAGCCGATCTCGAAACGAGGGATATTTTCTGCGAATTGGCCGGCAAAAGAGCGGGAACGTATTTGTTTAATCAAGATATCGAACGATTACCCTGTCAAGATTTAAGAGCGATCGATTATCTCTGGTTTAGCTCGAGTAAGGGACGCTTTGGCTTGCGGGTTCAAAAACAAATTTACGAAGCCTCGGGGCAAGAATACGATCTATTTTGCCAGCAAGTGGGCTGGCCGGTCCACGATGTGAAAAATCATGCTTATTTGCGCTTTAATTTGCGATCGCCCCTCGGACATTTACCCTCTCGGTCTTGGGTGGGGGGTCTCTCTTGGTGGAAGCACGCGGGTATTTTAGCAGACCGTTTAAATCGCTGCGGTATCGGTCAATAAATCAATTCAAAATTATCAATTCAAAATTCAAGAGTGGGGAGCGTTGTCAACAACGCCCCTACAGCAATTAAATTTCAGCAAAAGCGCGATCGATGATATGTTTAGCGACAGTTTGCGTTCCCGTATGCTCGTAATAATTAGTGGTCATATCGAGGAATGCGGCCAAATAATCGAGCTTATCATCGGCAATTTCAACATAGTTGCTCAACTGTCCGGTAATGCCTTCAACGGTTAATCCTTTAGACTCGACAAAATTCCCCATCCAACTCGTGACCGAACTAAAACTATTGCCGATAAAAGACAATTTACCCGAAGAACTTCCCCCCGGAATCATTTCGCCAATTTTCCCAAATGTGGGGTGATTTTCTAACTCGCTAGTGCTCAATCCTTCAATGACTTCGCCTGCTTTTTGGATAAAATCGGGACCGAGAGGAATCATGGCATCAAAGCAGATTAAAGCAGCCATTCGCATAATCGATTCGCCACCATAATCGGCCAAAGACTTGACAAAATCGCCGATATTATCTCCCGGAATTCCGTTAATCGAACAAAATGCCAATAACTCGACCACAACTTTTAAACTGAGATCGATACTTTGGGCTTTGTCAGCTTTGGGGGTAACTTTATTTAAAAAGCCCAAGAAACCAATTTTTTCACCGACCTTATTCGCTAACGCGGCTGCTCCCAATGCCGTATCGGCATTATCGACGGTTTGATACAACCACATTGCCCGTTGATAGCCTTCCGATTTGTCATTGTAGAGCCAAATTACCCGCTCGCCAATTTGATGAATGAGATCGTCATCATCTTCTCCCGTCACTTGGCGAATCGTGTTTTTAAAACCCACAATATTTTCCCATTCTCCTGGAGCGATAAAATCGAGGGCATTTAAGGCTTTAACCGTAATATTTCCGGTGGGAAGATTATCGACAATTTCGTAAAAAGGTTTGCTCATGATTTTCTCCAGTTTTTATGAATTGTTTGGGTAACTCAAGATTATTTAACCAATCCGGCCAACCCAGAAAGATTAAATTTTTGCAACCAATCTTTGCGATCGCTCTCGGTAAAACTTGTATTTCGAGACAGGACTTTGACTTGCAAGCGATCTTTCACTAAAACCCCCGTTCCTTTACTTCCTTGTTTGGCGACGGGATAACTTTGAATTTTTTCTTTGCTACTGGCATATTTTTTCGCAGAAGCGGGGGTGCTGGCAATATCGGAAACTGAAAGGACGGCCACCTCTTTACCGCCTTTCTTCAGTTTGGCTTGAGCAAAACCTTGTTTTTCTTGGGAGAAAACAACATCGTAACCATTCCCGGGCTTGGGAAAGAACTTGTTGAATTTCGCGCCTTGAATGGCTTCTTTAGCGACGGCGGTTGCGTTGCGCGTGCTGCTTTCTTTTTGTACGTCTTTAAATTCTTTTTTGGTTTCTTTTTTAACTTGTCGCGTTGGGGCAACATTAGCGGGTTTGGCGAGGTTTTGTAAACCGACGAGATCGAACCTTTCTAATAAAGCCTTGCGATCGCTCTCGGCAAAACCCGCATCTCGGGAGAGAACTTTCACTTGAAAGCGATCGCTAACGAGAACGCCCGTTCCTTTACTCCCTTGCTTGACGGAAGGAAATCCATTAATCGCGCTTGTACTGCTAGCGTATTTTTTTGTTGCTGAAGGGGTGCTCGCCGTATCGGAAATAGAAATAACGGCGAGTTCCTTACCGCCTTTTTTCCACTTGGCTTGGGCAAATCCCGTTTTTTCTTGGGTATAGACCACATCATAACCATTACCGGGTTTGGGGAAAAATTGATTAAACTTTCCTCCGGCGATCGCATTATCAGCAACGGCACTAGCGCCTCGCTTGCTGCTTTCTTTTTGAATTTGATTGAGGGTCTTTTTCGGAGAAGCTGAGGCTTGGGGGCTTGGGGATACGGGTGTCGTCGCGATATCCTGCTGGCGGCTTTCTCGGTCTGCTCGGGCAAACTCTGAAGATGAGGAGGACGAACAAGCCGTAAACCCAAACACCGCCAAGAGAATGAAGATAGTAAATATTTTCTTAAATTTTAACCAGTACATTTTCCCTCCAGTCAAATTGGACTCGCCCCTATTATGCCGCGCAATTTTGAGGTTAACGGAATCCTTAACTTTCCGTTACTGGGGATTGCAGAAGGCGCAAAAGAGAGTACAAGGGAAGATAGACCCCAGATTTTTTGAGAAACCAGTCAAATAATGCGAATTTTACTATATTCCTACAATTATTATCCCGAACCCATCGGTATTGCTCCTCTAATGACGGAATTGGCCGAGGGGTTGGTTAAACGCGGCCATGAAGTGCGAGTCGTGACCGCAGTTCCTTGGTATCCGAAAAGTGAGATTTATGAGGAGTATCGCGGCAAACTTTATCTGGCTGAGGAAAGGAATGGCGTTACGATCCAACGGTGTTACGTGCGATCGAGCCAAAAACGAACATTTTTTAATCGCGCCTTATTTGAACTCAGTTTCATGGTTTTGAGCTTCTTTCAAGCCTTATTCGGGAAATACAATCGGCGACCGGATATTTTGATTTTAACAGTGCCGGGCTTGCCTGTCGGGATTCCCGCTTCAATTTTGGGTTGGATTTATAAATGTCCGACGATTTTAAATCTCCAAGATATTTTACCCGATGCGGCGGTTCACGTCGGTTTATTAACGTCAAAAATTGCCATCAAAATATTTACGCAACTAGAAAAATATAATTATCGCACGGCGACGAATATTTCGGTGATTTCTCGAGGATTTACCGAGAATTTATTAGGAAAGGATGTGCCGGAGGAAAAAATTACTCTAATTCCTAACTGGGTTGATGTAGATTTTATTAAGCCTTTGCCTAAAGATAATAACTATTTTCGCCGCGAGAATGGCTTAGAAGAAAAGTTTATTGTTTTGTATTCCGGCAATATTGCCTTAACCCAAGGCTTAGAAACCGTTATCGATGCGGCGACATATTTAAAAGATATACCCGATATTGCAGTGGTTATTGTTGGAGAAGAAAGAGCCTTGGAAAAGTTACGAGAATACTGCCAGAAAAAAGAGGTGAAAAATGTTACTTTGCGACCGTTTCAACCGCGAGAAAAATTGCCGGAAATGCTATCGGTGGCAGATATCGGTTTAGTCGTACAAAAGAGTAATGTCATTTCCTTTAATATGCCCTCAAAAATTCAAGTTTTATTGGCAAGCGGTCGGGCAATTATTGCCTCAGTTCCCAACACGGGAACGGCAGCTAATGCCATTCGTGAAAGCGAGGGAGGTCTGGTCGTTTCTCCAGAAGATCCCCAAGCTCTAGCCGCAGCAATTCGAGATTTATACGGCGATCGCGATCGCGTTAAACAGTTAGGAGAAAACAGCCGCAAGCATGCGATCGCAACTTACTCCTTTTCTACTGCTTTAGATCGCTATGAGGCATTATTTACAAAGTTGTTAGCAATTCAGAAAAATAAATAAAGATTGACTCGATTTGAGTTCTGAAACTTATTCTGATGGTAAAGTTGTGGTGAGAATACTCAATCATTGTCAGGAAATACTGACGAGCTCAAACAAGTTGGAAAGGAAAAAATGAATGTAAATGTTTTGGCTGCATCTGCGGCAGGCTCGTTTGTTGAATTTTTAGAACTTGTCGTTATTGCTTACGCGATCGCTCGCTCTGGTTATGTCAGAGAAGCCCTCTGGGGAAGTGTTATTGGTATTTTGGGAATTGCGGTTATTTCCTTCCCGTTCAGCCAAATTTTACAAGTCATTCCCCTCGATATCCTCCGAGTTGCGATCGGCTCGATTTTAATCATTTTCGGGTTGAGATGGACGCGCAAATCAATCCGCCGTCAAGTTCAAAATAAGCGTGCGGGTTGGATGTCTGACGCTCCTCTCGATGCGGAAGGAATTATTCTAGATGACGAGACGACAAATTTCAATGTTCTTAACTTTTGGATTGTCACTAAAAGCGCCCTCTTAGAGACTCTTGAAATTGCAATTCTAGTCATTACCTTAGGATTGGCTTCTCAATCGTGGTCTGAGGCGATTGGTGGCGCGATCGCAGCACTGTTACTCTCTATTATTATCATTGCAATTTTGCATAATTACTTATCAAATATTCCCGAAGTATTAATTAAATTAGGAGCCGGGGTATTGTTGATTTCCCTCGGAACATTTTGGCTGGGGGAAGGTTTGGGATTTGATTGGTTCTTCGGAGAGCTTTCAATTTTGGCAATTATTATGACCTATAGTTTAATGACAGTTGCAGCGATACAATGGCAAAAACTTGATGCTCGGCAAGTATCATGAAGGTGCATCTAAAAAAATGATGAGAATAAAAAAGTAAATTGTCAATAATATTTCCACAGAATACAGACCAGAAAGAGACTCAAAGAAGAAAAAAGCGCTCCAAGGGTAAATATTGTCATTCAGTAAAGGCAGGTATGCGATTAAAATAACCTCGGGTAGGATGAAGACAGTCGATTTGCAATAAATACAACCCGTGGCTACATCCAAAACTCTTGCCAGAACTCCACTCTTTGAGGAAATCTCCGAACTGGGGGCGCGTTTTACGGGCTTTGCCGGCTGGGAAATGCCCGTACAGTTTGCCGGACTCAAACAGGAACACGCCGCCGTGCGATCGCGGGTAGGAATGTTCGATATTTCCCACATGGGCAAATTTATCCTCAAAGGACAAAACCTACTTTCCCATCTCCAACCGCTTTTTCCTTCCGATATGGAGCGATTGCAAGCAGGACAGGCACAATATACCGTACTGTTAAATGCTCGCGGGGGTATCATCGATGATGTCATCATCTATTACCAAGGGGAAGATGAAGCCGGGTGGCAACATGGGGTAGCGATCGTTAATGCCGCCACGCGATCGCGGGACAAAGCATGGATGTTAGCGCATTTGGAAGAATCGGGTGCAACCTTGCAAGATGTTTCTCAAGAGAAGATCTTGTTGGCAGTTCAAGGTCCTGAAGCGATCGCCATGCTCAAACCCTTGGTCGAGGGAGATATTGAGTCTTTAAACGCTTTCGAACATCTCAACGCATCTATCGCAGGAGAGTCGGTTTTTATTGCCCGTACCGGCTACACGGGAGAGGATGGCGTTGAAATCATGCTCTCTCCTGAAGGAGGGCGGCAGTTATGGCGATCGCTGTTCGCGGCTGGGGTCGTGCCTTGCGGGTTGGGGGCGCGGGATACGTTACGCTTGGAAGCGGCGATGGCGCTCTACGGACAGGATATCACCGACAGCACCACCCCTTTAGAAGCGGGGTTGAGTTGGTTGGTTCATTTGCCCACCAAAGGAGAATTTATCGGACGAAACGTTTTAGAGCAACAAAAACAAAACGGTCTCGATCGCAAGTTAATCGGTTTGGAAATGCAGGGGCGTTACATCGCCCGTCACGGCTATCCCATCGTTGCCGAGGGAGAAAAGGTGGGGGAAGTGACGAGCGGTACCCTATCGCCAACTTTGGGTAAAGCGATCGCTTTAGCTTATGTTCCCAAGCGTTTGGCGAAAAAAGGAACGCCCCTCGAAGTGGAAATTCGCGGTAAAACCCACCCCGCTATTGTGGTGAAAAAGCCTTTTTATCGTTCTCCTCATCGAGCTTAAGGCAATCTTTTTTATCGTTTCTGTTGCGATCGCTCGGAATTTCGTAAAGTTTGTTTGCGATCGCGAAACAGATTCCCAAGGAGTGATAATGTGGAAATTGAAGGGACAAAACCTTCTTCAAAAAACGGCAAAAATGATAGTAACAGAGTCAAACACTCTGCGTATGCCAACTTGGTTAAATATCTAAGCTGTTTCAATTTCCGGGTATCCTATGCCCATCTCAAAAAACCAGAGCTATTCTTACCAGAACGCTCTTATTCTCTAAGCTGAAAATCTGAGGGAAAGTCCTCGACTTAACGGGAAAAGTAAATTTCCTGCATTACGAAGACCCCAAGGAAAACTCGAAGAATGATAGAGAAAAGCGAGCAAGTCTAGAAGAAAAGGCTCTGGTTTTGAGTATTTCGGTTCAGTATTTAATCCTAAATCAGAATTATCTTTTGTTAAAGTAAAGTTTTGTTTCGGATTCGGAATTCTACCCAAAAACCTGCTAAATTAATAATTGAAGCAGTCAAGAAAAGATGCTTCCCTGGCAGATAAAACAGCCAAGTCTGAATCAGCCAATAACAAGGCTAGAGTGGTAAGACTAAATCAACAAGTACAACCGTTAAATCGGTACGAGTAAATCAGTACGAGAGGTAAACAAAGCTGTTACTTTCCTATCTGTCTCGCCGACCAAAAGCAGTACATCGCAAGAAAGCAAAATTTCCCTTAATAGCGATTCTGGGAGCCATACAACTGAAACTTGAGTTCTGAGTGCACCTCTAATTAATCTCATTAAACTAGAGAGCCATACAACCCAAATTCAAAGTTCTGTTCAGTCGCAACTCCGCATAGTATCGAAAAAGATCGGGAAGTCCCTTGCAAGTCTAGCCGACGTACTGTTTTTGTCATATATCTTCTAACTGGAGTTTAGACTAAATGAGGAAAAAAGCAGAGAGGGAGAGTCCCTCGCTGCGAAAAAGTAGATGATGAGATTTAAGCAAAAATCCACATCTACCGAAGACAATTATGGAAAAGCTACGAAGATTTCGTCAACAAAGTTA